>NZ_JAYEEU010000045.1:0-753 GCF_034653295.1 Erythrobacter epiphyticus | reverse complement strand
CCTGCCGTGAATGATGGATTGCTGGCGGAGATGGTGAGAATCATACCTATATGTTATTATATTGTTTTATGTGTTTTAATTTTGTATTTTTCACCAAAATACCGCCTTATATACCCAAACTTTTGCTGAGAGGCTTTCAAAGCATTATTCACAGTKTTGCGGAAGCTTCGCCCTCTCGCACGGCAAAGTGTGGCTCACGCTCAAATCTTCGGGAAGCGGGGTTAACATGCCAAGCGGGCCCAAAGGCCGAATGTGGGACGAAGCCGCCATTCGCACCGGCATTGCTACGTGTCCGCTTATATCGAAAGCGGCCCTTTTGCCTGTGCGTGCCTGAGGCAGCGTAGGCCGCTATCACGCTTTCCATGCACGGCAATGGTGTTCTCGCCGGGTCGGCGTCCGTTCTTTGATCCTGGCCAATCAAGGCCATGGAGAAAGATGATGACCTAATCTCACCTCAACCCGGCCATGCAAAATCGGGTTTCGAGGAATGCCGGCAGGACCGTCGACACCAAGCGGCCGCTGACCCAGAAGCAGATTTGGGTGATCCGGTTCTTCCTTGATCGCGAGGAGCGGCTCCGAGACCGCGCTCTGTTCGACCTGGCGATCGACAGCAAGCTGCACGGCTGCGATCTGGTGAAGCTGAAGATCGGCGATCTCGTGGCTGGTTGCGAGGTTCGCGACCGCGCAATGATCACTCAGCGGAAGACCGGGCGGCTGGTGCAATTTGAAATCACTGCTGACGCCCGATCAAGC
>NZ_JAYEEU010000044.1:0-773 GCF_034653295.1 Erythrobacter epiphyticus | reverse complement strand
TTCAACGTCMTCATCGWCGACGATGCGCCGAGCATTGATGTGGTGGCGGGTCCGGAAGCTGGTGTTGTTCTGACGACGCGGGATGCGAACACGGATGGCGATCCGACGGATACGGATACGGCGACCTCGACGGCTGCCTTTGGCGGGGTGTTCTCGCTGACCTTTGCGGCGGGTGCGGATGGAGCGGCGACGCCGGTGCTGAGCTATGCGCTGAGCGTGACCGATGCGGTCTCGGGTCTGACCAGCGGCGGCGCGGCGATCAATCTTTATCTGATCGACGGCAGGGTGGTCGGCTCGACTGCGGCGACGCAGGGCGGGGTCAATGCCGGCAACACGGTGTTTGATCTGTCGGTCAGCAGCACGGGTGCGGTGACGCTGAACCAGTACCAGCAGATCGATCATGCGGTCGAAGGCACGACCACGGCTCCGTTTGACGATCAGCTTGTTGTTCTTGCCAATGGCAAGATCGCGCTGACGGCGCGTTCGACCATCACCGATGGCGATGGCGACACGGCGACGGACAGTGCGACCGTGGATCTGGGCGGCAATGTGCGCTTTGCCGATGATGGTCCGACGGTGACGACGACGGGGACGGGGCCGGCTCTGGTGGTTGATGAGACGAACCTTACGGTGAACGCGAGCGCGAGCTTTGCTGCGAACTTTGTCACGGCCTTTGGTGCGGATGGTCCGGCGGCGAGCGGTTCGCTGACCTATGCGCTGGACGWTGCAGGCCTGGTATTCACTCGTCACGACACCGCCCGGCCACTTGCTGC
>NZ_JAYEEU010000043.1:0-2495 GCF_034653295.1 Erythrobacter epiphyticus | reverse complement strand
CAACAAACAWGCTTTACGGTAAGCGCTGTCCTGAGCCCACCTTGCGCGGGTGACGCGGACCGCGGAGTGTCCGCGCCCTGATTGTAGAGGGCGCTGATGCTATGACGATGTCATGTGATGATGCTGGTATCAGCGGTGTGCGTCGCTTCGAGGTTTTCACCGGTGTCGGCAAGCGTCGGGACTGGCCGCCGGAGGTGAAGGCCTCGATCGTCGCGGAGAGCTATTCGGGCACGGAGAGTGTGAGCGCGGTGGCGCGCCGCCATGGCATGTCGGTATCCCAGCTCTTCACTTGGCGCCGCCTGCTGCGCAAGGAGATGGAGGAGCGCGGTATCGCGCTGCCAGTCGCACCTCGCGCGGCACCTATGTTCGTGCCGGCGGTCCTCGAGGAGCAAGAGCCATCGCCGCCGCCTGTGGCGGGCAAGCGGGCATCGCAACGCAGAAGCTCCAGAGCCAGCGCGATCGAGTTGGAGCTAGGCGACGCGCTGGTCAGGATCGGCAGCGCCGCTGATGCGGATACGATCACCGCGGTCATCACTGCTCTTCGAGCATCACGATGATTGGCCCGGCACCCGGCGCGAAGGTGATGGTGGCGACGCGCCCCGTGGATTTTCGGAAGGGAGCGGACTCTCTCGCCGCGCTTGTGGCGGCCGAGTATGGCGGCAAGCCCTATTCGGGTGTGATCTATGTGTTCCGCGCCAAGCGTGCCGACCGGATCAAGCTCATCTGGTGGGACGGAACAGGTCTTTGCCTGATGGCCAAGAGGCTGGAGCAAGGCACCTTCCGATGGCCCCGGATCCAGGAAGGCGTGATGCGTCTGACCGCTGCCCAACTGGGTGCTTTGCTCGAGGGTCTGGACTGGCGCCGCGTGCATGGCGGACGCCGTCCGATCGCGCCCCAGCTTGCCGCTTGACGGGGTGCGTGCGGACTGATTCAACCTACACATGCTGATGGAAGCGGACCTTCCCGATGACGTTGACGCGCTGCGCGCGCTCGTCCTCGAACAGGCCCGCGCATTGGCCGATCTCACAGATGCCAAGGGCAAGGCCGATGCCCGGATCGAGCGCCTGCAGGCGATCATCGAAGCGTTCCAGCGGCACCGGTTTGGCCGCAAGTCCGAGCAGCTCGATCCCGATCAGTTCGAGCTGGCGCTGGAAGATATCGAGACCGCGCTGGGCAGCGCGCAGGCCGCGCGTGATGCCGCGCTGCCCAAGGCCAAGGGCGAACGTCCGCGCAAGACCAACCGCGGTGCGTTGCCCGCCCATCTCGAGCGGATCGAGCAGGTCGTCGATGTCGAGGATAAAGCCTGCCCGTGCTGCGCCGGCGCGCTCCACCAGATCGGCGAGGATGTCGCCGAACGCCTCGATGTCGTTCCCACCACCTTCCGCGTGCTGGTCACCCGCCGCCCGCGCTATGGCTGCCGCTCGTGCGAGAGCGCGGTCGTGCAGGCTCCGGCACCGGCACGGATCGTCGAAGGCGGCATTCCCACCGAGGCACTGATCGCGCAGGTGCTGGTATCCAAGTATGCCGATCACCTGCCGCTCTACCGGCAAGCTCAGATCTATGCCCGGCAGGGCATCCAACTGGATCGCTCCACCCTTGCCGACTGGGTCGGACGCGCGGCCTGGTATCTGCGCCCCTTGCGCGATCACATCCTCGAGCGATTGCGACGATCCGAGCGGCTGTTCGCCGACGAGACCACCGCACCCGTGCTCGAGCCGGGACGCAGGAAGACCAAGACCGGTCAGATCTGGACCTATGCCTGCGATGACCGACCTTGGGGCGGCAGTGACCCGCCGATGGTGGCCTATGTCTACGCTGCTGATCGCAAGACCGAGCGACCCGAAGCGCATCTCCATGGCTTTGCAGGCATCCTGCAGGTCGACGGCTATGGCGCCTATGCGGCGCTTGCCCGGCGTCACCAGCAGATCCGCCTCGCGTTCTGCTGGGCGCACGTGCGCCGCAAGTTCTACGAGCTTGCCGAGAGCTCGCCAGTGGCCGCCGACGTGCTGCGCCACGTTGCTTCCCTCTACGCCATTGAGGACGAGATCCGCGGCCTATCTGCTGACGAGCGTCGCCGCGTCCGTGACCAGCGCAGCCGGCCGATCATCGACGACCTGCACAAGTTCCTCGAAGCCCGCGGCCGGCAGGTCAGCGCCAAGGCCAAGCTCGGCGAAGCGATCAGCTACGCCCTCAAACGCTGGGATGGCCTGACGCGCTTCCTCGACGATGGACGCATCGATCTCGACAACAACGCCGTTGAGCGCGCCATCCGTCCGCTCGCCTTGGGCCGCAAGAACGCCCTGTTCGCCGGCTCCGACGAGGGTGGCGACAACTGGGCGGTGATCGCCACGCTCATCGAAAACTGCAAGCTCACCGGCATCAACCCACACACATGGCTGGCCGCGACGCTCACCAGGCTCGCCAATGGCCACCCCGCATCGCGGATAGACGAGCTCACCCCACACGCTCATGTGGCCTGAGAACACCGCTTACGC
>NZ_JAYEEU010000042.1:0-2416 GCF_034653295.1 Erythrobacter epiphyticus | reverse complement strand
CGGAAAAGTGGACTCGCATCCTGTCTCCCCGACCACTTTTCAAATAAAGCATTGAAATGAAAACCGCTTTCATCGGTTCGGTGAGGCAGTGGTGCACATAGTGTATCACATACGGTTTCACCGGGCTCCTTTCTGGAGACCCTTCAATGCCCAAAGTCCCCTTCACCATGCGTCGCTCAGGCCGCTACTACTTCCGCGAGCGTGCGCGTTGGCAAAATGGCAATGATGTCACAGCCATAGTATCACTGGAGACCTGCTGCGCGCAGGAAGCCCGGATTCGCGGCGCCGCCCTGTCGGCGCATTTCGAGAAGGTGAAGCAAGCCGTGAGTGCCTATTTCAATCTCGACCGCACACTCGAGCCAGAGATGCTCAAGGGGCTGTTCGAGACCGAACTGCGCACCTGTCTTGCACAGCTTATCGACAAGTTTCACGACCCTGCCACCGACCCGCAATCACTGGTGCGCCTTGCCCGCACCCATGCCAGCGCCTTTGATCTTGCGCAGCGTCCAGGCACGATTGTCGAGCTGACCGACGAACACCGTCGCAAGCTTGCCGCTGCCGGGCATGATGAGTGGGCGATCGAGGAGGTCGCTTGCGAGCTCGACCAGTATTGCAACCGCGATCTTATCGCGGACGACATCATGGAGATCATGGCCGAAAGCCTCGGGGTCGAGCCCACCCCTGCCGTGATCGGCCGCCTGAAGCACATCCACTTGCTGGCGATGTCCGAAGCCAATCGGCTCGCCGCTCATTTCCTTGATGAGGATGTGCAGTCAGCCTTTGACCAGCAGGAAGCCCTGCTCGCCAAGCGGCGCAAGAATGGTGAACCCCTCACCTTCGCGCCGCCAGCACCTGCGTCTTCTGCACCTGGGACACCGCCATCAGCTGTCCCCGCCCTCCCCAGCTTGGCAGCGCTGGAAAGCCAGACGACCAATCCAGGCGCGGTCGAGCAGCCCGAATGTGTGTTCCAGACCTATCACGCCGCGCGCTTCAGCGAGGTCATCCCGCGCATTCTCAAGCTTGCCCGGCTTGCCGGGCACTGGACGCGCGGCCTCGGGCAGTATGAGCGGGTGCTGCGCACCTTCGCCTGGATCACCGGCGACAAGCCGCTTGGCGACTACAACCATACCGATGTCGCCAAATACAAGAACGCCCTCTTGCAGATGCCGAGCGACTGCCGCCCTGCCAAGGATTTCAAGCGGCCCTTTGAGGAGGTAGCCCAGACCTTCCAGCTCGATCGCCACAACACGCGCTCGATCAACACGGTGAGGCGCGACCTGTCCTATATGTCGACCGCCTATGACATCCTTGCCGAAAATGAGTGGGCACCCAAGCTTGCCAACACCAAGGCGCTGGATTTTGCGCGGGTCAGGTTCGGCAAGCACAAGAAGGTCTCGGCCAAGACCGCGCGCCCTGTGTGGACCGTCAAGCACATGGAATGCCTGTTCACCGCACCAATCTGGACGGGCGGCGGCGGGCACTTGAAGCGCCTTGATGAAAATGCAGGCAGCGAGGTCTATCACGATGCGGCCTACTGGTTGCCGCTGCTGCTTTATTATACACACGCCACCGTCAACGAGGTCGGCGGGCTGCGCACCGACGAAGTGCACATTGACGATGTGACCCCCAGCATCGTGATCAAGGACAATGATGTGCGCGCCGAAGATGGCGTTGATGGCGGCGAGAAGAACGAGAACCGTGGGCGCATGGTCCCGCTTCACCCCGAGATCATGCGGCTTGGCTTTGCCGATTACGTGAGAGCGATCAGGGACGAGGGGCGCCGGGAGCTATTTCCCGAACTCTACCTCAATGACGCGCGGGTCGGTGGTCATAAGTTCCGCAACATCGCCTGGCGCCATATGTCCGACTGGATTGCCCTGCACATGACGATCCCCGAAAACCTCATTTCGGGCAAGAAGGCAGATATGCATTCGATCCGCTCGCTCGGCTCAAGCTTCTACGCACAGGCCGATGTGCCCGATTTGATGCGCGCCGACATTATGGGCCATGCCCGCAAGGGCACCAACGCCCTGCATTATTCCAAGCGGGTCGAGACGCATGGTGTGGCCCAAGTGCTGGCGGAATATCGCGCCTTCATGGTCAAGCAGATTGATGTCGCAACGAGCGATCTGCGCCCCCGCCCCGTTCGACTACTCCCGCTTCGCCATCGTTCGCGCACTGGCAAGCCGAGGCTCAGATTGAAGCAGGAAAAACGGATCACACCCGTGAGGGCCGCGCTGAAAGTGGAGGGACTGCGCGGCCTGATCTGGGACAAAGCTGCCAACCGGCACAGCGTGCCTGAACGACTGATTCCGCCGAAACCGGCGGTTCGTGAAACACCGAGGATAGCGCTGGCGAAGCCTACAAGTGGTCGGTTAGAGCGACAGCATKTTCAATCGTCTGACCTGCAGACATC
>NZ_JAYEEU010000041.1:0-3255 GCF_034653295.1 Erythrobacter epiphyticus | reverse complement strand
GCTCCGTTTGACGATCAGCTTGTTGTTCTTGCCAATGGCAAGATCGCGCTGACGGCGCGTTCGACCATCACCGATGGCGATGGCGACACGGCGACGGACAGTGCGACCGTGGATCTGGGCGGCAATGTGCGCTTTGCCGATGATGGTCCGACGGTGACGACGACGGGGACGGGGCCGGCTCTGGTGGTTGATGAGACGAACCTTACGGTGAACGCGAGCGCGAGCTTTGCTGCGAACTTTGTCACGGCCTTTGGTGCGGATGGTCCGGCGGCGAGCGGTTCGCTGACCTATGCGCTGGACGTTGTGGCCGGTCCTTCGGGTCTGGTGGATACCGCGACCGGTCAGAACGTGATCCTCTCGCTGACGGCGGGCGGTGTGGTCGAAGGCCGCACGGCGGTCTCGGGTGCGCTGGTGTTCACGGTGACGGTGGCAGCCGATGGCACGGTGACGCTCGATCAGCAGCGCGCGGTGCGCCATGCTGATGCCAATAATCCCAACGACCCGTTAACGCTTTCGGCAGCGAAACTGATCACGCTGACAGCAACCGCGCGCGACTTTGATGGCGACACGGCCAGCGCCAGCCTCAACATTGCTCAAAGGCTGGTGTTCAAGGACGATGCGCCGAGCATTGATGTGGTGGCGGGTCCGGAAGCTGGTGTTGTTCTGACGACGCGGGATGCGAACACGGATGGCGATCCGACGGATACGGATACGGCGACCTCGACGGCTGCCTTTGGCGGGGTGTTCTCGCTGACCTTTGCGGCGGGTGCGGATGGAGCGGCGACGCCGGTGCTGAGCTATGCGCTGAGCGTGACCGATGCGGTCTCGGGTCTGACCAGCGGCGGCGCGGCGATCAATCTTTATCTGATCGACGGCAGGGTGGTCGGCTCGACTGCGGCGACGCAGGGCGGGGTCAATGCCGGCAACACGGTGTTTGATCTGTCGGTCAGCAGCACGGGTGCGGTGACGCTGAACCAGTACCAGCAGATCGATCATGCGGTCGAAGGCACGACCACGGCTCCGTTTGACGATCAGCTTGTTGTTCTTGCCAATGGCAAGATCGCGCTGACGGCGCGTTCGACCATCACCGATGGCGATGGCGACACGGCGACGGACAGTGCGACCGTGGATCTGGGCGGCAATGTGCGCTTTGCCGATGATGGTCCGACGGTGACGACGACGGGGACGGGGCCGGCTCTGGTGGTTGATGAGACGAACCTTACGGTGAACGCGAGCGCGAGCTTTGCTGCGAACTTTGTCACGGCCTTTGGTGCGGATGGTCCGGCGGCGAGCGGTTCGCTGACCTATGCGCTGGACGTTGTGGCCGGTCCTTCGGGTCTGGTGGATACCGCGACCGGTCAGAACGTGATCCTCTCGCTGACGGCGGGCGGTGTGGTCGAAGGCCGCACGGCGGTCTCGGGTGCGCTGGTGTTCACGGTGACGGTGGCAGCCGATGGCACGGTGACGCTCGATCAGCAGCGCGCGGTGCGCCATGCTGATGCCAATAATCCCAACGACCCGTTAACGCTTTCGGCAGCGAAACTGATCACGCTGACAGCAACCGCGCGCGACTTTGATGGCGACACGGCCAGCGCCAGCCTCAACATTGCTCAAAGGCTGGTGTTCAAGGACGATGCGCCGAGCATTGATGTGGTGGCGGGTCCGGAAGCTGGTGTTGTTCTGACGACGCGGGATGCGAACACGGATGGCGATCCGACGGATACGGATACGGCGACCTCGACGGCTGCCTTTGGCGGGGTGTTCTCGCTGACCTTTGCGGCGGGTGCGGATGGTGCGGCGACGCCGGTGCTGAGCTATGCGCTGAGCGTGACCGATGCGGTCTCGGGTCTGACCAGCGGCGGCGCGGCGATCAATCTTTATCTGATCGACGGCAGGGTGGTCGGCTCGACTGCGGCGACGCAGGGCGGGGTCAATGCCGGCAACACGGTGTTTGATCTGTCGGTCAGCAGCACGGGTGCGGTGACGCTGAACCAGTACCAGCAGATCGATCATGCGGTCGAAGGCACGACCACGGCTCCGTTTGACGATCAGCTTGTTGTTCTTGCCAATGGCAAGATCGCGCTGACGGCGCGTTCGACCATCACCGATGGCGATGGCGACACGGCGACGGACAGTGCGACCGTGGATCTGGGCGGCAATGTGCGCTTTGCCGATGATGGTCCGACGGTGACGACGACGGGGACGGGGCCGGCTCTGGTGGTTGATGAGACGAACCTTACGGTGAACGCGAGCGCGAGCTTTGCTGCGAACTTTGTCACGGCCTTTGGTGCGGATGGTCCGGCGGCGAGCGGTTCGCTGACCTATGCGCTGGACGTTGTGGCCGGTCCTTCGGGTCTGGTGGATACCGCGACCGGTCAGAACGTGATCCTCTCGCTGACGGCGGGCGGTGTGGTCGAAGGCCGCACGGCGGTCTCGGGTGCGCTGGTGTTCACGGTGACGGTGGCAGCCGATGGCACGGTGACGCTCGATCAGCAGCGCGCGGTGCGCCATGCTGATGCCAATAATCCCAACGACCCGTTAACGCTTTCGGCAGCGAAACTGATCACGCTGACAGCAACCGCGCGCGACTTTGATGGCGACACGGCCAGCGCCAGCCTCAACATTGCTCAAAGGCTGGTGTTCAAGGACGATGCGCCGAGCATTGATGTGGTGGCGGGTCCGGAAGCTGGTGTTGTTCTGACGACGCGGGATGCGAACACGGATGGCGATCCGACGGATACGGATACGGCGACCTCGACGGCTGCCTTTGGCGGGGTGTTCTCGCTGACCTTTGCGGCGGGTGCGGATGGTGCGGCGACGCCGGTGCTGAGCTATGCGCTGAGCGTGACCGATGCGGTCTCGGGTCTGACCAGCGGCGGCGCGGCGATCAATCTTTATCTGATCGACGGCAGGGTGGTCGGCTCGACTGCGGCGACGCAGGGCGGGGTCAATGCCGGCAACACGGTGTTTGATCTGTCGGTCAGCAGCACGGGTGCGGTGACGCTGAACCAGTACCAGCAGATCGATCATGCGGTCGAAGGCACGACCACGGCTCCGTTTGACGATCAGCTTGTTGTTCTTGCCAATGGCAAGATCGCGCTGACGGCGCGTTCGACCATCACCGATGGCGATGGCGACACGGCGACGGACAGTGCGACCGTGGATCTGGGCGGCAATGTGCGCTTTGCCGATGATGGTCCGACGGTGACGACGACGGGGACGGGGCCGGCTCTGGTGGTTGATGAGACGAACCTT
>NZ_JAYEEU010000040.1:0-825 GCF_034653295.1 Erythrobacter epiphyticus | reverse complement strand
AGCCCAGACCTTCCAGCTCGATCGCCACAACACGCGCTCGATCAACACGGTGAGGCGCGACCTGTCCTATATGTCGACCGCCTATGACATCCTTGCCGAAAATGAGTGGGCACCCAAGCTTGCCAACACCAAGGCGCTGGATTTTGCGCGGGTCAGGTTCGGCAAGCACAAGAAGGTCTCGGCCAAGACCGCGCGCCCTGTGTGGACCGTCAAGCACATGGAATGCCTGTTCACCGCACCAATCTGGACGGGCGGCGGCGGGCACTTGAAGCGCCTTGATGAAAATGCAGGCAGCGAGGTCTATCACGATGCGGCCTACTGGTTGCCGCTGCTGCTTTATTATACACACGCCACCGTCAACGAGGTCGGCGGGCTGCGCACCGACGAAGTGCACATTGACGATGTGACCCCCAGCATCGTGATCAAGGACAATGATGTGCGCGCCGAAGATGGCGTTGATGGCGGCGAGAAGAACGAGAACCGTGGGCGCATGGTCCCGCTTCACCCCGAGATCATGCGGCTTGGCTTTGCCGATTACGTGAGAGCGATCAGGGACGAGGGGCGCCGGGAGCTATTTCCCGAACTCTACCTCAATGACGCGCGGGTCGGTGGTCATAAGTTCCGCAACATCGCCTGGCGCCATATGTCCGACTGGATTGCCCTGCACATGACGATCCCCGAAAACCTCATTTCGGGCAAGAAGGCAGATATGCATTCGATCCGCTCGCTCGGCTCAAGCTTCTACGCACAGGCCGATGTGCCCGATTTGATGCGCGCCGACATTATGGGCCATGCCCGCAAGGGCACCACCGCCCTGCATTATTC
>NZ_JAYEEU010000039.1:0-1183 GCF_034653295.1 Erythrobacter epiphyticus | reverse complement strand
CGTAGAGGGAAGCAACGTGGCGCAGCACGTCGGCGGCCACTGGCGAGCTCTCGGCAAGCTCGTAGAACTTGCGGCGCACGTGCGCCCAGCAGAACGCGAGGCGGATCTGCTGGTGACGCCGGGCAAGCGCCGCATAGGCGCCATAGCCGTCGACCTGCAGGATGCCTGCAAAGCCATGGAGATGCGCTTCGGGTCGCTCGGTCTTGCGATCAGCAGCGTAGACATAGGCCACCATCGGCGGGTCACTGCCGCCCCAAGGTCGGTCATCGCAGGCATAGGTCCAGATCTGACCGGTCTTGGTCTTCCTGCGTCCCGGCTCGAGCACGGGTGCGGTGGTCTCGTCGGCGAACAGCCGCTCGGATCGTCGCAATCGCTCGAGGATGTGATCGCGCAAGGGGCGCAGATACCAGGCCGCGCGTCCGACCCAGTCGGCAAGGGTGGAGCGATCCAGTTGGATGCCCTGCCGGGCATAGATCTGAGCTTGCCGGTAGAGCGGCAGGTGATCGGCATACTTGGATACCAGCACCTGCGCGATCAGTGCCTCGGTGGGAATGCCGCCTTCGACGATCCGTGCCGGTGCCGGAGCCTGCACGACCGCGCTCTCGCACGAGCGGCAGCCATAGCGCGGGCGGCGGGTGACCAGCACGCGGAAGGTGGTGGGAACGACATCGAGGCGTTCGGCGACATCCTCGCCGATCTGGTGGAGCGCGCCGGCGCAGCACGGGCAGGCTTTATCCTCGACATCGACGACCTGCTCGATCCGCTCGAGATGGGCGGGCAACGCACCGCGGTTGGTCTTGCGCGGACGTTCGCCCTTGGCCTTGGGCAGCGCGGCATCACGCGCGGCCTGCGCGCTGCCCAGCGCGGTCTCGATATCTTCCAGCGCCAGCTCGAACTGATCGGGATCGAGCTGCTCGGACTTGCGGCCAAACCGGTGCCGCTGGAACGCTTCGATGATCGCCTGCAGGCGCTCGATCCGGGCATCGGCCTTGCCCTTGGCATCTGTGAGATCGGCCAATGCGCGGGCCTGTTCGAGGACGAGCGCGCGCAGCGCGTCAACGTCATCGGGAAGGTCCGCTTCCATCAGCATGTGTAGGTTGAATCAGTCCGCACGCACCCCGTCAAGCGGCAAGCTGGGGCGCGATCGGACGGCGTCCGCCATGCACGCGGCGCCAGTCCAGAC
>NZ_JAYEEU010000038.1:0-708 GCF_034653295.1 Erythrobacter epiphyticus | reverse complement strand
GCTTCCAGCCCCGGCAAAATGCGGAACGCATAGCCCAGACGCAAGCCGGCAAAGCTCTGCATGCCATCCGCATCTCCAGCTGGGAGACGGCAGCCGATACACGGTTCGTCTGGCCGATGTCTCCGCGTACGCGCGGCATGCGCGCTCGATGCTTGAAGGGTTTGTGGCCGAACGCCCGGCAACCCGCGCCGAGCCCAACGCCTCCTGTGGCCTTTGCCGCTGGAGCGATCATTGCAATGCGCAGTGGGAGCAGGACGACAGCCTTGCCCTTGTCGCAGGCATAACCCGCAGCCAACGCCAGAAACTCGAGGCAGCCGGGGTTACCACCATGACGGCGCTTGCCGGGAGGGCGGAACGTGTCCCGAAGATGGCAGCAGAGACGCAGCGCAAGCTTGTGGCACAAGCCAGACTGCAGACGGCCCGGCGCGCGGGCACCGGCCCATCCTTCGAGTTGCGGGAACCGGAGCCGGGCAAAGGCTTCGGTCTCTTGCCTGAACCGGCGGATGGCGACGTGTTCTACGACATTGAAGGCGACCCATATTTTCCCGGAGGCCTCGAATATCTCCATGGTGTCTGGTTCATGGAGGACGGTGAGTGGCAGTTCCGGGCCTTCTGGGCGCATGATCGCGACGAAGAAGGGCGGGCTATGCGCGACCTTCTCAGCTTCCTCGTCGAACGCATTCGGCGATACCCGAGGGCCCRTMTCGT
>NZ_JAYEEU010000037.1:0-870 GCF_034653295.1 Erythrobacter epiphyticus | reverse complement strand
ATGCAAGGCGAAGCATGGGATTGCGCGGCAGGCGCGATGCTCACCTATCGCGATGCGCAAGGCGCACTCACCCTGCCCCTGCCCGCGCTGCCCGGTGCACATCAGAGCGCAAATGCGGGCCTTGCGATCGCCATGCTGCGGCATTGGTGGATTTGCGGGTGAGCTTGCGCACCAACATCTCAACCTCACGCACCGAAAGATTGTCGCGCACGGCAATATCGGCAAGCTCGGCGGCATCCTCGCGCCCGATCAGCGCGCGGGCATGACCCATCGTCAGCTGGCCCTGCTCGACCAGATCAAGCACGGCATCGGGCAAGTGAAGCAGGCGCTGGAGATTGGCGACATGGCTGCGCGATTTATCCACAAGCCGTGCAATTTCGGCCTGAGTCAGGCCTTCATCATCAGCAAGCCTTTGATAAGCCTTGGCTTCTTCGATAGGATTGAGATCTTCGCGCTGGAGATTCTCGATCAGCGCCAGCGCCATCACCTCGCGCTCGTCCAGCGTGCGCACCAAAGCGGGGATTTCGTGGAGCCGCGCCTTCTGCGCCGCGCGCCAGCGCCGCTCGCCCGCCACCAACTGGTATTGGCCCGGACCCACCGGGCGCACGATAATCGGCTGGATCACGCCGCGCGCCGCGATCGAAGCTGCAAGCTCATCCAGCGCGGCTTCATCGAAATGCTTGCGCGGATTGCCCGGCAGCGGCTTGATCGCGGCAACCGCAATCATCCGCAGCGGGGAGGCATTCGCTCCGCTCTCCGGGATGGCGGCACCGCTGGTGTCACGATCGACCACCAGAGGCTCTTCCCGACGGGTTTCGCCGAGCAGCGCGCCAAGGCCGCGTCCGAGCTAAKCTTTTGCTTGTSGGCAAG
>NZ_JAYEEU010000036.1:0-834 GCF_034653295.1 Erythrobacter epiphyticus | reverse complement strand
GTCAACGTTATTGCCGGATTTGCCAAGGCGAGTGACGGGCCGAGCGTGCTCTATCACCGCGGCGATGCCAACCAGGCCGCCGCCGCCGTGATCTGGCCGAGCGGGGGCGGGATGGCGAGCATCCGCGAATCCCGCCAGCTCGAAATCCTCACCCAGTTGTTCAACAACCGCTTGCTCGATGCGCTGCGCGAACGCGCCGGGGCGAGCTATTCGCCGCAGGTGTTTTCAAACTGGCCCACCGATGTCGAGAGCGGCGGGCGGATCACCGCGCTCGCCCAGCTTGAGCCGGATTTCGTGCCGATCTTCTTCGCCGAGGCTGATCGGATTGCCCGCGACCTCGCGGCAAACCCACCCGCGGCGGACGAGCTGGAGCGCGTCACCGGGCCGCTTGGCCAGATGATCCAGCGCGCCTCGACCGGCAATCAGTTCTGGCTCTACAATCTCGAGGGCGCGAGCTTTGATCCCCAGCGCGTCGCGCTGCTGCGCTCGCTGCTGGTTGATTACACGCAGACCACGCCCGAAGTGATGCAGTTTCTGGCGGAACGCTATTTCACCCAGCGCCGACCGCTGCGGCTGGCGGTGATCCCGCAAGGTCAGACACTTGCTGCCGAACCTGCCCGGCGCAACAGCCGGGGTAATGCCCGGGCGCGCTGACCGGACGAGAAATAATATTGTCGCAGGAGGCATTGAGGCTTTACAAATCTAACGCGCCTCCTGTAGCGGCGCGGCCCGCGGCTGGAATGTGCCGCACATTCTTGCCATATGGCCTGATGACATTTGGAAGACTTGCAAAGTGACGAAGACCTGGACCCCGCAAAGCTGGCAGACCCACGA
>NZ_JAYEEU010000035.1:0-1091 GCF_034653295.1 Erythrobacter epiphyticus | reverse complement strand
GTCCCCAATCTGACCATCGGCGGCACGGCGGGCGGGGGCTACGACGATCTCGACGACGACATTCCGTTCTGATCGGCGCGCCTGCCGCATGGCGCAATTCCGCCCGCGTGATTCCTAATTTGATATGAAGCGTTTGGCGCGCTAGGCTTCCCGCTCCCATTGTGGGAACGTGCAAGGGATCAGCATGCTCAAGGTCGCCAATCTTACCAAGCAATTTGCCGATGTGCGCGCGGTTGATGATCTGAGCTTTGCGGTCGAGCCGGGCGAAATCTACGGCTTTCTCGGGGGCAATGGTGCGGGCAAGACCACCACCTTGCGCATGGTGCTCGACATCATCCGGCCCACGTCCGGAACGATTGAAGTGATGGGCAGCGCGCCCGATCGGCGCGCCTCGGGCGCCATCGGCTTCCTGCCCGAAGAACGCGGCCTTTACGGCAATATGACGGTGATCGCCATGAACGCCTATTACGGCCAGCACAAACAGATGCGCGCGGGCGATGCCCGTGCGCACGGGATGGAGCTGCTCGAACGCTTCGATCTGGCCGACCGGGCCAAGGCCAAGGTTGCCGATCTGTCGAAAGGCATGGCGCAGAAAGTGCAGCTTGCCACGGCACTCGTCAACCGCCCGCGCCTGCTCATTCTGGACGAGCCGTTTTCCGGGCTTGATCCGGTCAATCAGGGGCTGCTGGAGGATGAAATCCTGCGCGCCGCCGGGACGGGCGCAGCGGTGATCTTTTCCACCCATGTGATGCAGCATGCCGAGCGGCTGTGCGAGCGCATCCTGCTGCTGCGCAAGGGGCGCAAGCGGTTCGAAGGCACGATTGCCGAGGCCCGCCACGAGCAGGATATTGGCAAAGCTCATGCGCGGGTCTCCTCGATGGATGGATCATTGCCGACCAGTGCGACAAACACATCATGCAGCGAGGCGCGCTGTTCCTCGAAGCGGCGCAGCGGCAAGCCTTGCGCGGTGCAGGCTTCGAGCAGATCGCCCGCCTCGACGCCGGGAGCAAGCTGCAACGACCATGCGCGCCAGCCCTCGCCAAGATCGCTCACCGGCTCGGCCGCGGCGATCCCGGACATTGTCGCAATCC
>NZ_JAYEEU010000034.1:0-604 GCF_034653295.1 Erythrobacter epiphyticus | reverse complement strand
ATCTCGAAGCGCTGGTGACCGAGCTGGTCGAAGCGACCGAGGCCCCAAGGTGATCGGCCGTTAAGCGCATCGCTGCCCTGCTGGCGCGGCTTCCCGCCGTGCCGATTGTGCCCACCGCGCGCGCGGGCTGGGCGCTGGCGGCGCTTGCCCCGCTGGCGGTGCTGATCGCGGCGGCGGCACCTGCGGCCTGGGCGCTGGCCCCTGCGATCGGCCTTGTGCTGCTGGGGCTGGTGGTGATCGACGGCGGGCTTGCCGGCGGCTGCGGGGCATGGCGGATCGCGGCACCGGCTGACGGCGAAGTGGGCGCGCCGCAACTCGCCAGCCTGGTGGTGTCGAAAGCGCGCGGCGGCCTGCCCGCGCCGGGCTATTTCGTGCTGCTGCGCGAGCTGGGGCTCTATGCCGGGCCAAGCGAGGGGCCAGAGGCCCAAGCCTTCCATGCCGGCGAAGTCGCCGCTTGTTTTGCGGCGGTCGCCACTGCCTGAGCCGCTTGCGCACTGGCGGGCGGCGGCGCGGTGCTCTATCATGACATCCGAGGCTCTGGGGGTTTGTTCGCGCGATGCATCTCAATTTCAAGCACCTGCGCTATTTTCATGCGGTTGCGCAC
>NZ_JAYEEU010000033.1:0-702 GCF_034653295.1 Erythrobacter epiphyticus | reverse complement strand
AACTGCGTGCCCTTCGGCACATCGGCAAGCCCCTGGATCAGCGCGCCCGAACGCGACAGGTTGCGCAAGGTCACCTCGTAGGAGTGATCATCGTGGATCACATGGATCTTGCGGAACACCGTGCGGCGGCGCGCGCGATATTTGCGCTTCGCCGATGGCTCGATCCGCCAGCCGCCGGCCGAGAGGACTTCAGCCAAGGTCGCCTGATCCACCGGCTCGCAATAGATCGGCCCCTGCACGAATTGCACCCCGGCGCCCTGCAAAGCGCTTAGCAATCCGGTGGTCTCGATCTTACGCCCGCGATGGCGGCCGCGCGCCTGACCATTGCGCTATTTGCTGCGCGCCCTATCAGGGCGGCCAACGCCTGTGCGAGAGGAGCCTGATGCATGTCTGATACCGCCCCTGACCTTGTGATCTATGGCAGCCCGGTCTCGCCCTTTGTCCGCAAGGCGGCGGCCTGCTGCATCCTCAAAGGGGTCGATTACGTGGTTGAGGCGGTCAATGTCTTCGCTCCGCCGCAGTGGTTCCGCGATATCTCCCCGATGAAGCGGATCCCGGTGCTGCGGGATCGTTCGATCGCGGCCGAAGGGATAAGTGGCACCATCGCGGACTCCTCGGCGATCTGCGCCTATATCGAGAAAAAGCACCCGGAGCCCGCGCTCTATCCGGCAGCGGCCTTTGACCACGCACGCGCGCTGTTCT
>NZ_JAYEEU010000032.1:0-1114 GCF_034653295.1 Erythrobacter epiphyticus | reverse complement strand
CGCCTTCCTGATCGGGCCGGTCGCCGCCGTGGTGGCGGGCGGAGTCGGCGCGATCATCACCGTCGCAGTGTGGAGCCGCCTGTTTCCGGTGCTGCGCACCACCAGGACCTTCGATCCGCCGCCGGAACTGCTACACCCTTCCCGCAAGACCCACTCTCAGGAGGCCTGACATGAAAGCCGACAGCATCTTAGCCACGATTGGCAACACCCCGCACATTCGCCTTGCCCGGATGTTCCCCGACCACGAGGTCTGGGTGAAGTCCGAGCGCGCCAATCCCGGCGGTTCGATCAAGGATCGCATCGCGCTAGCCATGTTAGAGGATGCCGAGGCGCGCGGCTTGCTCAATCCCGGCGGAACCATAGTCGAGCCAACCAGCTGCAACACCGGGATCGGCCTTGCGATGGTTGCCGCGGTCAAGGGCTACAAGCTGGTGCTGGTCATGCCCGAATCCATGTCGGTGGAACGGCGGCGACTGATGCTGGCCTACGGTGCAAGCTTTGATCTGACCGCGCGCGAGAAAGGCATGCGCGGTGCGATCGAACGCGCAGAATAGCTGGTGAACACCACCCCCGGCGCATGGATGCCGAGCCAGTTCGACAATGCCGCCAACCCCGCCGTGCACGCCCGCACTGACCCGCCATTTCCTTGCCCGCATCGGCGAACAGCCAGGCCTCAAGCATCTGTCGATCACCGATAGCGCGCTCGCCCTGCTTGCCGCCTATGATTGGCCGGGCAATGTGCGCCAGTTGCAATCCGTGCTGTTTCGCGCGGCGGTCTATTGCGAGGGCGAAGCGCTCACCGCGGGAAGCTTTCCCGAATTGTCGGAAATGCTCGGCGGTCAACAGGCCCCGCTGTTCGATACGAGCCACGAGGGTGTCGGCATCACGCTCTACACGCCCGATGGCAATCTGCGTCCGCTCGAAGAGATCGAGGCCGATGTCATCCGCCTCGCCATCGGCCATTACCGCGGCCGCATGACCGAAGTGGCGCGGCGCTTGGGGATCGGGCGTTCGACCCTCTATCGCAAGCTGTCGGATCTCGGGATTGATAACGCCGCACATCATCTGGCCGCTGCGCTTTATCCTGCCGCATCGCCCCGGCCTGCGCCCGCGC
>NZ_JAYEEU010000031.1:0-1060 GCF_034653295.1 Erythrobacter epiphyticus | reverse complement strand
GTCCACTACCAGGAAAAGTTCTCGGCTGCCGGGCGCATCCCCGGCGGCTTCTTCAAGCGTGAACGCGGCGCGACCGAAAAGGAAACGCTCACCAGCCGGTTGATTGACCGTCCGATCCGTCCGCTCTTCCCCGAAGGCTTCTACAACGAGATCAACGTGATCGCGCAGGTCCTGTCGTTCGACGGCGAGACCGAAGCCGATATCGTCGCTATGATCGCGGCTTCGGCTGCACTCACCATCTCGGGCGTGCCCTTCATGGGCCCGATCGGCGCCGCGCGCGTCGGTTACGTCGATGGCGAATACACGCTCAACCCGAAGCAGGACAAGGCACTCTCCGAAGGCCGTCTCGACCTCGTGGTCGCCGCGACCCAGAACGCAGTGATGATGGTCGAATCCGAAGCCAAGGAACTGATCAAGCCGGATCAGCGGATTGGTCGCCGGAGACTTGCGATTGCGGAAACGCCGTTGCAGCGCATCGCGCGCCGCGGCGGGATCGCCCCCCTCGCCCAGCCCGACCAGATCGCCGATCCGCTTGAGCCCGAGCCGCCGCAGAACGGTGATGACATCTCCATCAAGCCGCAGCGCCGCAACCGGCAGATCGCCAAGCAGGCGCATGGGATCATCGCCGGGAGCGAGAATGGCGGGTTGCGCCCGCGAATGGGCGGCGAAATGCGCGAGCGCCCACGCGGCCCCGGCGGTCGGGGCCAGCGCCGCGCGCGCCGCAAAGCCGCGCTGACCGAAGGCCGCGGCGAGATCGGCGAGCAAGCGCGCTTCGCCGCCGAACAGGTGGCTTGCGCCGGTGGTATCAACCAGCAGGCCATCGGGCGGGTCGAGCGCGCTCCACGGTCCCCAGCGCTGCGCCCACAGCGCCAGCTTTTCGAGGCACGCCAGATCGCCCGCCGGATCAGAAGGAACGGCGGCCAGTGCGGGGCACAGCGCGCGCGCATCGGCGAGGCGCATCCCCGCGGCTGCGCCCGCCGCCCGCGCTGCCGGGTTGACCGCATCAATGCGCGGGCCGTGGGCCGTATCGCTGATCAGCGCGAGCGGGGCAGCATCCGCC
>NZ_JAYEEU010000030.1:0-1228 GCF_034653295.1 Erythrobacter epiphyticus | reverse complement strand
AATGCCGCCGAGTGCGTGATCGTGCGCTGTTTGATCTTGCCATCGACAGCAAACTGCGCGGCTGCGACCTTGTGCGAATGAAGATCGGCGACATTGTTAACGGAGGGCAGATCCGAACGCGCGCAATCGTTATGCAGCAGAAAACAAGCCGCCCTGTTCAGTTCGAGATTTTGCCGGATGCCCGTGCCAGTCTGCTGGCCTGGCTTGAGCGCCGGGGTGGCGCCGTGGACGATTATGTCTTCCCAAGCCGGGTCGATCGGAACAGGCACCTCAGCACCCGCCAATATGCTCGGCTTGTTGATGAATGGGTAAGCGGGATCGGCTTGATGCGGAGCGAATACGGCACCCACTCTCTGAGGCGGACCAAGGCGTCGATCATCTACAGGGCCACCGGCAATCTGCGTGCCGTCCAGATACTTCTCGGTCACAGCAAGATCGAGAATACGGTGCGCTATCTCGGAATCGATGTCGAGGATGCACTTGCCCTCGCCGAAAACACGGAAATCTGAGCATTCGGCTCCTCGTTAGAGCCGGGGAGCCGACCTACCAGCGCTGGGACTTTCCTGCCATTGGAAGACGGCGTGACGGATCGACCGGTTTGGCCGAAACCGGCGTTCATAAAGCAGCGAAGATGATACTGGTAAGCTGGCAAGTGTTCATGAGCGCCGCAGCATGTTCAATCTTGAGACAGGTATCCGGCCCACCCAAGACTTATTGCTGCGCCCGCTAGTGCCGTTCTCACGGACGCAGCAATAAGCACGGAAAACCGGGACATGGCGATGACGTAATCCGATCCCATGTGTGCAATCTCTTCGGACCTTGATGGCCTGATCTGCCTCGGTGAGGCTTCATAATTCAGGCGGCGCCTGATCGCTCTCCAGCGCTTGCCCTGGGTTCGAGCCCGCTGGAGGCGGAAACGTCGTTCTCGTGGTCGGGTGGTGCGGTGTTCAACGCGGTGCGCGGGCTGAACATCACCTTCGACTATTACCAGATCGACATTGATGATCGCATCGTGTTGACCGACAACCTCACCGCCACCCGCGATGCCGCAGGCAACCCGTCGGGCACGGGCACGGGCCGGGCAATTGCGCAGATTCTCAATGATGCGGGCTTCACCAATATTTCGGCAGCGCGCTTCTTCTTCAACGGGATCGACACGCGCACCCGCGGCTTTGACGCCATCGCGACCTATCGCACCAGCGTGGGCAATGCCGGGACCGTCTCGCTG
>NZ_JAYEEU010000029.1:0-1063 GCF_034653295.1 Erythrobacter epiphyticus | reverse complement strand
TGATTGCGCTGCTCGGCATGGCGCACAGCGCCGAACAGCTTCAGCCATTCGGTCACCGTCACAAGATCCGAGACGAACACCGCTTCCTGAGAAATGATCAGCGCATCGACTACCGGCGAGGTGACAAGGCTGGCAGGCGCGGGGCGCGGGAGCGTGACGGGGTTGAACACGTTCGATGTACCAAGGATCGGGGTCGCCGAAGTCAGGGCGAACTTGAGCGGATTGCGGCTGTATGCCGCGCCGACCGCGACTTCGTGGGTGATCCCGAGCGTCCTGAATTCCCCGGTCACGAAAGCCTCGGCCGAAAACGGATCGCGCACCTGATTGGGACTGAAGAAGATGGTCGCGGTGTAATCGCCGTTTGCCTGCAATGTGCCGGCGCGGATGCCGACCCCCTGCTGGTCGCGCTCAAGCCGCATCTGCTGCGCGCGCGCCTGCAAGGTCCAGCCCGGCGCGAACTCCCACTTCGCGCCCAGCGAACCGATCACGTTGGAGGTGGGATAGGTGCCGAAGTCCTGCCCCAGAAAGGTGGTCTGGTCGAAGTTTTCCAGAACCCGGCGGCGTGCTGACGVTGGTCGAAGGGTCGTTGCGGGCGATGTCGCCGAGCGAGCGCACCTGCTGGTCGATCAGCAGTTCCTGTGTGATGACCGTCACCGAAAAGGGCGTATCGAGGATGCTCTGCTCGCCGAAGGTGCCGCCCGACTGGGTTTCCGATTTGTAGCCGGTTTCGCGCTTGCCGACGACGAGAATCTCCTCGGCGGTGCGGCGTGCGCGGGTGCCGTCACTATCATCATCTGCGCTGTTCGCACTGCTGTCCTGCGATTGAGCCGCTGCAGCTGCCGGCAAGATCGCCCCGCCTGCAAGAACGAGTGCGAGCAGTGATGTAGTCGCGCGGAAGGTGTTCATGGATGGCCCCGGATAAGCTTTAACCGCCGCCGCCAATGATGCGATTGCGAATCATTGTCAATTGCAGAATCGAATGTCACAAGAAATTGGGATCGGCGCAACGCTGGTCAGGGCACCTGCGAGCCTTGCCATCGGCCCATGAGATGCAGCCCCAGGA
>NZ_JAYEEU010000028.1:0-1054 GCF_034653295.1 Erythrobacter epiphyticus | reverse complement strand
CGAAAGAGCCGCAGCTGGCGGCTCTGGACAGCACCAATTGATCCGCACATCCTAGGGACGGGAACTTCCACATGGCTGGCAAAGTAAACCACGAATACCACATTCTCGAACCCGATATCTGGCCGCTGGTCGGCTCGATGTCGGCGCTCACCTTCACCAGCGGCATGGTGCTGGGCTTCCACCCCGAAATTTTCGGGGCGACTAGCTCGTTCGTGATGTGGGCAGGCCTCGCCGGTCTGATCGCGACCTTCTTCATGTGGTTCAAGAACATCGTGGTCGAGGCCGAGCGCGGCGATCACACTCCGGTGGTGCAGCTGCACATGCGCTACGGGATGATCCTGTTCATCGCTTCGGAAGTGATGTTCTTCGTTGGCTGGTTCTGGAGCTTCTTCGACTTCGCGCTGTTCCCGACAGCCTTGAGCTATGACGCGGCTTCGGACGCGACCACCAGCCTGTTTGGCGAAGCGGGGGCGATTGCCTCGTTCATTCCCGAAGGCATGGAAGTGCTCGATCCCTTCGCGCTGCCGCTGCTCAACACGCTGATCCTGCTGTGTTCGGGCACGACGGTGACCTGGGCGCACCACGCGCTGATCCATGGTGATCGCGTGGGGCTGAAGCAGGGCCTGTGGGCGACGATTGCACTCGGCGTGCTGTTCAGCGCGATCCAGGCTTACGAATACAGCGTTGCGCCCTTCGGCTTCGGCGGCAATACCTATTCGAGCGCCTTCTGCATGGCTCCGGCAGAATAGGCCGCAGGGGCAGAGCGGAGGGCAGCAGTGGTTTTCCTACGGCCTTGTCAGGCGTTATGGGTCGGGGATGAACCTTGTGATGCTGCGATCAGATCACGTTGCAACGATGGCGGCAGTGATCGGGCCGATAACCGGAAAAGGCGAGCAACGGGGACACTGTGATCAAAGGGATTTCTCTTTAAGGACAGTGTCTCAGTTGTCTCCAACACGTAAGCTTGCCGCGCCGCAAGATGAACGGAAACCGGTTGGACACTGGCAGTCCGGGGCGATCACCTCAGCGCATCAGGCCGCCGATCAGGTTGCGC
>NZ_JAYEEU010000027.1:0-1028 GCF_034653295.1 Erythrobacter epiphyticus | reverse complement strand
AGTTATAATTGGGGATTATTAGCAAAGGGAAAAATATAATGGAAATTCCAACCAGATGAATTAAAGCCCATTTATTTTCTCGGTCAGAATTCTGAAAAATTTCAAAAAATCGGCGCCACGCATTTTTTTGGCCGTATATTACTAAACCTAAAGCAACCACGACACACAATGCACTAATAAATACACTGCGTAAGGCTCGGCACTCTGTTTCAAGACCAGTCAGGCGGCAATCAATTGGAGTGAAGATTTGAAAACTCGCGATGACGGCGAGAGTCTCAATTACGTACAATGTCAGAAGCGAAAAAAATCCGATTCTTGTCACGCAATCATTCCTATTTTTACCCCGCCGTCGCGCTACACGTTTGCTGGTAAACCGAGCGTCAAAACACGTCGTGACAAGTAGTCTGGGCCCGAAGTATCCACTATCCAAGGGTAGGCTTTTGGGTGAATTTGATGCCCATAGCTGCGAGTGATGGCAACAACCAAATCTTGGGCGGGCCGTTCACCTGCCGTCGCGCTCCCCGCACGCAGCGGAGCGGCTCTGTCAGAGCAAGTGCGACAGCTAAGGTCACCCGTTTTCGCTCACATCCACCCAAACAGAACCGAGCTCGGCAGCCGCTACAGGGCAAAGGCACTTCCGCTAGATCATGCTCCAGCGACCAGCCGGAAGGCCCGAAAGGCGCAAACAAAGCAGCACCACGCCGACAATGTTCTTGCCGATGTCATGCACATCGCCCTTCACCGTCGCCATGATGATCTTGCCCTTGGCCTTGCGCTCCTCTTCGGGGAGCAAGTCCTTCTCGGCCTCGATGAAGGGGATAAGGTGGGCGACGGCCTTCTTCATCACGCGCGCGGATTTGACCACCTGCGGCAGGAACATCTTGCCCGAGCCGAACAGGTCGCCGACCACGTTCATCCCGTCCATCAGCGGCCCTTCGATCACCTCGATCGGGCGGCCACCCTTGGCGGCGATGGCGGCGCGCATCTGTTCGGTGTCGTCGACGATATGCGCGTCGATGCCCTTGACC
>NZ_JAYEEU010000026.1:0-391 GCF_034653295.1 Erythrobacter epiphyticus | reverse complement strand
GGGGGGGGGGGGGGGGGGSGGGGCGSGGGGGGGGGGGGGCCCCCCCCCCCCCCCGCCGCTCGCCCCTCCACCATGCTGCGCATGGTCCCCCTCCCCCAAGGGGGAGGATCAATCCACCCCCAAACTCCGCCACGCCAGCCAGGCAAATTCGCACAGCAGCGGCCGCGTGTCGCGCGGGTCGATGATGTCCTCGACGTTAAACCTTTCAGCGCTGCGGAAGGGCGAGGTGACTTTCGCCAGCCTTGCCCGGATTTCCTCGAGCAGCGCTGCGGGGTCTTCGGCGGCTTCCAGCTCGGACTTGTAGGCGACCTCCAGCCCGCCCGCGATGGGCAGGCTCCCCCAATCGCCCGAGGGCCAGCAATAGCGGTATTGGTAGCGGTCGGCATTGCTC
>NZ_JAYEEU010000025.1:0-1223 GCF_034653295.1 Erythrobacter epiphyticus | reverse complement strand
GCGCGGGATCGCGCACCGGCTTGAGCCCCCATACGGCGAGGCAATAATCATTGGCAACAAAGCCCGCTGGCATCAGCCCGCGCTCTTCCATCCGCCGGGTGATCAGCATCCCGAGGCTCTGGTTCGCGTTCCAGCCTTCGAAAGTGTAATAGGCGGGGTAATGCTTGCCGCCAAGCGGGAAGCTATCGACCAGCAATTCGCCGGGCGCGGGCAGGCGCGAGCGGTAATCCTGCATCTCCAGCCATTCGCGCACATCATCGGGGAAGCGCCCCCATCCCGCGCGATCGGCCAGCATCGCCTGTACGCGCTGCGAAAGATGGGTGGTGAGCGGCATGCGCAGCCCGCCATAGCTCGGGATCGTCGCGCTTTTCCTGGCAGCGCGGACAATGACATCCATGTCCTTCACGCTTTCGACCTCAGGCCCAAGCTCACAACCACAAGAAGGCCCAACCCTCATGCAGCATACCTTCGATCCCACGATCCTGCGCGAATATGACATTCGCGGTGTAATCGGCGACACTTTGGGCGCCGAGGATGCCCGTGCGATCGGGCGGGCTTTCGGCACACTGCTGGCCCGCGCCGGGGGCAAGACAGTGGCGGTCGGCTATGATGGGCGGGTGTCATCCCCTATGCTCGAACACGCGCWGGATCGWRGGATCGAAGGTATGCTGCATGAGGGTTGGGCCTTCTTGTGGTTGTGAGCTTGGGCCTGAGGTTGGTAGCGCAATGTGTCAAGGCTGTGATGCGGCCTAGGGCTCCCCTTGCGCGCCCTCACCGGCTGGCGGCAGCGCACCCAGCAACAGATCGCGTGCGGCATTGGCTTCGCGCAGGGCATCGCTGCTCCCGCCGCGATCGGGATGCACCAGCGCTGCAAGCCTGCGGTGCGCGGCAATGATCTCCTCGCGGCTGGCTGCGGCGGGCACGCCGAGCAAGGCGCGCGCCTTGCCCAGCGCCTGCCGTCGCGCGGCACCGCCAGCCTGCCCCAGGCCTTGCCACGGCCACTGCCCGAATGCCCAGCGGAACAACACGCAACCAATGGCCAGCAGCAGGGCGATCCGCAGCAGCATCAGGCGAGCGCCAGCTCCGCCTGTTCGCGGGCATAGCCGGGCAGGGCGAGCGCCTTGACCAGCGCGCGCAATTCCTGCCGCGCCACGAGATGGCTGGTGCCAAGCTCGCCGAGATGCCCCTTGTCAAGCAAGGTCAAGCCCGACGGGAACAATTCG
>NZ_JAYEEU010000024.1:0-1489 GCF_034653295.1 Erythrobacter epiphyticus | reverse complement strand
CGCCCGTGCAGCTTAAAGGCGCGCCTCGTTTGGCGGAATGGCCCACCAGCGAATCCCGGTGTCATGGCACGCCGGATGCCCTTGGGGCGGAGTAGCTCAGTCGGTTAGAGCAGCGGAATCATAATCCGCGTGTCGGGGGTTCGAGTCCCTCCTCCGCTACCAAAAAACCCGGGAAATCCGGGCATTTAAGGCGATGCGGGTTTGTTCTCCCCGGAGCCTTTTACACACACCCTGTAAAAGGTGATCAGCATCAGGCCGGATTTCGTGTCCCGCGAAAGGGCAGCGGTCACCCTTCCCGCACGATGCGGTCCACCATGCTGACCACGACGCGGGCTTCGTCCACGTAGCAGGCTCGAACCTGCGCCACCCGCTTGGCGGTCCAGCCAATTACGCGGGCGATTTCTGCGTCCGCGCAGCCTCTAACGCCAATTGGCAACATGCCGTGCAAACAGGCGGGCAGTTTCAGCGAAAACGATGCGCATGCTGGCTTCCTTACCGAAGACATGCTCTTCTTTGGGAAAGCGGAAATGGCGACAGTTTCCTTTTGAGCGATTGATACCATCGCAAAATTTGTCAAAATCTCCGCCCTTTCTTGGCGCGGCGCTGAACAACAGGATCGGCGCTTTGACACGATCTGCTCTCGTTATGGCCGAGTTAAACGCATAGGCTTCCGGCGCTTCGCTCGGTGATCCACCGAACAAGATGTCTTCGTCGTTTTCATCGCTGTCGGTGGTTCCCATGTCGTCAGGGTAAAAGCTGTTCCATCCTTCCTTGGACACAACAGCCTTGAAGCGGCGGTCATTGCCAGCGATCCAGCTTGCAATCGCGCTGCCCCAGCTGTGGCCCACGAGCGCCAGCCGATCGCGATCGCCAAGACCGCGCCCCACCATCGCGTCGACGCCGCTGAGAATGTCGCTGGCAAAAACGCCCATGAAGCGATGGGTGGCAAWGGCATGGCGCAGCACATGGGGGCTCACTTTTGCCGGATCGAGCCCCGCTCGCAGCGCCAAGGCCTTCACTTGCTGGAACAGGCTGACGCGGGAGAGATGGCCAAGCCGCCCGCGGGAGGGAAACAGGAACCGCGATGCCGGATCGGCAGGCCGCAGTGCCAGCCAGGCCTGCACCGCGGCCAGTGCGCGGTCCCCCACCGGCACCATCCGCGCCTGCCCGCCCTTGCCCATCACAGTCAGGAATGGCGCATCGCGCGGCACCGCATTGCGCGGCAGGGCGACCAACTCGCTCGCGCGCAGACCCGAACCATAGAGCAGTTCAATCAGGGCAAGCAGCCGGACGGCATCGGGCTTGCCGCTCCCCGCTTCCATCTCTGCCCGATCGCAGGATTATGTCTTGCGGGCTCTAGTCGTGGCAATGCTATTTTACAGCCTTCTGATGCTTGTCGAAGTCCGATTGAGCCCACAATTACATACGTGGATCTATGGCTTTTTTCCACATAGCTTCGATCAACAGATTCGGGGCGGCGGATTTAGAC
>NZ_JAYEEU010000023.1:0-873 GCF_034653295.1 Erythrobacter epiphyticus | reverse complement strand
GAATGGCCGAAGCCTTGTTCTGCGCCCCCGCTTCCTGATCACGCATAGGCGTCGTCAGCCCGGCTGGTGTGGGCCCGTTGCATTGCAACGCCACAATCAAGGCCGCGGGCGGCAGGGCCGCCGGCGAGAGGGCGGCATGGGCCGGAGCCTGCGGCACCACGGCCGTGGCGCCAAGCGCTCCGAGCAGAAAGACCGCTTTGGCACGGCGCTGCCATTGTGTTGCGGACGTGACCATGGCCTAACCATAKACMCACGCGCTCATAAGACTATCTCAAGCGGTCTGGTGCACAGCCGCGTTAGAATTTCGCGGCGGGAAAGCAGGCGGTGCGAGCGTGCGAGCTAGAGCGTGACAGTCTGCCCGCCGTCCACCTTGATCGCGCAGCCAGTGATGAAGCCCGCTCGCGGGCTGGCGAGAAAGGCCGCCACATCGCCGAATTCTGCCGGGTCTCCGAAACGGCCCGCCGGAATGGCGGCCAGCGCGCGGGCGCGCACCTGATCGGGCGTCATCGCGCTGCTTTCGGCCATCGCCGTGTGCAGGCCGGCGAGCTGGTCGGTCGCGATCTGGCCGGGCAGCAAAAGGTTTACGGTCACGCCATCAACGGCGACTTCACCCGCCAGTGTCTTGCACCATGATGCGAGGGCTGCCCTGACCGCATTTGACAGCACGAGGCCGGGGATCGGGGCGATCACGCTGGTGGAAGCAACCGCAAGGATCCGCCCGAACCGGCGTGCCCGCATATCGGAAAGGAATGCCTGCACCAGTGCCACTTGGGCATGGAACATGCGGTCAAAGGCAGCCGCGAAATCCGCCGGGCTGGTTGCTGCGGCGGTGCCGCGCGGCGGGCCGCCACTGTTCAGCACGAGGATATCGAG
>NZ_JAYEEU010000022.1:0-712 GCF_034653295.1 Erythrobacter epiphyticus | reverse complement strand
GATTGACGGCGGCCCGCGCCTTGATCTGCCGCTGTCGTGGCCACTTTCCGGCAAGCGAGAACATGCGCTCGAACGCGCCAGCGTCGCGGCGCCGTTTGATTGCGGCATTCGTGCAATCAACGCTCTTGCCACCATGGGGGTGGGGCAGCGGCTGGGACACAGCAGATCCGGCCGCCTCGGCATCAAGCGGTTCGCCAGCGACGCTTTCGGACCCCGGCGCACCAGACGCCATAAGGGTCACATGCGGTGCTGGATCGGACGGCATGATGGTGCCGGATGGCATATCAGGCGGCAAGATTTTGCCGTCCGGCAATGCCGGGCGAGGGGTGGCACGAACCGGTGCTGCGGGTACCGCAGCGTCGGGCAGCACACCCGCATTGGCAGGCTGCGTCGGGAGAGCAAGATCAGTCGGGACCCCAGGCATCACCGTGGCCGTCTGCGAGGCCTCGACCTGCAACAGCGATGCGCCAAGCACCCCGGCGAAATCAGTGCCAGGCTGGCCCGCAGCATCGGGCAGCACAATATCGCCCACCCCCAAGGGTTGGCGCAAGAAAGCAGCATCAATCGGCGCGCGGGGAAGCGTGGACGGCATGGGCAGCACGGGCGGATACTCCGAAAGGTCGTTTACTTATGCCTATGCAACTTGCGTGCCATCGACATAGCAAGCGGCGCCGTGCGGCGATCGCGGGCTTCGAAAAGCGCGGTTTCGGCT
>NZ_JAYEEU010000021.1:0-962 GCF_034653295.1 Erythrobacter epiphyticus | reverse complement strand
CCGTTACGGCACGGCGAGGCTGGCGCGGCACATGGCGGTGGCGGGGCGCGGGTGGGCGCGAATCACACCATGCCGGACGGGCGCTGACCAAAGGATCACGGATCAGCGCCGTGCGGCAAATTATCTGCCTGTTTACTTACTCTTGCTAGGACAAAGCATCACCTTGGCCGTGCGGATGATTCCGCCGGGCCAGTGGCAGGACAGGCAGGGAACGGGCAGCATGGCTTTCGGGCGCGAGCACCAAGGCCGCGGGCCAGCGCAAAACTCACAAGGCCCAGCACGACGGCGCCGCCGACCGCGAAGGTCAGGCGCGCCGGGAAAGGCGCGAGTTCGGCCGGCATGGTGCTGGCGAGAGACGCAAGGATTGCGGCGGGAAGCACGCCCATCATAACCCCGCCAAGCGCAGCGCCCCAGATGCCGAGCAGCGGTGCAAAGGCGGGATGCGCACGCAGCGGAACCCGTGTCCGCGCTTGCCCGGCGCGCGGCTGCGCCATCGCCCGTGCCTTTGCCCTGTGCTCGCGCCCGATCTGTTCCCGGCCAGGGCTGAAACCTTCCTCTCGCGCATCCATCCCGATGATCACCCGGGATATGAAAAGCTGATGGAATCAGCGCTGCGGAACGAGGAAGGCTATTCCGTCACGGTCCGGTTCAACCGTCCCGATGGGAAAGTGATGCACATGGCGATCATCGCCGAGGTGCGCGAATCCACCTACGGGCCGCGCATTGTCGGCATTGCCCGCGATGTGACGGCTGAAACAGAGGCGGCCCATCGCCTCGCGCGCGAACAGGAGCGTTTCCGGATCGTTGCCGACAGTGTCAGCGACGTCTTGTGGGATCACGATTTCGACGAGGACACCTTCTGGATCACCCCCAACTGGACCGCCAAGCTTGGCGTGGAATTCGCTGGCTCGGGCAMTGACCCCTCGCGCTGGGTGCAATMTGTTGTCGATGAMGATCGCGAG
>NZ_JAYEEU010000020.1:0-815 GCF_034653295.1 Erythrobacter epiphyticus | reverse complement strand
CCGCGAAATAGTCCTCCATCGTGCCGTGGTAATCGAGATGATCGCGGCTGAAATTGGTGAAAGCGCTGGCCGCAACCGGCAAGCCTTCGCTGCGATACTGGGCCAGCCCGTGGCTCGATGCTTCATAGGCGACATGGGTGACGCCTTCCCGCGCGAGGCCCGCCATATTGCCCAGAAAGGTCACGATATCCGGCGTCGTCAGCCCGGTCGCCACACTGCCATCGGGCGTGGTGACCCCGAGCGTGCCGATGCTGGCCGCGCGCTCACCGCACATGCGCCAGATCTGACGGGTCATCTCGACGGTCGAGGTCTTGCCGTTGGTGCCCGTCACCGCCACCAGCACAGCCGGCACTGGCTGGAAGAACCCGGCGGCAAGGCGGGCGAAGGCCCGGCGCGGCTCCGGGTCTGCAATGTGGAGCGCGCCAGCAACCGCCGCTTCCGGGCGGGCCACTACTGCCACCGCGCCCGCTTCGACTGCGGCGGGGATGAACGCCTCGCCATCAAACTTTGCGCCTTGGAAGGCGCCGAACACGGTGCCGGGCGCAACCTTGCGGTGATCGATGGCAAAGCCCGTCACCACCACGCCATCGGCGCCAGCAGGGGCAGGCAGCGCCGCCTGATCGAGCAGATCGGCCAGTGTCACTTGGGCCCCTCCACCAGATAGCGCAGATCGGAAATATCCACGTCGCGGCGGGCATCAGGCAGCACGTCGCGCTTGAGGCTCTCGGCTGCGTCGATCACCTTGGCTTTGCGGGTGGCGCGCAGCAGCGCCCACACCGCGATCGCCAGAACCAGCACCCCGATCAGGATGAAGG
>NZ_JAYEEU010000019.1:0-648 GCF_034653295.1 Erythrobacter epiphyticus | reverse complement strand
CGCCAACGAGATAGTAATTCTCGATCACGTCATCGCGGTTGTGGCCGCGCAGCCACGCGCTCTGCCACAGCACCGGCTCAAGGCTGAACGCGCTGCCCATGTGGGCGTTGAGATCAGCCTTGAAGTCCTTGGGCGCATAGCTGAACTTGGTGACGATCCGATCGTGGATGTCGGGGATCAGGCGGCGGCCCAGCTCATCTAGGATCATTTTCTCCAGCTTGGGGCCGACTTCATCCCAGTTGACCGGCATCTTGCCCATGTGGCTGACCGGCACGAGCGCGTAGAACGTGCTCTTGCCCGCCGGTGCCATGCCCGGATCGGTCACGGTCGGGTGGTGGAGATAGATCGCGAAATCTTCGGGCACCACGCCGTTGGTGTAGATATCATCGAGCAGGCCTTTGTAGCGCTGCGCCTTTTCGCACAGATAGCCCTGGCTTATGGGGTGCGCCTTGTCCGCGCGCACGCGGGTAATGTGGCCGCCTTCGGTCTGCACCTCGATCCCGCAATTCAAGGAGCAGATCAGGCACGCGGTCGGTTTCCATTCGCTCATGGGGCGTCTCCCTCGGCCTGGGCATAGGCATCGGCGAGCAGGCCGGCCGCATCCCGGCACGCGGCAAGGATCGCATCGGAGAGCGCGCCATCGGGCAC
>NZ_JAYEEU010000018.1:0-1382 GCF_034653295.1 Erythrobacter epiphyticus | reverse complement strand
CTCGACCACCTGCTGCCGGTGCTCGAGAACGTGCGCGACACCTCGGAAGGCCCGGTGCTGATCCATGTCGTGACCGAGAAGGGCAAGGGCTATGCCCCGGCCGAAAACTCTGCCGACAAGTATCACGGCGTCCCCAAGTTCAACGTCGTCACCGGCGAAAAGGCCAAGAGCAACCCCACCGCGCCGGCCTATCAGGACGTGTTCGGCCTGACGCAGGGTGCGAATGCGATCCCGCCGCCCGGTGATGATCTTGTGCGGATAGCACTGGTGGCCGACATCCCACACGAGTTTGTCTTCGGGGGTGTTGAACACATAGTGGATCGCAACCGTCAGCTCGACCACACCGAGCCCGGACCCGAGATGCCCGCCGCTGACGCTGACCGCGTCGATCATCTCGGCGCGCAGTTCATCGGCCAATTGGCGAAGTTGTTCAGGCTTGAGGCGGCGCAGCTCGTCAGGGGTGTTGACCTGATCAAGCAGGGGAGTGTGCGGTGGTTGATTCATGGTTTCCAGCGTTACACGCTGATTTCCGGCCTGTCGATGCGCAGTTGCGCAAGCTTGCCACCGGTTTTCCTGACAATGTTGGAGACAATTGAGACACTGTCTTGTGTCGAAAAAGCAATCGATCACCGCGCGCCGGTTGATCGACCGGATTGATCAGCAAAGCGGGGAAGGGGCCACGGGGCGCACGGATCATGACACAAGCCTACAGAAAATAGTGGCATTAGGAAATCCGCCAGCCTCCCCGTCAGGTGCAGGCCTTGCACAGCCCACGGATCTCGAGCACCGGGCGTTCCGCCTTGAACCCGCGCGCCGCCGCGATCCCGCGCACGGCGCGACTCACATCCTCATCATCAACATGGGCGGCCTCGCCACATTCGTCGCAGACCAGGAAGATGCAGTCATGCGCGCAGCCCGGATGGGTGTTGGCGAGGAAGGCATTGGCGCTTTCCACCCGCATCGCGAGGTTGTTCGTCACGAAGACATCAAGAATGCGGTACACGCTGTTGGGCGCGACTCTTTTGCCGCGCGCGGCCGAGAGATTATCGGCAATGTCATAGGCCGAGACCGGCCGATCATGCCGGGCGAGTTCGGCAAACACCGCCTCGCGCATCGCGGTCCATTGCTCACCCGCGGCGCTGAGCGAGCGGGCGGCCGCCTGAATCAGGCTTTCGCCGTGGTGTTCGTGGTGGGTGTGCGAATGCGCGTGACTGGCCATGGCTGCAATATAGCGCCCTCAATGCGGTTTTCCTAGCTGGCATCCCGCAGGAAGCCGGGGCGGTATTGTGCGGGGAACATAGCTTTGAGCGCTTCGACCTTGGGCTTGTCCCAGCGCTGGATGTAACCGTGGCGGGGGTTCTTCGCCATGAAGTCCTGATGAT
>NZ_JAYEEU010000017.1:0-1135 GCF_034653295.1 Erythrobacter epiphyticus | reverse complement strand
GCCGAATGGGATCAGGCCCGCGCCAGTGTGACGCAGTTTTCGAAAATGGCGTCACTTGGCGGCGTTGGTGCTGACGGAACCATGACCTAGCGTTCGCCGAATGCGGGGCGTGTGGCTCAGGACGCCGTCGAGACTGGCGGCGGAGTATACACTGACAACGCGCCCTTCGTGGTCGAGGCGGCGGGTGCCTACCAGATCGAACTGCAACTGCCAGAACGGCTCGCGCAAACTGTCCGGCCCGGCATGGCGGTCGAGATCGCGCTGGGCGGCGAAGGGGTAGCGCCAGTCGGCGGCAAGATCATCGCGGTCGCACCCTCGCTCGATCCCGCCACACGTTCTGTCATGGCCCGCGCTAGCATCGGCGGGGCACCCGGCGTAATCGCTGGACGCAATGTCACCGTCACCATCCTCGGGAACGGGCGCGGCACGCTGGAAGAATGGCCCGGCCACTTCGCGCAGTTGCTGCAAGATCATGCCATCACCGATATCATGCTGTTCGGCGACTGCCGCGACCATCACAGGGCCGCGCTTGAAATCTGCCGCGAACAGGGCGTCACCGCCTATGTGTTCGAGGAAGGCTACATCCGCCCTGACTGGGTAACGATGGAGCTCGGCGGCGTGAACGGGTACAGCACGCTGTCGCGCGATCCGGCGTGGTATCGCGCGCTGGCCGCGCAATTGCCGCCGATCCCGGAACATCGCAAGGTGTCATCCTCGTTCCCGAGGAGGGCCACCGAGGGCTTTATCTACAACGCGGCAGACGTGCTCAGCCGGTGGCGTTACCCCGGCTGGCAGAACCACCGCCCGTGGCACCCGGTGGTTGAGGGGATGGGCTGGGCCCGCAAGCTCAACCGCCGCAAGGAACGCCGCACCCAGGCGCTCGAACACGGCATGATCGAGCCCTTTGTCGAGGCGCAGCGGCGCGACGGGGTCATCTCCTATGGCCTGTCTTCCTATGGATATGACGCGCGCGTCGCGCCCGAGTTCAAGATCTTCACCAATGTGAATTCCTCGGTGGTCGATCCCAAGGCTTTCGATCCCGACAGCTTTGTCGACCGCGAGACCGATGTCTGCATCATCCCGCCCAACTCCTTCGCGCTCGCTCGCACCGTCGAATATTTCCGCGTGCCCGAAG
>NZ_JAYEEU010000016.1:0-704 GCF_034653295.1 Erythrobacter epiphyticus | reverse complement strand
CGCCCGAGCGGCTGATGGATGCGCTGCGCGCGGTCACCACGCGCGAGACGCAGCGCCGCGAACTCGCGCCGCTTGCCGAAAAAATGTCCGCCAGCCTCGATTTCGATGCCATGATCGGCACCGCCCCCGGCTTTCGCGCCGCGCTGGCCCAGGCGGCAAAGACCGCGCGCGGCCACGGCCATGTCGCAATCGACGGGGCGAGCGGGACGGGCAAGGAAATGCTGGTGCGCGCGATGCATTCGGCCAGCCCGCGTGCGCGCGAGCCGTTTCGTATCGTCGATCTCGCCACGATCCCGCCGACCTCGGTGGAATCAGTGCTGTTCGGACACGAGCCGGGTGCCTTTCCGGGCGCCTTTGATCGCCAGATCGGGGCGTTCCAGCATTGCGACACCGGCACGCTGGTGCTCGATGATGTCGATCGCCTGACACCGCAGACCCAGCAATCCCTGCTCGAAGCCCTGAGCAGCGGCATTATCCGCCCGGTGGGTGCGACCTATGGCTTCCGGGTCGATGTCCGACTGCTTGTCACCAGCAATGTCGCACTCGGCGATTTGGTGGTGAGCGGCCAGTTTGATCCTGCCCTCGCCGAAAAGCTTGCGGCGAACACCTTGGTGACCGATCGCTTTCTGCTGACAACCGGGTTCAACCTCCATTTCACCAAGCCGGTGCGTACCGGCACGGTGGTGGCCGAAGGGCGCTGGATC
>NZ_JAYEEU010000015.1:0-1005 GCF_034653295.1 Erythrobacter epiphyticus | reverse complement strand
ATTGAGCCAGCCGCGCTTCTGCCAGCCGAAGATCCACTGGGTCATCCCGTCGATGACATAGCGGCTGTCGGTGTGGATCGTAACGGCGCAGGGCTGTTTGAGCGCTTTCAGCCCTTCGAGGATCGCGGTCATTTCCATCCGGTTGTTGGTGGTGTGCGCCGAGCCAACGACAAACTCCTTCTCGTGCGCGCCCATCCGCAACAGCGCCGCCCAGCCACCGGGGCCGGGATTGCCCTTGCAGGCGCCATCGGTGAACATGTCGACCTGTTTCATCGCTCGCGTGCCTAGGCGTCGCGGGCCGGTTCAGGCAAGCGCACGCGCGCCTTCGCGGTCGTAAAACTGCCAGCGTTCCAAAAATTGCATCGGGTTCTTGCGGGTGACGAGCGCATCATCCGGGGATGGTCGAGACCGAATTCACGCTGGTGCGCACCGGCAGCCAGGAAGCCAGCGACAAGCTCTATGCCGGCGTCCACCCGATGACCGGCGCGGACATTGCCGACACCATCGGCTGGATCGCCAGCCTGCCGCCGCATCTCAACATCAACCGGATCGAGCTGATGCCGGTCAACCAGGACTTCGCGGGCTTCCGGGTGGCGCGAGAAAACTAGCCTGCACTGTCTTTTCCCGTTCGCCCTGAGCTTGTCGAAGGGCTGTTTTTTCTTTCCCCGCACCGCACTTGAAGAAAAGACGGTGCTTCGACAAGCTCAGCACGAGCGGGTGTTGAGATTGCTATCTAGAGACCAAAGATGACCTCCAACCGCCGCACCTTCGCGATCATTTCGCACCCTGACGCGGGGAAAACCACGCTGACCGAAAAGCTCCTGCTTCAGGGCGGCGCGATCCACCTTGCGGGCGAGGTCAAGGCCGGCGGGCTTTATGCGCGGCTTGCCCGGTTGCAGTTTGCGGCCGAGGCGGCAGCCTGATCGCGGGCGCGATTTTTCGACCAAGCGCGGACCTGACCTGACAAGCTGCGGTGATCCGCCGACAGGCTGGTGTATGCCGCTG
>NZ_JAYEEU010000014.1:0-1003 GCF_034653295.1 Erythrobacter epiphyticus | reverse complement strand
TATAAGAGACAGATACTGGAAGGCGCGATACATGCCGCCAAACCGCTCTTCGACATCCGCCTGCGAAAGCCCGGTGATCTCGAAGGCCTTGACCATCGTTTCCGGCTTGTGATTGCGGATCGATCCGCTGGCGATTTCATAGCCATTGCAGACCAGATCGTACTGGAACGCCTTGATGGTGAGCGGGTCTTGCCCGTTCAGCGCCTCAATCCCGCCCTGCGGCATCGAGAACGGGTTGTGGCTGAAATCGACCTTCTTCTCGTCCTCGTTCCATTCATAGAACGGGAAATCGACGATCCATGCGAGCGCGAACGCGTCCTCGTCGATCAGGCCCAATTCCTCGCCCACGCGGATGCGCGCGGCACCGGCGAGCTTGGCGGCTTCGGCTTCCTTGCCGGCGGCGAAGAACAAGCCGTCATTCTCGCCAAGGCCGAGCGCAGCATAAAGCTCGGCCATGCGCTCGGGGCCGTGGTTCTTGGCAATCGGCCCGCCGAATTCGCCGCCCTTGCGAGTGACATAGCCGAGGCCGGCATAGCCTTCCTTGCGCGCCCAATCGTTCATGTCGTCGAAGAACTTGCGGCTCTTCTCGTGGGTGGCGGGCGCAGGGATCGCGCGCACCACGCCGCCCGAACCCACGATCTTGTAGAACAGACCAAAGCCTGACTGGGTGAAATGGGCTGACACATCGCTGATGATCAGCGGGTTGCGCAGATCGGGCTTGTCCGAGCCATATTTCAGCATCGCCTCGTCATAGGGGATGCGCGGGAATTCCCCGGCTGGCGTCACCTTCTTGTCGCCCGCAAAGGCGGCGAAAGTGCCCTGGATCACCGGCTCCATCGTTTCCCAGACTTCTTCCTGCGTGACGAAGCTCATTTCGAGGTCGAGCTGGTAGAATTCGCCCGGCAGGCGATCGGCGCGCGGGTCTTCATCGCGGAAGCAGGGGGCGATCTGGAAATAGCGATCGAAACCCGCAACCATCAGCAGCTGCTTGTACTGCTGCGGA
>NZ_JAYEEU010000013.1:0-732 GCF_034653295.1 Erythrobacter epiphyticus | reverse complement strand
GTGCACCGGATTGCTGGCCATTGGCGGCGCGTTCCTCTCCCTGACGATTTCCGGTCCGGCGCTTGCCAACAGCGCGGCCAATGCTGCCAACAGCGCCTCTGCCAATGCCGCCGCTGCCGATGTCAAGGAACCGCTGCGCGAAGCCGAAGGCGAAGGCATCGCCGCGAGCGACCAACGCTTCCGCGCCCTGTTCTCAAGCTGGACAGCGATGGATCGCACCGGCTCGACCCCTCCGACCGAACGCCCCACTGTCTCGATCCCGTCGCGCATGCCGTTGATCGGTTCGGTGCTGACGAGCTCTTACGGGATGCGCACGCACCCGGTGCTGGGCGGGATGCGCCGCCATTCGGGCATTGATCTGGCCGCGCCCACCGGCACCCCAGTCTATGCGACCGCTGATGGTGTGGTGAGCCGCGCTGACTGGTATTCGAGCTACGCCCACCGGCACCCCAGTCTATGCGACCGCTGATGGTGTGGTGAGCCGCGCTGACTGGTATTCGAGCTACGGGCTCTACATCAGCCTCGAACATGGGGCCTCGCTGCAAACCCGTTACGCCCACCTGTCGCGCCTTGCGGTTGCGGCAGGTGACACGGTCAAGAAGGGCGACCTCATCGGCTATGTCGGTTCGACCGGCCGTTCGACGGGCCCGCACCTGCATTATGAAGTTCGTGTTGATGGGGTTGCAGTCAATCCGATTCCGTATATGATGGAAGACGAACGGCGGTTCGCAG
>NZ_JAYEEU010000012.1:0-726 GCF_034653295.1 Erythrobacter epiphyticus | reverse complement strand
AGGCAGCGGCATGCCTGCTGCGCGCCGGACGGGCGCTGATGCTCTCGGAAGAAGCCCGGCCTGATGGCTGGATGCTGGGCGAACAGGGCGCGGTGATTGCCGCCAATCCCGGGGTGCAGGCGATGGTGCGCCACCACCGCCTGCTCTACGCCGATCTGGCAGATCCGATGGCGCTGCTGCGGCAGGACCGGCGCGAACCCACGCATTTGTCGCGCTTCTGGACCTATGCCGGAGCGCTGCACGGTGCGCCCGCCTATCAGCAGGTCGAATCCGTCGTCACGTGCTGCCAGTTGCAGGCCCACTTTTGCCGGGTCCCCCTTTGTGTCCTCTTATGACACCGCTTGACATAACGAGACAGAAAGCGCAACCGTCGGCCCACAAGATCGACCGCACGAGCGATGATCCCGTCATCATCCCAACAGTCGACACACACAGGGGAGGGAGAAAACCAACATGCCTGCCAGCACCAAAATTGCGTTCCAATCACTTGCCGCATCGGTCAGCGTTCTGGCGCTTGCCCATGCCGCGCCCGCGTTCGCTCAGGACGAAGGACTCGGCGAAATCATTGTGACTTCACAGAAAGTGAAGGAAAATGTGCAGGATGTGCCGATCGCCATTTCGGTGGTGTCGTCGGAGCGTCTGGAGCAGGCCGGGGTGTTCTCGCTTGAGAATATCGCCACGGTCGTGCCCTCGGTGACCTTCCGCAAGGGCACCACCAGCGCCAAC
>NZ_JAYEEU010000011.1:0-721 GCF_034653295.1 Erythrobacter epiphyticus | reverse complement strand
TGGTCAGGTTGATATTGCCGGCTGAGACAACCACGCCCGAATTGGCACCTTCGATAATGCCCGTTGCTTCGTTGGTGATCGTCAGCGCTGCGGCCGAACCCTGGCGCACACCAGCGTTAATCGCGCTGGTGATGGTGCCCGCGTTGACCAGCGATGCCGTCTCAAGCGCGCCCGCAAAACCTACGCCGTAGCCAAGGATGCCGTTTACCCCGAAGTCACCTGTCGCGCTGATCGTGCCGGTATTCGTCACAGTGGCGGTCTGGCCCGGAGGCACGGCCCCGCCGGTGAGGTTGAACGGACCGCTCTGCATCAGCACGCCGCCATTGCCGCCGGTGATCGCACCGGCGTTGGCGATATCCCCGCCGCCCGAGAGGATCATCCCGAAGCGTTGGCCGGTAATCGTACCCGTGGCGCTGTTCTCGACGCGCGCGGAGTAGTTCTCGATCGCCTGATCGGTGTAGGCGAACATCGAGATCCCGTCGGCCAAGGCCCCGCCCGTGCCGCTGATCGCACCGCTGTTGACCACGCTGCCGCCGCCAATCAGGCGCACGCCATCATTGCTCTCGCCTGCAATCGTGCCGGTGTTCACCACGGTGGTGTTGATCGCGCGGCTCTCAAACTGCCCGGTTGCAGGATCGAGATAGCTGATTGTGGTGATCCCGAATTGCGCGCCCGAAATGTCACCCAAGTTGGTCACCGACGAGCCGCCCTGCGCGATCAC
>NZ_JAYEEU010000010.1:0-198959 GCF_034653295.1 Erythrobacter epiphyticus | reverse complement strand
ATGGACGCATCGATCTCGACAACAACGCCGTTGAGCGCGCCATCCGTCCGCTCGCCTTGGGCCGCAAGAACGCCCTGTTCGCCGGCTCCGACGAGGGTGGCGACAACTGGGCGGTGATCGCCACGCTCATCGAAAACTGCAAGCTCACCGGCATCAACCCACACACATGGCTGGCCGCGACGCTCACCAGGCTCGCCAATGGCCACCCCGCATCGCGGATAGACGAGCTCACCCCACACGCTCATGTGGCCTGAGAACACCGCTTACGCTTTACCGCAATTTCACGCTTGCACGGTGCGGATAATATGGGCTCACGAGGTCGACTATTCGTTCCGATGTTCGGTCGTGTCCTGATTGCAGACAGGATCGGCTGCGCCTCTCAGACGTTTTACGAGTGCTTGAAGGAAGCCAAGGTCAGTCGCAACAAGCTTCGGCTTACCACAATCATTGCGCGCTGTGGCAGGACCTATCGCGGCTGTCAGAGAGAGCGAAGCGTGACCTCACTCTTACGTCAGCAATGCATCAGAAACCGGCGCTCTATAATCAGTCTGCTTGACGACGATCGCCTCCTAAGCGTCCGTAAACTTTGATGCATTCATGCCAGAGATCCTTGCCATCCAACGGAGTCCCCAGCGAAAGACTTAGCCACAAATATTCCAATTCTCGGCTGGCAAGGCAGGTCGCCCCTCTTCCGGCTGATGCTCGTGGTCAGAAGCCAAGTTTGCGAAGGCGCGGCGCGAGCTTGCGGTGTAGGAACGGCGGCAGCACGTCCGCAAGCATCTCTTGCCGCGCAATACGGCGGTCGCTCTGGTCGGCTGTTCCCGGACGCGGCTTGAAAAGTGTCGTGTGCGATTTTCGCGTCGCATCCCACGTCGCCGTGTAATAGTAGAGTGCGATCGACATTCGAGGTTGCCCGTCAGGATGGCTCACAGGCTCAGGGTTGCCGTGCCAGCTGGTCGAGGAGGTGTTGAAAATACACATTCTGTTGAATAGCGGCACGAACCCTTCGACCTTTGCGGTCATGTCATCGTTCCAGACTTCGAATGAACCTCCGTACTCCTCCTTCCAGTCCTTGTTGAGATAGATCAACATGTTCACTCGCCGCTCTAAGTTGAGAAGAGCATGGTGGTTGAAGTCGGCATGGATGTCGAGGTGACCGCCGTTGTGAACCACATGAATGCCGCCTCCGGCGAAGTATGGATCCGGAATCAGACGCTTGATACCGGTCAGTTCCTCAAGGAAAGCGAGCACGGGACGCGAGTTCAGGGCGTAGAAAAGTCGCCGTGTATATTCGGGTAGACGCTCGGGGATATAGCTGGTCTTCAGCCGTTCCTGTGGGCGATCGAAACTCGTTTCCACCTCGGGCAGCACCTTGAGCTCGTCCTTGACGCGCTCAAGGATCTCAGGTGCAAGGAAATCGTCGTAGCCCCCATAGGGAAATGGTTTACGGCTGCGGTAAGTCTCGGAATGCGGGGTGGCGGCGGCTCGGGCTTCGGCCGGAGACAGAAGCAGCGTTTCCGGATCGAGGGGTAGCATGGGCATGACGGTGTCCTTGGCAAATGAACTAAGAAACCGGGAAAAACATGATCGGGTAGTGCAGTTCTATCCAGTAAGTTTTTCCATAGCCAATAGTGTCGCAAGGATCATTACCACGTGCGTCATATTTGGACACCTCTAACGACCGGTTGCTTTTGGCCTTATGATGGTGCGGTGGGTCTGATGCCTTCGCGCCAAACCTCCTTGCCCAGCCAAGGAAACCTACGGGAGGAGATTCTACCCGCAAGGTCGTTCGATATCCTGATGCGCCAAGGAATGTGGTCTTTGTCGTCCCATTGCACCGCCTTTGTCGTTCCGCTGTGCAACGCGTGCCAAGTCACGTAGGTGTAGACGCGCACGTCCGAATGGTTGGAGAAAGGACGTCATCCATGAGCTCACGCGAGCCCATTACGATGCTGACCCTTCGCTGAGAGCAAGAGGCACCGTGTCCGTCCCTACGACTCCTGTGAGGGGCGTGGACGTGACCACTTGCCACACCACGGCCTGCATCAATTCCGCCGTTTCGGCCGACGGTGCCTGCGCCGGGGTCCCATCAGCGCGGAGAAGCGCCCGAGGCAATCCGGCCGGAGACCGACCGAACAAGACGGCGAAATGCGTCAACGCAACGAGATAGGCGCCGATATCATTGAAGTGGATCCTGTCGGTCATCAGGTCGCCAACCCCCGATACGTCCTCCAGGCCGCCACGTTCATCCACAGCGCGCAGAAAGGCGGCCATGACCTGCCCTCCGGGAATGACATAGATCGGTTCGGTCCCGCCGGTTTCGGCGAGCGCCGGCCGAAGAATCGAATCCAGCCAGTATCGGTTCCAATCTGCATCGATCCGGTTCAGCCAGCCTTCGGGATCATTGGTTTCGTGCCATGTCTCGTACAGGTAGATACGAATTCCAGGCTTTGCGGCGCGCGCTTTGGCTGCCCAGCGCCGAAGGAAATCCCAGCTATCAAAATACGCGATCGCGTCCCGTATCTCGACCATCTCGGTCAAGATAAGCGCGTCGTACTCTCCACTCGTGAGGGCATCGTGAGCATCACGGTACCGTGGATGGGCATTTTCGGAGTCAAACCCCTTGATCGGTTCGTTTTGATCCCAGTGCGCCTTAAGGGTGGTGCCCCAGCCAAGCTGACTTTCATAGGCGTAGGCGCCATCAGCCAACTGCGTGAGCATCGCAGGCATGTCCCGGCCCACCAGGCTGTGGCCGATGTGAAATCCGCGCAGACCGCCCGAGGGTGGTTCAAGCGGCTCGGAGTAAAGCCGCTGCATGCGCGCGGCAGACAAGGGTGCCGGAAGATCGGGTGCGGGTCGTTTGCCGCCGCGCCACAGATACGCAGCGCCGCCAAGTGCGGCGATCCCGAGCAGTGCCAGTGGGGCCGCGAGAATATGTCGACGACTAGCCATGGGCGACCTGTACCTTGCGCAAGGTCAACTGTTCCCACCGCTCGATAGGTATCGAGGCAACTGTCAACACGTGATCGCCAATCAAGGCATAGCCACCCTGCAGCGTGTCGCCTGCTCGAAAACTGCCGATGCTCTTTTCGAACCTGGCCACAAAGCGTTGAGATTGAGGCATTAAGCGGATCGACAATGCATCGAACCCGAGCACCGATCCAGTCAGGGGAAACTGGCATTTGTAAGCCGCTTCCTTGGCCGAGAAGACTTCCACGTAATGTTGTTTGGTTAACGGCGCGGCGGCTCCACTCTCGAGCTCTAGGCCATCGCCTTCATGAATGACTTCCGCTGCGATATCAGGCGGAAGCGTAACGTTGGGTTCGACGTCGATGCCGATCGCGGCATATCGTCTGGAACGGCTGATCGCGGCCAGACAAATATCCGAACTGTGGGCAATGCTGCCGACGATACCTGGCGGCCAGACAGGGGCGCGGTCCACGCCCATAGGCACGGCGAATGGTTCGGAGCCGTCGGCTATCGTCGCCATCCGTATTGCGGCCCTGCCAGCTGCGAATTCATTCTTGCGTTGTGGCACCATGCCCGCAGTGCAGTGCAGTTCTGCGGGTAACAGATTGGCGGCATCGCCCATCGCCGGTTGCGCATACCCAACGGAGACCGAGGGACCAAGAAGTCTCCTCGCCGCGCGCGCAAACTCGGCGACGTGGTCGGACGAACATATCATGCCGACTCCCTTCGCCGTGCGCGCATCTCGCGGCGGCGCGACATGACATCCTGGCGCATCTGACCGCGACTTTGACCCGCCATGTCGGAGGTTTCCTGAACGACAGGCACGGCCTTTTTAGCTCCGGGTAGCGGCTGGTCAGGCGCAAGGTGTCGCGACAAGGCACCTAGGGTGGGAAAGCGGAAGATGTCGGTGATGCTTAACTTGGCCGGTCCGAAGATCGCCTTGAGCTCGCGATGGACCTGCACCGCCAGCAGGGAATGCCCCCCGAGCGAAAAGAAGTTGTCGTTGGGTGTGATCTGGGAGACACCGAGCACCCCTCTCCAGACCGCTGCGATCTGTTCCTCGACATTGCCTGATGGCACTGGTGCGTCTGCGGGCTTTGCGATGGTGTTCGGCGCCTCTGTCACCCGGTCTGCGGGCAAGGTGTCGACGGGCTTGGGTAATGCCTTGCGATCCACCTTCTTGTTCGGCGTCAGCGGGAAAGCATCAAGCTGAACATAATGTGCGGGGACCATGAAATCGGGAAGCCTCGCTGCAAGGGCGGTACGCAACGCGACCGGAGAGATAGTCGCATCTGACAGCAGATATGCCACAAGGCGCACGTCCGCTGGCGTGTCCTCGCGTGCGATCACCACGGCCTGGCGAATAGTTGGCTGCTCTTCCAGCGCGGCTTCTATTTCGCCAAGTTCGACACGGTAACCACGGATCTTCAACTGGTTGTCTGCCCGTCCGAGGAAATCGATCCGACCGTCAGGTAACCATTTGGCCAGATCCCCTGTACGATACATCCGGGCACCCGCGCGACCCGCAAAGGGATCGGGACGGAACCGTTCGGTTGTCAGATCCGGGCGCTTCCAATACTCCCGCGCCACGCCGTCACCGCCGATGAAGAGCTCGCCCGGCACCCCGACCGCTTGCGGTTGTTCATCGACATCCAGCACATAGAACTGTGTGTTCGCGATCGGCCGTCCGATGCTTACCGTTCCCTCATCTCCTGTCGTCAACTCTGTCGACGACCAGATCGTCGTCTCGGTCGGGCCATACATGTTCTGGATCGGGCGACCGACGATGTCCGCAAGGTCCCTGGCGAGTCGACCGGGGAGAGCTTCCCCGCCGATCATGATGTGCTCGACCTGGCCAAGCGCCGCGCGTGCGCCGGGATCGGCTAGCAGAAGGCGGGCCATAGAAGGTGTGCATTGCAAATGAGTCACCTTGTTACGGCAGATCTGCGCAGCGATGGAAAAATCTTTGTCGTCCAGCTCGATATCGTGGTTCGTCCGGCGCAAGACCTCAGCAAGTGGGGTCAACCCGTCAATGACCTGCGGCACCGATATGCCGTAATCGATAAGGCATGCGATTTCGTTGATTCCGATCGCTTTGAGGTCCTCGACACGCCGGACGGCGTCTTCGATCGTCCCGAAGAGGCCCGACTCCTCGAAATAGCGGCGGAATGCGAATTCCAGGATCGCTTCCATTTCCTCGTCGTCCATGCCGTCGAGGTCGATCTGCGTCGGGTTCGACACACCCTGCGGCTTCTTGAAGGCTGGGAAAGCCCAAGCGTATTGCTTGATCAGCCCGGCGGCGCTGCGCAGGTAGTTCTTCATCGGCTCGCGCGCCGTCTCCCGCGCGCCGTCGCGGCTATCGGCGATGTAGGTGTGCAGCATCAGTGTGACGGTGTAAGCGGCCGGGTCGTATCCCGCATCTTTCAGTGCGGCGTGGTAGATCCCGATCTTTTCGGCAACCTCTTCGATGCTTTGGCCCAGAAGATGCGTGAGCACATTGGCTCCGATCCGTCCGGCTTCTTTCCAAGTATCGGGGTTGCCAGCGGTTGTGACCCACACCGGCAAGTCCTTAGACACCGGGCGCGGTTGTGTGACCACGTCGATGGTGCCGCCTAGCGGGCGGTCGAACGCTACCGGTTCACCGCGCCAGAGCTTACGCAATGTTTCGATCGCGTCCAGCATCGCGGCCTTGTTGTTGGGCGGAGCGTTCTCGGGCCGCAGGAGGAAATCGTCCGGTTGCCAACCTGATGCAATCGCCAGCCCGGCCCGCCCGTTGGTGAGGTTGTCGATCACCGCCCATTCCTCGGCGATCCGTGCTGTATGGTGCAGGGGAGCGACGCAGCTGCCGGCACGCACGCCGATCCGCTTTGTTACCGCCGCCACCGCAGCCCCGGTCACCGATGGGTTCGGATAAGGGCCGCCAAAAGCATGGAAGTGCCGTTCCGGCGTCCAAACTGCGCAGAACCCGTTTGCATCGGCGATCTTCGCACCTTCGAGCAGAAGCTCGTACTTTTTTGGACCGACACCATCATCATTGCCCCAATAGAAAAGACTGAACTGCATGCCCTTTCCTGACCGGGCTACACCGTCGGATGGCGTCAGCCGTGCCTCTTCGCTGACGATGACGACCTTGAAGCCCCGGGCGAGTGTGTAAAACAGCTCCAGAACCGAGATGTCGAAATTCAGGCTCGTCACCGCCAACCAGGTCCCGGCTGGCTCATGCGGGACGCGATCATCCATCCCGCGGAAAAAGTTCATTACGTTGCGGTGTTCCAGCACCACACCCTTGGGCCGTCCCGTCGAACCGGAGGTATAGATCAGGTATGCAGCGTCATGCCCTGCCGCTGCGCTCTTCGGCGCGTCGGTGGCAGCGACGTCAATCCGCTCGTCATGGTCGATAAGCAAAGACTGTGCGGCGCTTGCGGGCAAAGTATCGGCGAGTTGGGCAGAGGTGACAATCACCTTGACCCCACTGTCTTCGATGTAGAGGCCCGTGCGATCGGCGGGATATGCCGGATCCATGGGAACATAAGCCGCACCTGCCTTCAGGATCGCGAGAGCGGCAACCACCAGATCGAGGGATCGCGTCAGATAGAGACCGACGAACGTGCCGCGGCCGACACCCATATCGCGCAAGACATGCGCCACCTGGTTCGCACGGGCATCAAGATCGGCATACCTGAGCTCCTGGTCTTCGAAAACGAGCGCGACCGCATCGGGCGTCCGCGCGGCCTGTTCTTCGAACGCGCCGTGCATCGTTTGATCGTGGTTGTACTCGACCTCCGACTGGTTCCAGATTCGAGTGACAAGTTCCCGTTCATGATCGGACAGGATGGGAACTGACGCGAGCGTGATGTCCGCGTCGTCCTTGAGTGCCGCAGCCACGCGTTCGATCCGCGCGGCCAAGAGCTTCGCCGTATCCGTGTCGATCCTTGCGCCATCATGGAACAGGCGAAGCCCGCTATCGGACGAGTGCAGCGTGACCGCCGTGCCGGAGATCAGGCCAGGCTTACGCGCCTCGCTGAAGCCGACTTCAGGCACGGTTGCGGCGGCAATCGCCGGATCCCGTAGTACGATGTCCAGAGCGAAACTCGGATGCGCGCGGGCGCGCACGAGCTGCGCGTCGGCATAGTCCGCGAGCGCCGCTAAGGTGACCTTGCCCTCGACAGCGATCCGCAAGGGCACCCAGTCGCTAAAATAGCCAGCGGAGCATGGCACTGGGTTGCCGGCATAAGCAAAGTCAATCGCATCCCTGCCGGTGCTCCGCAGGGCGGCGGCGGCCAGAACGCCAAAAACCCGATTGCCGTCAAGGCCGGCGGGAACGACAATTGGTAGCTCCCCGACCGACGCAGCCTCTTTCGCGGGACGTGCCAGCCCCAGATCTGAAGGAACTGGATTGGCAAGCAGCGCCCGCACCGTGTTTTCGCGCGGAGCTGCCTGCGCCATTGCTGCAGTCAGACTGTCTTTGTCGTCGTTCGCATGAAGCGTGGCGCCTGCCTTGGTGTACTTGGCCGGATCGATAGGCCTGCCGGTTGCATCGGTTAACCCCGACAGTCTCACGCTCCCCTCGATTGTAGCGACGAGGACATTGTCGTTTTCAACCTCAAGCACTGTTCCCGGGGCAGCCTCACCGCTGGGCTCCCGCACAGCCGTCCGGATACTGGCCACAAGGCCACCGAGGTCCACCTTCGGCGTGGTCAGCGGGTTGAGGTAATCGCCATGATTGAGCGCGCGCACGAAGGCAGTAAGGCGGTCGGCGGTCCAATTGAAATCAACCCGTCCCGCGGCAGCTGGGCGATCCGCGCGGGCGAAGATCGTGCGCATGCTGAAATCCTGGATTTCCTTGGAAAGGCTCCCGGCTTCCAATGTCTCGACGAGGGGGACGAAGCTTTCGATCGCGGCGGCGAAGCATTTCGCGTTGAGAGTGAAGGCCGTCTCATCATCGTCGATTGTAATGGCCTGCCGCATCACGATCTCACCGGCATCGACCTCCTCGGTGATCATATGCCAGGTGATGCCATGATCGCGCTCGCCGTTGAGAAGTGCCCAGACCGGAGCATTGAGGCCGGCATAGGCTGGCAACGGCCCATCATGGAAATTGATTGCCCCGCGGCTGGCGAGGGCAAGAACATCTTCGGGTATCAGAGAGAGGTTTGCGATACTAAAAAGCCAGTCCACCTTGGTCTGACCAAGGCGGATGGCGAGATTTCTGCCGGGCTGTTCGGCCGGGATACCGTTTTCCCGGGCCCAATTCGCGATCGATGGTGTCCGCGTGACGACCGCGCTGATCGTGTGCCCGCGCTCAAGGAGGATTTGACCGCATTGCACCAGCAACGCTTCGTTGCCGATAAGGATCGAGGAGAATCTTGCCATGGTGAATTCCTTCTTGGCGATGTCGGCTCAATCGACAATGCTAGTCTGGGGTAACATTGACTGGGGCAGGGGCTGGTTTGGTCTTGGGCGGCTGAGGCTGTGTTGGATCAGATCACGCAGAAAACGCTCCGGCACATGTGATTTGCGGCCCGAGATCAAACAGCGAAGGCGCCAGATCAATGCCCCGGCGATATGTGCCAGGGTGGCGACGGTTGCATAAGCCCGTCCGTGGTTCTTGACGAAGTAGTAGCGGCGCGAGTCGAACCAGTAGGACGGCGTGCGGCCCCACTGCTTCATTCCTGTCGAAACCGAGCCGATGTGTGTGACCTCACTTTCGCGCACATACATGGTCCCGTAGCCCGCAAGACTGGCCCTGCGGCACAGATCGGTTTCCTCGTAATAAAGAAAGAAGGTTTCATCAAAACACCCGATCTCGTCGAGCACGGACCGGCGTATCATAACGCTTGCGCCTGCCAGCCAATCGACCCGGACGGTGCGTTCCGGCAAAGGCAAGGGCACGATCGAGTTCCTTAAGAGTCGGCTTATGGGCCCGGTATGCGCGGCGCCTTCAAACTCGCTTGCGATCGAGGGAAACCGAAAAGCCGTTTGATGCGGGTCGCCATCCGGGCCCTTGATGTAACTTCCGGCCAGACCGATCTGGTGGTCGGACTCCAGGACCTCAAGCAGGGCGCGGATCGCGCCGCGATCGGGAAAGGCATCGGAATTTAGGCAATAGATATAGTCGGGTTTGCTCTTGTTCGACATGTTCTGCCGGATGCCAAAGTTGTTGCCTGCACCATATCCGCCGTTGCGGCCCGACGCGACTACTCTGACCTTGCTCTGATCCGCCCATCCACGCTGTAGCGCGGCCTCACACAGCATCTCAAACGATCCGTCACCGGAATTGTTATCGACGATGACCATCTCGGCATCGAGATCCTCCATGCCACACAGGGCCGCCTCAGCTGCGCGCAGCGTCATGTCAGCGGTGCGATAATTCAGAAGGACAACAAGGATACGGGGCTCTGCCATTACGTCACCACGAGGCCCGGAAGTCTCGGTTCGGTCGTGCCGAACGCATCTCTGCCTCTTCTATGCAGCGTTTCATTTCGGCGGCGAGAACCCGGACATTGGGTTCCAACACCATCGAATCGTGGTCACCCGGCACCTCGATCACGGTGAGATTTTCCGACCACTGGCCCCATTCATTGTCCTCGAAGACATATTCTTTTCCGGTGCTGACGTATCGACCACCCGAGACCTTCCAGCGCCGGTCAAGCGGCGGGCGGAACAGCACCAATTTACCGTCCCACCGCTTGAGGTTGTAACGGGGAAGGGCTCCGATGAAGGCTGCTTCGATTGCTTGGTTATGGAACAGCGCCTCGTCGGGTGCGGCGGTTTCCGCCGGGCGAAAGCGCCGCATCTCCCACGCGTAGCGGGCCTTGGCCCACTCGATCGCGTAGCCGAAACCCTTCTCGCGAAAGTGACCAATTTTTATCAGGGCCTTGTCAAGTCCCGAAAGCTTTGGTCGCAGGGGCAGGGGTGTGTCGAGCATCACCAACAGGCCGACTTCCTCCCCCGCGGCCTCTAACTGGTGGGCGATCTCGTAGGCCGTCAACCCACCACCTGAAAAGCCGCCGATGAAATAGGGCCCACGTGGCTGTACCTGCCGCATCTCAACGATGTAATCCGCCGCAGCTTCGCTCAGTGTTTCATGGGGTTTGTCATCCCCGTAAAGCCCGCGCGCCTGCAACCCGTAGAACGGCCTTTCGGCACCGACAAGGTTGGCAAGGTGACGCAGGTTGAGGACATTGCCGAACATGCCGGCAACCAGGAAGAACGGCGTGCGGTGTCCGCCCTCGCCGCTATGCATCGGCACGAGATGGGTGAAACGGCGCTGCACCGTCGCGGTGCGAACTTTAGATTCTGCGGCAGCATCGTCGTGATCGGTCGCGCTGCCGTCATGGCCGATCCGTTCTGCGATGAGCGCGGCAATGCTGGCCACGGTGGGCGTCTCGAACAGGACGGAGATCGGAAACTCGGTTCGGTAAGTCTTTTTGATCAAAGCAAAAAGCCGGACGGCGATCAGGGAATGCCCTCCGAGATCGAAAAAGCTGTCATCAACGCCCACCGTCTCCAGTCCCAGAAGATCCTGCCAGAACCCTGCTAACGTGCGTTCGATATCGTTACGCGGCGCCACATAGTCGCTCTCGATGTCGGGCCGCTCAAAGCTCTCGCCGGTCGAACGACCGGCTTGTGTTTGTGCCTCCGCCTGCAGCTTTAGAGCGTGGAGATCGAGGGATGTGACCACGATCTGAGCCCGGGACTGCGCAAGAGCGCGCCGAAATGCTTCGGCACCTTCTTCGGGTGTGATGCCTTGGGTGAGGTTGTGAGCCAGCCGTACTTCCGCAGGTGACAACTCGCGCTGATTGACCTCGCCCTGTTCCGGGAAGACGACGTTGCGTTGATCGGTGGCATTGGACCGAAGGCTGGTGACGTTTTCTACCCGGTGGATCGAGAAATCGCGGATCTTCATGACGATCTGGCCGTCGGTATCCATCAGCGTGACGTCGAAGGACGCGAAGCCGCCAGTCGACCTGTCGGTTGCTATCCGCACCCAACTACGAAGCTCGGCCGGCAGCGGACGGTAGACACGGATCGATCCATACGACACCGGCACCCAGAGATGCGAGCTATCATACCCTTCGACGAGATCCATCGCCCAGCCCGTCGCCAGGTCCAGAAGGGCAGGGTGCAGGATGATGCCCGCTCCGAGGTCGCGCGCGAATTCTTGGGGCAAGGACAGTTCGGCCAGACCCTCCCCCTGTCCATAGGCCATGCTGCGGATCACCCGCCAGCGCGGCCCAAAGGCCAAATTCGCTTCCTGCCGCGAGCTGAGGGTCTCGTTGCCAACCGCACGTTCTGCGGGACCCATGCGTCCGGATATCGCTTCGAGTTCGATCTGCGCAGGAGGGGGAACATGGCCAAGTGCCAAGATCGCCTGGGCGTTCACATGATAGCCTTTGCGGCCATCGATTGTGACGTCGCTGCTTATCTCTACACGGTACCCTTCATCGCGGCGTATCAAGCTCACGCGCACTTCGCGCATCGTGCCATCATCGACCTGCAGCGGCGAGAAGAAGTACAGGTCGTTGATTTCGAATGGCCCGGTTTCGCCATTTCCGTGCAACGCCTCAGCGATCAGTTCGATATACCCGGTGCCCGGCAGAAGGGCCGTGCCGTCGATGGTGCGGTGTTCGTCCAGTATCCAACGGTCTGATGGCGTGTAACTGGCCGTGAAAACCCGGTTCCCGGCCTCATCGAACGTCGTTTCATCGAGGAGCGGGAGATCAACCGGGCGCGGCGCTAACCGCGGCACATCGCCATGGCGCGCGGCCATAGCTTCGGCGGCCATGCCGACATCCTTCCAGATGCCCCAGTTGATTGCGACCACGCGCGTCGTATCGCCGGTGCGCGCCTTCGCGTAGGCGTTGAGGTATTCGTTCGCGGCAACATAGTCGATCTGGCCGGCCGGCGCGGTGATTGTGCTGGTCGAGGAAAACAGCACCATCTGCTTGATCGACCCGTCCGGAAACAGACTATCGAGAACTTGGGTGCCGTGTATTTTGGCCGAGAACACATTCTCTACCGAGCTTACATCCTTGGTCAGAAGCGGCGCATCGTCAACTGTGCCAGCTGCGTGAATCACGCCGTGAATCGGTCCAAAGCGCTCGGTGGCCGCCGCGATTGCAGCCCGCATCTGCGAGACGTTGCAGACGTCGGCGGTTGCGACCATGACCTCGGCGCCCGCCGCCTCCAGCCGCCTCACGGCTTCGATCCGGCGGGCAGTCAGGTCATGGACCGGCCTCTCGCGGAGATGGTGGTCCCATTCGGATCGGTCCGGAAGGGGCGATCGCGATACCAGAACGAGCCTCGCGCTTGTCTCGCGCGCCAGCTTTTCTCCCACGCTGAGACCGATGCCGCCAAAGCCCCCGGTGATGAACCATACTGCACCCTCCGGCGCGGTTTCGGCCCAGGTTTCGGCTGGTTCAAGCGGCACAGTGCGAATACCGAGTTCGTATCGCCTTCCGCCACGCAAAGCGGCGTCGGAGTTTCCATGCTCGGCCAACATCTCTTCCAGTATCGAAGAAACGAGACCATCAAGCAGTTCGGCATCGCCTCCGCCCCGTCGCCAGCTACGTTTTGCGGGTGGCAGGCTCACGTCGATAGTGCGGCAAGTTACGCCCGGCAATTCTCTGGGGATGACGCGGGCCGGACCCGCAACGGTTGCCTTTTCGGGATAAAGAAGAGCTTCGTTGCGCACCTGAACGGTGTCACTCGTTGCGATCGTGATCTGGATCGGTGACGGAAGATCTTCCTCGCTGATCGCTTGGGCCAGGAACATGAGGCTGTAGAAGCCCTGCTCGATATTGCGGTGGAAGAAGCTCGATCCTGGACGAAACTCCTCCTCGCGCGTGGTCAGCCAGAAATGCGCGATACGATCGGGCGTGATCCCGCGCTGTACAAGGCTGGCCAGGAGCAGATCGTATCCTTCGCGACCGCGTTCCGGTGCAAGCGTGTAGCTCATATCGCCGGTCTGCAGGAATCTGTCGCCCGCGCGGACCTCGATCACCGTGTGACCGGCGTCGCGAAGCCGTGCCGCGCAACCTGCGCCGAGGCCGACAGTATCACAGAAGACCAGCCAGACATGTCGTTCGGCTTCGGCCAAGTCATGCGCCACATCCACGGGGCAAGGGGCTGATCGTGGCAACCACGCCGGGGCGAAGCCCCACTCGGCGATCTCTTCGCTGCGTATCAGCGGGGGCTCCAAACCCTGGCGGACACCATCTGCAGGTTCGATAAAGTAGCGCTTGCGTTGGAACGGGTAGGTCGGCAGCGGAACGCGCCGGCGTTTGGCGTCACCCCAGATCTGATCCCAGTCAACCTGAATGCCACAGGCCCAGAGCCGACCGATTGTTTCGAGGAAGAAAAGATCGTCTGCAATATCCTCGTCTGCGTGGCGAAGCGAGCTAAGCACGGCCTGCGCCTCTACCTTGCCACTGGCCTTTGCCAGCGAGCTTAGCGCCCTGCCTGGACCGACCTCCAGATAGACCCGGTCGCGTTTTCCTGCGAGGGTCGCAATCCCGTCGCTGAAATGGACGGTGTTGCGCAGGTGCTGAACCCAGTAAGACGGATCGGTTGCTTCTTCGGCCCTCAGGGGCTGGCCCGTCCGGTTCGAAATGATCGGAATCTGCGGCGGGTTCAGGGTGATCGACCGCAGATAGGCTTCGAATTCCGGCAATATCGGATCAAGCATACGCGAATGCGCTGCAATGTTGATCGGGACCCGCTTCGCCTCTATCTCGCGCGCGGCAAGTTGATCGGCCAGTTCGGCCAGCTTTTCGTCCGAGCCGGAGACGACTGACAAGTCCGGCGCGTTGATGCAGGCGATGTCGAGGTCGTCGCCGATCTCTGCACGGAGACTTTCTTCGGACATCGGAATGCTGAGCATTCCGCCTGGCGGAACCCGGTCGAAGAGCGCACCGCGCAGGTGGACAAGGCCGATACAATCCTCAAACGACAAGACCCCGGCCAGGCAGGCGGCGGTGTTCTCGCCCAAGCTGTGACCGATCATCGCCGCTGGTGTCACCCCCCACGACATCCAGAGTTGTGCAAGCGCGTATTCCGTGATCATGATCAGCGGAAGCTGGATCGATGGGGTCTTCAACCGCTCCTCAGCCTCAGCAGCGGCATCCCCTTCGGCGAGCCACAGTGCGCGGATATCATAGTCGATCTTGCCATCGAGGATGTCGAGGCCACGATCCATCACATCCTGGAAGACTGGCTCTGTCTCATAAAGATTGCGAGCCATCCCGACATATTGTGCCCCGCCACCCGGGAACATGAATACAACATCGGTATTGGGTCCCAGATCGGTATGGGTGAACACGCGCCCCTGGCCGCCCTTTTCGAGGCGATCTGCCGCCTCGGCATGATCTTCGGCTACGAGGACGCGACGTTTCTCGAAAGCGCGCCGCCCCTCCTTCAAAGTAAAGGCGACGTCCTCGAGCGGCTGATCGGGGTTTGACCTGAGATGCGCTGCCAAGTTTCCGGACGCTTCATTGAGCGCTGCTTCGGAGCGTGCCGAAAGCGTCAGAATCTGAGCCGGCCAAGCGCTGGGCTCGTGCGCATCCGGTTCTGGCGCCTCCTCCAGAATTGCATGCGCGTTCGTTCCGCCGACACCCAGTGAATTGACACCCGCGCGGCGCGGACCCGAAGTCGCCACCCAATCGGCGAGACCCGTATTGACGTAGAAGGGGCTGGTTTCGAAATCGATGGCCGGGTTTGGTCGTTCAAATCCAAGGCTGGGTGGGATCTTGCGGTTTTTGAGCGCCAGCGCCACCTTGATCGTGCTCGCCACACCTGCGGCTGTATCGAGGTGGCCAATATTCGTCTTCACCGAGCCGATCCCGCAAAAACCGGTTTTTTCAGTGCTCTGCCGAAATGCCTGTGTCAGCGCCGCAACCTCGATCGGGTCTCCCAGCCGCGTGCCTGTCCCATGGCATTCCACATAGCCGATGGTATGTGCAGGCGTGCCCGCCATATCGAGCGCCTCTGAGATCGCGGCCGACTGACCATCGACGCTTGGTGCAAGATAACCGGCTTTCGCGGCCCCGTCGTTGTTGACGGCGGTGCCGCAGATCACAGCGAAGATGTGGTCGCCGTCCGCAAGGGCGTCTTCGAGCCGGCGCAGCACGACCACACCCGCGCCACTCCCGAAAACCGTCCCTTCAGCGCGATGATCGAATGCATGACAATGCCCGTCAGGCGACAGGATCTCGCCGTCCTGGAAAATGTAGCCGCGGCCCTGCGGCAGTTCGATTGTCGAACCACCGGCCAGCGCAAGGTCAGTTTCACCTGCCAAAAGACTCTGGCAGGCGTAATGGATCGCTACAAGCGAGGTCGAGCAGGCGGTCTGGATACTGATGCTCGGACCCTTGAGGTCGAAGACGTGGCTAACCCGAGTGGCAAGAAAGTCCTTGTCGTTGCCGGTATGGCGCAGCAGGAACATACCTACGTCGTCCACAAGATCGGCGTTGGAGCAGACATTGAAATAGAAGTAACTGCCCATGCCGCAGCCGGCGTACACCCCGATTGGTCCTTTGAAGGCCTCCGGCGGGTGTCCGGCCGTTTCAAGAGCCTCCCAAGCGACCTCGAGAAACTGCCGATGCTGCGGATCCATCACCGCAGCCTCCTTCGGACTGAGACCAAAAAATCCGGCATCGAAATCGGCGAAGCCATCAAGCGGAGCGGCCGCTGGCACGTAATTGGGGTTGAGCATGCGCGCCCTGTCCTCGCCGTTGGCGAGAAGCTCGCTTTCGCTGTAGTGGCGGATGCACTCAAGCCCGTCGCGCAGGTTCAACCAATACTGCTCAAGCGTTGCGCTCCCGGGAAGGTGCGCGGCCATCCCCACTATGGCGATGCGGTTGTCCAGCCCGCCATGGCGATCTTCATGTTCATCAACCATGGGAAATCTCGTTCGGAGGGTTTTTCGCTCTCATCAAATCTTCCCGGCGGTTGAAGCCGCATAGGATCGGGAAAATTCGAGGGGCCACAATGAGATACCGTCTCGCCAAGCGTCGTGGCTCACTCAGTAGGCGAAAAAGCCATTCGAGGCTTAGGCGTTGCATCCAAATAGGCGCGCGTGGCTTGTATCCAAGTAAGAATTCAATTGAGGCACCAATGCATAGGGCGACTCCTTTGGACCGCCCGGCGGAATAGCATTTGAATGCAATTATTTCGCTTTGCGGCGCCCCGATTGCAAATAGAGTGTATTCGGCTTTGGCATTTGCGACAAATTCTTCAATTTTTTCTATCGCACCTGGGTTATGTAATGCTCCCATGGGTGGGATATGTTGAACAACCCTGACATCCGGATAGTGCAGACTGAGTTCTGCCTGCATTGCAGCATCGCCCCCGATCAACGCCACCGTCTTGCCGTTGAGTTTTCCGTTCTTGAAGAGGTATGCTGTAAGATCGCTTCCCGTCGTGACGCTTAGATTGAGTCCTCGGGAGCGAGCTAGCATCTTCAGCACGCGACTGTCACACAGGCGAATACGCGCAGCCGAATACGCCTGACGGAACAGATCCGCGATCTCGGATTCGCCCCTATGCAAGAGCACGACATGATCGACATTTGGGGTGACGACGAAAGAGAACGCGGCGCTCCGTGACAAGCGCTCTAGCTCGGCTGCAACGCGTTCGATGCTGACATTTGCAAAGTCGACGCCCAGGAAGCTTTGAAGGTCGCTTTCAGTAAGCATCTTTATCCCAAGCAATCTTTACAATGGTTTCGATCATGATCCTGATGTCGAGAAGGGGCGACCAGTTCTCGATATAGTAGATATCGTATTCCACGCGCTGTTTGGCGCGCTCGATTGTTGCGATCTCCCCTCTTAGACCCCTGACTTGCGCAAGGCCTGTGATTCCCGGCTTGACCCTGTGACGAGCCGAGTAACCCCGTACGGCATCAAAATAGTATTTGTCGCCAACGCGCATCATTGTCGCGTGCGGGCGGGGCCCAACCAGCGACATTTCGCCCCTTAGCACATTGAACAGCTGCGGGAGTTCATCGATGCTGGTTTTACGGATAAATCTTCCGACGCGAGTGACGCGTGCATCGTTTTTTTCAGTACGCTTGGCGCCGCTAACATCTCCAAGATTCGTGTCCATCGAGCGAAACTTGAACACAGAGATTTCGTTATTGTTAAAGCCGATCCTGTTTTGCTTGAAGATTATGGGGCCGCGACTTTCGAGTTTAATTGCCAGTGCCGTCAGGAGCATGATCGGCCAGAGCAGCAAAAGCGCCACAGTCGCCAGAACGTAGTCCAAGGTTACTTTAAGCAGTCCGTCAATGTCTCTTATCGGCTGCTGCCAAACAGCGAATACCGGGAGCGATCCCAGGAAATTGACACGGTAACTTGTCGACAATTCGAGGGTTTCGCGAGGCAGAATGCAAATATCAATGGAGGCTGCGCTTAATAGTTCGGTAATTTCTTCAAGCCTCGACTGGGATATTCTTGGAACAGCAAGTATAATCTGATCCAATTGACCGGTTTTCGCCAAATTGAGAAGTGCAGAAAAGCCACCCAGATACAAAACATGATCTGCAATTTCTTTTTTTTGCTCACGTTCATCCGCGTATCCCAAAATTCGCAGATGAGGCAAATTTTCGAGTTTAATCAATTGTACGACTTTTGCTGCGACCTTGGCGCTTTCGGCATAGATGGCAACCCTTTGGCCAATGTAGCCCTTCCGGATCATGATGAGCGCGAGCCATTGGAAGGCAACGCGGCTCAAAAACAGAAGAACTATCACGACGAATATGAAAATTAGGCCCAGTCCAAGGGAGAGTTCTGCAAGCTTGCCCAACTGGATAATGACAAACATGGTCAAAGCGGTCGCGAGGAGGAAGTCAGCCATGGCGGCACCTCCAACATCTTCCCCTTGGCCTTTGAATGGGGCGTATCCGTCTCTGGAAACCCGTACCAAAAGAAATATGATAGCCATGATGATGGCGGCGCTGCGGTGGAGCAGGGCGTCGTAAGAACCGCCGATCGCAAGATCATAGGAAATGGCGGTTAAAAGAACCGCCAGGAAAAAGCAGACCACGTCATTCACGACGCCGAGGGTGCGCACAACATTTGAAGTGAAGCGCAAGTGCCCATTCGTCTGGCGTGGCAATGTAGGCAGGGTAGTCAGATCATGGTGCATACTGCACTCACCACTCTGTCAATTCGCCCATGAGCCAAACAAGCAGAAAGTCCCTCCCGGCCCGCAAAGCCCAGGGGATTGCCTCGCGAAAATTTTCTTGTTCCGCTTTCCGGCGCATCCGCAAACGGGAAAATGCGACCTGCAGCCATTTCGGCCTTCCGGTCTCGGACATTTTGCAGTGCCTGTATTGCGAAGTGATCACCGGCCCTGAGGTCAAGACTCATGGAGGGGGTCGCGAACGCCCTCACTGGAGCGCTTGACCGGTGCTCAACCCAGCTGAGCCTAGCCAAATATCCGCCTTTACCTTCGCGCGCCATGGGTGCGTGCTGGTTGGCGTGCTGCGCCTGCTTGGCGCTGTCGGCTGTTAGTTGTGGTTGAGATTTACCAGAATATTCAATTGCTTCGTTTATCGTTCCGCCGCAACCCGTTAGGAGTACGGCAGCGCACGGCATAAGAACCCGACCTTGACGCACGCCAAATCGAAGCAGTGAGACTGAGATTGGTCGGGGCGATACCATCAGCAATGTTCTCGAGTTTCCATTTGATTCGAATATAAACTTTGGTAGGTTAAGGTAGAGGTAAGATGCTACTGCTAAATCGGCTTACGAGGGGCCGTTTCTAGTGGGCGTCCCGATTCTGGGCAATTTGATGATGATAATGGGAGGTCGGATGGGGCGCGCTGGTAGATCGTTTCTCGAAAGAATATTTGCGATTTTGGTCGTAGGGGCTAGTGCTACAGTGGGAGGGGCGGCAATCGCTCAAGATGCCGCCGCCGCCGGTTCAGGGGCTGGCTCGTCGACTTTCTCCGGTCTCGACTACAGGATTAACGCCGGCGACCAGTTGGAGATAAGTGTCTGGCGCGAAGAGGAATTGCAGCGCCAGGTGATCGTCCTGCCCGACGGCACTATCAGCTTCCCTCTCGTAGGGATCATGAGGGCTGCAGGAAAGACGGCGACCGAAATTGAGCGGGAGATTTCGAGCCGCCTCAAAAGCAGCTTTGTTGATGGTGACGTGCCCGATGTCACGGTCGCGATCGCAAGCACAAGTGGACTGCAGTTTTCGGTGATCGGCAAGGTCCGGGCGCCAGGTATCTTTACCCCCGGACGCTACGTCACCCTGCTGGAGGCGCTCAGCTTCAGTGGCGGAGTTACCGAATTCGCGAGCCTGGGTAACATTGTTGTTGTCAGAAAGTCCGAGGCGGGGGTGACTGTCCTTCCGGTCAACCTGTCGAATGTGCTGCGCTCCAAATTGGTCAGCGTTGACGATGTAAGTGCCTTGCCAATTATCCAAAGCGGCGACACGATAATCGTGCCCTGAATGCGCCGTTCCATTTGCCATTGTCATGCTCGGATTAAGTCGGCTCTCCTGCAATGGGGAGGCTGCGTCGCTGATCCGGCATCATTCTTGGCATCGAAGCGCTCGGCGGGCGTGATCTGTATAAATTCGATTAGTGGTGGGCGGCGCGATGGAGCCTAAGTCAAATTTTGATACGCTGGACAAGGCGTCTGCCGGAAGGTGTCGTTCCTTGTCCATAGGGCGGACTTCCAAAGCAAATGCCTTTGTGATGATCGGTGCCGCCTTGTCGCTTGAGGCCGTTGTATTGTTGCCGGATCAAGCACAAGCTTCAACCGTGCGGGGGTATCGTGGAGATGAATTTTCTTCACATCTTGAGGAAGCAGGGCATGCAGGTACCTATCTGAATTCCGATGTTGAAAACGTCTTTGTTTCCCCAAAGTTCGATCCCATGGGTTCCTCAATGTTCGTGCTTGAGGGCGGAATACCCCGCCTGTTAGGCGACGCCGCGAACAGCCGCCATTTGCCCCTCCCGCGCCTGACGTTCGACGACAAAAGTGCGCATGAGGGCGTGGGTGAGCATGGCATTGGCGTATCCCGCATAGCGTTGAATGCGCCTGAAGAGATAATGGCAGTCCAGTCCGGTCCATACGACTCGGCTGATGTGATGCCGTCCAATGCCCCGTTTGCTGCTGCACCAATTCCGCAATGGTATGAAGCGGCTGCGCCGGTGAGCTACAACATTGGCACCGATAGGATCGGCCTATCTGATCCTCGGGTCGCTTTGGGCCTTCAAGTAAGCGCGGGACCACAGCCTGCTACGACGGATGATGAGAGCGTAACCGGACGCGCGGGCGACTTTTCCCTTGATGTCAGTGCTACTGCCGGCTTCGAGACAAACCCCTTCTTGATTGACTTGCCAGATACCGGAACCCCGTCGCTCAGGTTGGCCCTCGCGCCAACATTTTCAAGGCAAGGGGCTCGGGGAGATCTTCGTGTCAGCGCACGCCTTGAGCAAATCGAATACACCGAAAACTATGACGACGTACAAAATATCGGGGTCGAATTAGGGTCTCGCTTCAAGCTAAGCGAGCAAGTTGAGGCGGATCTCGACCTATCTTTTGATAGCGGAGTTTTTGTAACCAATTTCGGTGCCTTGGGGCCAATCGATGGGACGGTTGATGGAACCAGGCCCTTACCCGGGGGCGATGACGTCACCCTTCTCGGGCTAGACCAACCTCGGACCCAATATCGGGCGCGAGGCGGATTTCGTTATCAGCTTAGCGCGCGCGATGAAATCGACGTGTCAGCTTTATTTCAAGCCGACCGGTTCGGAGGAGTGGATCGTCAGGACCTCCTCGAAACGGATTTTCTCTTAGGAAGAATATCTTACCTGCGTCAGGTCAGTGGCAAACTGAGAATTGGCGTGGCTGCTGATGCGAGCAGGATTGATTTTGTCGAGCAGTCTCTTGGCGATATCACCACACTTACTCCGCAAGCGGTGGTGGACTTCGACTTTTCACCTAACTTGAAATTGACGGGAAGCTTGGGCGTTACAAGCATCCGATCGAACAGAGATATGCTCAGGGAGTCCTCTACGGATCTGTCCGGTGACCTCTCGATTTGTCGCAATGGCGTCCGCGCTAACGTATGTCTAACCGCAGCTAGGCAGGTGACTCCGCTTGGCATCGGCGGTGCAGGCTTGCAGTCGAATTTCGGTGTCTCGTACTCATTCAGGTTGTCAGAGCGCGAGACGTTTTCATTGACTGCGGATTATGCTAACATTCCCGACACGTTGCTCGTTGAAGGCAGCGGACTTGAGACCATTAGCGGGTTTCTAAATTACCAATTAGAACTTACGCAAAGAGTGCGACTATCTGCGGTTGCAAGGTACACTGACCTCAGGCTTGATCTCGGTACGAGTATTTCCAATTTTCAAGCCCTCTTTGCTCTTACAGTACGCTTAGGACGACCGCGATGACCCGTGATGACGACGAGCGCGAGGATAATAGTCCGCCGCTTGGGAGTTTAATTGCTCACTTCCCGGCTATAATCCGTGAGAAGTGGGTTCTTATCGTTTGCCCAGCAGTTTTCTTTATGTGCATCGGTATCGCGGCCGCTTTTATTCTGCCAGAGGTTTACCGCTCTTCTGCCGTTTTGTTGGTCGAGTCTCCTGAGCTTTCAGGTGACGTGCTGGGCTTGGACGCCGATCGTGTTGACCGGCGGATTGAGATAGTTCGCCAGCAAATCTTGAGCCGGTCCAGACTCGTCGAGCTCGTCGAGAAGCATGATCTTTATCCTGATAAGCGAAAGGATGCTTATCTGACCGACGCTGTCGAGGAGATGCGCCAAGCCATACGTATGGAAACCGTCTCAAGGATCGATCAAAGGTCCGCTCGCGAAGGCTCATCTACGATGACAATCGAGTTGGGTTTCGACTATGGGGAAGCCGCTAAAGCCCAAGCGGTGATGCAAGACATCACCGGACAAATCCTTACGTTTGATGCTTCACAAAGTTCAGAGCAGGCAAGCAACACGGTTGAGTTTCTCACCGAGCAGGCAGCATCTATCCAGTCGCAGATGGATGAGGTAGCAGCGGAGATAAGAAGTATAACCGTCTCGAACGGCCTCTCGCTATCAAGTCCCGGGATGCTGTCTCTCAACGACTCTAGCGGCAGCTACGACATCCAAATCATTGCCCTGCAGCGCGACAATTCTCTGCTGAGGGCGCAGCGAGCGGCCGAACAGACTTCCGCGGAGCGCGATCCTATCGTCTCGGCTGCCGAGGCGGATCTCGCTGCCGCCCAAGCGAAATATACTGATAACCACCCAGATATTGCACTTGCGAGGCGCAGACTGAAAGAGGCTCGCCAACTCGCTGCGAACAAGCAGGAGCAGCTTCCAAACGACACAATCGACCAGCAGATTGCTGCCAATGATGCGCAGATTGACGCCCTGAGGTCGATGAAGGCGCAAGAGGCTTCACGTCGAAATCGTGCGCAGAGTGCGATGGCACGCTCACCCTTTATCCAGGAGCAGATTGCGCAAAAGCAACAGAGGCTGGAACTCTTTAACAGGCAGTACGAAGCCGTTACCGAGCGACTAAGGCAGGCCCAGGCAACTGCGAAGGCCGAAAGCGCGCAAATGGGCGAGCGCCTTTCTGTAATTGAGGCCCCGAGTTTTCCTCGGGCTCCGATATCCCCGAACCGCCCTCTCTTCATTGCTGGCGGCTTGGCGGCAGGGTTGGGTTTAGGTTTGTTCCTGGTGCTCGCCCTAGAACTCTTTTTGCGTCCCATTCGCGACCCCGATGATATCTTGGCGGTTACCGGGGTGGCGGCACTGGGATCGATCCCCACAATAAGAAGCGAGGGCGAAGACGAGACTAAGTCTTGGCTGTCACGCCAAAGCCTCGGCCGCTTCGCTCGTCGCTAAGAAGGCGTCTGAAGGAGACAAACCATCGGTAAGGAGACTAGAGGTTCGTCCTCATCGCAGGGGCGTGCGATTTCTCAATCAGACGGCCTGCTCGAAAGCCTCGAACAGGTCCCTGCGAGAAATATCAGCGCCAGCATTGTTGGCTTCAATGAGACTGATATCAAAGCGCGCCCGTTCAAGTTTTTGCGAAGTGCGCTCAGGAAGAGGATGTCGGAGGAGGGATGCCAAATCATTGGCATCACTTCGCCCGTGCCTGATAATGGGAAGTCATTTATCGCGTCCAACATTGCTGCATCGCTTAGCCGGATATCGAGGGAGGTGACGATCCTCGCAGACCTTGATCTGCAGCGTCCGGCTATTCAAAGTCTTTTTGACTTGCAGCCTGCTATCGGGCTGGGGGATTACCTGGCAGGGCAGGAGACATCCCTTACAGGGATCGCGCGGCGGATTGAGGGCAGCAATCTGGTAGTTATGCCTGCATTCCCTCGACAAGTGGCTACGGCTGAACTGGCGGCTAGCAAGCGTCTGGCGGATCTGGTTGCAGAAATGAAGACATTCGGTGGGCAGCCGACAATTATTTGTGATCTTCCGCCGCTATCCGTAAACGATGATGCGGTTCTTTGTGCAGAACAGCTTGATGCAGTTGTTTTGGTGGTTGAGCAGGGCGTGACCACAAGAAGGCAGCTCGCTGCGGCGCTTCAGGTCCTTCACCCGACCAAGATACTCGGAACAGTTCTCAATCGTTTTTCCGGTGGTATTGTAGGTTCATACGATTATTCTGACTACTCGGGTTATTTTTGAGTTTCAAAGATTCCGATCTCGGGATCCATTGGAGTTCGCTCTCAAGCATGGTCAGGGTCGTGATCTCTTGAAGGGGTTTCCCCTCCTTCTGGTTCGTATCCGAATGACCGGAAGCGATTGCCGCGCGCGCCTTGCTGAAAGATGTCGACGAGCCTGCGGGTCATGTTGGTCGGGGCTACGTCTCATCGGTGAAGACTAGGCGCTTGGCCGCGAGCTTGGCGAGGATACGCTTCGAGACACCCGCGCCGCTCCGGCAAATGAAGCCGCTGCCGATCGTCTTGTTCAGACCATAGGTACGAGCGGCGCATGACACGAGCGCAGCCCGTTCCTGATCACAAAGATTATCCCGCGAATAATCCTGAAACCACGGACCGGTGCAATCCAGCGCAACCAGCGAAATTGTGGCCCGATCCGGGGTCTCTTGGCAACGCTGAGCAGCCAGATTTCAGACGGCAGCCACGCCTTCTGAGCGCCACTCTTAATTCAACCAACCACCATGGGCGAATTTGACTTAGAAGATCTGAGCCTATGCAAACTGGTAACGAAGGCGATCAGAGCGCCGCCGACGAAATGCAAAAGCGACTACGCCAATGCCAAAAATCACAAGCGATCCTGTCCCTGACTCACGGTCAGCCAGTGCACAATTCTGCCGAAACGGCGTTGCCTGCTGACTGGAGTTGGAAACAGCAAGATTGACCGTATCGGGGGCGGCATTCGCCGCCACAACGCAATTCCAACCGCCTCTGTTGCCAAACATATTAGCATCGCCTGCCTTGGCAACGAAAAATGCGAAAAATCCGATACTTACGAGCAGAATAAGCACCATTGTCCTAGCAGATGGAGACAAAACATCACTCATTGCTAATACCCCCCAAGCCTATGCCCCTATGCCAATCGACGTCCACGGAACCTTATGTTTCAATGACTTTCGAGCAATTTCAGCTCGGTGTCTTATGATCCGCATTTGATTCGAAAGTTAGGCAAAGTTAACACGATGTTAGTTTAAGTCAACAAATTGTTAATAACTCCGAGGCGCCGCCCCGGCTTTCCCGGAGGCCGTTATTTGTGAGGAGGGGCTTTCATGAGGGGCAAGACTTGGGACAAGTTTTCGCCTGAAGTCCGTGAGCGAGCATCGCTCCGATTAAGGCGCGCGCCAGGTCTGACATCAGCTGCTGCGCATCGCCGTTGCCTTCGCCAGATGCACTGTGGAGCAGCTGTTGCGCGCCATGGGGCTTGCAGGCGTGCGGCGCCAACGCACGGTCTGCCACTTGGCGCTCTCGGGTATTTCTCACGCTGGCCTAGGGCCGGTGGGTCTTGCGTAGTCCGCCGCGGCGAGAAGCCGGGAAGACCCTGGCAACAGTCGACGAGCAGAACTCCGGCTGGTATGGGATGCCTGCCGCTCCAATCAGGCCGCGCTCGGTGAGTGCCTACCCGAACGGGGCAGGCATGCCATACCCTTCGTCGGCTTGGATCCCGCCAAAGTGCACCCCTGCGCTGCGAGCGCGGTTGATCTTGGCCAAGGCAGTCTCAGGCCTGGTTCAGCATGCCAAGTCAGTGCCGTTCAACGTGCATCAATCAATCGGCGGCTATTTCGCAGCGCCGGCGGCGTTGTTTGTGGGGGGGAACGAGGCGGGACGGGCCGTCAAAGGTGATTGATGGAAATTGATTGGAGCCCGGGCATTGGCGATCCTACATTCTGGGGTTGGATCACTGTCGCTGCTTACTTCTTGGCCGCAAGCCTCTCCGTGAGATCAGTGCGGGCCGCTCAACTCGCCGGTCAACAATGGCAAAGTGAAAGCCTGTTTTGGCTCATTCTGGCCATAGCCCTGTTTGGTTTGGGGCTTAACAAGCAGCTTGATCTGCAAACGCTCCTGACGGAGCTGGCGCGAGCCATGGCGAAAGAAGATGGCTGGTACCGAGACCGCCGCGCCTACCAGGAAGCTTTTATTTTCATCATCACTGCGCTGGGAGCTGTAACAATTCTGATCATCCTAGCCGGAGTCCGAAGGTTTTGTTCCGAGATAAAGGTCGCAGCCACCGGGTTGATTTTTGTGATCTGCTTTGTCTTGATCCGCGCAGCCTCATTCCACAAAGTCGACGCTCTTATCTCAAGCGATTTTTTTGGAATGAATTGGAACGCCCTACTTGAGCTGCCTGGCATTCTGTTGGTTTCAGGCAGCGCACTGGCATATTCACAGCGGACAAGCCGGAGAAACTTGAAGGTGAAAAGATCAGCAGGGCACCAGACATGATCATTCCGGGCCGTCCAGCGGGTTCACAAAGTCCAGATGACAGCTTCGGCTACAGCTATGTTAAGGCGTCCGCTTCCTTCAGCATCTCAACGATCTGCTCTCTTGAAAACCTCTGAAGTTTCATCGCCTGTCCTTACTCCAGGCCAGACTCTAATCGCTCGCGGAGAAAAATAAGGGGTTCAGGTCAGCGGCATCGCCTTGCTCTGCAAAGCAACGTCTACGATAATCCCAAGGGTTGCATTGGGAGATAAAAATATTAGGCACTTGTTAAGAGAGTTGCGGGGTGGAAAGTGCGTGTAGGTTATTTGGTAAATCGATATCCGACGCCAAGTCACAGCTTTATTCGCCGAGAAATTCACGCCGTTGAATCAACCGGCACCGAAGTTGTGCGCTTTTCGATCCGTCCTGTCGGCGCTTCCGACATTCCTGATCCGAGAGATCGTGCCGAGCAGCGGCGAACAGAAGCGCTACTCGCGATAGGGGGCGTGCGTCTTGTAATTGAGGCGGTCTGGGTTTTGGCAACGCACCCCCTCCGCAGCCTAAAGGCTCTTGCGGTTGCCTTCGCCGGCAACGACAGGCGTTTGAAGACTCTGATCAGGCGTGCGGCATACTATGTTGAAGGAGCCGCATTGGCGCTTCGAATTAGGTCGCATTCAATTGATCATTTGCATGCCCATTTCGGCACCAATTCGGCGATGGTCGCCCGGATTGCCAGTATCTTGTCTGGCATTCCCTACAGTTTCACGGTTCATGGTCCCGATGAGTTCGATGCGCCTATCCAACTGGATCTCAAGGGCAAGGTCGCCGACTGTGCATTTTGTGTGACAATAAGCAGTTTCGGGCGAAGCCAATTGATGCGCTGGAGTGCCTATTCTGACTGGCCGAAAATCAAAGTGGTGCGCTGTGGAGTGGATGACAGTTTTCTGCGATCCCCGCAGGCAGCAAAGGTAACGGGGGCGCCGCACATGTGCACGGTTGCGCGACTAAGCGCCCAAAAAGGCATACCGCTACTTCTGGAGGCGATCGCAATTCTCAAGCAGGCTGGTGAGCCCTGTACTCTCACAATCGTCGGCGATGGCGAAATGCGCGCCGAGGTGGAAGAACTTCTGACAAAGCTCGATCTGAGCAATCACGTCCATCTCGTGGGGATGGCGTCGTCCGACGAGATAATTGAGCATCTCCTCAATGCGCGTGCCATGGTCCTTCCAAGCTTTGCCGAGGGGCTGCCTGTGGTGATCATGGAAGCGCTAGCGCTTTCAAGGCCCGTTATTGTATCAGCGATTGCGGGCACGCCTGAACTTGTAAACAAGGATTGCGGTTGGTTGGTTTCTGCTGGATCTGTGAGCGAGCTTGCGGAAGCGATCCGTGCAGCGCTCAGTGCGTCACCCGAGAACCTCGATGCTATGGGTGAGGTCGGTCGTGGGCGGGTCTCAGCGCTGCACGACTCATTGGTCAATGGAGAGCGATTGAACGAGCTTTTCCACAAGGCAGCTGAAACTCATGAATGAAGCTGTAATTCCTCTTTTGTGGCTGCTCGCGATGACAGCTGCTCTGCCATTGCTTGTTTTTTCCGTAGAAGTTTGGCTCTGCATCAGAAGAACGAGAACAATCCATCTAGAGGGTCATGTGCCCAGCACCTGTATTCTTATCCCGGCTCATGATGAGGCGAAGATCATCGCGCAAGCTCTAATGCGTCTTGGTGCGATCCTTGTTCCTTCGACAAGAGTAGTGGTCGTGGCGGATACCCATTTGCGTTTCTCGCCTCATGTCTGCTGGCAGCGCTGATGGGCGTCCTTGTGAATTGGGCGCTCGAAGGACGTATCTGGTTGATGCCGAAAGCGCTGGCGACTTTGCCGATCACCTTGCTGTGGAAGTTGCCGATCTATGGTCGTTTTTCGCACGGAAGCGAGTCGGTTGGATAAGGACGGACCGCGACTAAGCTCGTGCAGAAAGCGCGACGACTGGACCAATATGCTTCCAGTGAAGGGCAGAGGGGCGAGCGCATGACTAGCGACAAGATCGGTATCGTCGTGATCGGCCGTAACGAGGGGGATCGTCTCAAGCGGTGCTTGCGGTCGATACCTGTGGGATTCCAGGTGGTCTATGTGGATTCCGGATCCAGTGACGGCAGCGTTGATTTTGCGCGATCGACCGGGGGCATTGTCGTCGAGCTTGACGATCAAAGAGGCTTCACAGCAGCCAGAGCGCGAAACGCTGGCTGGCGACGGTTGCTGGAACATGATCCCGGAACAAATTTCATTCAATTCATTGACGGGGATTGCGAAGTCGAAGCTGAGTGGTTCAGCAAGGCTTTGCGCGCGATCACGGCCGATGATCGCCTGGCAATCGTGTTCGGACGACGACGCGAGCGATTCCCCGAAAAGAGCATTTACAATCGACTATGCGACGATGAATGGAATGTACCCATCGGAATCGTTTCGGCTTGTGGCGGTGATGCTCTTGTTCGGGTCACCGCGTTGCGCGAAGCTGACGGCTATAGCGATGATCTGATTGCCGGGGAGGAACCGGATCTATGCCTTCGGCTCGGCAGGACAGGCTGGCAAGTGCGGCGGATCGATGCCGCAATGACGCTGCACGATGCGAATATACTTCATTTTTCCAATTGGTGGAAAAGGGCAAGGCGCTCAGGCTATGCTTATGCCATGCATGTCTGGCGCCATGGCATGCAGGCATTTCCCAGTTGGCGCCGTGCGCTATTGAGCATCTTTTTTTGGGGCTTCATCTTACCAGCGATCCTGTTTCTTTTGGTAGCAGGGGCTGCTGTCTTCGGTCCAATCATGGCGGGTGTGGGGATTGCGACGATACTTTCGGTCTATCTGTTGCAGTTTTTTCGCATTTATTGGCGAAAACTACACTCTGGCCAACCATGGCGATTTGCGGCGGCTTATGGAGGATTAGTGCTGGTGGGGAAATTTGCTGAAATGTCAGGGGTTTTTCAGTGTTTTTCAGCGACGATAAGGGGGCGTAAATCGGGATTGATCGAATATAAATAGTTGATGTGCCTCAATTTACTTTTCGAGTGCGGTGTGCGTTGTCAGAGTATTTGGCGCAACTTGCGGCTTGGGAGCGAAAATTGTGCGCCTTGTCTCGATTTGAGGGTAAAAACGAATACTTACTGATCGCAACCCAAAGGTCCGCTGCACATGCCCACGGACATGATATTCGACGGCCGGTTCAAGAGGCTACTCCAAGCGATGCAGCAGTGCTCGATGATGTGGTGGTAGAATTGAAAACTTGCGCCAGACCGCTGAGCCTCTAGCGCACTGAAGAACGACCAAAAAAATCAAGCCACAGGACCTTGTGCTTACGTAAGGGTGAGGCAAGTGACCGAAAGCAGTCCTAGGAACTACATGCATGCGGAGGTTCTCGGAAGGTTTAAGCGCCGCGAGCGATGGACCCAGCAACAGAGGCTCCGTATGGTCGGAGAGACTTTCCTGCCAGATAACAGTGTATCGCGGTTAGCGCGCGTGCAAGACGTACCTGCTTGGGAAGTTGTCAGCTTTATGACGAATTATCACTCTATATCAGCGATGTAACGTTCCTATTTCTCTGTTTTTACAGAGGCGTTTGCAGTGCCATCCAATCCCATGCCGATTTCCAGACATGTCATTCAGCCTAACGGGCGGCGCATTGGCAGTCCAAAACGATGAGAACAGCACGATCGGACTTTACATTCGCGCATCACGAACCCTACCGCACCCGGGTCTCATGCTATCACGCGAGTATTGACGAGCGCGGTGGGATGTTAGAAAGCGCGCGCACGTTGATTCCGCGCAGGCGGCAAGCGGGTATAGCATAGTGGTAATGCACCAGCTTCCCAAGCTGGCTAGAGGGGTTCGATTCCCCTTACCCGCTCCAGCTCTCATGATGAACGATCATCGGCTGCGCGTCGTCGCCAGCGCATAGGGAAAGCGCCCGGAAGGTTTCCCCTCCGAGCGCTCTCGATTGTCAGATCAGCTGTGCCTCAGAAGGTGAAGCCGACAGCAACCTTGTAGAAATCGCCATTATTGCCGGCCGCACCGCCGCCCATTTCCCAGCCCGCGGTGAAGCGGGTGAAAAAGCCGTTGCTGAGCGCAAACTGGGCATAGGGGCCAACCCATTGGTAGACGTTGCTGGCGCTGCCGCCCGGGTTGGAATTGCGGGTCAGGCTGAGGATTTCGAAGTGGCCCCCTGCCGAGAAGTTGCTGGTGAACTTGTAGCCAGCGTTGATCCAAGTGTGGAGGAAGTCGAGGCCGCTGTCGTTGCGGTTGCGCACCGCCGCGTAATAGCCGCCGTAATATTCGGCTTCGAAGGAATCATCGGCATAGTTGATGGTGACATTGGGCACCACGCCATCGAAGACATTGCCGCCGGTGCCGCCCGCCGCACCGCCCGAAAGCAGCGCACCGTTGAGGATGCCGATCTGCGGCTTGATGACGAGATTGTCAGCGGCATAGATCGCCGCGCCGATGCCGAATTCGGTCCACAGGTCGCTGCCGCTCGGCGCGCCGGTGCCGAAATCCGGCGTGGTCCACAGGATGCCGTACACGCTGAGATCGACCTTTTCCCCAACCGGGATCAGCGCGTTGAAGGTCGGGTAGAAGCCGAAGAAGCTGTCCTGGTTGAGCACCACGGTGAACTTTTCCGAACGCTCGGCCGGGGCGGTGGCGGCTTGCACGGCAGCGGCGACCGCCGCGCTGTCGAACGGCAGGGTTGCCGAGGTCGCGGCGGCGTTGATCAGCGTGCTGTTGGTGCCAGCAGCGAGCGTGATCGGCGTGGCTTCGGTAGCAGCGGCGATGACGACGCCGGTCGTCTCGCTGGTGGTGTCAGCAGCGGTGACCGGCAGCGCGGTCGCAGCGGCAAGGACAGCCTGCTCGCTGGCAAAGGCGGGGGCGGCACCGGCCATAGCAAGCGCGGCAGCCGAAACGGCGGATGCGAAATGGATCTTCATAAGGAACGCTCCATAGAGAGGGTCAGGATCGTTCCGCCTGCGTGCTGTGTGCGCTGCCGTGTTGTTATGCCGAATCAGATCCGGCGGGCTGTTCGCACCGACGGAGAAAATAATGCGCGCGTGCTCGCACCCGCACAATTATTTTGTGTCGCTCGCCTGTCGCATTAGCTTTGTTGCGTTGCAAACTTGCATCACATGCAAGCTGGCCCGCCGTCCGCGCGCCCGCAGCGCGGGCGGGCTCCAGCCCGCCGTCCGCGCGAGGATCATAGCTAACGCGCCTCTGGCGCGCCAGCGCGACCGCGCGCCCGCAGCGCGGGCGGGCTCCAGCCCGCCGTCCGCGCGAGCATAATAGCTAACGCGGCGGCATCCGGATCGCGCCATCCAGCCGGAACTGGTGCCCGTTGATATAGCTGTTGCGCGCAATCTCGAGGATCAGCGAAGCGAATTCTTCCGGTTCGCCCAGCCGCTTGGGGAAGGGCACCGAGGCGTTGAGCTGGGCCCACATCGGCGGATTGCGATCCTTCATCCCGAGCATCAGCGGTGTGGCGAAGATCCCCGGCATCACCGAATTGACGCGAATCCCGACGTCCATCAGATCGCGCGCCATCGGCAGGACCAGCCCGTTCACCCCGGCCTTGCAACTGCCGTAGATCACCTGCCCGATCTGGCCATCCTGCGCGGCGACACTGGCGGTGAGGATGATGCAGCCGCGTTCGCCATCGTCGTTGAGAGGCTCGGCATTCGCCATGCCGAGTGCCGAGATCGAGGCGACGCGGTAACTGGCCACCAGAATGCCTTCAGCGCCGAAGGCATAGTCCTCCGTCGAAAGGCGCTTGTACTGGCCGCTTTCCTTGTCCCAGCCGAGCGTTTTGCCGCGCCGTGATGCCATGGCGCAGTGCAGGGTCACGCGCTCCTGCCCGTGGGCGGCGCGCGCGGCGGCAAAGCCGGCCTCGACGCTGGCTTCATCCATGATGTCGACATGGTGGAATGTGCCGCCGATGGCCGCAGCGTGGGCTGCGCCCACTTCGTCGTTGATGTCAAAGATCGCCACCCTGAGGCCGGCTTCGGCCAGCGCCGTGGCGCTCGCCTTGCCAAGGCCCGAAGCGCCGCCGGTGACGACGGCGGCCATGCCAGGGGTGAGTTTCATAATTGGGGTCCTCTCTCTTGCTGTTTGGGCTCGGCCTAACCCTCTTTGCGCCGCTTCGCCACCTGCTAAAGCTGCGGGTGCGATGGATCTGTTTGTGGCGAGCCTGCTGGTGGTATGTGCGCTCGCGCTCGGCGGGCGCGACAGCATGGTGATCGCCGGGCTGCGCGACAGGCTGGGGCGCGCGCCCCTGCTGCTGATCACGGGCTGCGGGTGCGCCGGGGTCAGCGCCGCTGTCATGGCGTGGCTTGGCATGATCATCGCGCCGCTGCTGCCTGCTGGCGCGGTGCGCGCCCTGATCGCGCTGGTGATCGGCCTTGCCGCGCTTGATCTCGCAAGGCCGGTGCGGGTGCGGCAGCCTACCGAGCCGACCCGTTCGCTCGGGGCGATGGCGCTGGTGCTGCTGACCCGCCAATCCGGCGACGCTGCGCGGCTTGGCGTGCTGGCTTTGGCCTTGCTGGCTCCGGGGTCCGCTGCCGCGCTGGGGTTTGGCGGGGGGCTGGGCGGTGCCATCGTGCTGCTGCTGGCATGGTCGCGCTGGGGGCAAGGCCTGGCGCGCTATCCCCTGACAGCATGGCGCCGGATCATCGCCCTCTTGCTTGCCCTGTGTGCGGTTTTCATCGGGCTTGAGGCCCGCCTCGGCGTGTTTTGATCGCAATTTCCCATGCCCGTAACCATATAAATACATGAGCTTTGATCCGGCTTTTCTGATAAATCCGGTTCAGTAACTTGAAGACAAAACAGGAAGGAGAATGACGATGACAACCGTCACCAATTCGAAAACCGCCCTGATCGCTGAACTCAACGGCCTGCTGGCAGATCACTTCACGCTGTTTGTGAAGGCCAAGAATTTTCACTGGCATGTAAAAGGCCCGCGCTTTCGCGATCTGCATTTGCTGTTTGATGAACAGGCGCTCGAAGTGCGCGATCAGATCGATCTGATCGCCGAGCGGGTCCGCAAGCTCGCGGGTGAGACGCTCACCTCGGTCGCGGCGATTGCGCAGCATGCCGCGATCAAGGATCAGCCGCGCGCCGATCTCTCGGCCGACGAGATGGTCGCCGAACTGCGTGATGATAACGCGGCGCTCGTTGCCCGGCTCAAGGCGATCAAGGCGCTTGCCAGCGATGTGGGCGACAATGCCACCGAAGGCCTGATCGACGGCTGGACGGACATGGCCGAGCAGCGCGTGTGGTTTCTCACCGCGACGCTGGCCTGAGGCGGCAAGGGCGCGCGCTGCGGTGCGATGGCTGCCCGCCTCGCTCCACCGCGCGGCGCTGCCGCTCGCACACCGCGTGCGGCATCGCTGGCGCCGCTGGCGCAAGGCGCCGCTTGCGGGCGTCAGCGTGATCCTCGCCAATCCGTCAGGCGAAGTGCTGTTGCTGCGGCATTCCTACGGCCCGCCGGTGTGGGCACTGCCCGGCGGCGGGATCCGCCCGCGGGAAGATCCGCGCGCCGCCGCGCGCCGCGAAGTGCGCGAGGAAATCGGCCTTGGCCTTGGCGATCTGCACTGTGTCACGGTGATGACCGAGGTGATCTCGGGATCGCCCCATACCGCGCATCTCTTTGCCGCGACCACGGCCGAGACCCCGCGCCCCGATGGCCGCGAGATCATCGCCGCGCAGTTCTTCCCGCTCGACAGCCTGCCCGATAATCTTGGCCGCACCACAATCGCCCGCCTCGCCACGTGGCGCGCCTGGCGCGCATCACAGCAGGGATAGCTGCGCATCCTCGCGCGGCGGCTTGGCCTCGTCCGCCCCTTCGAGATTGCTCAGTGTCAGGCCCATCAGGCGGATCGGGCGCGGCAGCGGCAATTCGCCGTCGAGCAGCCTGCGCGCGGTGGCGGCAAAGGCCTCGCGGCTGGCCACCCAATCGCTGTGCGAGGCGCTGCGGGTGACAATGCGGAAATCATTGAACTTGAGCTTGAGCGTCACCGTGCGCCCGCGCGCCGGTGCGCCGTCGCGACCGGCGGCGACGATCCGTTCCCACACGATGGCGGTGATGTTGGCGAGGGTTTCGCGCAGCAGGGCGGGGCTATCAATATCCTCGCCGAACGTGCGCTCCCCGCCGATCGACTTGCGCAAGCGATGCGCGCGCACCGGCCGCAGATCGACCCCGCGCGCCGCGCGGTAGAGATAATCGCCCATGCTGCCGAAATGCGCGCGCAGGAACGCAATATCCTTGCCCGCAAGGTCCGCGCCGGTGGCAATGCCAAGGCTTTGCATCTTCGCCTCGGCCCGCGGCCCGACCCCGTGGAAGCGCCGGATCGGCAGGCCCGCGACAAAGCCCGCGCCTTCGCCGGGGCGGATCACGCACAGGCCATCGGGCTTGTTCTGATCGCTCGCCAGCTTGGCGAGAAACTTGTTGTAGCTCACCCCCGCGCTGGCGGTGAGGTGGGTCTTGGCGCGGATTTCCTGCCGGATCAGCTCGGCGATCCGGGTTGCCGAGCCAAGGCCGAGCTTGTCCTCGGTGACATCGAGAAAAGCTTCATCAAGGCTCAGCGGTTCGACCAGATCGGTGTGGTGATGAAACACTGCGCGGATCTGGCGGCTCGCTTCCTTGTAAGCCTCGAAACGCGGGCGCACGAAGTTGAGATCGGGGCAGAGCCGGCTGGCGGTGATCGAGGGCATGGCGCTGCGCACCCCGAACTGGCGCGCCTCATAGCTCGCCGCGGCGACCACGCCGCGCCCGCCTGCGCCGCCCACGGCCACGGGCTTGCCTCTCAGTTCGGGGTTGTCGCGCTGTTCGACGCTGGCGAAGAAGGCATCCATATCGACATGGATGATCTTCCTGAGGCCGCCCGGCCCGCCGCCCTGTTCCTCGTCCTCCGCCGCATCCTTTGCCATGCCGCAGGCATAGCGCGCCGCAAGCGCGGGCGGAACCTTTGCCGCGCCCAGCACTTTTGTGCACATGCGAAAAGAACGCTGGTCAAGCGGAGAGCCTTTGGGCAAGGGGACGGGCATGGCCAGCCACGCCTCTTCCCCCGCGCCCGCCGATAGCTTGCGCAAGCCTTTGGGCGAACGCGAGTTGATCGCGATGATGGCGATGCTGATGGCGCTGCAAGCCTTCGGGATCGATGCGATCCTGCCCGCGCTCGATGCGCTCGCCGCCGCGCTCGCGGTGGAGGGCAATGATCGGCAATTCGTGATCGGGGTCTATCTGCTGGCCTCGGGCATCGGCGCGCTGGTGCCCGGCGCGCTGGCGGATCGCTTCGGGCGGCGGCCGATCCTCCTGAGCGCGATCGCGGTCTATATCGTGTTGTCGCTGGCGAGCGCGCTGGTCTCCAGTTTCAGCGGGTTGATTGCCATTCGCGCCGCGCAAGGCTTTTTCGGGGCGGCGATCATCGCGCTCCCGCCTGCGATCATCCGCGACCGGGTGGGCGGCGACAAGATGGCCCGGATGATGAGCCTGATCTTCGTGATTTTCCTGATGGTGCCCGCGATCGCCCCCTCAATCGGCGAGCTGATCCTGCTGGTGGCCGATTGGCGCGCGATCTTTGCTGCGATGGCGGTGCAGGGCGTGGTGATCGGGACGTGGGTCTATGTCCGCCTGCCCGAAAGCCTTGCCCCGGAAAACCGCCAAAAAATCGAAGTGCCGACGATTGCCGCGAACATGGGCCGTGCGCTCAGCCTGCCCTCGGTGGTCGGCTATGTGTTCGGTTCTGCGCTGGTTTTCGGCGCGCTGTTCGGGTTCATCAATTCCTCGCAGCAGCTCATTTCCGAGACCTTTGGCGCGGGCGATATCTTCCCGCAGGTGTTCGGCGTGTGCGCCGGTTCGATGGCGATCGCGAGCTGGTCAAACTCGCGGATTGTCGAGCGCTTCGGTGCGCGCCGGGTGAGCCACACTGCGCTGTTCGCCTTTATCGCGGTCAGCTCGGCGCAAGTATTCTTCGCCTCTCAGGCGCATGAAAGCCTGTGGCAGTTCGTGCCGCTGATGGCGGTGAACATGGCGCTGCTCGGCTTTATCGGCAGCAATTTCGGCGCGATCGCGATGAACCCGTTCTTTAACATCGCCGGCGCGGCGAGCAGTGCCCACGGCTTTGTCCGCATGACGATGGCGGCGGTGATCGGGGCCGGCATCGGCTACAGCTTTGATGGCACCGCGCGCCCGCTGGCGCTGGCCTTGCTGGCGAGCGGTCTGGCCTGCCTTGCGCTGGTCTTGCTGAGCGAGAAGGGCAAGCTGTTCGGGCCGAGCGATGCCGAGGCGCGGATGGGCGGCTAATCCTCCCCTTCAGGGGAGGGGGACCGCGACGCGAAGCGGCGGGGTGGAGGGGTGACCGCCGCTCGCCCCTCCACCATGCTGCGCATGGTCCCCCTCCCCCAAGGGGGAGGATCAATCCACCCCCAAACTCCGCCACGCCAGCCAGGCAAATTCGCACAGCAGCGGCCGCGTGTCGCGCGGGTCGATGATGTCCTCGACGTTAAACCTTTCAGCGCTGCGGAAGGGCGAGGTGACTTTCGCCAGCCTTGCCCGGATTTCCTCGAGCAGCGCTGCGGGGTCTTCGGCGGCTTCCAGCTCGGACTTGTAGGCGACCTCCAGCCCGCCCGCGATGGGCAGGCTCCCCCAATCGCCCGAGGGCCAGCAATAGCGGTATTGGTAGCGGTCGGCATTGCTCATCGCGCTGCCGGCGATGCCATAGGCGCGGCGCAGCACGATCGACGCAAGCGGCACAGTCGCGCGGTAGATCGCGTTCATGGCGTTGACGCCATACCGGATCGTCCCCGCCATCTCCGCCTCGCGCCCGATCATGAAGCCGGGATTGTCGACGAGGTGGACGATGGGCAGGCGGAACTGGTCGGCGAGGCGCACGAACCGCTCGACCTTCTCCGATGTCTTGGCCTCCCACGATCCGCCGAGATAGCTGGGATCGCTGGCGATGACGCAGACCGGCCAGCCATCGAGCCGCGCCAATGCGGTGATCGCGGCGCGGCCCCAGTGGCGGCCAATCTCGAAGACGGTGCCGGAATCGAACACCATGTCGAGGCAGCGGCGCATCGAATAGACTTGTTTCGGGTCACGCGGGACGAGACTGAGCAGCGCCTCTTCCTTGCGGCTTACCGGATCGGTGCAGAGCGAACGGCGCGCGGGCTGACCGACATATTCGGGCATGAAGCTGAGGAAATGCCGGGCGCGGGCGAAGGCTTCGGCTTCGCTCGCCACTTCGTCATCGACCACGCCGTTGCGTGTATGGATTTCCGATCCGCCGAGCCGCTCCTTGGCCTCTTCATGATTGGCCGCGCCGTCCTTGTAAGCCTCGCCCAGCCCGTCGACCACGGCAGGCCCCGCCGCGAAGATCTGCGAGAGGCCCTTGACCATGATCGAATAGTGGCTCGCGACAGTCCGCGCCGCGCCGAGACCCGCCGTGGGGCCAAGCGCCAGCGCCACCACCGGCACGGTGTCGAGATTGGTCACCACATCGCCCCAGCCGGGGACGGCGGGAATATAGGTCGCGCCGATCTGTTCGAGCGTCTTCACCGAGCCGCCCCCGCCGGTGCCGTCGATCATGCGGATGATCGGGAGCTTCAGCTGATGCGCCATCATCTCGGCCTGCACCATCTTGCGCGCGATGCCCGCGTCCGCCGCGCCGCCGCGGATGGTGAAGTCGTCCGCCGTGGCGACCACCGGGCGGCCATTTATCAGCGCCTTGCCGAACAGGAAGGGGGCGGGGGTGACGCTGGCGAGATCGCCATGAGCGTCATACTTGGCGCTGCCCGCAATCTTGCCGATCTCGCGGAATGAGCCTTCGTCGCACAGCGCCGCCAGCCGCGCGCGGGCGTCCATCTTCCCGCGCCCATGCTGCCGCGCCACCTTGTCCGCGCCGCCCATCTGCTCGGCCAGCGCCTCGCGGCGGCGCAGTTCTTCGAGTTCTCTTTCCCAGCCCATCCGTCCCTCGTCATTGCGAGCGCAGCGAAGCAATCCAGAGCGGACGCGCTCAGCGACTCTGGATTGCCGCGTCGCTTCGCTCCTCGCAATGACGAAAAGAGGGTGAGCCTGAAGTGCCGTTCGGTTCGAGCGAAGTCTAGAACCCTTTGTCCCAGTGTGTCTCGACTTCGCTCGACACGAACGGGATGGGGTTATTCGCCCTGCGGCACCACCGTCACCAGCACCGCCTCGACCTGCACCTGCGATCCCGCGCTCACGCTGAGCCCCTCGATCACCCCGTCGAATGGGGCGGCAAGAGCGTGTTCCATCTTCATCGCCTCGAGCACCATGAGCCGCTGCCCGGCGGTGACGGCCTGCCCTTCGCTGACATCGACCGCGATGACCTTGCCCGGCATGGGGGCAATGATCGCACCATCGGCGGCGGAGGCTTGGCCGGTGCCGTCGATCCGCGAGCGCAGCAGATAGGTTTGCCCTTTTTCGACAACCAATATTCCGTCGCCAGTGACACGAGTCATCATGTCGAACTGATCGTGATCTTGCGCGCGGGGAGTGATCTGGCCGGTGACGGCCTCACCCGAAGGAAGGACGAAATGCACCCCTTTCCGGTCGGCCGCGTTGAGACGGAAGCCGGTCAGACTTCGGGCTTTCCAATCGGGAATGGTGGCCTCGTCCCTTTCCCAACAGAGCGCGTCGGCTGCGGCCCCCACATTGATGGTGTCCGGGGAGGGGCTTGCAGGGGGGATGAGGTTTTCGCCTCGCCTTTCGATCAGGCCCGTATCGAGGTCCGCAGCTCGGAAAGCGGCATCAGCCAAACACAGCCAGAGGAAGCCAGCGTTCGTCTTGACTGGATGAACGAGGGTGCCGTCGAGTTCTTCCTGAAGCGCCGTAATCGCACTTGCCCGTGACGCGGCGTGAACCACGATCTTCGCAATCATCGGGTCGTAGAATGGGGAAACGACACTTCCTTCCTCGACACCCGTTTCGACACGGGCGTGAAGGGTCGGAATGTAGAACTCGTCCAACCGCCCCGTGCTCGGCAAGAACCCCTTCGCCGGGTCCTCCGCATAGAGCCGCGCCTCGATCGCGTGGCCGTTGATTGTGAGGTCTTCCTGCTTGAGCGGGATCGGCTCGCCGCTCGCGACCCGCAATTGCCATTCGACCAGATCGACCCCGGTGATCTCCTCGGTGACAGGGTGCTCCACCTGAAGCCGGGTGTTCATCTCCATGAAGAAGATGCGATCGGCGCGCAGGCCTTCGCTGGCATCGGCGATGAACTCGATCGTGCCCGCGCCCTCATAATCGACCGCCTTGGCCGCGCGTACGGCGGCGGCGCAGATCGCCTCGCGGGTGGCTTCGTCCATGCCGGGGGCGGGGGCTTCCTCGATCACCTTCTGGTGGCGGCGCTGCAACGAACAGTCGCGCTCGAACAGGTGGACGACATTGCCGTGGCTGTCCCCGAACACCTGCACCTCGATGTGGCGGGGTGAGGTGATCCACTTTTCGAGCAGCACTTCGTCATTGCCGAAGCTGGCCTTGGCCTCGCGGCGGCAGCTTTCGAGCGCGGCGGCGAAGTCGGCGGGGGCATCGACCTTGCGCATCCCCTTGCCGCCGCCGCCTGCGACCGCCTTGATGAGGACGGGGTAGCCGATGGCCTCCGCCTCCGCCGTCAGCCGATCGACCGACTGGTCCGAGCCGTCATAGCCCGGCGTCACCGGCACGCCGGCGGCGCGCATCAATTGCTTGGCCGCGTCCTTCAAACCCATCGCGCGGATGCTTTGAGGCTTGGGGCCGACCCAGATCAGGCCTGCATCCAGCACGGACTGCGCGAAGTCGGCATTCTCCGACAGGAACCCATATCCCGGATGGATCGCATCGGCCCCGGTCTGCTGCGCCGCCGCGATGATCTTCGCGCCCACCAGATAGCTCTCGGCCGCGGGCGAGGGGCCGATATGCACCGCCTCGTCGGCTTGGCGCACATGCAGCGCCTTGGCATCGGCATCGGAATAGACCGCGACGGTGGCGATCCCCATGCTGCGCGCGGTGCGCATGATCCGGCAGGCGATCTCGCCGCGATTGGCGATCAGGAGCTTGGTGATCATCGGGCCGCCTCCCAGTCTGCGCCGACTTCGGCGCATTGCGCGGGCGGCACCATGGAAAAGCTGGTGTTCGCGACCTTCCAGCCGTCAGCTCCGCGCACGAGGCTGATCGAATTGATCCCGCAATGGGTGAGCCCGCCATTGTAGCGGAATGAGTAAGGCCCCCAGACCTGCGCCATGTCGCCTTCGACCCGGACGACGTCGTATTCCATCACTTCCTCGTAATCGCCCGTTCGCGCCGCCCAGCGTTCGAGATGCTGCGCGACCGGCACCACGTCGACCCGGGGGTTGGCGGCATCCATCCGGTTGTGGATGAAGATCGTGCCCCGGGGGTCCATGTGCCGGGCGAGCAGCGTCTTATCGTCGCTGCCGATGGCCGCCATGAAGGCGTCGACGGCGCCGGCAGCCTCCATCTGTGCGTCGGTGAGGGGCGCGGCTGCTTCGGCAACGGCGGTAGCCTCGATGCCTTGATCCTGCGCGGGAAGGGGGGCAGCCGCGATAAGCGCGGGGAGTGCGAGAAGGGCTTTCATGCTGGCGGGATTAGCGCGGCTTGGTTGCAAAGGAAACCTTTGGCGCGCCTTGACGCTTCACCCCTGCGGACGGAAATCGGCAATCCCCCAAGTGATGCCGCCTTCCGGCATTTTCTCGCGGTTGACCAACGACGAGGCAAGGGCGCGCAGCCCGTACAACGCCTTTTCCCAGCGCGACACATAGGTGCGGCTTGCCCACGCGTCAGGCCCGCGCTTCCTCACCTTGCGCCCGATCGCACCATAGATGCGGGCGGCGGAAAGCACTGCCCAGCGGCTGCGGAACGGCAGCTTGGCCGCGCCGACACGGGCGGCGGCTTCGTGCTTTTCCACCAGCGCGACCAGCCGCGCGACCATTTCCGCCAATTCCTTGCGGTGGTGCGGCTTGGTGTGTTGGCCCGGCTCGATATCCTGTTCAACCAGCCATTCCACCGGCAGATAGCAGCGCCCGGCGGCATCATCTTCCACCACATCGCGCGCAATGTTCGAAAGCTGGAAGGCCAGCCCGAGATCATTCGCCCGGTCGAGCGTCTCCTGATCCTTGGGATCGACCCCCATCACCACCGCCATCATCACGCCGACCGCGCCTGCCACGTGGTAGCAATAGCGCAGCATGTCCGCCTCGGTGCGCGGGCGCCAGTCCTCGGCATCAAGCTGGAACCCGGCGATCACATCCTCGGCCATCTGCGGGGTGAGGCCCACCTCGGCCGCGACCAAGCCCAGCGCATCGAAGGCCGGATCGCCGGTCGGCTGGCCTGCAAACGCCAGCGCTGTCAGGCGGCGGATATGGGCAAGGCGTTCCGCGAGATCGGATTGGTCACCCAACTCGCCGCCCATCTCCTGATTATCGGCAATATCATCCGCCCGGCGGCACCATGCGTAGAGCAGCCATGCCCGCTCGCGCGTTTCCTTGTCGAACAGGCGCGCAGCGGCGGAAAAGCTCTGCGATCCGCGCTTGATCGAGAGCCGCGCATGTTCGACCAGCGCGGCACGGGGAGCAATTTCGAGCGCCATGGGAGGCTCTTTACAGCTCCTCGGCCTTCATGCGGAAGATCGGCGTGTGCGGCTGATAGGCCGCCATCTTGGCGAGCAGTTCGGGACACGTATCCGCCGCGATCAGGATATTCTGGTGGGCAGGCCGCACAAAGCCAACCGCCGCCATCTTGGCGTTGAAGGCCAGCAGATCATCATAGAACCCGAAGGCGTTGAGCAGCCCCACCGGCTTGGAATGATAACCCAATTGCGACCAGCTCATCGCTTCCCACAATTCGTCCATCGTGCCGACCCCGCCGGGGATGGTCACGAAGCCATCGGACAGATCGGTGAAGCGCTGCTTGCGTTCGTGCATCCCGGAAACGGTGACGAGTTCGTCGCAATCATGGTTGGCGACTTCGGCGCGCACGAGGCTTTCGGGAATGATCCCGATCACCTCGCCGCCCGCTTCTTTCGCCCCGCGCGCCACCGCGCCCATCAGCCCGAGCTTGCCCCCGCCATAGACGACGCCAATGCCGCGCGCAGCCAATTCCGCGCCGACATCATAGGCCAGCTGGATATAACGCGGATCAGCCGGAGAGGCCGAACCGCAATAGACGGCGAGACGTTTCACGAAACATCCTCCCCTTCAAGGGGAGGGGGACCATGCAACGCATGGTGGAGGGGCGAACGATCCATCGTCTTCAGTCTTTCGTCACAAATCTCGACCAGCCGCGTAATCACAGCCACGATATCTTCAAGCACAAGTTTCGCGCGAATGCGCGTTGTCGCGATGCCATGTTCAAGAAGAAACCGCGAACGGGCCGTATCCTTGGCGATAACCGCAGGGTTGTTGTGCGCGATGCCATCAACCTCGATTGCCAGACGGATTTTGGTACAGAAGAAATCAAGCACATAGATGCCAGCGGGATGTTGGCGACGGAACTTGTGTCCACCGGGGCGTTTGCTAAGTGCCTGCCAGAGAGCGACTTCCGGCGGGGTCATTTCAGCGCGAAGAGTGCGGGCGAATTTGAGGGTGTCTTTCTGACCTCGGATCATGCTCGCCCCTCCACCACCTTCGGTGGTCCCCCTCCCCTGGAAGGGGAGGATTTATGCGCCCACCTTCGCCAGATCCTCCAGCATCAGCCCAGCGGTTGCTTTCGCGCTGCCGACGACGCCCGGGATACCTGCGCCCGGGTGCGTGCCCGCGCCAACGAGATAGTAATTCTCGATCACGTCATCGCGGTTGTGGCCGCGCAGCCACGCGCTCTGCCACAGCACCGGCTCAAGGCTGAACGCGCTGCCCATGTGGGCGTTGAGATCAGCCTTGAAGTCCTTGGGCGCATAGCTGAACTTGGTGACGATCCGATCGTGGATGTCGGGGATCAGGCGGCGGCCCAGCTCATCTAGGATCATTTTCTCCAGCTTGGGGCCGACTTCATCCCAGTTGACCGGCATCTTGCCCATGTGGCTGACCGGCACGAGCGCGTAGAACGTGCTCTTGCCCGCCGGTGCCATGCCCGGATCGGTCACGGTCGGGTGGTGGAGATAGATCGCGAAATCTTCGGGCACCACGCCGTTGGTGTAGATATCATCGAGCAGGCCTTTGTAGCGCTGCGCGAACAGGATCATGTGGTGCGGGATGCCCGGCCAGGTGCCTTCGAGCCCGAAATGCACCACGAAGAGCGAGGGCGAAAAGCTCTTGCGGCCGAGCGACTTGGCCATTTTCTTGCCGCGCGCGCTGCCCGACAGCAGATCCTTGTAGGAATGCATGATATCGGCGTTCGAAGCGACGGCATCAAAACGCTGGCGGAAACCGCTCTGGGTTTCGACTTCGCTTGCGCGCGTGCCCATGGTGTGCACCTGCACCACCGGATCGCCGACCCGCATCGTGCCGCCGAGCCGCTCGAAATGGCGCACCATCCCGGCGATCAGGCGGTTGGTGCCGCCGCGCGCCCACCATACGCCGCCATCCTTTTCCAGCTTGTGGATCAGGGCATAGATCGACGAGGTGTTCATCGGGTTGCCGCCGACCAGCAGCGTGTGGAACGAGAGTGCTTCGCGCAGCTTTTCGTTCTGCACATAGCTCGACACCATCCCGTAGACCGAACGCCACGCCTGTTCCTTGATCAGCGCGGGCGCCGCCTTAAGCATCGACTTGAAATCGAGGAACGGCTTGGTGCCAAGCTTGAGATAGCCTTCCTTGTAGACGCGCTCGGAATATTCGAGGAAGCGGGCATAGCCTGCCACATCCGCCGGATTGAGCTTGGCGATCTCGGCGTTGAGTTGTTCTTCGTCGTTCGAATAATCGAAATTGGTGCCGTCGGGCCAGTTGAGCCGGTAGAACGGCATGACCTTCATCAGTTCGACATCTTCGGCGATGTCGTGGCCGGTCAGTTCCCACAATTCCTTGAGACAGGGCGGATCGGTGATCACCGTCGGGCCGGCATCAAAGGTGAAGCCGTCCTTTTCCCAGAAATAGGCGCGGCCGCCCGGCTTGTCGCGCGCTTCGATCACGGTGGTGGCAATACCGGCCGACTGCAGGCGGATCGCCAGCGCCATCCCGCCGAAGCCCGATCCGATGACGCAGGCGCTCTTGCCCGCATAAAGTTCAGCCGAAGTCGGATCGATCCCCTTGGGAGCCTTGCCCCGCGGCGTCAGATTGAGTTTTGCATCGGCGTTCATGCCGTTTTCTCCACTTTGAGAGGTATTCCCCGTGAAACCAGCGCTCGCATGGCCCGCCCGATAGCTACGGGCGGCTTGCCATAGAGGATGCGCAGGCGATCCGGCCAGGTTGATTGTCCGGCATAGAACCGTTCGACCAACCCGCCCGACAGAGCATAGAAATGCTGGAACACCACAACCCGTTCCTCGGGTTCTGCAGCTTCGAACAGCATGCGGCTGAGCATCCGGTAATAGCCCATGCGCCGCCAGTGTTTGCGCGCGCGCGCATCGCAAAACGCGGCAAGCGCCTTGCCCGAGACATCGGGCTGACGCACCAGCAGGCGCGCGATCGCCAGCGCATTATCCACGGCAAAGGGCAGGGTGTAACTGGTGAGCGGATGCGAAAACCCGCCGCGTGCGCCGGCGATGGCGACGCCGGGGATCGCGATTTCGGCCTGTGCGGCGGCGAAGTCTCCGCCGCTGATCACCGGCAAAACCCCGGTTTCCTCGCCGACCACCGTGCCCTGCCAGCCTTGTGCCTTGGCATAGGACGCCACCCGGCTGCGCAGCACATCGGCATCAAGCCGGGGCTGATCGGCGTAATAGGTATCCTCGATGAAAACCTCGTCCGCCGAAAGCGGCAGAACATAGACAAAGCGATAGGCCCCGCCATTGCCGGAAGGCGCGACCTGATCGACCTTGGCATCCATGATGATCGGGCGGGTGAGCCCGTGGGGCTTGTCACACCGGAAGTGCTGGCCGAGAAACACCTGCCAGCCGCCGGCCAGCCTCGCCGAAGGGCGGAAATGGCGGCAATCGACCACCCGGCTCGCCACAATCCGGCGGCCATCACCCAGCGTCACCCCGGCGGCATCAAGCGCTGCGACCCGCGTGTTGAGCATCAGGTTTGCGGCGGGTAGCTGCGCCATCAAGGTGGCGTGGAAATCGCTGCTCGACAGGGAACAATAGGACGTGGGCAGCGTGCGGGCGTAATCGGGGAAGGCAATGTCATAGCCTTCGCCCCAGATTGTCTGCGCAAAGGGCGCGAGCAAATCCTGCCCCGCTTGCGGCAGATCGCTCGCAAACCAGCTCCAGCGGTGGTTGCCGCCAAAGGTCGCGCCGTGCTCGATCAGCAGGAAGCGGCACGCCGGGGCATGGTGATGCAGCGCCAGCGCAAGCAGCCCGCCCGCAAGGCCGCCGCCCACAATCACCAGATCATAACCAGCCCCTGCGCGGCGCGCCGCGCTCTCATCGGGAGAAGCTTGGGATGCAGGGGGTGTTGCAGAATCAATCATGCCAGAGGGGCGTGTAGGGGAGCGCAGCCGTGCGGGCAATGATGGGCTGAGAATTGCCGGGCACGTCTGGCCGTTCTGTGCGCAAGACGGGTGCGCCTGTGCCTGGCTTGCCACGTCAGGTCAGGAAACAATAGGCTGGTCAGCCGTATAGCAAGGAGTTGAGCAGGAAGGATGCCGATGAAAATCCCCCGCCAATGGACTGCGGCCATGGCCGTGATGCTGGCATCGCCTGCCTGGGCGAGCGGAGCCGAAGATGCGGCCCGTGATGATGCGGCAACCACGGCCTTCGATCTGGCGCAGGCCGTGCAGGAGGCCACGCCTGCCAAGCGTCAGGGCGGCCCGCCCGAAGGCATGGATTCGGTGTTTGATGACAACTGGATCAATGTCGGGGTCGGGGTCGGCCTGATCCCGAGCTATGCCGGATCGGATGATTACGTTGCCTTTCCCCTGCCGCTTTTCACCGGGCGGCTTGGCGGGGTTGGGTTTCGCCCGTCAGGCGCGGGGGTGAATTTTGATGTGCTCTCGCCCCAGCCCAGCGTGTTGCAGCAAAGCAAGGCGCCGCAATTCTCGCTGGGGCCGACCTTCCGGTTCCGGGTCGAGCGCGCAGTCGACAGCCGCGATCCGGTGGTCGAAGCCTCGGGCCGCCTCGACACCGCGCTTGAGCTTGGCGTGGCGGCAGGGGTGACGTTCCCCGCGCTGCTCAATCCCAACGACTCGCTCACTGTCGGCACCGCGATCCGCTGGGATGTGCTGGGGGCGCACAAGGGACAGGTGATCGAGCCAACGGTCGCCTATCTCACCCCGCTCAGCCTGGGCACGCTGGTGCAATGGAGCACGGCGCTCGAAATCGTCGATGATAATTTCGCGCGCTATTACCAGACCGTGACCCCGGCGCAGAGCGCGGCCAGCGGCCTGCCGGTGTTCAACGCGCGCGGCGGTGCCAACCGGCTGGGAACGGCGTTGACACTCGCCATTGACCTCGATGGCAACGCGCTCAACGGCGGGTTCAATATCTTCGCGCTGGGTGGCTATGCCCGGATGCTTGGCGATGGGGCGAATACGCCTTTCACGCGCCTGCGCGGCAGGCCCGATCAGTTCCAGCTGGGCGTGGGGCTGGGGTACACTTTCTGAGACCTGCGACCTATTCGCGGGCGCCTTTGGCCAGTTCGCGGGCGACTTCGGCGCGGATCGCATTGGGCGAGAACGAGCCGCGTCCTTCGCGATAGAGCACGCCAAGCAGCACGCGATCGACCTGCGACATCTCTTCGGGCGCGGCGGGGTTAGCCCCCTTGGTGTCGAACAAGCGCAAGATCGAGCCTTGCGGGACTTCGTCACGCACCTCGGGTTCGAGCATCACCAGCGCCTGGACGGTTATGTAATCGGCAAGCTGGTTGATCGTCAGCCCTTCGATCGCCGCCGCTTCGATCACGGTGAAGCTGTGCGAGATCGCAGGCGTGCCCATTTGCCCCGCGAGCCCGCCAGCCGCCTCGTCAGCCCGGACAAAGGCGACCGAATTGTTACGCTGGCGTTCCAGCTGATCGGCTTTTTCCGGGAGGTAATGCCACGTATAGGCGACACGCGGGGTGCGGACGAAACGACGCAGTTCGGCGCCATAAAGCGCGCCGAACACCTGCGGCTGGTTCTTCCGGAGCCACCCCACAAAGGCCGAGGCGCTGCGCGGGAAGGCGACGGTTGCATTCGGCGTGCAGCCGGGCGCTTGCAACGTGCTGCCGATGGCGGTGAGGTTCTCAGCGATCCGGGCCCGCAGCTGACCTTCGAGGTTGGCATCAATATTGTCGAAGGTGATGCACAGCGGATCGTCGCGGCGCGCGACTTTGCGCCCGCTGACGGGGGTGATCGTGCGCCACAGGAATTCGCGCACCTGCTTTTCGGTCTGGCCTTCGACGACAATCTCGCCGGCGGGCTCCTCGGCGATGGTCTCCGCAGTGCTGGTTTCAGCGCTGCTCGGCGCAGACAGCGGCGCGAGCAGTGCGGCGAGCGACAACAGGGCAGGGCGGATCATGCGGGGGACTCCGGGGGAGAGGGTATTGCTGCGGCGAAAGCCAGAGTGACACTGAACGCGGGGTGAACCTTGTTGTTTCCGCGCCCTAGGGTTCTTGCTTCATCGCAGCGCGGGCAATCTCAGCGCGGATCAGCCCGGCGTTGAAGAAGCTGCGCCCGCTGCGATAGAGCGTGCTCAGGACAACGCGATCCACCGTCGACATTTCTTCGGCGGCCGCCACGTTCGCGCCCTTGTCGTCAAACAGGCGCAGGATCGAGCCTTGCGGCACTCCGTCGCGCACACCGGGTTCGAACATCACCAGCGCATGCATGGTGATATAATCCGCCAATTGTGTCGGGCTGATGCCGTCAATCGCGCTCGCCTGGATCACGGTGAAGCTATGCGAGATGGTATCCGTACGCAGCTCGCGCGAAAGCGGAGTGGCGGCATTACCAAGAGCATTGAACAGAATTTGCGACTGCACCCAGAGATCAGCCAACTCTCCACCAGAACGCTGATTTTCCCGCATCATCGCCTTTTCGGGGACGTAATGCCAGTTATAGGCCATGCGGCGCGGACGCACATGGCGTCGGCGTTCGGGTTCGTACATCGCACCGAAAACCTGGCGCTTGTTGCTGTTGAGCCAGCGCATGAAGGCATGGGCATCGCGCGGAAAGGCGACCGCGGCGTTTACCTGGCAGCCGGACGGCGCCAGTTCAGTTCCGACGGCGCTCAGATTTTCGGCGATCCGCTGGCGCAGCTGGGATTCGAGCTCGGCATTGATATTGTCAAAGCCGAGACACACCGGGGCACTGCGCACCGGCACCGTGCGCCCGCAGATGTTGGAGAACCGGCATGATCGGCTCATCGATGTCATGCTACGCCAGACGAAATTGCGGATTTCCTTTTCGGTGGTCCCCTGAACGATGATTTCACCCCCCTGCGTCACATCGATTACGCCCTCCTTGATCGCTTTGTTGATGGCGGGGTCGGTCAGTGTGTCGAGCCGGAAGGTCACCTGCGGCTGCGGCGGTGCTGTCTGGGCATGGACCGTAGCAAGCGGCAGTGCGAGCACGGCGAGCACGGCAAGCGCGGCAAGGGCGGAGCGGAGCATGCAAGTCTCCCGGAGAGCAAAAGTGCTTCCCGAACAGAACATTAAGCGCATGAACGCAAGATGAAAGAAAGCGCCGGTCGGCTGGCTGCCAACCGACCGGCGCCGATGCTTACTTGCCCTTGGCGACGGGCTTTGCGCCCTTAGCCCCTTCGGCAAGCTGCGGCCGCGGTGCGGGCATCGCGGCGCTGCGGTTGCCGGTCTTGAGATAGGTGTCGAACCACTCCATCATCCGCAGATTGTAATCATAGCGGCTGGCGGCGCGGTTATTGCCGTGGCCTTCGCCGGGATAGAACACCAGCCGCAGCGGCACCGCAGGCTTGCGGGTCTTGATATTGCGATAAAGCTCCAGCGATTGCGACGGGTGCACCCGCGGATCGCTGTCGCCATGCATGATCAGGATCGGCGTGGTCGCCTTGTCGACATGGAAGATCGGGCTGCGATCAAGCAGGTGATCCCATTCCTCCCACGGCCACTTGCGCTCGTGGACGAGATACATCTCGTTCGGAATGTCGGTGGTGCCGAATTTCGACAGGTTGTTCGAAATGCCCACGAACATCACGCTCGCCGCATATTCCGCCGAATAATAGGTCGCGCCCCATGCGCTGGCGTAGCCGCCATAGGATCCGCCAGTGATCCCGGTGCGCGCGGCATCGGTGATCCCGTCGGCCACCAGCGCGCGCTTGGCATCGACGATATCGTCAAATTCCTTGCCGCCGTAATCGCCCTGATGCTGCTTGGCGAAAGCAACCCCGTAGCCGGTCGAGCCGCGGTAATTGGGCAGGAACACGGCATAGCCCTTGGCCGCGGCGACCTGCCCCGGCTTGGAATAGGCGGTTTGCCAGCCATTGCTTTCATGCGCTTCGGGCCCGCCATGGACATTCATGATGGTGGGCACACCGCCCTTGCGCGGGATACCGCCGACCGGCTCGATCAGCACGCCTTCAATCTTTTGACCGTCGCGCGCGGTGAAGCTGTAGGCGCGCTGCTTGCCGAAGGTGACTTCCGACAGCCACGGATTGTGGCGCGTCCAACGTTCGAACCTGCCGCCGGTGAAGTTGAACAGCTCTGTCGGGTGCTGGGGCGCATTGGCGGCCACCACGATCCGGCTGCCACCGGCGTCGATCGCTGTCAGGATCAGCTCGCCCGGATCATGCTCTTCCGCCACACTGCCATCGGCGTTGTAGATGCGCAGCCGCGACTGCACACCCTTGTGGATGATCGCGGCGAGGCGGCCATCCGCCAGCCACTCGGCATCCACGGTCGCCTCGGCCGCTTCGGCGTTGAGCGCGCGAAACGTGCCCGTGGCCACATCCACCAGATGGAGCGTGGTGGGGGCGGGATCGTACTGATCGACCCCGGCAATCAGCGAGAGCTGCTTGCCATCGGGCGAAATCTCGACATCATCGATCTTGCCCAAGGTTTCCACCACCGCGCGCACCTTGCCGCTGGCGAGATCGAACACATTGACCCGCTTCGAGGTGTAGCTGTCATCGACCAGCGGGGTCGGCGCGGTCTCGATGATCGCGGCCTTGCCATCGGGGGTCAGGCGGAAAGCGCTGACATGGCCCGGCACCGCGATCTGGCTCGGCGAAGGGTCGATTTCGGCCCCGATGCGCGCGGCGAACATGCGCGCCATGGTCAGCTCTTCTTCATAGACGCGGGCATCGAACCCGGCCTTGGCCTGCGTATCGCGCTGATCATCGAGCGCAGCATCGGTGAGCATGTAGACCATGCTGCCATCGGGGCTGACGCGGTAGGCGCGCACGTTGCTGTCTTTGAGGCCCGCCAGCTTGCGATAGGCCCCGCCATCCACCGGCACGCCCCACACGCTGCGCTTTTCATCGGGCTTGGCCCAAAGGAAGGTGACCATGGTGCCATCGGGGGAGAAGGCGATGCTGCCGGGATTGATGTCTTCGGGCAGGAAGGCGCGCGCCGCATCGGGCGCGGCGGCGATCTTGAGCACTTGCCGGGTGGTGCCGTCCTTTTCGCCCTTGGTGACATCGGGCAAGGCAGCGGTGGTGAAGGCAACGCGGCTGCCATCGGGCGCAACGGCCATGGTGCCGATGCTCTGGAGGCGCGCGACATCTTCGGGCGTCATCGGGCGGGCATGCGCGGCCGAGGCGGCGAGCGAGACGGAAGCAAGCAGGGCGGCGGCAAAAACGGGCCGGTTCATGATTTGCAAAAATCCCTTGTCATGGGGGTTGGCACGGATGGTTAAGCTGGCCGTTCCATACCGGCCACGGCGCGAAAGGCAAATCCGCGGGGCAGGGCGGATGCGGGCACAAGCAGGCTTGCCAGCGCGCGGGCAAGCGCGCATCGTGACGCGGCAGAGGGGAAACTATTCATGACACACTGGATCAGACATTTTGGCGCGCTGGGCGCTGCGGCGGCGGCTTTGGTGAGCGCGCAGGCCTGGGCGGAAACCGTGGCGATCCGCGCCGGCAGCGTGATCACCGATGCGGCAAGCGAGCCGATGGGCCCCACCACCATCCTTGTCACCGATGGCAAGATTGCAGCCATCACCCCCGGCCATGGCGCCGTGAATGCCGACCGTGAGATTGATCTCAAAGGCAAGACCGTGCTGCCCGGCCTGATTGACCTCCATACCCACCTGACCGGCGATCCCGGCGGCGATTTCTGGAAAGAAGCGACCGAGCCTGACGAATGGGGCGTGGTCGTGGGTGCCAAGAACGCGCGCCTCACCGCGCTGGCAGGCTTCACCACGGTGCGCGAAGCGGGCAGCGGACGCGACACCGCCTTTTCGTTGCGGCGCGGCACCGCCGAAGGGCTGGTGCCGGGGCCGCGCATCGTCGCCGCTGGTCCGGCGCTGGCGATCATCGGCGGCCATGGCGACGTTAACGGTTTTCGTTCGGAGGTGAACGAGTTGCTTGATTCCGGCTTCACCTGCACCGGCACGGTCGAATGTGCCGCCAAGGTGCGGCTCGCCAGCCAGAACGGCGCGGATGTCATCAAGATCACCGCGACCGGCGGCGTCCTCAGCCAGCAGGGCCGGGGCCTCGAAGCGCACTTCACCCCCGCCGAAATGAAGGCGATTGCCGACACCGCGCACTCGCTCGGCCTCAAGGTCATGGCCCATGCCCATGGCGCGCGCGGCATCCAGCAGGCGGCCGAGGCCGGGATCGATTCGATCGAGCATGGCACCTATCTCGATGAAGCCGCGGCCAGGGCGATGAAGGCCAACGGCACCGTGCTGGTGCCGACGCTGATGGCGCTGGAGGGGGTTTCCGAGGGGCTCGGCAAGGGCGTCTATACCCCCGTGGTCGAGGACAAGATCCGCGCCGTGCAACCGCTGATGGCCTCGCTGGTCAGTCGCGCGCGCCAGTATGGCGTCACCGTAGCCTTTGGCACCGATGCAGGCGTGTACCAGCATGGCCGCAATGGCGAGGAACTCGGCCTGATGAAGAAGCAGGGCATGAGCGACCGCGACGTGCTCGCCAGCGCCACCACCGTCGCGGCGAAGGTGCTGGGGATGGAGAGCCAGATCGGCAAGCTCGCGCCCGGCTATTCGGCGGATATCATCGCGGTCGACGGCAACCCGCTTGCCGATGTGACCGTGCTGGAAGACGTCGGCTTCGTGATGGTGCGCGGGCGCGTGATCGAATAGCGCCACACCGCCTCTCGACACCCTCCGCGAAACCTTCTAATCCCGTCGCTATCCCCGGGGAGCCTGCTTCATGGCTGAGAGGGGCAGGTGAGCTCTGCCCGACCCGTCGAACCTGAACCGATTAGCATCGGCGGAGGGAGTGGGCTGGTCGTACGTGCCACAGGTCCGCTTGTCCTCCGTCTTTGGAGAGAGAGCAGATATGGCCGACATCAACAGCCCCGTCGAGATTGGCGTCACCACTGGCCCGATCCGTGGCAGCCGCAAGGTCTATGTGGGCGCGCGCACCGGCAGTGGCATTCGCGTCGCGATGCGCGAGATCGATCTGGAGGGCGGCGAGCCGAGCGTGCGGGTCTACGACACCTCCGGCCCCTACACCGACCCCAACGCCCATATCGACATCAACGCCGGGCTCGCCCCGCTGCGCCGCGAATGGATCATGGCGCGCGGCGATGTCGAGGATTATCAGGGCCGCGAGGTCAAGCCCGAGGATAACGGCCAGCTCGGCCCGGATCGTTCGGGCGGCGTCCCGGGCTTCCCCAACGTCGTCAAGCGTCCCTTGCGCGCCAAGGCGGGGATGAACGTCACGCAAATGCACTATGCCCGGCGCGGGATCATCACGCCCGAGATGGAATACGTCGCCGAGCGCGAGAACCTCGGGCGCGAAATCGCGAAAGACCTGATCCGCGATGGCGAAAGCTGGGGCGCCGAGATCCCGGACGTCATCACCCCCGAATTCGTCCGCTCCGAAGTCGCGCGCGGCCGGGCGATCATCCCCTCCAACATCAACCACCCCGAGTCCGAGCCGATGGCCATCGGGCGCAACTTCCTCGTCAAGATCAACGCCAATATCGGCAATTCCGCCGTGGCGAGCGACGTCGCGCAGGAAGTCGACAAGATGGTCTGGGCGACCCGCTGGGGCGCGGACACGATCATGGACCTCTCGACCGGGCGCAACATTCACGACACCCGCGAATGGATTATCCGCAACTCGCCCGTGCCGATCGGCACCGTGCCGATCTATCAGGCGCTCGAGAAGGTCGGCGGCATCGCCGAGGAGCTGACCTGGGAGATCTTCCGCGACACGCTGATCGAGCAGGCCGAACAGGGCGTCGACTACTTCACGATCCACGCCGGCGTGCGCCTGCCCTACATCCCGCTCACCGCCAAGCGCGTCACCGGGATCGTCAGCCGCGGCGGATCGATCATGGCGAAGTGGTGCCTCGCCCACCACAAGGAGTCCTTCCTCTACGAGCACTTCGACGAGATCACCGAGATCATGAAGGCCTATGACATCGCCTATTCGCTGGGCGACGGGTTGCGCCCCGGCTCAATCCGCGACGCCAATGACGAAGCCCAGTTCGCCGAGCTCTACACGCTGGGCGAACTCACCAAGCGCGCCTGGGAACAGGACGTGCAGGTGATGATCGAAGGCCCCGGTCACGTGCCGATGCACAAGATCAAGCAGAACATGGAAAAGCAGCTCGAAGCCTGCGGCGAGGCGCCGTTCTACACCCTCGGGCCGCTCGTCACCGATATCGCGCCGGGATATGACCACATCACCAGCGGCATCGGCGCGGCGCAGATCGGGTGGTATGGCACCGCGATGCTCTGCTACGTCACGCCCAAGGAGCACCTCGGCCTGCCTGACCGGGACGATGTGAAGGTCGGCGTGGTGACCTACAAGCTCGCCGCCCACGCCGCCGACTTGGCCAAGGGCCACCCGGCCGCACAGGTGCGTGACGATGCGCTGTCGAAAGCCCGCTTCGAGTTCCGCTGGCGCGACCAGTTCAACCTGTCATTGGATCCCGAAACCGCCGAGCAATACCACGACCAGACGCTGCCTGCCGAAGGCGCGAAGTCGGCGCATTTCTGCTCGATGTGCGGGCCCAAGTTCTGCTCGATGAAGATCACGCAGGAAGTGCGCGACTTCGCCGCCAAGCAGAACGCCGGGATCGAAACCTTTGTCGCCAGCGAGGCCGAGGCTGAGAAGGGGATGGCGGAAATGAGCGCCAAGTTCCGCGAAGTCGGCAACCAGCTCTACGTCGGTGCGGGCGACCGCGAGCACGATTGAGGCGCACCTTTAGCCCCCTCCGTTTCAAAGGAGGGGGTTGGGGGTGGTTACACGCCGTAAGGCCTGCTTGTCCCTTCCCCGAGGGGAAGGGGCGGGGATGTGGGCTCACAGCCGTATGTGCAGAGCCCCTGATCTCCCCTCCCCGCGGGGAGGGGTAGGGGTGGGGGCTCCACGCGTCCGGGCAGGCGCGGCTGATGCGAGGCGCTGGCGCTTACCCGCGCCGGGGCGGGTTCACGCAGAGACGCAGAGAAACAAGGGAGACGCAGAGGGGGACGTGCCCTGCTGCGTGCGCTGTGCTTTGGACAGTTTCGCGCCAAGCCGCCAAAAGGCCAAGCGGCAGCGCCGGGTCGCGCCCTTTTTCTCCCCTCCCCGCTGGGAGGGGGAGGGGGTGGGCTCTCCACGCCGAGTGGGGAGAGCAAGGGATTGGAGGCCGAACCCCCATCCCTAACCCGTTGACGCTGCGCGTCAGCTTCGCTGCCCCCTTGGGAAAGGGGGCTATGGTCAATCCTCCCCAAGGGAGGCCTGTCTTGAGCTGGACGAAGGAGGAACCACCCGCAGGGTGGTGGAGGGGCAGGCGCGCTTGATCCAAAAAGAATTGAATTTATTGCATTTTTCAGTATCGTTGTCCCTCTGCTCGAAGGGGGTGGGCTATGGTCGCGCAGTCATTTGGAGACGAGTACACGAAGCAGAAGCTTCAGACGGTTGAGCGATACTTGAAACCCTATGCCACAGCTCTGAACGACAAGTTCAAGCTGCTTTATGTCGATGCATGTGCTGGCTCTGGTGCATCTATTCCGAAGTCCGCCACGAAGGCAGAGGCAGAGGATGCACAGCAGGCGCTGGAAGGATTCGGCAGACCCGTTCTTGATAGCGATCAGATCGTGATTGGGTCAGCCCTTAGGGCCCTATCCATCAATCCGCCATTTCATCGATACCTTTTCAACGATCTAGATCGCAAGAACGTACAGTCATTAATGGAGGCAATTGACGGCCGGTTTGCACACCTAAAAGACCGCATCACGACGACGAACCTTGATGCGAACGACATGCTTCGACAGATGGCTGCGTCCTACGATTGGAGAGAAACCCGAGCTGTGGTTTTCCTCGATCCCTTCGGCTTGCAGATTAGATTCGAGACCCTGGAGATTCTGGCTCAAACTCGCGCGATCGATCTGTGGTATCTGGTTCCCGTTTTCGCCATGTACCGTCAAGTGTCTGGCGACGGCGAGATAAACCCGGATGGTGGACCTAGGGTTGACGCAGCGTTGGGTACAACGGCGTGGCGCGACGGTGCTGTAAAGGTTGAGCCTGTGGCAAACGACCTCTTCGAAGCTGAGCGTTTCAAGACCAAGCGGGCCATGGATATCCACGCCTTTGAGATGTTCGCGAAAGAGAGGCTCGCGAGTGCGTTCGGTGGGCGTGTATTGGACAAAACCTTGCCTCTCGGTAAGAACGGGGTTCATTATTTTTCTCTTATGTTTGCTTGGGCGAACCCCGAACCGAAAGCGGAGTTGGCAGCCAAGCTTGCCAAGGCGGTTCTCAAGTAATGGGCAGCCAATCAGACATCGAATGGACGGACGTCACCTGGAACCCGGTTGCGGGGTGCAGTGTCGCGTCTGCCGGATGCACCAATTGTTACGCCATGCGGATGGCAGCGCGTCTCGAAGCCATGAGCCATCCCAAATATCTAGGCACTACCCGCAAAAGCGGCGGTCGATACGTTTGGACCGGCAAGGTGAACTTAGACGAGGGCAGCCTTTCCGCGCCGCTTGAATGGCGGAAGCCGAAGCGCATTTTCGTCAATTCCATGTCGGACCTGTTCCATGCCGATGTGCCGGATGCATTCATCAAACGCGTCTGGGATGTGATGCTGGCCTGTCCGCAGCACCATTTTCAAGTTTTGACCAAACGACCGGATCGCATGGCCGATCTTTTCGCGCTTGGCCTGATCCAGCCGCAAACCCACATATGGGTCGGAACATCAGTTGAGAGTGACGAAGTTGTCGAACGGATTGCCCACTTGCGGGCAATCAAGCAGTCTACGCTTTTCGTTTCCTTCGAACCCTTGATCGGTCCGATTAACGAGGTCGACTTGCGCGGCATTCATTGGGCGATTGTTGGGGGAGAATCCGGGCCTCGTGCCCGATTTATGGAAGCGGCATGGGTCGAACGCCTTTTTGAAATCTGCCGTCGCGATGACGTTGCATTCTTTTTCAAGCAGTGGGGCGGTCGCAACAAGAAGGCGACGGGGCGGGAATTGCACGGCAAAACCTACGACGAATACCCTCTCGAGCTTGAGCCTTAACCCCCCTTTCCTACACCCCCACCCTGCATCATCCTCCCACGATGACCCGCGCCCACACCCCTCGCTCGCCCCGCACCGCGTCCGGCGCGCCCACCGATCCTGTCGGAAGGCAGGTTTTTCTGTCCAAGACAGTGTCTCAATTGTCTCCAACAGAAAGCCTGGAGGCGGCTTGGCTGAACGCGCGCGGCATCAGCGCTTTGGACGACTCGCGCGCAACCGCCGCGTCCGAACCGCGCCGAAGGGGCAAGACGGGCGTTCGGCACCCGCTCCCCCACCGCCCCGCAAACCGGGCCTTGCGGGCACGATTAGGTCATCGGGCAAAGCTGTGCTACATACTGTGCCGCTGACGTCGAAATTTGCGACGGACTTCGAAATTTGCGCCTCGCCGCTTGCCCCTTGGCTTCCGTGCCACCCGGCCCCGGCGTTAACCAGACGACGACTTCCTTTCATCGGACGATACGACGCACGTCCCACCCGCATGTCGTTGGTGGGCAACCCACTCGTTCTTGAAAGGAACGCATCATGGCCAAGACTGGCACCGTCAAATTCTTCAATTCCGACAAGGGCTATGGCTTCATCCAGCCGGATGATGGCTCGCCCGATAGCTTCGTGCACATCACTGCCGTGCAGGCAGCGGGCATGCACTCGCTCGATAAGGATCAGCGCCTCAATTACGATCTCGAAAAGGGTCGTAATGGCAAGGAAAGCGCGATCAACCTGTCTTCGGCAGGGTAATTCCGCATCGGGATGGGAAGCGCGTGCGCCTCGGGCCGTGCGCTTCCCGCCTGTTGTGACGAGAATACTGCCTCACCCGGATTTTCCTCTCTCTCCCATCCAAAGGCCCGCGCATCATGCTTCACACCTATGAATTTTGCAGCGAGCGGGCCGACGAAGCGCAGGCGCTCGCGCATGCCGCGACGCTCGATAATGTCCGCCAGCGCGAATTGCGCTCGGAAAAGAGCTGGCGCGGGCTGGCCGAACTGGCGCGCAACGCTGCCGAAGGGCGCGTCAAGGCGGATCGCGAACGCGCCGAACGCCGCGCTGCCGAGGCTGCCGTCTAGCTTCAGCCTGCGTGCCATCCGGCTCATCCGATTTCGCTGGAAACCGGAGGGCGGGCTGCCCATATTCCTCTTGGGCAACAGAAAATCATAAGAGAGGAGACACGCCCATGAGCATGCTGCAATTCCAGTTCAACACCGATTCTTCGGTGATGGGAACCGAGGAGGTCGCTGCCCGCATCGAAAATCAGGTGCGTCACCGCCTTGCGCGGTTCGAAGACCGGCTGACCCGGGTCGAAGTCCACGTCACCGATGTCAACGGGCGCAAGCACGGTGCGGATGACAAGCATTGCATGATCGAGGCCCGGCCGCGTGGCGGCAGGCCGATCAGCGTGACCAGCAAGGCGGCCGATGTCGATGCCGCGGCGCGGATTGCAGCGGGCACCATGGCGGAACGGCTGGAACGGGTGTTCGGCAAGGCCGAGCGCCACCGCCACGATCCCTCGCCTGACAAGGTGATCTGATCGCGCGGGCGGGCTAGCCGGCGGCGAGCACGCTGCCGGTGATCCCGCAAGCGCCGAGCACGGTCTCGATCTGCTTGCTCACGCCGAAAAATCCGGCGCGGGCATGCGGCCAGGTCGCCCGCGACAGCGCGGGCAGGATGGTGACGATCCGGCCCTGCGCGGCGAAGGCGGCAAGTTCCGGCCACAACTGGTCGCGCGTCCAGCCTTGCGGAAGATAGGGTACCGCGATCCGCGCGATGTTCTGGCACGCCAGCATATCCGCAAGATGCATGCCCGAGGGCCAGGTCGCCGCGGCGCAGCCGTATCGGGTGCTTGCCTCGGCAACCCCGCTTGCCACCGCGCCATGGGCAAAGGCCTGCGCGCGCGGTGCAGCTCCGCCTGGCGAGCGCGCGCCCGATCGCGTCGCCCCGATCACCAGCGCGGGCACGCCCGGCAGGTCGAGCGGCGCGGCATGGGCCGCCTCGTCATGCAGCAGCAGGGCGAAAGGCTCGCTCAGATCGGCAGCACTGATCGGCCCCGGCAAATCGAGCGCTACCCGCTGATGATCGGCCGGCTCTTCGAGCGGTGCGGCATCGTCGGCCAAGCCCGGCGCGGCCAGCGGCCCTTGCGGGTGCTGCGCGGTGTAGCGCGCAATATTGTCGGCCCGTGCAAGGTAGTGCTTGCCCTTGGTGTGCAGCCCGCCGACCCAGCGCCACGACAAGGTGTTCGAGGCGGCATCCCCATCGATCAGATGCTTCAGGAAGAAATCAGCGCCGAGGTGCCAATCAAGCCGCAAGGTGAAGATCCAGATGCTGGCAAACCACATCCGCGCATGGTTGTGCAGATAGCCGGTTTCGACCAACTCGTGCGCCCAGTGATCGAAGGCCGCGATCCCGGTGCGTCCCTCGGTCGCCTGCGCATAGGCGGTACGCAGCCCGGCATTGGCTTCGAGCGCGGCCAGCGCGCGGTCACGCCCGGCGCGATAGCTCGCCCAGATCGAAGGCCGCTGTTCGAGATAGCCCTTGAAATAGACCCGCCAGAACACCTCGGCGATGAACTTTTCGGCAGCACGCGGCGAATGCTGGCCGAGCACCGCATCCACCACCTCGGCTTCGCCGAGCAGCCCGGCATGGAGCCACGGCGATAAGTGCGAGACATGGCGCCGCGGCGTATCCCCGCCCCCTTCATCGCTGTTGCGATGCTCGCTGTAGAAGCGGCCGGCACGAGGCAGGAATTCGGCAAGCCGGGCAAGACCGGCGGCGCGGGTCGGTTCGCAGTGCATGGGGCTTGAAACCGCTGCCATGGCGAGTGGTTCCAGCGTCGCTTGTAAGGGGGTGACAGGGCTTGGCGGGGCGCTAGATTGGCGCCCTGACTGAAGGGGAGACATTACCATGCCACTGCCAGCGCGGCCCATCCATGCTCTTACCGCAGCGCTTGCGTGCACGGCCTTGCTGGCCGCCTGCGCGCCCCAGGCCGATGACGGCGCGACGACCGAACAGACCAAGCCGTTCGATGGCATTGCTGCCGATGAGATCATCACCCTGTCGGGCACCGAACCCTTCTGGGGCATGACGATCGACAAAAGCGTCGCCACCTACACCACCCCGGATAATCCTGATGGCAGCGTGTTCGAGGTCAGCCGCTTTGCCGGCAACAGCGGGCTGGGCTTTTCCGGCAAGCTGGCGGGGGCCGATGTCGCCATCACCGTCACCCCGGGCGCATGCAGCGACGGGATGAGCGATCGCAGCTATCCCTTCACCGCCACGGTCAAGCTGGGCGAAGATAACCTCAACGGGTGCGGCTATACCGACAAGCAGGGCTTCACCGGCGACGCCGCACCCTGAGACGCGCGAAGGGAAGGGGGGAAAGATCATGAGTCACACCGGGGGCTGCCTGTGCGGCAAGATCCGCAACGCCTTCCACGCCGAGCCGCTGTTATGCGTCACCTGCCACTGCAAGAATTGCTAGCGGCAGGCGGGCAGCGCGCTGTCGATCATCATTGGTGTGCCCGAAGGCGCGGTGGAAGTGACCGGCGCGCTGACGACCTATCTCGACAAGGGCGATAGCGGCGCGACGGTGCAGCGCCAGCTCTGCAACACCTGCGGCTCGCCGGTGTTCTCGCGGATCGAAAGCCCGCCGGGCATGCTCTTCATCAAAGCGGGCACGCTGGATGACACCACCGGGCTCAACCCGGCTTGCCACTGCTATACCAAAAGCAAGCAGGACTGGGTGGAACTGGGCAATATCCCTGCCTTCGCCACGGTGCCCGAAGGGATGTGAAGCCACCCCTTCGGGCCGTTGGATCAGAACAGACCGGGCAGTTCGATCTGGGCCGCGCTCGGCGCGCGTGACATCAGCATGTCGCGGCTCTGCTGCATTTCCCACATCGCACCCGTGCTGCTGACAATCGGGGTACAGGTCCGCCCGGCAAGGAAATCGAGCGCGGTGCGGATCGAAGCCTCGTTCGGATCGCCCAGCGGCGCGCTGATATCATCATTGGCGCGGCAGGTGTTGGGCATGATGCTGGCGAGGCCATTGAAGTAATCGCCGCGGCCATTGGCATCGACCGTCTGGAAGCTGACCGGGCGCACCCGCAGATCGCATTGCGCGAAATCGAAAGCGGCCTGACCCACCGGCTTGCCGAAGGTGTTGGTGCCGATCAGCGCGATGTTGTTGCCCACGTAGGGAAGCAGCGAGTTGATCACGATTTCGCTGGCCGAGGCCGAAGCGCCGGTGGTGATGAAGGCGATGCGGGTAGGATTGATGGCATTGGGTTCAGCCAGGGTGTTGCGCGAACGGTTCTGCGCTTCCTTTTCCGGACGCCACACGACCCGGGCCCACAATTGCCCGACCCGCCCAGCGCTGAGCAGGTCGCCAAGGATATCCGCGCTCGATGTCAGACCCCCGCCATTATAGCGCAGGTCGACGATGATCTGGGTCACGCCCTGGCTGCGGAACTGGCCAAAGGCTTCGCGCATCTGGCGCTGGGCATCCTCGACAATGAAGGTGCGCAGGTTGAGATAGCCGACGCGCGTGCCGCCATTGTTGAGCACGAGCGCGCCATAACGATCCGAGACCGGATCAAGCGCGAAATCGGCCTTGGTGATGCTGCGCTCGGTCACGGTGCCGCCGCGCGGCCGGAATTGCAGCACGCGGGTGACGCCCGCATCATTCGGCCCCAAGGCGTTCGAGACCGCTTGTGCGCCGCCCGAGGCAAACAGGCTGGCCACGGTTTGCAGATTGGCCGAGGTGGTGCCGATCGCAAGGATTTCGGTCCCGCGATCAAGCCCGGCCGCAAAGCCTGGCGAACCTTCATAGCCTTCGACCACAAACAGCCGTCCGGCCGAGGAATCAAAGCCAAGCCGCACGCCGAAACCGGCGCTCGATCCGCTTTGGATGAGAGCGGTTTCTTCGGCGATCGAGGTCGCAAAGGTGAAGCCGCGGTCGCGGTTCTGGGCGCGCGCCGGGGCCACACGCGCATCAATGAAGCTTTGCAGCGTGGTGAAGTCCGCCGGGTTCACATTGGCCAGCAGATTGGGGAAGAGATACCATTCGTTGAGCAGGGCGTTGACGGCATCCTGCTGCGAGCGCAGCGAACAGGCCGTCGAAGTCGGGGTCGGGCTGGGTGTCGGAGTGGGGCTGGGGCTGGGGCTGGGTGTAGCGATCGGCGGCGTACTGCCGGAACCCGAACCATCGCCACCGCCGCAGGCGACCAAAGCAAGGGCGAGCGCGGAAACCAGCGCCCGGGGATCAGAAAGGCGTGCAATCTTCATGTTTTTGCCAGCTCCGGGGGAAAGTGATTCATACAGGAGGACGGGAGTTGGAAATTGCGTGTTTCCAATATCTTGATGATGCCCAAGAGCAATGCCGGGCGCAAGCGCATCATGCAGCAGAGAGGAGAAAAATTCTTCTCTCCAAGGCATTTTTTGTGCCGAACTGCGCAGTTTTCCGCAGAAACCGGCACAAAAGCGCCTCTCCTCTCTCGTCTCGGGCGCGGCTTGGGACTAGCACTGTGGGTATGAACGGACAGAATCATGCCTGATTTTCCGGCGTTTCTCGCCGCCGCCTTGCCGCCCGTTGCGCGTCATGCCGGATTGGCGATTGCGCGGTTGGGTTCGGCCGCCACTTTCGCGCGCGGCGGATTTGCACTCACCAGCCCGGCTTTCCGGGCGGGCGAAGAACTCGATCCCAGCTTTACCGCCGAGGAAGAGGACGCGGTTGCCCCGCCGCTCGAATGGAGCGCACCGCCCGCTGGCGCGCAAGAGCTCATCGTCATTGTCGAGGAAACTTCGACCACCGCGGCCGAACCGGCCTGCCACTGGTTGGTGTGGGGGCTCGCCGGACAACGCGGCAAACTGCTCGAAGGCGAAGTTCCGCCGCGCACCGGCAAGAACGCGCGCGGCAATTCCGACTGGCTCCTGCCCGCGCCCGCCGCGGGCGAGCAGAAGCATTTTGTGTTCCAGATTTTTGCAAGCGAACTCCCGCTCATTCTGATGCCGGGAGCAAGCCGCGCCGATCTCATCGCCGCGCTGGAGGGGAATGTCACCGCCTGCGCGTTGCTCTATGCACCTTTCACCGGCTCATCCGAGGATGACTGGGAGGATGATGAGGATTTGCTATAAGATTTCGTACAAGTAGGGAGAATACCATGGCTACGAAAACCAATGCACTGCAAAAGCCAGTGCAACTGTCTGCCGACCTCGAGGCGGTGATTGGCAAGGGTCCGATGACCCGCGCCGAAGTGACCTCGAAGGTGTGGGAATACATCAAGGCCAATGGCCTGCAGGACACCAAGGACAAGCGCCAGATCAATCCCGATGCCAAGCTCGGCGCGGTGATCGGCAAGGATCAGATCTCGATGTTCAAGATGACGGCTGCCGTCTCCAAGCATCTGAGCTGAGCGTGACGGGCGCTGCAAGGCGTCCGTGCCGTTCTCCACGCATCAGCGGCGCGCGATCCGGTTGGGTCCGCGCCGCTTTTGCATGGGAACGCCCTTCCAGCTAAGCGTGATGGCGCCCGCTTGGACGAGCGCATCCACGGCGCTATGGACGGTATCCATCTGCGCGCGCCAATCCCCTTGCGGGCCCGCGAGATAGCGGGCTGCCTCGCTCGGGCAGGCGGTTGCACCCGCTGCGCGCCGGGCAAGGACAGCGAGGATCGCGTCCTCGGCGTTCATGCCGCAGGCGCGCGGCGGCGCAGCGGCAGGCAATCCCCCACCCACAGCGCAAGCCCGATAATCGCAGGCTGCGCGAACATCCGCGGGATGTGATAGCCAAGCCCCAGCCCGCCGTCCGCGCGGGCCATATCGATGATGAAATGATTGATATTGGCGGGCCAGACACATAGCGCATAGAGCGCAAGGCCCCAACCCGCCCAGCGCCGCAAACGCGCGGAAAACGGCTGGATCAGTCCCAGCGCACCCGCGATTTCCGCTACTCCGGTCAGCAGCACCACCGCCTCGGGCGCGGGCACGAAAGACGGCATGATCGTGAGGAAGGGCGCCGGCCGGACGAGGTGGATCACTCCCGCCAGCGCGTAGAACAGCGCAAGCACCCAGCGCAGGATGGGACGGGCCGCGGCGCGCATCACAGTGCCGCCCCCGGTTCCCAACCGGCCGGGGCCAGTGTGAAGCCGGCAAATTCGAAGCCGGGCACGACGATGCACGACACCAGCGAATAGCCCGCATCACCCGTGCCCGCAGGCCGGGTGGCCTGCCATGCACCCTTGGGGACAAGACCCTGCAAACGCTCGCCCGCCGCGATATCGCCGCCCAGCAGGATCGTCTCGGCAGGCCCGGCATCGCGCAGCGCAATCCGCAAGGCGAGCGGATCGCCGCCCTGCCACAGCCACAATTCATCGGCGTCAACACGGTGCCAATGCGAGGCTTCGCTCGCCTTGAGCAGGAACAGGATCGCGGTGCCGCCCGCGCGCGTCTCGTCTGCGGCAGGGGCGCGCCATGTCTCGCGGTACCACCCGCCTTCCGGGTGGGGCGAAAGGCCCAATTGTTCGATGAGGGTTTGCGCGCTATCGCTCGGTTTCATCGCAATTCGTGCCTTTCCGCGGCGTTTGTGCCGCCTTACCGGGAGTTTCGATCGTCATGCAAGCCATCCGCCCGCGCGCCGCCCTGGCCTTCACTCTCGCGCTGGTGCTGGCAGCCCCCGCCGGGGCGCAGCGCATCAGCGAGGAACAGGCTGCCGCCACCGCGCGCGCCGCGCTGGAAGCTGCCCCGGTGTTCGACGGGCACAATGATGCCCCCGGCCAGCTGCGCTCGCGCTTCAACAACCAGATCAATGATGTCGATTTCACCAACACGCTCAACACCGCTGATCCGGCGACCGGGGGCGGCGCGATGCACACCGATCTCACCCGGCTGAAAGCCGGCAAGGTCGGGGCGCAGTTCTGGTCGGTCTATGTGCCGCACAATAATGACGAAGCGGCGGCCGTGCAGCAGACCATCGAGCAGATCGATGTCACCAAGCGCCTGATCGCGCGCTATCCTGCCGACATGCGCTATGCCGAAACCGCCGAGCAGGTTGAGGGCGCGATGGCAGAAGGGCGGATCGCTTCGCTCATCGGCATGGAGGGGGGCTATTCGATCGGCTCGAACCTTGGCGTGCTGCGCCAGTTCTACGCGATGGGCGCACGCTATATGACGCTCACCCACAACAGCAACACCCCCTGGGCCGATGCCGCGACCGATGCCCCCAAGCACAATGGTCTGACCGATTTCGGCAAGGATGTGGTGCGCGAGATGAACCGCATCGGCATGCTGGTGGATCTCAGCCATGTCAGCGAAAAGGTGATGCATGATGCGCTGGACGTAGCGCGCGCACCGGTGATCTTTAGCCATTCGGGCGCGCGGGCGGTGGCCGGCCACGCGCGCAATGTGCCCGACAGCGTGCTCGCCCGCCTGCCCGAAAATGGCGGGGTGGTGATGGTGGTGGCGCTGCCGCGCTTCATCAACGAGACCTTGCGCCAGTGGGACGCGCGCCGCACGGGCGAGATCGCGCGGCTGCGGGTTGAACACCTCGGCAATCCCGCAGCGGCCGATGCGGCTTTCAAAGCATGGCTCGCTGCCAATCCCGAACCCAAAAGCCAGTTGACCGACGTGGCCGATCACATTGATCACATCCGCAAGGTCGCGGGGATCGAGCATATCGGCATCGGCGGCGATTATGACGGCATGCCGTCAGGCCCGGTGGGGATGGAGGATGTCAGCGGCTATCCCGCGCTGTTCACCGAATTGGCGCGGCGCGGCTATTCGCAGGTCGAACTCGAACTGATTGCCAGCCGCAACATCATGCGGGTGATGCGTGCCGCCGAAGCCTATGCGCGCAGTGTCGCCGATCAGCCCCCGATCGAGAGTGTGATCGGCGGCTCGATCAGTCCCGCAGCAGCTCGTTGATCCCGGTCTTGGAACGGGTCTGTGCATCGACAGTCTTGACGATCACCGCGCAGTAGAGGCTCGGCCCCGGCGTGCCATCGGGCAGCGGCTTGCCGGGGAGTGAGCCGGGGACGACCACCGCATAGGGTGGCACTTCGCCCATGTAGACCTTGCCCGTCGCGCGGTCGACGATCTTGGTCGATGCGCCGAGATAGACGCCCATCGACAGCACCGCGCATTCGCCGACGCGTACCCCTTCTGCGACTTCGGCGCGCGCGCCGATGAAAGCGCCATCGCCGATGATCACCGGCCCGGCCTGAAGCGGTTCGAGCACGCCGCCGATCCCCGCGCCGCCCGAGAGGTGGACATTCTTGCCGATCTGCGCGCAGGAACCAACCGTCGCCCAGGTATCAACCATGGTGCCTTCGCCCACATAGGCGCCGATGTTGACGAAGCTCGGCATCAGCACCGCCCCCTTGGCGATGAAGGCGCCGCGCCGCACCACCGCGCCCGGCACCGCGCGGAAACCGGCCTCGCGAAACGCGCCCTCATCCCATCCGGCAAACTTGAGCGGCACCTTGTCGAACGCCGGGGCCGAGGCGCAGCCGCCCGGCATCACCGCATTATCGTTGAGCCGGAAGGACAGCAGCACCGCCTTCTTGAGCCACTGGTTGACCTGCCAGCCGCCCTGGCCATCGGGTTCAGCCACGCGCGCCTTGCCGCTGTCGAGCAGCGCGAGCGCCTGTTCGACCGCTTCAGCCACGTCTTTGCTCGCCGGCGTGATCTCGGTGCGGTTTTCCCAAGCGGCGTTGATGGCGGTGATGAGGCTGTCGGTCATGCGGGTTCTCCGGCGGGCAATGGTGCCTGCGCGCCTAGCCGCGCCGGAGACACTCGGCAAGCGCGTGCTGCGCGCAAAATTGGCACGCATACGTAAACCCCGCAGGTCTGCCTAAATTTTAGGCAGGCATCCCGGCGGCTCTTGCAAAATCATAGGCCCGGTCCACCAGCGGGGCGACCCGTTCGCTCATCGCTTGTGCATGGGCAGAGGAAGCGGTGCCATCAATCACGCGCTTCTTGATACCCTGCATGATCCCGGCGAGCCGGAACAGGTTGTAGGCGAAATACCAGTCCATCGGCGGCACCGGAAAGCCGGTGCGCGCCACATAACGCGCTACGGCTTCTTCCTGCGACGGGATGCCGAGCGCGTCGAGATCAAGCCCCAGCAGGCCCGCACGGCCATCGGCCGGGTTGTGCCAGTTGAGCATGAGGTAGCTGAAATCGGCAATCGGATCGCCCAGTGTCGACAGCTCCCAATCGAGCACCGCAATGATGCGGGGTTCGGTTTTGTGAAAGATCACATTGTCGAGCCGGTAATCGCCGTGCACCACGCTGGAATGGTGCTGCGGCGGGATGGTTTCGGGCAGCCAGGCAATCAGCCGCTCCATCTTGGGCATCAGCTCGGTTTCGGAGAGCTTGTATTGCTTGGTCCAGCGGGTGATCTGGCGCGCGCAATAATCGGTCGGCTTGCCGTAATCGCCCAGCCCGATTGCGTCGGGCTTGTGGCGGTGAAGATCGGCCATGGTGTCGATCAGCGCGTGGTAGAGCGCGCGGCGATCGTCAGGCTCCATGCCGGGGAGCGCGCCGTTCCACAGCGAGCGGCCATCGGCCATGCTCATCACGAAGAACTTGGAGCCGATCACGTCCACATTCTCGCACAGGCCAAAGGTGCGCGGGACGGGGAAGCCGGTGGGGTAGAGCCCGGTCATCGCCGCATATTCGCGGTCGACCGCGTGGGCCGACGGGAGCAGCTTGCCGAAAGGCTGGCGGCGCAGCACGTAGGAGGCGCCGGGCGTGTCGATCCGGTAGGTCGGGTTCGACTGGCCGCCCTTGAACTTGGTGTAGCTGATCGGGCCTTGGAAGCCTTCGACATGGGCCTCGAACCAGCGGGTCAGCGAAGCGAGGTCGAGCGCGTCCTTCTCGGTCACGGCGACCGTGCCGACCATTTCCTTGTCGAAATCGATTGCGTTTGTTTCGGGCATCAGTCGAACACCACCACCGTGCGCGCAGAGTGCCCGGCGCGCATCGTGTTGAAGCCTTCGTTCACCTGATCGAGCGTGATCCGCTCGGCGATGATCGTGTCGAGATCGAGCAGCCCGCGCAGGTAGAAGTCGACAAGGCGCGGAAGGTCCACGGGGAAGTGGTTCATCCCCATGATCGCGCCCATCAGCTTCTTCCCGCCGAGCAGATCCATCGCGCCGAGGCCGACCTTGCAGTCGAGTGGCATCATGCCGAGGATCACCGCCGTGCCACCGCGCTTGAGCGAAGCGACCGCCAGATCGGCGGAAGCCTGACGGCCCACCGCCTCGATCCCCCAATCGACCCCGCCGCCCGCAATCGCGATGATCTGCTTGGCGGCATCGTCGGCCAGCGCGTCGACCGTGTGGGTCGCGCCCAGCACCTTGGCTAGCTCGCGCTTTTCAGGCAGCGGATCGGCGGCGATGATCTTGCCGGCACCGGCGATTTTCGCCGCGTTGATTGCGGCGAGGCCCACCCCGCCGCAGCCGACCACGAGCACGGTCTCGCCCGGCGTGACCTTGCAGGCGTTGAAGATCGTGCCCGCCCCGGTCGTCACCGCGCAGCCGAGCAGGGCGGCGCGATCGAATGGCATGGCCTTGTCGATCGACACGCAGGCATGTTCGTGGATCAGCATCTGTTCGCTAAGTGCTGAAAGATTGAGCATCTGGTTGACCGGCGAGCCATCGGCAAAGGCGATGCGCGAGGCATCGCCCTTCTGGCGCCGGGTGTCGCCGCCAAGGCACAGCGCCATGCGGCCGGTGACGCAGAATTCGCAATGTCCGCAAAAGGCGCTGAGGCAGGAGACCACGTGATCACCCGGCTTCACCGTGCGCACTTCCGAGCCGACCGCGCGCACGATGCCTGCCGCCTCGTGCCCCGGAATGCAGGGCAGGGCGTGCGGATAATGCCCATCGATGAAGTGCAAGTCCGAATGACACAGCCCGCAGGCCTTGGTGTCGATCAGGACTTCGTGCGGGCCGGGTTCGGCATAGGTAACCTCCTTGATCGTGAGGCCCTGTCCCGGTTGTTCAAGGATGGCGGCTTTTGCCATGAATCAATTCTTCCGTTCGGTTCGAGCGAAGTCGAGAACCGTTCGTGCAAGCGTGTCTCGACTTCGCTCGACACGAACGGTCTTGGGTCACTGAGTCACCGCGCCCCTATCAACGAGCAACCCCCATGTCGCCCGAGCTGAAGCTCTGGCCGTCATTGGCAGCTGCCCGCCCGTGATCGCCGCGCAGCGCGTTGGCCGTCGGGCCTGGGCGCGGGGCGTGCTTGGCGAACTCCATATGCGCGATCGAACGGGCGTGGACTTCGTCCGGCCCGTCAGCGAGCCGCAGGGTGCGCTGGTGCGCATAGGCCGAGGCGAGACCGTAGTCTTCCGACACGCCGCCGCCGCCATGCGCCTGGATCGCATCGTCAATGATCTTGAGCGCCATGTTGGGCGCCTGCACCTTGATCATCGCGATTTCCTGCTTGGCCGCCTTGTTGCCGACCTTGTCCATCATGTCGGCCGCCTTGAGGCAGAGCAGGCGGGTCATGTCGATGTCGATCCGGGCGCGCGCCACGCGCTCTTCCCAGACCGAGTGCTTGTAGACCGGCTTGCCGAACGCCTCGCGTTCCTGCAAGCGGCGGCACATCTTGGCGAGCGCCTCTTCGGCAACGCCGATGGTGCGCATGCAGTGGTGGATGCGGCCCGGCCCGAGGCGGCCCTGCGCGATCTCGAACCCGCGCCCTTCGCCGAGCAGCATGTTCGAGACGGGGACGCGGACGTTGACCATCTCGACTTCCATGTGCCCGTGCGGGGCATCATCATAGCCGAACACCGGCAGGTGCCGCAGGATGGTGACACCGGGGGTGTCGATCGGCATCAGCACCATCGATTGCTGGGCATGGCGCTGGGCGCTGAAATCGGTCTTGCCCATCACGATCGCGATCTTGCAGCGCGGATCGCCAAGGCCCGAAGACCACCACTTGCGCCCGTTGATGACGTAGTGATCGCCGTCGCGTTCGATGCGCGTCTCGATGTTGGTGGCATCGGACGAGGCGGTGTAAGGCTCGGTCATGAGGAAGGCCGAACGGATCTCGCCGTTCATGATCGGGCGCAGCCATTCTTCCTTCTGCTCGCGCGTGCCGTAGCGGTGGAACACTTCCATGTTGCCGGTGTCGGGCGCGGAGCAGTTGAACACTTCCGAAGCCCAACCGATGCGGCCCATTTCCTCGGCGCACAGCGCATATTCGAGGTTGGTGAGGCCGGGGCCTTCGAATTCGAAGGTCTCATCCACGTGATGGTGGCTGTCATTGCGCGGCGGCATAAACAGGTTCCACAGGCCTTCCGCCTTGGCCTTGGCCTTCATTTCCTCGATGATCGGGATCACCTTCCAGCGTTCGCCTTCGTGCTCCTGCTTGAGGAAGGTTGCGTGGTTCGGGCGAATATTCGCCTCTATGAAATTGCGCACGCGATCACGCCAATAGGCCTGCCGTTCGGTGGGCTCAAAATCCATGGGGAGTTCCTCTCTCGTCCTTATTCGAAACCGAATCTGCCGCTAACCGTGGCAGACCATCGCCGACGCGCCAAGCTCTCATTTCGGCACAAGCGGCAGGGTGGGGGCAGCCAGAGCGGGGGGCTCCGGCTCTGTCGTGACAGCGTGGCGCGGGGCGCGCTGGCGCATGGCAGCGAGACGGGCGATGCGCGCCTCGTGCTCCTCGCGGCTGATCGGGAAACGCGCCAGCCACCATGCGGCGATCACCGCCAGCACCAGCATCGCGCCGCCATAGGACAGCAGCAGGTTGGTCAGCACGCTTTGCGGCACGCTGCCCGGCGCGGCATCAGGGGCAAGCTGGGAGAAGGCGATGATCTGCCCCGACAGGAAAATCCCCGCACCGGTCGCGCATTTCTGCACCAGCCAATTGCCCGAATAGAACGAGCCTTCGGCGCGCCGCCCGGTCCGTTCTTCAAAGGCCTCGACAATTTCGGCGATCATCGAGGTCGCTGAAACCAGCGAGATGATGCCAAGCCCGGTCGCGATCATGGCAAAGCCGAAGAACAGCACAGCCGAAAACGTGCTGCCGGGGGCGGGCCAGAACCCGAGCAGCAGCAGCGAATAGGGCACCATGCCAAGCAGCGTGCCGATCATCATCCCGAGCCCGGCCGCCTTGGCCTTGCCGATGCGCGCATGCAGCGGGCCGATGGCAACAAACATCAGCACCACCGCACCCAGCAGGATGAGGGGGAAGAACATCAACTGGCCGCGCGTCAATTGCATCACGAACAGATTGATATAATTGGTGATAGAGAAGTTGAGCCCCTGATGGATATAGGCCGCGAGGCCTCCGGCGGCGAAGATCAGGAAGGCCCGTTCGGAAAAGGCTTCGCGGATTTCGGCAAAGGCGCCCTTGATCGTGAACGGGTCCGGCTTGGTCGCAGGCAGACGCGCGACCAGCCGGTGCTGTCCGATGGCCGAGCCGATCACCGAAATCGCCATCAGCACCGCACCGAAGATCCCGAACGCGACATAGCCTTCGCGCTGGAGCAGGCCTTCCGGCCCCGGCATGAACACGGTGTAGGCGAGCACCATCATCGCCAGCCCGCCGATCCATCCGCCAAGGGCCCGATAGCGGAACAGGGTGGTGCGCTCGTCATAATCTACAGTGATTTCGGGCACGAGGCTGATCGAGGGCACTTCACAGGCCGATAGCAGCACGCGCACCGCAATTGCGATCGCCACAAGCCCGGCAAAGCTGGGCGCTTCGCCGGTCGGCGGGCTCCACATCATCACCCAGGCAAAGGCGAGCGGGATCGGTGCGGCGTAGAGCCACGGCAGACGGCGCCCCCAGCGGGTGTAGGTGCGATCCGACAGGTTGCCGAGGATCGGATCGACCACCGCATCGACCAACAGTGCAATCAGAAGCGCGAGGCTGACCAGCGCGGCATCCATGCCCAGAACCTGATTGTAGAAAATCAGCAGGAAAAAGGAAAAGCCGTTGTCCTTCACACCAAAGGCCACGGCGCCAAAGCCCTGAATCAGCTTGAGCCGCATCGGCAGCTTGCCCACGATCAAGCCGGCACCCGGTGCATGCGCTTCGCTCACGCGCGGCCCCTTGTGCTGGCGTGTGGCGCAGCGAATCCCGGCCCGGATAGTGGCAATGTCTCTCTCCTTGTCCTCACCGAAAGCCTAGGCGGATTAACCGATACGTCAATCAGCTCCGCTGTGACGCTACGGCATCCGCGCCGGGCATTTCGGCGCTTGCAGGGGCAAGTGAAATGACGATAACGTAAGCGTCAAGTGAGAGACCTGAGAGAGGAGAATCGGTGATGGCCGATCTAGAGACTTTCCGCGCTGAGACCCGCAGCTGGCTTGAGGCAAACTGCCCGCCCGAAATGCGCGAGCCCGTGCGTGACGAAAGCGATATCTACTGGGGCGGCCGCCGGGCCACCTTCAAGAATGATGCCCAGAAGGCGTGGCTCGAAGCCTGCGTCGCCAAGGGCTACACCGTGCCGGCATGGCCCAAGGAATATGGCGGCGCGGGGCTTTCCCCGGCCGAAGCCAAGGTGCTGCGCGAGGAAATGGGCCGCATCAACGCGCGCCCGCCGCTCTCGTCCTTCGGCATCTGGATGCTCGGCCCGGCGCTGCTGCATTTCGGCACCGAGGGGCAAAAGCAGCGCTTCCTCAATGAAATCGCGCGCGGCGAAATCCGCTGGTGTCAGGGCTATTCCGAACCCGGTTCGGGCTCGGACCTCGTCTCCTTGCAGACCTTCGGCGAGGACAAGGGCGATCATTGGGTGGTCAACGGCCAGAAGATCTGGACCTCCTACGCCGATCAGGCCGACTGGATCTTCTGCCTTGTCCGGACCGACAAGTCGGACAAGTACAAGGGCATCACCTTCATGTTCTACGACATGGCCAGCGAAGGGGTGTCGACCAAACCGATCCTGCTGATCAGCGGCAATTCGCCCTTCTGCGAAACCTTCTTCGACAACGTGAAGGTGCCCAAGTCCTATGGCGAGGATTGCCCGGCCTATGTGGGGCAGATCAACCGCGGCTGGGATGTCGCCAAGTACCTGCTCGGCCATGAGCGCGAGATGATCTCGGGCGCGGATGGCGGCGAGCGGCAGGCGGCAATCGGCGCTGCGATGAAGCGGCATTCGGCCAAGCTGGGCGATGAGCTCGACCCGGTGCTGCGCGCCGAGCTGGCGATGTTCGATGTCGACGCGCTGGCCTATGCCGCGATGGGTGAGAAGTTCCTCGACGAAATCAAGGTCGGCAAGGCGCATCCCGCGCAGCCCAACATGATGAAATATGCCGGGACCGAACTGAACAAGCGCCGGCATGAGCTGATGATGGCGGTCGGCGGTTCGCGCAGCCTGGAGTGGGACAGCGAGGAAACCGAAGGCGGCAAGCCGTCGCGCAGCTGGCTGCGGACCAAGGCGAACTCGATCGAGGGCGGCACGAGCGAGGTCATGCTCAACGTCATCGCCAAGCGCATCCTCGATCTGCCGGGTGCTTAAGGGCCATGACGCTTGCAGTCACTCTCCCTTCTCCGTTCATCGGAGGGGTCTTTCCCGGTAACGAGGCGAAGGGTGCAAAAACGATCGCACAGCTTGAAAGCCTGTTGCTGGTCGGCGAGACGATCGACTTTGCAACCGGCGGCGACGGGGGTGGTGCGCTGTTCACCAACAAGCGGCTGATCATCGTCAACGATGCCGGGCTGTTCAGCAAGCGATCGGTGGTGAGCTTCATCAAGGCCGCGGTGATCACAGCCGTCTCCATCGACGCGTCCTCTTTTCTTGAGGTGAAACTGGCAGGCCACGGATTTGGCGGCGCGCATCTGTTCTTCGATGCCGACCAGGACCCGTCCCGGATCTCCCGCTGGTGCGCTACCGCAATGGCGGACTGAACTCTCTTTCAAAGGTCGAAACGATGCCCCTTTATCACAACGAAGATCAGGCGATGCTCGCCGACACCGCGCGCGGGTTCATTGCCGAAGAAGGCAATATCGCCAAGCAGTTGCGCCATTGGCGCGACCGCAATTGCAAGGACGGCTTCGGCCACGCCCTGTGGAAGCAAATGGCCGAAATGGGCTTCACCGGGATGCTGGTGGACGAGGCCGACGGCGGGCTCGGCATGGGCCATGTCGAAGCGGGGATCGTGCTCGAGGAAATCGGCCGCAACCTCACGCCCTCGCCGTTCCTGACCTCATCCGTGCTGGCCGCGACCGCGCTGAAGCACGGCTCGGATGATCTGAAGGGCCGCTACCTGCCCGGTCTGATCGCGGGTGACAGCGTGTTTGCCGTCGCGATCGACGAGACCGCCAAGCACCGCCCGCAGCGCATCGCCACCCGCGCCGAGAAATCGGGCAACGGGTTCAAGCTCACCGGCGCCAAGAGTTTTGTCATCCACGGCGCGAGCGCCGACATGATCGTGGTCGCCGCGCGCACGTCGGGATCGGACGAGGACGCCGACGGCATCACGCTGTTCGCTGTGCCCAAGGATGCGGCGGGCATGAGCCATGACAGCGTGCGGCTGGTCGATTCCTCGATGGCGACGCACACCAAGTTCGACGGGGTCGAGCTGGATGGCGATGCCGTGATCGGCGAGATCGACGGCGGGCGCGCCGTGCTTGATGCCATGCTGATGGCGGGCCGGGTCGGCGCGGCGGCAGAAGGCGTCGGCGTCGCACGCGGCGCGATGGACATGACCGTCGATTACCTCAAGCAGCGCAAGCAATTCGGCAAGCTGATCGGCGAGTTCCAGGCGCTCCAGCACCGCGCCAGCCACCTCTATTCCGAAGTCGAGATCGCCCGCGCGGCGACCATCAAGGCGCAGCAATTGCTCGATGCAGGCGCGCCGAGCGCCGATCTGATGGCGAGCGTCGCCAAGGCCAAGGTTGCCAAGACCGCGCGGCTTGCGGTGCAGGAAGGCGTGCAGATGCACGGCGGCATCGGCATGACCGACGAATACGACATCGGCCTCTACATGAAGCGCGACCGCGCGTTGGCCGAGTTCCTCGGCGATGCCTATTTCCACGCCAACCGTGTGGCGGAATTGAGCGGGTATTGACCATGCCCCCGCCCCGGGCTTGACCCGGGGCCCCGCTATTCTACCGCGGCGGGCAAGAAGTGAGCGGGGTCCCGGATCAACTCCGGGACGGGGATGGAGAATTATTACATGGACATTCAATCACTTTTCAGCCTCGAGGGCCGCGTCGCCCTTGTCACCGGCGGGAGCCGCGGGATCGGCAAAATGTTCGTCGAGGGCCTGCTCGCGGCGGGCTGCGCGCGGGTCTATATCTCGGCGCGCAAGGCCGACCAGATGCAGGCGACCATCGACGAATTCGGCGCCGACAAGGTCATCGGCATTCCCGCCGATCTTAGCCAGATGGACGGCATGGTCAGCCTCGCCAACGAGCTGAAGGCGCGCGAGAGCCACCTCGACATCCTCATCAACAACGCGGGCGCCGCCTGGGGCCAGCCCTATCTCGAATTCTCCGAGGCCGGCTGGCACCGCACGATGGATCTGAACGTCAAGACGCCGTTCTTCCTGACGCAAAAGCTGCATGATCTGCTGGTCGCAGGCGGCAAGCAGGGCCACCCGGCCAAGGTGATCCACGTTTCTTCGATCGATGGCCAGCGGATCAATCCGTGGGAGACTTACGCCTATCAGGCATCGAAGGCCGGCGTGATCCAACTCACCCGCCGCATGGCCGCGCGGCTGATTCAGGACAATATCGTCGTCACTTCGATCGCGCCGGGGGCCTTCCCGTCAGAGATGAACAAGGCCGCCAAGGATGCGCCTGACGCTTCAGCGAGCGGTATCCCGGCGAAGCGCATCGGCACCGCCGAAGACATGGCCGCCGCCGCGATCTATCTGTGCAGCCGCGCGGGCGATTACGTGGTGGGCGAGACGCTCACGGTCGATGGCGGGGTTGTCAACGCCCATCTGCCGAGCCACTTTGCCGATCCGGGCGGCAAGGCCTAAGACCACGCACAAGACCGGTTTTCGAGGGGGGAACAGAGGATGAAGCGCAGCTATCTTGCAGCAGCGGGCGTGACCGCGTGATTGGGCGCCTGCTGGCCGAAGCGCTCGGCACCTTCTTCCTGTTTGCGACCGTGATGGGCGCGGGCATCATGGCGGATAATCTGGCGGGCGGGAATGTCGCCGTTGCGCTGATCGGCACGACCTTGCCGATTGGCGCGATCCTCTATGTCATCATCGTGATGCTCGGCCCGGTCTCGGGCGCGCATTTCAATCCGGTGGTGACGCTGGTGTTTCGCCTGCGCGGCGAGATCGAAAATGGCGTGGCGCTGGCCTATGTCATCACGCAGGTCGCCAGCGGCATTCTGGCCGCCTTTGCGGTGCACCTGATGTTCGATCTGCCGATCCTGCAAGTGGCCGATACGCCGCGCACCGGTATCGGCCAATGGGCGGGCGAGGTGGTGGCGACGTTTGGCCTGATCCTGACAATCCTTGCCACCTTGCGGGCTCGGCCTGATGCGGTTCCGATCAGCGTTGCGCTTTATATCTTCGCCGCCTGCTGGTTCACCTCGTCGACCAGCTTCGCCAACCCGGCAATCACGATTGCGCGCAGCTTCACTGATACCTTCACCGGCATTGCGCCCGCCGATATCCCGGCCTTTGTGATTGCGCAGATTGCGGGCGCGCTGTTGGCGATGGGTGTTGCCGCCGTGCTGTTTGCGGGCGGCGGCGAGAGCGCGGGCGAGGCGGCCTAGGCCATCAATTCGCGCACGAACGGGATCAGCCCCGTTTGCCGCTGGCGCTTCATGCGTTCGGCTTCGAGGATCGCATGAACCTTTTCAAAGCAGACCTCCACATCATCATTGATGATGACGTAATCATAGCCGTCCCAATGGCTGATTTCGGCGCGGGCGCGCTCCATACGTGCGGCGATCACCTCGGCGCTGTCGGTCGCGCGGTTTTTCAGGCGGCGGTGCAATTCCTCGATCGAGGGCGGCAGGATGAACACCCGCACCACATCCTGCTGGTCTTTCTGGTAAAGCTGCTGGGTGCCCTGCCAGTCGATATCGAAAAGGAAGTCCTGCCCTTCCTTCAGCGCGGCGCGGATCGCGCCCTTGGGCGTGCCATAGCGGTGGCCGAAGACTTCGGCCCATTCGTAGAAATCATCCTCGTCCACCATGCGCTGGAAGTCTTCCGGCGAAACGAAGGAGTAATGCACCCCGTTGATCTCGCCAGGACGCGGTGCGCGGGTGGTGACCGAGACCGACAGCTTGATCTCCTGATCGGCGGCCAGCAGCATCTTGGAGAGCGTCGTCTTGCCCGCGCCCGACGGCGAGGACAGGATGAACATCAGGCCCCGGCGGTGGAGCGTATCGGCTGCGGTGTGATTGGTGTCGCCCATAGGCCCCGTTGCCGCAAAGCACCGCCACAAATCAAGCGCGCAATTGCGCCTGCCGTGCCATCAGCGCTGCTTGCCCTTCCGCCGCAAGCCGATGCGGGGCAGCACGCGGCCGCCGCGCGCCTCGATGCTCTTGCCGCGATCATAGAGTGCTTTGAGCACCAGCCCGCCCGCAACGATGGCAAGGCCAGCGGGCGAGCGGGTCGCGATCCGGCTGATCCCGTAAAGCGCGACCGTGGTCAGCAGACCCGAGGAGTCGACCAGTTCTTCGGCCTTTTCCTCGTCATAGGTTTTGGTGATCATCCCCCGTTCGACGCGTTCGCGCACCAGATCGCCGGCTGCTCTCAGGACAATATCGGCAATCAGGAAATTGGTTGCAGGATTGGTGCTGGGGAGAGGTACTCCCGCAAGGCCTGCGTCAGTCCCGGTCTCGGGTGTTGCAGCGGGTTCGGCCGACTTGCTCTTGGCCCGGGATCGTGCGGGGCGCTTCATCGGCGTCGGGCCTATTTCTTGCGCCCGAAATCAATGCTGACGACGTTGGAGTCCCCATCGCTTGCGCCATCGGGCGAATCGCCGTCATTTTCGGCATCATCATGGGCTTCGGGTTCAAGCTCGTTGACGGTGGCCTGGAATTGCAGCCCGAAATCGACCGCCGGATCAACGAAAGCCGTGATCGCGGCAAAGGGGATTTGCAGCTTGGCCGGCACCTGATTGAACGACAGGCTGACATTGAAGCCTGCCTCGCCCACTTCGAGATCCCAGAACTTGTTCTGCAACACGATGGTCATCTCGTCGGGGAAGCGTTCGCGCAGATGGGTCGGGATCGCCACGCCCGGCGCGCCTGTCTTGAAGGTGATGTAGAAATGATGCGCGCCCGGCAATTGCCCGCCGCCGGAGACGATCGAGCCAAGCACCCGGCCGACCACCGCGCGCAGCGCTTCCTGCACGATTTCATCATAGGGGATCAGGCTGTCGGGCGTATTGTCGGTCATGATGTGACGATAGGTGGCGGGGAGCGCCGCGCTGGTCAAGCCTTTCTGATGGCGCATGCGCTGCTTGATATGGCGGCGCGCGGGGCTATAGCGCCAGCCATGGCCGAGACTCACGATATCCCCGCGCGCACCGGATCGGTGGAGCGCAACACGGCGGAAACCCGCATCGCGATTGCCGTCAATCTCGATGGCACCGGGGCCTACAGCGTCTCGACAGGGATCGGCTTTCTCGATCACATGGTCGAACAATTCAGCCGCCATTCGCTGATCGATGTGACGATGCAGGTCGAAGGCGATCTGCATGTGGATCAGCACCACACCACCGAGGATTCGGCGATTGCGCTGGGGCAGGCGATTGCGCAGTCGCTGGGCGACAAGGGCGGGATCGGACGCTATGGCACCGCCTATTCGCCGATGGACGAGACTTTGAGCCGGGTCGCACTCGATATTTCCGGGCGGCCCTTTCTGGTGTGGAAGGCCAAGTTCACGCAGGAAAAGCTCGGCGAATGGGATACCGAGCTGATCGAGCACTGGTTCCATTCGGTCGCCCAGAGCGCGGGGCTGACCCTCCATATCGAACTGCTCTACGGCACCAATAATCACCACATCTGCGAGAGCATCTACAAGGGCTTTGCCCGCGCGATGCGGCAGGCCGTGGAACGCGATCCGCGCAAGGGCAGTGCCATCCCGAGCACCAAGGGGCAGCTGGGTGGCTAGCATCTTTATCGCCTCGCTGACCTATACGGCGCCGATCGCGCATATTGACGCGGTGCTGGCCGAACATCTCGACTGGCTCAAGGCGGGATATGAAGCCGGGCATTTCCTTGCATGGGGCCCGCGCGAACCGCGCGATGGCGGCCTGATTTTCGTCAAGGCCGCCAGCCGCACCGAGGCTGAAGCGCTGCTGATGAGCGACCCGTTCATGCTCCACAAACTGGCCGATCTCGCCATCATCCAATGGACCCCGCGCTTTGTCGGTGCAGGGCTGGAGGCCTTCGGTGGCTGAGGTTGTCGCCCTTGTCGATTACGGTGCGGGCAACCTCCACTCGGTCCACAATGCGCTGAAGGCGGCAGGCGCAGCGGTGACAGTGACGGCGGATCCCTATGTCGTGCGCGCGGCTGACCGGATCGTGCTGCCCGGCGTCGGTGCGTTCCGTGCCTGTGCGGAGGGCCTGCGCGCTATTCCCGGCATGGTCGATGCGATGACCGAGCGGGTGCAGGTGGGCGGTGCGCCGTTTCTCGGCATTTGTGTGGGGATGCAATTGCTGGCGGATTGCGGCTTGGAATTCGGCACGCATCCCGGCCTCGGCTGGATTGCGGGCGAAGTCCGGCTGATCGCGCCTGCCGATGCCAGCATCAAGGTGCCGCATATGGGCTGGAACGATGTGGCCCTGATGCCCCATGCCAAGCATCATCCGGTGATCGAGGAGGGCGAGGCCTATTTCCTCCATTCCTATCACTTCGCCGCCGCCCATCCCGGCGATGTCGCCGCGATGACCGATCATGGCGAAGGGCTGGTCGCCGCGGTGGCGCGCGACAACATCCTCGGTGTGCAGTTTCACCCGGAAAAGAGCCAGGCTTACGGGCTGGCGACCCTCCGGCGCTTTCTGGAGTGGTATCCGTGATCATCTTCCCTGCCATCGATTTGAAGGGCGGCCAGGTCGTCCGCCTCGCCGAAGGTGATATGGACCGCGCCACGATCTACGGCGATGATCCCGCCGCGCAGGCGATGATCTTCGCCGATGCCGGGGCCGAGCACCTCCATGTGGTCGATCTCGACGGCAGCTTTGCCGGCGAAAGCCGCAACCGCGCGGCGGTCGAGGCGATCATCGCCGCCTTCCCCGGCTATGTGCAGCTCGGCGGCGGTATCCGCGATGCGGCGGCAGTGGAAAGCTGGTTCAACCTCGGCGTGGCCCGCGTGGTGATGGGGTCCGCCGCGCTCAAGAACCCCGAATTCGTGAAAGACATGGCGCGCGAATGGGAAAATGGCATCGTCGTCGCGGTCGATGCGCGTGACGGCATGGTCGCGACCGAGGGCTGGGCGGAAGTCTCCGATGTGCCCGTGGTTGATCTGGCCCGCCGCTTTGAAGACGCGGGCGTCGCCAGCCTGCTGTTCACCGATATTGGCCGCGACGGGCTCCTCAAGGGCGTGAATATCGAGGCGACGGTCGATCTCGCGCGCCGCGTCGACATCCCGGTGATCGCCAGCGGCGGGGTGAAGGGGCTCGATGATATCCATGTGCTCGCGCTCCATGCCGCGGACGGGATCGAAGGCGTCATCACCGGGCGGGCGCTCTATGAAGGGCGGCTCGATCTGGCGGCGGCCATCGCCATTGGCGCAAAGGCGTAGGGCGCATGCGGTTGATGGGCTTTCTTTTCCTGTGCCTCACGTTCCTTGCAGGCGTGACGGTTGGCACGGTGGAGATTGCGCTGATCAACGTTGTCCTGTTCCTCGGATTTGCCCTGCTCGCGGTGCGATATCTGGAGCCGCGCTTTGGCCGGAACGGGCTGGTTTACGGCATGGCCGGGGCCTTTTTCGCCAGTTTCATGTGGCCGGCCGGGATCATGCTGGCGCGCGATGATGCGGGCTGTCAGGGTGACAATTGCCTGCCGCCGGTTTCCCCGTCCGTCCCGCTGTCGAGCGCTGCGCAATGACCGTCCGTATCCGCGTCATCCCCTGCCTCGATGTCGCCAATGGCCGCGTGGTCAAAGGCGTGAACTTCGTCGATCTCAAGGACGCGGGCGACCCGGTCGAACAGGCGCGCGCCTATGATGCGGCAGGCGCGGACGAGCTGTGCTTTCTCGATATCTCCGCCAGCCACGAAGGGCGCGGCACTTTGCTCGACATGGTGCGGCGCACGGCCGAGGTTTGCTTCATGCCGCTGACCGTCGGCGGCGGGGTGCGCAGTGCCGAGGATGCGCGCGCGCTGCTGCTGGCGGGCGCGGACAAGGTGGCGGTCAATTCCGCAGCGGTCGCCCGGCCCGAGCTGGTCGGCGAGATCGCCGCCAAGTTCGGCAGCCAGTGCGTGGTCGCCAGCGTGGACGCGCGCCGCACCCCGCGCGGGAACTGGGAGATCTTTACCCATGGCGGGCGCAAGCCGACCGGCATCGACGCGGTCGAATATGCACTGAAGGTCGCCGACTTGGGGGCGGGCGAATTGCTCGTCACGTCGATGGATGGGGACGGGACGCAGAAGGGCTATGACCTCGCCCTGACCCGCGAAATCGCCGATGCGGTCAGCGTGCCGGTGATTGCGAGCGGCGGGGTCGGGAGCCTTGATCACCTCGTGGCCGGCGTGCGCGAAGGCCATGCCAGCGCGGTGCTTGCCGCCAGCATCTTCCACTTCGGCCACCACACCATTGCCGAGGTGCACGCCGCGCTGCGCGCCGCGGGCTTGCCTGCGCGCGGTTGAATTCCTGTCATTGCGAGCGTAGCGAAGCAATCCAGAGTCCAGCGCATTTCCGTTCTGGATTGCCACGCGCCTGCGGCGCTCGCAATGACGAGAATTGATACGTGTCCGAAACCCTTACCCGTCTCGAAGCCGCCATCGCCGCACGCCGTCATGCCTCGCCCGAGGAAAGCTACGTCGCGCACCTCCATGCCAAGGGCCTTGGCAAGATCGCGCAGAAGCTGGGCGAGGAAGCGACCGAAACCGTCATCGCTGCGCTGATGGGTGATGAGGTTGATGTTGTTGCCGAAGCGGCGGATCTGGTGTTCCATCTGCTCGTGCTGCTCGGCGCCAAGGGGGTGAAGCTCGAACAGGTGATCGCCGAACTCGAACGGCGCGAAGGGCTTTCGGGGCTTGCCGAAAAAGCTGCCCGCAAGGAGTAAACCGATGCCGATCAACCCGACATTGCCTTACGATGACAACAACATCTTTGCGAAGATCCTGCGCGGCGAAATCCCTTCGAAAAAGGTCTACGAAGATGATTGGGCCTTTGCTTTCGAGGACATCAATCCGCAGGCCGAAGTACACACGCTGGTGGTGCCCAAGGGGCGCTATGTCAGCTGGGATGATTTTTCCGCGCGCGCGCCTGATGCCGAGATCGCCGGTTTCATCCGGGCCGTGGGCGAAGTGGCGCGGATGAAGGGGCTGGTTGAATCCGGGTACCGCCTGCTTGCCAATGTCGGCTTTCACGCCGGGCAGGAAGTGCCGCATCTCCACGTCCACATCTTCGGTGGTGAGCCTTTGGGGCCGATGATCGCGCGGAGATAGGGTTTGGCTCTTTCGCTTGGGCGCCAACTATGAAACGTTCATCGGCGCTTCACCCTGGGGCGGCTTTGGCCAATCCGATGCAATCGAGCTTGATATCATGATCCTGCCCGCCGCGCCTGATGGCGTCATTGACGGCCCACGCCACCTTTATGCGGTGCGGGTCTATTATGAAGACACCGATCTTTCGGGGATCACCTATCACGCCAATTACCTGCGCTGGTTCGAACGCGCGCGGTCTGATCTGTTGCGGCGGCTGGCGATTAATCAGCGCGCCGCGATCGAGGCGGGCGAGGGGGCCTGGGCCGTCGCCGAGGCGAACCTCAAATACCTCAAGCCCGCGCGGCTTGATGATGACATTCTCATCACCACCACCTGCACCGAACTGGGTGCTGCCTCATGCCGGATGCATCAGATCGCAAAACGGGTTGGAGCAGGCGGAGAAGAGCCGCTATGCGAGGCCCATCTGCGGGTCGGCTTCATTTCGCTTGAAGGACGCCCGCGCCGTCAACCCGCTGCCTGGCAGGCGGCATTCCGCCAATTCATGAACAGCCAAGGATAATCGCCCCCGTGTCGCTCCCTCTCCTCGCTGCCACTGCTCTCGATCTCGCTTCGGTTTCTGCGGCAGGCGCACCGACCCGGCTCGATCCGGTCGAACTGTTCCTGCAGGCCGATATCATCGTGCAGGCCGTGATGGTGGGCCTGATCCTCGCCAGCGTCTGGGTGTGGATGATCATCGTGTCGTTCAGCCTCAAGATCGGCAAGCTCGCGGCGCTCTCGCGCGATTACGAAGCCGAATTCTGGGAAGGCGAGACGACGGACAAGGCGCTTGCCAAGCAGCAGCGCCGCGAAATCCCGGCGGCGCGGGTCGCTGCGGCGGGGTTGGATGAATGGCGCAAGTCCACCGCCAAGCCGCCGGTCGATCGCGGCGGTGCCCGCCAGCGGATTGCCTCGGTGATGGAAAGCCAGGTTGCCGAAGAAGCCGATGCGCTGTCGGCGCGGCTCAATTTCCTCGCCACCACCGGATCGGTCGCGCCGTTTGTCGGCCTGTTCGGCACGGTGTGGGGGATCATGAACAGCTTCTTCCAGATCGGCGCGCAGCAAAGCGCCTCGCTCGCGGTCGTTGCGCCGGGGATCGCCGAAGCGCTGTTCGCCACCGCGATCGGCCTGTTTGCCGCGATCCCGGCGGTGATTGCCTATAACCGCTTCAGCAATCAGGTGAACCTGTTCGAAGCCCGCCTGCAACGCTTTGCCGACAAGGTGCATGCCGGGCTCAGCCGCGAATTGGACCGGGCATGAGGGGTAAGCACAAGATCCGTTCGCCTCGCGCGCAGTCGAGAGGCAGGTACAGGCGTGTCTCGACTTCGCTCGACACGAACGGGGAAGGGTAAGCCATGGCCATGAACCTTTCATCCGGCTCCCGTCGCGGCAAGCGCTCCCGGCGCGGTGCGATGGCTGAAATCAACGTCACGCCGCTGGTCGATGTGATGCTGGTGCTGCTGATCATCTTCATGGTCACCGTGACATTGCCCGCAGTCGGCGTGCCGCTCGAACTGCCCGAAAGCCGCGCCAACCCGGTTGAGGAAACCCCGCAGCAAGTCACGATCTCGATTGATGCGGCTGGCACCATCTACATCGAGGATGCGCCGGTCACTCCGGGCGGCTTTGCCGATGCACTCGCGGCGCTTGATCGCGGCAGCGATGGCAAGGCCCCGCTGATCGTGCTGCGCGGCGACAAGAGCCTCGATTACGGCCGGGTGATGCAGGTGATGGGCGAGTTGGGGCGCGCGGGCTTTACCTCGATCTCGCTGGTCACCAGCGGTTCAGTGACGGCGCCCTAAGCGGCAGGATATCATGGCAGAGCGTGCGCTTCAGCGAGAGGAAAGGATTGGCCTGGCGGTGGCCGTGCTGCTCCACGGCGCGCTGGTCGCGGTGCTCTTGCAACAGGCGATGCGGCAGGAAGTGCTGACCTTTCCCGAGCGCATGGATGTAAGCCTTGTCGGCGAAGTCGGGCTGGAATCCGCTGCGCGTGAGCCGGTGCCGGAAAGCCGTCAGTCGATTGCCCCGACGCTGGGCGAAGAAGCTCCGCCCCCGGCTGAGAGAGTGCCGTCACCGCCCCAGCCCGAACGGGCAAAGGTTTCGCCGCAGCCCAAGCCGAGCAGCGCACCACAGCAGCGTACTCCCGCGCGGCCCAACCCGCGCGCGTCGAGCACGCCTGCGCCGCGTGCCACGCCCACCACCGCTGCACGCACGGGCGGCAGCCGGATCGGCGATGATTTCCTGTCGGGGCAGGGCAGTTCCTCCCGTACGGATGAAACCCGCGCCCCGGCGGCCGTCTTTGGCGCTTCGGATCGCGCAGCGCTGTCCTCTGCGATCACCCGCCAGATCCGCCCGCACTGGAATGCGCCGTCCGGGGCGGATGCGGAAAAGCTTGTCTCGGTGGTAAGCTGGGATCTCAACCGCGATGGCACGCTCAAAGGGCGTCCGCGCTGCCGCGTCGAACAATCGAGCATTACGGATTCGAACCAACCGCAGGCATCGCTGCATTGCGAGCGCGCCATCCGCGCGGTGCAATTGGCTGCGCCCTTTGATCTTCCCGACCAGTTCTACGATCGCTGGAAAGCGCTTGAATGGTATTTCGACAGAAGGCTGTAACGATGAAACGCATGATATGGCTTCCCTTGATCGCTCTGGTGCTGGGTACCGCGGCACAGGCGCAGGATCTGGGCGCGCCGGTGGGCGAGGGCGGGCGCGTGGAGCGCATTCAGGTCGCCCCGACCGAGGCGACCGATGGCCCGTTGCGCGGCACTGTCACCGACGAATCCGATTGGTCGGATATCGGGATCGCAATCCCTGCCTTTGCCACAGATCGCAACCGCGAGACCCCGGCCAATGCCGAAGGCACGGGCGCGCTTGGCCGCGAGATCGCCCGTGTCATTACCGCCAATCTCAGGAATAATGGCCTGTTCAAGCCGGTTGGCCCCGATAGCTTGCCGGCCCCCAGCTTCCCGCAGATCACCTCTCCCGCATGGACAAGCTGGAGCGGCCGCAGCGCCGAAATGCTGGTGCATGGCTATGTCCAGGCCCGCAATGATGGCCGGCTGGTGGTCGGCTGCTATCTCTACGATGTCTCGCTCCAGAGCGAGTTGGTCCGCGAGGGCTGGGTCGTGCCGCCGGCCGATTGGCGCCGCGCTGCGCACAAGTGCTCGGACGTGATCTTTGCGCGGCTGACTGGCGAAAGCCCGTTCTTCGATAGCCGGATTGCCTATATTGCGGAAACCGGCCCCAAGGATGCGCGGGTCAAGCGGCTCGCCATCATGGACAGCGACGGGGCAAACCACCGCTTCCTCACGCTGGGCAGCGCTACCGCGCTGACCCCGCGGTTTTCGCCCGACTATTCGAAGATCCTCTACCTCTCCTATGTCGATGGCAACCCGCGGATCTATGTCTACGACATCGGCACCGGCAAGCAGACGCTGGTGACAGAAAACCGTAATCCCACCATCGCGCCGCGTTGGTCACCCGATGGCCGCTCGATCCTCTATTCAATGTCGGTTTCGGGCAATACCGATATCTACACCGTGCCTGCGACGGGTGGTGCGAGCCGCCGTCTGACCGATGCACCGGGGATTGATGTGGGCGGCAGCTTTTCGCCCGATGGCAGCAAGATCGTGTTCGAAAGCGACCGTTCGGGCTCGCAGCAGTGCTATATCATGAACGCCGACGGGTCGAACCAGCGCCGCATCAGCTTTTTCGGTGGCCGCTGCGCGACCCCGGAATGGAGCCCGCGCGGTGATCAGATCGCCTTCACGCGGATCGCCGGCGATTTCAACGTCGCGGTGATGAACACCAGCGGCGGCGGGATGCGCGTGCTCACCAAGGGCTGGCAGGACGAAGCGCCGACCTGGGCACCCAATGGCCGGATCATCCAGTTCTTCCGTACCGAACGCAATTCGGGCCGTTCGGGGATCTGGCAGGTTGATCTCACCGGGCGCAATGAACGCCGCCTGCCGACGCCGGTTGATGGTTCTGACCCGGCATGGGGCCCGATCCGGCCATAATTTTGTCCGTTTTTTGCTTATGAGAACCCCCGCAAATCTGAAAGGAACCCCCGATGAATAAGAAGCTTGCTACAGTTTTGCTGCTCGCTTCCGCCACCACGCTGGCGGCCTGTGCCAAAAAGGCGCCCGAACAACTGCCGCCCCCGCCAGTGTCGAGTGGTGGAGAGCAAACTCCGGCACCCACCACCCCGATGGGTCCGCAGGTTGGCTCGCAGGAGCATTTCCGCAATGCGGTGAATGGCCAGACGGTGATCTATTTCGATCTCGACCGTTTCAACATTTCCAGCACCAGCGCTGCGACCTTGCAGGCCCAGGCGCAGTATTTCGCGCAGTATCCGCAGCTTACCTTCACCATCGAAGGCCATGCCGATGAACGCGGCACCCGCGAATATAACCTCGCGCTGGGTGAACGCCGCGCCAATGCGGCCAAGAACTACCTCACCAGCCTGGGCATTGCCCCCAATCGCATCGCCGTGGTGAGCTATGGCAAAGAACGCCCGGTGGCTCTCGGCTCGGACGAACAGTCGTGGGCGCAGAACCGCCGCGCAGCGAGTGTGATGATCCGCTGAAGCAGCCGCGCGTGCCGGGCTATCGGCACGCGGCTAGCAGCACTTAGTCAAGCAGGCCGGGCAGAGGCTCGGCCTGCACGCTGACGAGAGCGGGGGCCGCCAGCCCATTGTCGCCGCCCGTCATGTCGCGCGCGGTGGTGACGACGCACAGAGCCCCCAGCGCGAACACCGAAAACAGGCTGGAGAGGGTCAGTTGCTGGCTCATCATCGGTCTCGATATCGGGTTTGTGTTGCCCTGCAACATTTCAATTAAAAACCCGTTCCCTCCCATCTCATCGCTTTGCATCGCGCGCCACCTCGCCTAGATTGAGCGCCCTATGCTTTCGACCAACGACATTCAGGCCCTTTTCCGGTGAGCCGCCCGCGCCGTTCCATGGATTGGGGCTTTCCGCGCTGGCGCGGCTATGGCTCGTCGCAGGAAGCCGCCAATATCCGCATCTGTGATCGCCACGGCTGCGACGAGCCGGGCAATTGCCCCGCGCCCAAGGCCCCCAACAGCCGCGAGCGGTGGTATTTCTGCCAGCGCCACGCGGCAGAATACAACGCCAAGTGGGACTACTTCGAAGGTCTCGAAAAGGAAGAAGCTGCGGCGCGTGCCAGTGCCGAACAGCGCGAGAGCGCGGGCTATGCCGAGGCTGCGCATTATGGCTGGGCCGGGTCAGGCGATGGCTCGCGCTCGGCTGACGAAATGCGCGCGCTCGACGTGCTCGGGCTGGAAGCCGACGCGGATTTCACCGCGATCAAGAAGGCCTATCGCGCTCGCGCCAAGTTGGTGCATCCCGATGTGAAGCCGGGTGATGCCGAAGCGGCGAAGCAATTCCAGGCGATCCAGCTCGCGTACGAAGTCCTGCGCGCTGCCGAGGAACGCCGCGAGTGGCGCGGCTGATCACAGCTGCTGTTTGTAAACCCGGCCGCCCTTCATCACCAGCTTCAGATTCGCGGCCGGATCGCCGATGAAATCGAGGCTCTTGGCCGGATCGCCGTCCCACACCAGAAGATCCGCAAGCGCGCCGACTTCGATCACGCCAAGCTTGCCGGGGTAGGGTGACCGCTCGCCTGACATGGCCAGCAATTCTCCGGCCGCGCCTGTCGCCATGCGCAGCGCCTCCAGAGGCGCCATGAAGCGCGTGAGCTTCGCCAATTGCCGCCCCTGGCTGGCCGAGCCGCCGGGGTTCATCAGGATATCGGTGCCGAACGCCATCTTGACGCCTTCGGTCCGGCCTTTCTCGAACGCACGCACTGTGCCCACCGAGACCTGCTGCTGCTTGGCGATCTGGACCGGATCGGTCTTCGGGTTAGCATCCTCATCCGCAAGAAAGGGCTGGATCGACCACCAAGCGCCTTCTGTCTTGATCATGCGGATCGTCGCATCATCGGCGAGCTGGCCATGCTCGATCGAGCGCACGCCCGCGCGCAAGGCGCGCTGGATTGCTTCGGAGGTATAGACATGGCTGCACACATAGGTGCCCCAATCCGCCGCTGCGCGCACGGCGGCACGCATTTCCTCTTCAAGGAATTGCGCCGTGTCGAGCGGATCATAGAGCGAGGATACCCCGCCGCCTGCCATGATCTTGATCTGGCTCGCGCCCTTCATCAATTGCTCGCGCGTGCGGCGGAGCACTTCGGCCTCGCCATCAGCAATCGCGGCCACCCCGGTGCGTTCGGTGTAATCGGCGGGATCGCTGTCCATCCGGGGAAGCGCGTGGATCATGCGGAAATCGCCATGGCCCGAGGTCTGCGAGATCATGGCCCCGCTCGGGAAAATGCGCGGGCCTGCCAGAATGCCGCGATCCGCCGCCATCTTGAGCCCGAAGGCCGGCCCGCCGGTATCGCGCACGGTGGTGAAGCCGCGCATCAGGGTGGCACCCGCTTCCTGCCCGGCAATCAGGTGGATAAGCGCAATATCCTGCGTGAGCGCGGCAAGCTGGCTGACGCTGACGAGCGTCGCGTGCCAATGGCAATCGATCAGCCCCGGCGTAACCGCACGGCCACCGCAATCGATGCGCAGCGCCTCTTGCGGGCCTTCGCCAGCGCCGACAATCGCGCTGATGGTGCCGCCTTCGATCACGATTTCGCGGCCCGCCTGCATTTTCAGGGTGGTGCCGTCAAAGAAGCTGAGATTGGTCAGCACGGTGGGCCGTCCCGGGGTCTGACCATGGGCCAATTGCGGGGCAAGGCCAAAGCCTGCAAACATGCCGAGCACGGCGGCCGTTCCGCCGACAGCCTCGCGCCGCGAAAGATCCGCTTCGATTCGGGCAAAGGCCTGCTGGGTCAGGGGTGATCCGCACAGGCAGGGGTTGATCCATGCAGCGCCCGGTTCCGCCCCGGCGTGATCATACCCGCAACATTCCAAACCCATAAATCTTTTCCCCGTTCAGCTTTGGACGGAGACTATGGCAACAAATCTTACGAAGTCCTAGTCTTTTGGCCCAGCAAAGACTTTGCCTTTGCTGTCGATCTGCGGATCGGGATTGTCGTTCCACCATGCGACATCGCGCCACGGGCGCACATCGACTTCATGGCTCCAGCAATTGCGCGGCTGGTGGGCAAGGTGCCAGTAGGTTTCGGCGAGTGCTGCGGGATCGATCACCCCGTCGGGGCCTTTGCCCGCCTTGAAGGCTTCGTAGTGATCGCCGAGCAGCTTGCCGAGCGTATCGGGCGCATCGACCGCGCCATCCACCACCACATGAGCGACATGCACGCCTTGCGGCGCGTATTCGGCATAGAGCGTCTGGCACAGCATCCGCCGCCCGCCCATCGCGGCAGCGTGGCTGTGCTGTCCGGCATTGCCGCGCATCGCGGCGGTTGCGGAGGTGACCAGCAGCGTGCCATGCTGGCCGTGATCGCGCGCGCGTTCCACCATCAGCGGGAACAGCGCATGGGCCAGCCGGAACACCCCGTAGGTGCCAAGCCGCCAGCCCAGCTCGAAGATGCGGTGCGGGGTATCGGGCAGGCTCCGGTTGCCGATCTGTGCGCCGAGATTGTAGAGCGCGCAAGCAATCGGGCCGATATCGCGCTCTGTCCGGGCGACCAGTTCCTCGATCGCGCCATCGTCTGCGGCATTCATCAAGGTGCCGCTCGCCGATCCGCCTGCGGCCTCGATCGCGGACACCATCCGCTGCAACCCGGCCTCGTCAGACCGGCGGGCCAGCACCGCGTGATAGCCGCCGGCGGCAAAGCGCTGCCCCGCGCTGCCGCCAATCCCGGCGCCTGCGCCAATCACGAGGAAAACCGGTTTGCGGGTGTCCGTCATGCGCTCAATCCTCCCCCCTTTGCACGCGCGCGTCTCATGTCAGCGCGGCGATGATCCACACCACGGTGACGATCAGCACAACGCCTGCAAGATCGAGCACGGCGCCTGCGCTCACCATCCGTTCGATCCGGATGCGCCCTGTCGCCCAGGCAATGGCATTGGGCCCGGTTCCGGCAGGTAGCATGAAACCCCAGCTTGCAGCCAGCGCAGCCGGCATGGCGAGCAGGATCGGATCCGCGCCGAGCGCGACAGTCAGCGCCGCGACAACCGGGATAATCCCGGATGCGGTGGCGACATTGCTCGCAAATTCGGTGATGATGATAACCATTGCGGTCAGCGCGAGGGCGACCACGATCAGCGGGAAATCTTGCAACGGCAAAAGCGCGCCGCCGAGCCATTCGGCCAGCCCTGATACCTGCATGCCCTGCGCCAACGCCAGACCGCCACCGAACATCATGATGATGCTCCACGGGGCGCGCTCGGCCTCGCGCCAGATCAGCAGGGATCGGCCCGTGCCATCGGGGATCAGGAACAGCGCGACGCCCGCAAGGATAGCAATCGTGCCATCGGTCCAGGCGCCGGCCGGCAGCAGCGGGGCGACCAGCGGCTGGGTCATCCAGCCGATGAAGGTGACAAGCGCCACTGGCACCAGCCGTTTTTCCGCCGAACTCCACGCGGTGTGGCTGGCTATCGCTGCCCGTGCGGCAGCCAGATCGAAGGGGTGCTGAGAGACATTCTGGACCCGCGCGATGATCACCGCGGCAAGCGGAATGGCGAGCGCCACAATCGCCAAGCCGAACAGCGACCATTGGGCGAAACTGATGCGGAACCCGGCCATGCTTTCCATCAGGCCGACCGCAATCGCATTGGTGGGCGAGCCGACAATCGTGCCAAGCCCTCCGATGCTGGCGGCAAAGGCAATGCCCATGGGCAGCGCGCCGGAAAGTCCTTCCGTCGGCATGTCCGCTTCGCTTGCGGCGGGGGTGCTGCCCCCATCCAGCACCGCGAGCGCCATCGGCATCATGATCAGCGCGGTTGATGTGTTGGAAATCAGCATCGACAGCAGGGCCGAGGCGATCATGAAGGCGAAGAGCAGGCGCCATGCGCCGCCTTGCGCCCCCACCAGCCGCAGGATCGCAAGGCTGAGGCGGCGGTGCAGCCCGGTGCGTTCGATGGCGAGCGCGAGAAACGCGCCGCCGAGGATCAGGAACAGGATCGGCGAATAATAGGAACTGGCGGTCTGTTCGGCATTCGAAATCCCGCCCAGCGGTATGACGAGGAAGGGCAGCAGGGCCGTCACCGTCAGCGGGACGGCTTCGGTCATCCACCAAGCGGCCATCCACACCACCAGCCCGGCGATAAGCCAGGCGCCTTGCGGCATGCCAGCGGGCGGGACGGTACACGCGACCAGCGCAAAGGCCAGCGGACCCAGCAACAGACCAATGCGGCGCGCTGTCATGGTGTCTGGCGATCCCCATCTCTCATCCGTGGAGGACTATCGGGGGGCGGCGAGGTCGGCAAGCAAAACGGCGAGCCAGCGCTCTGCCGACCCGCCGCTTTCTTGGAATGGTTGCCACCGGATTTTGCCGGTTTGCCCGCAGGCCTTGCGATAGGAGCACCTCAAGGGCACACGCTCGCGCAGCCTGCGATTCTGGCGTGGCTGGCCGCTTACTTGGGCGCCAGCACCATCAGCATCTGACGCCCTTCGAGCCGAGGGAACGCCTCGACCTTGGCGATCTCCGCCACATCGTCCTGAACCTTCTTCAGCAGATCCATGCCGAGATGCTGGTGCGCCATTTCGCGCCCGCGAAAGCGCAGGGTGATCTTCACCTTGTCGCCATGCTCGATGAACTTGCTGACATTGCGCATCTTCACGTCATAATCATGCGTGTCGATGTTGGGGCGCATTTTGACTTCTTTGATGTCCTGCGTTTTCTGCGTCTTGCGCGCAAGATTGGCCTTTTTCTGGGCCTCGTAGCGATACTTGCCGACATCAAGGAACTTGCACACCGGCGGGTCCGCGTTGGGGGACACTTCGACGAGGTTGAGGCCCTTTTCGTTGGCCTGCTCGATCGCTTCGCGGGTGTACATCACACCTAGGTTCTCGCCTTCGTCATCAATGACGCGGACCTTCGGAACCTGGATCATGTTATCAAAACGAGGGCCACTTTTGATTGGCGGGGCCATCGAACGCCGGGGTGGACGGGATATGGGGCTTTCTCCTGTAATAGCCTGTGTGGTCGAGCGCTCCTTAGTCCCAAATCGCGCAGAGCGCCAGATGGAGTCTTACGCCGGTGTGCGTGACAATCCGAAACGCGCGATCTGGCCCTTGGCGGGCACCAGCGCTTCGAGCGTCTTGGCGGGGTGCAACGCGGCGCGGATTTCGGGCGCGGCGGCATCCATGCCGCCGGTGTAGGCCCCGAAAGCGGGCAGGATCATGCGTTCGCCGTCGCCTTTTGCCATCCGTCCGATCACCGCGCAGGGCCGGGCAATCACACGGTTTCTGACCTGCACGCGCAGCTTGGGATGGAAATGGCCCGACAGTTCATGGCGCAGCTCGCCCGGTCGGGCTTCGTGCCGCAGCACGATCCCGCCCAGATCAAGCTCTTGCATCACCGCGCCGCCAAAGCTGCGCGCCATTTGCTCATCGTGGTTGCCGGTGATCCACACGAAATCGAGCGAGCGGATCAAGCCTTCGAGCATGCCCTTGGCAAAGGGTTCAAGCCGCAGCGCACCGGCATCATCGTGGAAATTGTCCCCCAGCGTGATCACACGGCGCGCGCCGCTCGCCTCGACGATATCAGCCAGCCGTTCGAGCGTCGCCCGGCTGTCGTAAGGGGGCAGCATCTGGCCACGCTGGGCATACCAGCTGCCTTTCTCGAGATGCAGATCGGCGACCAGCACGGTGCGTTCCGCCGGCCAATAGAGCGCACGCCCATCGGCCAGGGACATGTCATGTCCGGCAAAGGGCAGTGGGGCGAACGAAACGGGAACCATGCTGCTTTCCTGCCTGCAAACAATCCCCTTGGCAAGTGTATGCGGGGCCTTGTGCGCCTCGCGCGCTCGCCTATGGTAAGGCGCGAATGACGGATGGGGATGTATGACGGATTGGACTGAACACACCGGCCGCGCCAAGGCGTGGTTTGAAAGCCTGCGCGATTCCATTTGTGCCGAATTTGAAGCGATTGAACGCGAGGCGGGATCGGATGCGGCTTTCCAATATACGGCGTGGAACCGCGAAGAATCAGGCAATCCTGACCCGGGCGGCGGGGTGCAGGGCTTGATGAAGGGCAAGGTGTTCGAGAAGGTCGGGGTCAATGTCTCGACCGTGCGCGGCAACTTCGCCAAGGAATTTGCGGGTAACATCAACGGGGCAAGCGCCGACAACCCCGGCTTCAGCGCGACCGGGATTTCGCTGGTGGCGCACATGGCCAACCCGCATGTGCCGGCGGTGCATATGAACACACGCTTCCTCACCACGACCAAGGCGTGGTTTGGCGGCGGCGCGGATTTGAACCCGCCGCTTCCTTATGAAGAGGATACGCAGGCGTTCCATGCCGCCATGCAGGCCGCATGCGATCCGCATGATCCGACCTATTACGAACGCTACAAGAAGTGGGCGGATGATTATTTTTACATCCCCCACCGGCAGGTGCATCGCGGGGTTGGAGGGATTTTCTGCGATCACCTCGAATGCGCGGATGATGCAGGCTGGGCTGCCAATTTCGAATTCATCAAGGATATCGGCAAGCAGTTCCTCGCGGCTTTCCCGGCGATTGTCCGCAAGCGGATGCACACGCCGTTTGATGCCGCGGACGAGGCACAGATGTTCGAATATCGCGGGCGCTATGCCGAATTCAATCTGGTCTATGATCGCGGCACGATCTTCGGGTTGAAGACCGGCGGCAATATCGACGCTATCCTGATGAGCCTGCCGCCGCGCGCGACATGGTCGTGATGGCGGGCTAGCCCGCCGCGACGACCCGTTGCCGGAACCAGTCAGCGAGTTCCTCCTCGGAGAGTTCGCCAGCGGCAAGGGCGATGAAAGCGGCGGCCACTTCGGCGTCGCTTGTGGTCGGCATGTCATAGCCGTTGAGGACAAGAAAGGTCTCGCTGATCACCGCAGCAGTGCGCTTGTTGCCATCGGCAAACGGATGGTTGCGCGCAATCCCGTAGGAATAGGCTGCGGCAAGCTGGGCAACATCAGGATTGCCATAGGAAGCAATCTGCTGCGGCCGCGCCATCGCACTTTCCAGCAAAGCCATATCGCGCACACCGTCCAAGCCGCCGTGCTCGGCCAATTGCTCGCGATGCGAGGCCTGCGCCACGGAGGTGACGATCCAGATCCATTGTGACGTGGTCACCGGACGAGCTTATTTGGCAAGCTCGGCCAGTGCACGTTTGCGCTTGCGCATGATCTCGCGGGCCACGCGCATCTGTTCAGCGAAATCGTCTTCAGGAACACTGAGCTCGATCCCGCGCGGGGTTGTCGTCAAGGTCAGTTCGTCACCGAGTTCGGATTGGAGATGCGCCAGCACGTCCTTGGGCAGGATGATGCCCGCAGAATTGCCGATCTTGGTGATCTTGAGGGTCGTGTTCATACAGGCGTTATAACGCGGCTTCGCACCGCTGCCAAGCCGCCGCTTCGCTGGCCCATGACAATCGCGCTTGCCCCGTCCCGCGCCCGCCCCCATATTCAGGTTCATATGCTGCGCCAATACGAACTGGTTGAGAAGGTCCTCGATTACGACCCTGATGCCGACGAGGCGATGCTCAATCGCGCCTATGTCTACACCGTGCAGAAACACGGCACCCAAAAGCGTGCGAGCGGGGATCCCTACTTCTCGCACCCGGTCGAAGTGGCTGGCTTGATGACTGATCTCAAGCTCGATCAGTCAACCATCATCACCGCGCTGCTGCACGACACGGTTGAGGATACGCTCGCCACGATCGAGGACATCGAGACTCATTTCGGCTCCGAAGTTGCCCGGCTGGTTGACGGCGTGACCAAGCTCTCTAAAATCGAGACCATGCCCGAAAACGAGCGGGCGGCCGAAAATCTGCGCAAATTCCTCCTCGCCATGTCCGAGGATATCCGGGTGCTGCTGGTCAAGCTGGCGGACCGGCTGCACAATATGCGCACGCTCCATTTCATTCGCTCGCCCGAAAAGCGCAAGCGGATCGCGCGCGAGACGATGGATATCTACGCGCCGCTGGCCGAGCGTGTTGGCATGTATGAATATATGCACGAGATGCAGGCGCTGGCCTTCCGCGAGCTTGAGCCCGAAGCCCACGCGACCATCACCGGGCGGCTCGAACAATTGCGCTCGCAGGATGGCGGGCAGGTTGATGCGATCGCGCTCAAGATCAAGCAGCGCCTTGCCGAAGCGGGCCTCAAGGTCGAAGTCTACGGGCGCGAAAAGCATCCCTATTCGATCTGGCACAAGATGGCCGAACGCCATGTCAGTTTCGAACAGGTCACGGATATCATGGCGTTCCGGGTCCTGACCGACAGCGAGGAGGATTGTTACCGGGCGCTGGGCGTGCTGCACACCACGTGGCAATTCATCCCCGGCAAGTTCAAGGATTACATCTCAACCCCCAAATCAAACGGCTATCGCAGCCTCCATACCTCGCTGATGTACGAGAATTCGATGCGGGTTGAAGTGCAAGTGCGCACCCGCGAGATGCACCGGGTGAATGAATTCGGCCTCGCCGCGCACTGGGCCTACAAGCAGGCTGGCAAGCCCGATGGGCAGGTCGGCTGGCTGCGCGATCTGATCGAGATTGTCGATGCCAGCCACGATGCCGAGGAATTGCTCGAACACACCAAGATGGCGATCTATCAGGATCGCATCTTCGCTTTCACCCCGAAGGGGGCCTTGTTCCAGCTTCCCAAGGGCGCGAGCGCGGTCGACTTCGCCTTTGCGGTACACACCAATCTTGGCCTTGCCACCGTCGGCGCCAAGATCAATGGACGGCACATGCCGCTGCGCACCCCGCTGAACAACGGCGATGTGGTGGAAATCATCAAGAGCCCCCATGCCGAACCGCAATTGCCATGGCTCGGCTTTGTGGTGACCGGAAAGGCGCGCGCCGCGATCCGCCGCGCGGTCCGCCTCAAGGAACGCTCCGAAGTTGCGGCGATCGGCTCCAAGCTGTTCGATGAAATCGCCGCGCGCGTGCCCGCCAAGATCGGCAAGAAGGCGATCCGGGTGGCGGTCGAACGGCTCGGGCTCGAGGAGCCGGATGATCTGATGTACGCGATTGGCGCGGCCAAGCTCTCTGATCGCGAGGTGATGGAAGCGCTGGTGCCGGGTTGCACCGCCGGGATCGAGGATGAAGAGCACTGGTCACGGCGGGAACGGGCGATCTCGATCCGCGGTCTCACCCCTGGCGTGGCGTTCGAACTCGCGCCGTGTTGCCACCCGGTGCCGGGTGATAGGATCGTCGGCATTCGCCGCAAGGGCGAAACCGTGCTGGTTCACGCGATTGATTGTCTGGAACTGGCGGCCGGCGTCGATAGTGACTGGCTCGATCTGGCCTGGGGCACCCGTTCGCAAGGGGCCGTCGGCAGGATGGCGGTGACGCTTTATGATCGTCCCGGCACGCTGGCGGAGATGGCAGGCATCTTCGCGCAGAACAAGGCCAATGTGACCAGCCTTGCCCAGACCCAGCTCGATCACCCCTTCACCACGTATGAGGTGGATATCGAGGTGCAGGATCTGGCGCACCTTTCGCGCATCCTCTCGGCCCTGCGGGCGAGCGATGCCGTAGCGCAGGCGGAGCGGATCTAGCCGCTGTCCGCCACCCGCCGCACCGGAACCCTGATGTTGCAGATGTCGGCGCCGCCTGCGGGGGTGATGAAGAAGGGATCGCGGCGGTTGGCGATGGCGTCGGCGTAGGCGGCGAAGGTCTGGCTCTCGGTCGAGAGGTATTCGAACGCCGGTTGCTCTCCCGCCGGAAGATCGCTCGCCACCCGCACCGTCAGGATCGGGGTGCGCTTGTTCGCTTCCTCGGCGGTGTAGAACCCCAGCGCGCCCTTGCCCCGCGGGAGGCTGGAGAGGTGCTCCATCCCCTCGATCACCCGGCCGACCAGCGCGATATTGCGATCAAGGTGGCGCGGCGCTTGGCCGATGACGGTGTAAAGCTCCGCGCCCGAGCCGGTGTCGGGCGAATAGTTCCGCCCGACGCCGACCATGCCGTAGCAGTGGGTGGGCCATATTCCGTCGGGCCCTGTGTCCGCCGAAACAGGCCAACCATCGATGAACCCGCTCACCCCAGAGTAAGGGTCGCCTGTCAACGCAAGAATGCTCTTGTTCGGATCTGCTCGATAGAGCGGATCTTTCGACCATAAGTAAGCAAGAGAATCGTCGATCTGAGCGACATAATCCGCCTCGCCCATCACCTTCAGCCCATTGGGCAGCGGCTTGGGCTTCCCCGTCGCCTCCGGGTTGTCGTAATTGGGATCGCCCCACTGGGTGACGTAATTATCCTGCACCCGGTTGACCGAGGTGCCGTCGTACCACTTGGCGCGGGCGAAGAGGCGGATGTTGTGGACCCAGCCTTGCGAGAAGGGCGCCGGCATCAGTTGGATCACCACCTGCCGCGGCTTGCCCTCTGCGTCCGGCGCGAGGTTCATCACCAGCAAGTCCTCCGCCGGGATCGCCACCCAGTCGGCCTTGGGCGCGGCGGCGACGATCTCCGATGGGGCGGGGTAGGCCGGTTGGGATGTCTCCTGCGCGGCCAGCGGGAAGGCCAGGGCGAGGGCCGTCGCAGCGGCGAGGAAGGCTTTGTTCATGCAGGTATAGTGCCACACCACCCGCCCAATCAAAAACCCCTTTCCACGCGTTTTGGAGGGCGGAAAGGGGTTTTCGAGGCAGCGTTCGCAGGGAATGCCACATCCGCGCAGCGCTGTACCTTGGCGAGTCTCATACCATTATTCGTGATGACGGCCAAATGGCGCGCCATGCAGCGCCTTGCGAAGCAGGGCATTCGCGGCTAGTGGGCCGCACTTGCCCCGAAAGGTGCTCCCGTTCTTGCGCTCAAGTCGCGAAGTGGGTGCGCCAGCCGGTGCACGGAGCAGTGGCCGAGTGGTCGAAGGCGCACGCCTGGAAAGTGTGTATACGTCAAAAGCGTATCGAGGGTTCGAATCCCTCCTGCTCCGCCAGCCACCCCCGGCACTTGTCTCTGATTTCAGGTGGTGCCCGAAAACCCCGCGAACAGGCGGGTTTGCGGGGTCAAACCGGTAACGGGCGCATCATTCGAGTCGTCTCCTGAGCCCTTTCGGGCGCCGTTTGCGCGCCGTGTCTCTTGTTTCGCTCGCATCGGTTCGGTTTCCCTGTTTAATAGGCAAGAACAGGGAAAAAGGTGATTTTGGGCTCTAAAACAGGCCTTTCTGAGTGATATTGCAAGTTTCGCCGCGAGCGAAAGCACGCCTTGTCAGTGGGTTGCCTGCGCGAAATCACTGTTTCCCTGTTCTTCGCTGGAACAGGGTATCTAATCGGCTGGAACAGGGGCCTTAATCGCCGCGATCAGGTGATTTGTTCGCCGGAACAGGAAGTAGGGCGTGCTGCGAATCCGAGCATCTCTCGCTGCTTCGACCAGGCGAGCGGGATGTTGATGGCCTTGAGCGATTCGAGATTGAGATGGGGCGGCTGGCGCCCCTCGAGAATTGCGCGCTGGATGTCGGGCGCGAGGAAGGCGAGGCCGAGGATGAAGCGGTCGTAGGGCGATCGCGGCGATCCATCGATCATCGGCAATCCGCGTTCGGTCCGGAGCATGGCATGAGCCTTCCTGACGGCGGAGATGAGCACCGGGTCGGGTTGGCGTGATCGTGACGTTGCCGGAAGAACCAGCGTGCGGGGCCCGCGCGGCGCGAACAGGACCGGCAGCGAGACGGTGAGGGTGTCGGAGGTTCGATCGCGGATCACCTCGCCGTTGCCCAACCTTGCGGCGAGGTTCGAGTAATGCTCGGCGTCGAGCGAGACCTGAAGACCCCGCTCGCTTAGGTGGATTGAGCGGACTATCGCAAACGGATCGTCTGCCTTGGGTACCCATTGCTGAACGGACACGCTCACGACCCGTTCGATCTCGGGCGCCGACAGGCGCTGGATCGAATTTGTACCGACGGGCCGCACGCCCTGCTGGAGCGGCGCCGATACATAGTAGCGATACGAGCGGCCCGACTTGCCGCGCGAGGTGGTCGGACTCATGGGATCGCCCGCAGTATCGAACAGCTTGCCGGTCAGAGGCGCTTTGACACTGCGGTTCTTCGCCCTCATCTGGTGTCGCCGCACCTGGGCGTCGAGCAGGGCCTGCACGCGCTCGAACAGCTCGAAATCGACGATTGCTGCATGCTCGCCCTTATGCACGGTGCCTTTGTGGACGATTTGGCCACGATAGACACGGTTGCGCAGGAGGTGAAACAGGGCGCCGCGGCTGAATGGCTGTCCGCCCATAGTCCTGCCCTTTGCGGTGACGTGGAGCTTGGAATGAATGCCACGCTGCTCGAGATCGCGCTGGAGGGCGTGGACCGAGCCCAACTCGAGGTAACGGGCAAAGATATGCCGCACACGTTCAGCCTCATCCTTGTTTGTCTTGAGCGTGCGTGACCCATCGATCGGTGGATCGTAGCCAAGCGGCGGGAGGCCACCCATCCACATGCCCTTGGCCTTGGAAGCGGCTATCTTGTCGCGGATACGCTCGCCGGTGACCTCGCGCTCGAACTGCGCGAACGAGAGCAGGACATTGAGCATCAGCTTGCCCATTGAATCGGTGGTATTGAACGACTGGGTGACTGACACGAAGCTGCAGTCGTTCTTCTCGAACACCTCGACAATCCGCGCGAAGTCGGCGAGGCTACGGGTGAGACGATCGATCTTGTAGACCACCACGATATCGATCCGGCCCGCTGCTATATCAACGAGCAGGGCCTTCAGGCCCGGCCGCTCTGTGTTGCCACCCGAGAACCCGCCATCGTCATAGTGGTCGGGAAGCGCCCCCCATCCTTCACTCGCCTGGCTCAGGATATAGGCGTCGCACGCCTCACGCTGGGCGTGGAGGCTGTTAAACGACTGGTCGAGGCCGTCCTCGGAAGACTTGCGGGTGTAGATCGCGCAGCGTCTGATGGTGGTGGGCATCAGTTGTCTCTAAGGCCGAAGAAGCGCGGTCCGTTCCAGCGGGTGCCGGCGATCATAGTCGCGGCTGCGGAGAGGCTGGGGAACAGTTGATCCTCCCAGCGAAACCCTTGCTCTTCAACCACTACGGTCACCTCGCGGCCCTTCCAGATGCGGGTCAGTCGCGCGCCAATGCCAAGTTGCCGGCCCTCGGGCTGGACTGGGCCCGACCTCGATAATGCTTTGCGCGTATCAGCATCGAGCCCGCCGCAGGCTTGTGCCTGGACCCGCCATGCGAGCAGCCGGCGCAGGAGCGGTGCGGAGCGAAGCGAAGGAGGGGCGCCGTAGCGCGCGCTCCAGAACCTGCGCAGGCCATCGAGATCAAGCGTTTGGATCTCGGCGATAAGCTGCTCGACCGCATCATGTTCCTCGAACGCCTCATGCATTGGTCGCCTCCGCAATGCGATAGCGGCGCTTCCCGTCGATCTTGTCCGAGATCACTGCGTGCCCGCGCTTCTTCATCGCGCCGGCCAGCGCACCGCGCACCGAGTGCTGTTGCCATCCGGTCGCCTTGACCATCTCGGCGATGGTCGCGCCGTGCTTGCGGTGAAGCAGCTTCTCGAGCGTATCGAGCTTGCTCGCCGCCCTGCCTGCCTTTGAAGTGGCGGGGGTGGTTCCGTGGTTGCTGATAGGCATGTTTGTCTCCGGTTTGCATCGCGAGGCCAAAATGGCTCCCGCTACCGAGACAAGCCCGTCCAGGCGGGCGCAGACAGCAATGCTCGTTGACGCGGCACAGTCCAGTTATTTCGGGACGTGCCGAATAGAACTGTCGATTACTTACCGGCACCCCTTTAAAACGGCGGGTTTTCGAACTATGTTCACGTTATGTTCGAAACCCTTCCCGAGGTGGCTTTGCCCGCCAATCGCACGCTCGAAGTGGTCTATAAGGCCCCAGGCGAACTCACCCCCGACCCGCGCAATGCGCGTACCCACTCGAAGAAGCAGGTCGCGCAGATCATTGCCTCGATCCGCGCCTTCGGGTTCACCAACCCGATCCTCGCCGATCCAGAAGGCAACCTCATCGCAGGCCATGGGAGACTGCGGGCAGCGAGGGAAATGGGCTTGGAAACGGTCCCGGTGATCGTCCTCGATGGCCTCAGCGAGCCGCAGAAGAAGGCGCTCCGGCTCGCGGACAACAAGATCGCATTGAATGCAGGCTGGGACACCGAGATCCTCAAGCTCGAGCTTGCCGAGCTGTCACTGCCCGAGATCGACATTGACCTCGGCCTGACCGGGTTTAGTCCGGGCGAGATCGACGTCGTGCTCGCCGAGAGCGAAGATCCGGATGACGAGGTCATCCCGGCCGTTCCTGAAAGTCCGCGGGTCAATCCCGGCGACATCTGGCAGTTGGGCGAGCACCGTGTCGCCTGCGGCGATGGCCGCGACGTTGCCTTCCTCCAGCGCGTTGTTGGCTCAGGCGAACAGGTCGACTGTGCGTTCCTCGATCCGCCCTACAACGTGAAGATCAACGGTCATGCCAATGCCAAAGGGCGTCACCGCGAGTTTGCGATGGCTTCAGGTGAGATGAGCGAGGACGAGTTCCGTGCCTTCCTTGCCGAGACGCTGGGCGCCTGCGCGCGGGTCTCACGCGACGGGGCGGTACACTTCGTATGCATGGACTGGCGCCACATGGACGACGTCGCGGCCTCCGTGGCCGGAATCTACAATGACCTTCTCAACATCTGTGTATGGAACAAGAGCAATGCCGGAATGGGCTCGCTCTACCGCTCCAAGCACGAGATGGTGTTTGTTTACCGGGTGGGCAGCGCGCCGCACAGGAACAATGTCGAGTTAGGTAAACACGGGCGTAACCGCACCAATGTCTGGGACTACCCAAGTGTCAACTCGATGAAGGGCTCGCGCCGCGAGGACCTTGCCCTCCACCCGACGGTCAAGCCGGTCGCCATGGTGGCTGATGCGTATTGCGATGTGACCCGGCAGGGGGACCTTGTCCTCGACATTTTCCTTGGTTCGGGGACCAGCTTGATCGCGGCCGAGCGCGTCGGCAGGCGGTTCCGTGGGCTCGACATCGATCCGGCCTATGTCGACCTTGCAATGCAGCGCTGGAGCGACCTCACCGGAAAGGAGCCCGTGTTGGTCCACCGCGACAACAGCGACGAGGTGGCGGCATGAGTGGCACGCGGTTCAAGCCCGGGCAGTCCGGCAATCCGAAAGGGCGGCCTCCAAAGGCGCGACGGCCCAACGTATCGGCGTTAGAGATCGTCCTCGACAAGCGCCTCACCGCCAACGTTGGCGGCAAGGAGCGCAATCTCACCGTCGAGGAGGTGTTGCAGCAGCAGACGCTAAAGGATGCGCTCGCCGGCAAGCGCCTAGCGATCCGCAAGGTCCTCAAGATGATCGAGAGGCGCGAGGCGGCACTTGCAAGAAAGGTCGGCGTGCGACGGGTGCCGATGATGGTCGAACAGTATCACTGTGCCGACAATGCGAACGAGGCCATGCGTATTATGGGCATCGCAGCGCCTGATCCCGAGTTCCCCTCTCGCTGGAAGGTCAGCACCTGGGCAACCCCAGCCGCGCTCAGCAGGCCGGGGCGCCGCACGTTCACGGACAAGGACGTGAAGGACATCAAGTTCTTCACCAGCGATCTCGGAACCTTGCGCTGGCCGCGAGGGCGCATCGCGTAAGCGAGCCCGAACCTGTCGGTTACGGTCAACCGCCGAGCAAGACCCGGTTCCGCAAGGGGCAGTCCGGAAATCCGCAAGGGCGGCCAAAGAACAGCCGCCGCGAGATCCCCTATGATACCGTACTCGGTCAGATGGTCACGATCCGCGAGGAGGGCCGGGAACGCCGTGTGACCGCGGCCGAGGCGTTCCTTCTCCAGCTCACCCAGAAGGGCCTCGCCGGAGACAGTGCCGCAGCACGCGCCTCGCTTGAGGCTATCGAGACGGCACGGGCCGCTCGTAATGACACTTACACTCGGCCAACCAAGCTTGTCTGGAAAGCAGTTGGCTCAGGCATGGACGCCATCATCGACACCCTTGGCATCGCGCAGCTGAAATATCCGACCGACAAAGACCGCGTACGCTGGGAGCTTAATCCCTGGATCGTGGAGGCAGCAATGGCTCGGCTCGGCGACAGTCAGCTGCCGCTCGACGAGCAGCGCGAGGTATGGGGCGCTACCCGCACGCCTCGCAAGATGCGATGGCCCGAGTGGTGGTGCTACTTCGGCGAATGAGGGCTTTGCACTCCCCATTCACTCAAGGTCTTTACCAACTAATCTCCCGCTGGCAAACAAGATTTTCGAGCGGTCCATATGACAGGATCTGGAGCCAAGCCGTCTCTCGCACCGACGACGCCAGATGTCCGCTTGTGCCGAAAGCTGCTGTTTGCGTGTGAATGTCTGAGGCATCGGAGACCGTTCTCAGGCTACCTATGCAGCGCAATGGCGATGTCGCAGAGCCGACGCTCGTTCTGAACCTGTCTCAAAGCAGCCACCGCGCTCGCCTGCTAGGTTGCTCCTTTGACGTTGTTCGCTCTTGTGTTGAGGACGATTTTCTTTGCTCCACATAATGAGGATTAGTGCCTCAGATCCCATGGTGTGAAGGAACAGCGCCTCCTCATGCAAAGCACCTGGTTATTACATCGCGCCAGCTGCAAGTGCCATATTGGCCGCGGCGACAAAGGCCGCGTGGCGCGCGTCTGAAACCGCGCTGCGTGCACGGGCCAAAGCGTTTTCTGCGAGCATGACTTCAACCATCGACGCCTCGCTATTGCGGAATGCCAGCAGCGCCGCGTCCCGCCCAATAGCAGCGACTTTCTCCAGGGCGAGCGCTTGATGATGCGCCGAAAGTGCCGTGCCTAGTTGGTAGTGCGAGTCTATGACCTCACGGGCAGCTTCGTTGCGGACTTGCTCGATCCGTGCCTTGGTTGCATCCCGCTCGGCCTGTGCCTGCGCGCGTACATTGGAACGCACGCCGCCATCGTAAAGCGGGATGGAAAGCCCGGCAAATATGCTGGCGCCCAAACGATCGCCAAACACATTGAGCACTGGTCCCTGATCGCCAAATCCCGGGATCCCGGAGATCCCCAGCCGCCCTTCCACATAGGATCCTGTGCCCGATACGAAAACCTTGGGAAGCGACTGCGCGCGCGCCGCGGCCTCGCGCCCCGCAGCGGCACGCTCCGCCGCAAAGGCGCGCTGCAAATCAGGCCGCGCGGCGAGCACATCATCAATAATGCTGTCGGCGAGTGCCGGTGGTGCTTGCGGTAATGCACGGGCGTCGACCTCTGCAATCGCGATTGCGCTTTCGGGCGGCAAACCCATTGCCTGCAATAACAATGCATCGCCGCGCGCCACGGCGCCTTGCGCGCGAACGCGGAAAAACTCGGCCTCGGCTACCAGCGACTCTGCCTGAGCAATATCAAGCAAGGTACCAATGCCGCGATCAAACTTGTGTCGTGCAGCGCGTTCAACCTCTTGCGCATTGCGGACCAGCCCATCGGCAAGTGCAAGCCGCGCACGGGCTGCCAGGCTGTCGTGATAAGCAATCGTGACAGCATGAAGCAGGCGCTGATGCGCCTCGTTGAAAGCAAAATTGGCAATAATCGCCTCCTGGCGGGCCGATTCGACCAGCCCGGCCCGTCCACCGAAATCAAACAGCAGCCATTCCACTGAGGCCGCAGCTACGATGCCGCCCAGAACTCGGTCACCACCCAGATCGATCGGTCCGATATCGGTCCGGCTCCTGGTGGTGGCAGCCCCGCCAGCGACGATCGCTGATAAACGGGGCAAATAAGTTGCATCAGCAATGCCAGCGGCAAGTGCTGCTTGCCGCGCTGCGTTCCATGCGATGCGCGTTGAGGGGTTCCGCTGCTGGGCGATATCGATCAATTCGGGAAGCGTGTAGGCGCGCGCTGGCTCAAGCGCCGGCGGCTCGGATGCTGTTGTTACGGGATCGCTGGCCGGCTGCGATTTCGGCGCAATCTGAGGCTGGGCCGATGGTGCCGGTTGCGCGCTGAAAGAGGGTGGCGGCGTCCACGCACTGGAGGCAACAGGCGGAGCATATTCGAGGCGGCGCGGTGCTGCGCAGGCGCCCAGCAGCAAAGCCAGAATGAGCAGGAAGCGGTGAGTTTTCATGTCGCGGCCTCGGTTGCTTTTGCGGATGGACGCATAGGAGCGGATACGCAGTCCTGAAGCCGCGTCGCGGTAGCCTCCAGCTGCTCAGCAATCCCGTGTGCTGTACCATCGACCCGCTCGCCCGCGATAAAAAGCGCGGGCAAGTCCGCATCGATTTGATCGAGCATCTCTCGCCGGGTCGCGCTCCACCGGGGATGAGGCAGCAAATTGGCGGGCTCATATCGCGTCATAGCGAGCCCAGCGCGCGCTTCGGCAAATTGGTGCATCGCCGCAGTGATTGAAGCCATTCGGGCGCCGTGCGAAGCGTTTTCCGCAAAAGCCCGTAAGGCGGCGAGTCCCTCGCGCAGGGCCCCGTCAACTCTCGGGGCGATGCTGACCGGCCACACGCGCGTGAACATGAAATAGGTTGCCACATTGCCCAGAAGCACACCGATAACGCGATCACGCGCGATGGTGATATCAAATCCCGGCCCACTGCCCTGGATAACTGTCAGATAGAAAGCGAAGGCCCATTGAAACCCGACATAGCTGATCCGCTCGCTACCAACGGCGAGCCATGCCGCCGGGAGAGTTGCGATCAGCACCAAACCAGCAAGCTGTACGCCGTTTTCCAGCACAGGGACCAGCAACAACATGGCCGTCGCTCCCACCGCCGCACCGATCATTGCCCCGACAAGTCGAAGGCTGAGTTTCTCGACAGCCTCGGCAGCGGTCGGCAACGCAACGATGAAACAGGTGAGAAAGGCCGTGTGAATACCCGGCCAGTCCAGCGCGTGATAAAGTAGAAAGCAGGCCATCGCGGCGCCAGTGGTTTTGAGTGCATAATGCACATGAGCCGGATTTGTCAGCGCGTCGGGTTCCATAAAGCCGCCGCCTTGGCTCGTGTTTGCTGGTGGTGGCTCTGCCGTCGTGAAATCGGCAATCGCCGCGAGAAGCGCCGCTTCGATTGCAGCTATCTGATCGTTGCGCGCAGTCTCGGGCAACGCAAGAGCGGTGCCTGTGGGGTAGAGATCGCGGGCCAAGATATCGCCCATCGCGCGCAGATGGGCGGCTATCAGCAAAGCGCGGTCGGCTGGCAACCGCTCTGAAGCATCCGCTAACGCCTTGGCGAGCAAACAGATGGCAGTGCTTTGCTGAAGCGCACTGGCAAAGGCCGCTATGTCCGCGCGGCGTGACGTATGTTCGGCTTTCGCCAACGCCAGCAAGAGGGCCGCTTCCTTGGGATTTTCCCTCATCACGGAAGCCAGCTGGGCAGAGCCGCCTTCCGCGCCCGTCAACGCGTCGGCTGCTGCGTACAGCCGCTCGGCGATGAGACGGCTAAGCAAGCGGCGCGGCGCAGGCGCGACCAGCAGATTGATGACGATTGTTACCAGAGCGGGAGCGCCGACCAGCCACCATGCCCACAACAGGGCCTTGGTGGTGAAAACGGGCAGGGGATTGGCTCCCATCACATCAAGCGCAAAGGCAATCACCATGGCCATGATCGGGGCAACCGGCTTGAGCTTCGAGGCTGATCCCAGCCAGCAGATCGCAAAAGATGCTGATGCAATGGTTGCCACGCGCCACATCGGATCATCAAGCACAATCATGGCAAGCAGGATGACAGTGCCGATCAGCAAGGTCGCAATCACCATGAGCGCCACCGCGAGAACGGTGCTGAGCATACGATCAGGCTTCCACATGAAGAAGGGCACATAGGCGGCCAACGCCGCCTCCGGCAGGCCCCAGTAAAGTGCCAGCCACGTGGCACAGGCCGCGATCACGGACAGCCGGAGCGCTTGACCCGCACGCCCTGGAAACGGCCGCAGCACCGGGATTACGCGGGTCAAAAGGGTATCGCTTTCAGCGGCAGGCTGCGCCATGCTTGACCTGCACCAGCGCGCTCGCGCCAAGCCGCATCAGCTTTTCAGGCGGCTTGACGAGCTTGATCCGCACCGGAAAGCGCTGTGAAACCTTAACCCATTCCAGCGTCCGCTGGATGTACGGCGCGGAGCGCGGCAGATCGATCTCATTGCCCGCCATCACACCTGTGCCAATGCTTTGCACCCGCCCCCTGATTGGCACGGAACGATCGATCATGGAGAATGCGGTGACACAATCGCCCTCGTTGATCCTGGCAAGCTCGCCCTCGCGGAAATTAGCGACAGCAAACCATTCTTCGTTGGTGATCAGGGTGAACAGCGACTGGAAGGGCGCGACGGTCTCGCCCGACCGGGTCTTGAGCCCCACGATCAACCCGTCATGCGGCGCCCGCACAATCGTGCTGTCCAGTAGATGCTCTGCATTGGCGAGCGCTGCGCGCTGCGCCGCAATGGTCGCGCGGCCGCCATCCCCTGTGCCAATGGCGGTGCGAGCAGCTGCAGCGCGCTGACGTGCTTCCTTAAGCGTAATCGCTGCGTCGCGAGCGAGCGTTTCGGCAGCATCATATTGCTGGCGGGGAATGTGTCCGGCCTCTGCCAATGGCCGCAGGCGATCCGCACTGCGCCTAGCGTGGGCGGCATTGACCTCGGCGCGCTGCACGCCGTCGCGCGCAATCGCGGCATCGGCGGTTTCGGTTGCAATGACCCGCGATTGCATGTCGGCATTCGCCAGCGAAAGATCCAAAGCCGCGCGGGCCTGATCGACGGCGAGCTGGTATGCTGTCTGATCAATGATAAAAAGGACATCACCCGCCTTCACGCGCTGGTTTTCCTGCACGAGCAGTTGATCGATCCGCCCGCCGACAGTGGCCGCAACATGGACCACTTCAGCATCAATCGATGCCTCATCTGAAGATGGCAGTTCATTGCGCTGCCACACGGTCAAAGCGCCCAAGGCGATCGCCGCTGCGATCACCACGCCAGCACCCAGTTTGGCTGAAAAGCGAGCTGGTTTCTTTCCGGAAGCTTCCATCACCTTATCCGAACATGATCGCCGAGACGGCAATGGCAACAATCAGCCCGATGCTGGAACATACGGCCAATAACCAGGGAACAACCTCATCGAGGCCGGACATCGCCAGACCGACCCGGGCCAGGATAGCCGCGAAAACACCGACCAGGGCTGCGATGAGCCAGGCAGGAAAATAGGCGCCGAACAATTCGATCGCCGGCGCACCATCGATCGAGCAGCCTGTGAGGAACAGGACCGAGGGCACCCCGGCCGCAAGCCTGGTTCGGTTGCGCAATGCTATCGCCATCAGTCCCGCCTTAACAAATCCCCAGTGTTGAAAGCATAACGAAGGCTGAATTGGATCCGGTTGTTGACCCCTGACGCACCGCCAAGATCTTCACGCCGGCCCCACAGATATTCCACTCCCGCCATGATCTGCGGCACGGGCATCCACCGCAAATTGGCCATGGCATATTGGCCCAGTCGCATCGCGGCCGGTGTCTGGAAATCCGTATTGGAAATGCGGTACTGGCTGTATCCGAATGTCGACGCAAACGCGCCTGTCCATTGCACTTCGCCAAAAGCGGACAGTCCCAGCAACGGCACCGGTGCAGAATCAATTACGAGATTACCGAATGGGAAACCTCCCGGCTGCGGCGCAAACTGAGCGGTCGGACCGATATCGGGCGCACCGTCGTTGAGGTAGGTCCCAATCCCTTCCCCATACAGCACCGAAAGCTTGAGGGACGCCTGCGGCAGCACGGATAGCGCGCCAGAGGCATTGAGGCCCCAGCCGAATTCGGACCCCGCAGGCCCGGTGGGATCATTTCGGGTGGCAAAGCCAAGCCGCCGCAGGATACCGGCAAACTGGACATGGTTCTTGCCGCTCTCATGCCGGAGTTGGAATCCAAGGTCAGGAAGCTTGTTATCCGGCACCAGATTGGTGGCGAGCTCAGGTGCAATCAGGCGCACTTCGCCAGGATCAAGAACGTCATCCGGCTGCTCTATGGCGACCGCGCCTGTCCAGCCGGCTCGATCAAGGAAAGTCACCCGCAATTGTGGGTGGCGTAGCGATGGATTGCCAGCCGCGCCGCCATAATCGAGCGTGTTCGGCGATGCCGCAAGATCTGTGAACAGGCTGGTAGTTTGCCCCACAAGGAGCGGACCCCAGCGTGCATAGGCATGACGAAGGCGCAAGGTTGTCTGCCCGGCGTTCTGACCAACCCCGAAGAGGTCGAATTCGAATTTCACCTCATAGGGACGGTCGGCCACGTCTCCGGTGCTGCGCACACCGAGCCGGGACTGGCGGACACTGAACGAGCTTTGCCCGTCACTCCCAAATTCGCCCGGCGTGGTCGGGATCTGCGATGGTCGGAACGTACCGATCCAGATCGGGTTCACCCGCTGCACATCAAACAGAAGATCGGTCTGGACATGGCCATAAAGCTCAAGCGCCTTGCCTTCTTCAGCCAAAGCAGGCTGACCGGCGACGCAAGCCACTGCCAGCGCGCTGCCACACCATGCGCGGCGGCGCACTGAGAGCGCCTTCTTGCCCTTCATAACCAGCCCCCTGCTTTCTGCTTCGCCCATAGCGGCCATGCCAACGGATCAGTTGGCAAGAACCATGGCGAAATATCCAAACACCGTCAGCAGCACGCCCGATACCGCATAGGCGACGGGAAAGCCGATCCACGGCACGTTCGACTGGATTTCGGCGGCAGCTTCACGACAAGGCCCCGAATGGCTGCGCGCGCCTGCCACGCCGCCCATCAAAACCGCCGGATTGAGCTTGAAGACATGAAAGCCGAGCGCCCAAACAAGGAACGGCGGCAACGAGCACACGATAAAGCCCAGAGCGAAGATCTTAATCGCCAGTATGCCGGTTAACTGCGAGAGCAGCGAATTGCCCGCGTTGATCCCGACAATCGCGACGAACACGATCAGGCCAAGGTCTTCAAGGATATTACGCGCTGCCGCAGGGGTATTGCCGAAAAACCTCAGACGCGATGCCACCGATGAGACGATGATCCCCGACACCAGCAGGCCACCGGCATTGCCAAGGCCAATCGACGCGCCAAAGGCGGGAAACTGGATTGCCCCGATCAGGAAGCCGAGGATCATCCCTGCGGCAAGGGTCAGCAAATCTGTCCCCGTGCTCGGGCGGACAATTCTGCCAAACATGGCGCCGACCCGCGAGACCGCGTCTTTAAGACCGACCACGGTTACAATGTCCATGCGCTGGAGCACAGTGTTGTTCCCGAGGGGCATCGGCATGCCTCCCCGCTCGAGCGCTACCACCTGCAATTGATCAACCCCTGGCAAGGCACGCCATTGATCAGGGGTTTTCTTGAGCATCTCGCGGTTGGTCACGAGGATCTCGGCCCGATCAAGTTGGATGTCGAGTGCCGTCTTGTCGGCCACTTCCGGGCCGATCAGGCCCATGTTCTCGGTCAAGGCCTCACTGCGCGCACCGATTGCGACAACATCGCCCAGTTTGAAGCGCGCAGTGCCATCAAGCGATACTGGCACCCCATCACGCAACAAATTGCCGATATGATACTGGGGATAGGCCGCGGCAAACTCCGCCAGGGTCCGCCCATCCCAATCCTTGTTCTCGAGCCGGTAGGCCCGCGCGGAAGCAGGGCGCCACCCCGTCAGTGCCGGACCATCACCGCTCGCCACACCATGCTCCTGCTCGTATTCGCGCGCCGCGGCCCGTGCATCGACCCGCCAAATTGTGGGCAGGTATTTGCACAGCAGGATGATGCCGACCGTCCCCCAGATGTAAGTGATCCCGTAAGACACCGCGATCATTGCACTGACGTCGTCTGGTGTGGTTCCAGCCGGCAGATCGAGAATACCCGAGCGCACCGCTTCCTCGGCTGAACCGATTGCGGCTGACATGGTGTTGGCACCGGCGAGAATACCGCCTGCTGCCCCTTGCGGAAGATCCAGAAGGTGGGCCCCGATCACCGTAAGTCCAAGCGCAGTCACGCAGCTCAACGCAGCCAGGAGGGTGAATTTTAGTCCATCCCCGCCCAGCGAATTGAGGAAAGACGGACCAACCCGCAGCCCGACCCCGTACATGAACAGATAATAGAACAGCAGCTGCGCAAACGTATCGAGTTGAAGCGTGACATCATGCAGCGACGCCCAGACTGAAAGCCCGCAACCAATGATGATCGCAGAGGCGACCATGCCAAGCCCATAGCCCTTGATCGTTTGCCGCCCGAGCAAAACCGCCAGCGCGACAGTCAGGAAGAGCAGCACATACGGATTGGCCGCAAGCCAGGTGAACAGCGCGCTCATCCTTACTTGCCCAGTCTGCGAGCAAGCGCGGCCGGCGCGATCAGCTTGAGGCCCCGTTCGCGTTCGTAGCCATGGATTTCCTTCACATCGAGCTTTCGCATGAACTCGATGGTTTCATGGGTAAGCACCTGCCCAGGCACCATGATCGGGAAGCCCGGGGGATAGGGGATCACGAAGTTGGCCGATACCATTGGTGGCCCGTCAGCAAGTCGCTTTTCGCATTCCGCGCCAAACAAGGGCACGTACTCGCAATCTTCTTCGCGATAGGCTGCGAAGAAGGCCGAGCGCATATCACCCTCGGGCGTCAGATCGCCCGAATCCTGCCTGTAGGCATCATGGAAGTGCGAGAAATTCGGCAGGTCGGGCACATCCACCATCAACGACTTGACCCGCGCTTCAAACTGGCTGCGTGCTTCTGCACCATTGCGTGCCAGACTTTGGTCAACCTCTGTCGCAATCTCCAGCAGCACGCGGATCAGATGCGCCACATCGCTGCGCGTGTTGTTGATGTTGGATTGCAGCAAGACCGAGTTGCGCGAGGTCTTATTGACCTGAATGTTGTAGGTGTCGGCAAGCATCTTCTTGAATTCGGTGCCATCAAATCCGGCGGTGCCGCACACCAATGTCATGCGAGTGGGGTCGAGGCAGAACTCATCATCGCGGCTGCTCTTTAAGGCATCGGCCCAAGTCACGCCGGGCTGGAGGAAATCGACAAACCCGCTTTGACGATGTGCTTCTGGGATCATCCCGTCGGCCCCGACGATCCGGAAATAGCGCGAGATCAGAGGATGCGAGTTGACTTCGCGGCGGATATCAAGCGCGATTTCAATCGCATTCATAACCAGCCCGTAGCCTTCCAACTCCATCTGGCGGCGCGCCACATCTAGCGATGCAATCAACTGCTGATTGGGACTAGTCGAAGCATGGGTAAAGACCGCTTCGTGGAACTGGCTTTCGACTTTGTGGAAGTCGACATCCTTGACCAGAACCATCGAGCCCTGCCGCAAGGCCGACATGCTCTTGTGCGTGGAATTGGTCTGGTAGACTCGCAGCCGAACCGCCTTGGGGTCAGGCACGAGACGGGTATTGAGCAAGTCCTCTTCCGAAGGATTATCGCCAAGCGCAGCCTGCTGTGCGTCATAGGCGGCCTGTGCTTCGGGCGTATCAAGATAGGCTTCGATATCGCCAGCCGCCCCCATCGCGGTGCGCGGGCGCAGAAACGGCGACCAACGGGCAAACCCAAACCATGCCTCGTCCCACAGGAAAACCACATCAGGCTTGATTGCGAGACATTCCTCCATGACCCGCCGCGTGTTGTAGATGTGGCCATCGAAGGTGCAGTTGGTCAGATCGACCATGCGTAGACGATCAAGCCGCCCTTCGGCCTTCAGCTTGAGCATGGCCTGCTTGATCGTGCGCAGCGGCACAGCGCCATACATCGAATATTCCGTCATCGGATAAGCTTCGACATAAAGCGGCTGGGCGCCCGCCAGCACACAACCATAATGGTGCGATTTGTGGCAGTTGCGATCAAGGATCACGATATCGCCCGGCGCGCACAGCGCCTGGTGCACCATCTTGTTCGAGGTGCTCGTGCCATTGGTAACGAAAAACACATGATCCGCACCAAAGGCACGCGCTGCGAGCGCTTGCGCCTGCTTGATGTTGCCAGTTGGTTCAAGCAGCGAGTCGAGACCGCCCGTCGTCGCGCTTGATTCCGCCAGAAACAGGTTGAGCCCGTAGAACTCGCCCATGTCGCGGATCCAGTCCGACTTGAACACCGACTTGCCGCGCGCGATCGGCAACGCGTGGAATGTGCCGATCGGACGCTGGGCGTATTTCTTCAGATTGTCGAAGAACGGCGACTGATAGCGATCCTGCACGCCTTCAAGAATGGAAAGGTGCACCTCAAGCGGTTCTTCGACCGCATAGAACACCCGGCGCGCCCAACGGCTGGCTGCCTCGCCTGCGATCCGCTCCACATCGCGATCACTGCACAGGTAAAGATCAAGGTCGGGACGTGCGGATTTGAGCACTTGGCAAAGCCGCAGGGCATTGGCTTCGGCATCACCAAGATCGAGCTCTCCGCCAATGACCTGCCGCAGCACCATCGGATCATGACGCGAACGCGCATCAAACCCTTCGTAAACAATCACGGCAAGTATGCTGGGGTTCAGCATCGCTGCACACAGCGCATCCTCGTAGGAACCGACAATGACCGGCTCATAGACAAACGCATCTTCGGGCCGGCGCAGACGACGGATCTCATCGGCGATGGCTGGCCATTTGACCATCGGCTCGCCCACCACCACCAGCACTTCGAAATAGGGTCGTCCAGCCTGACCGTGACGAAGCGGAAGGAATTCAACTGGGGTCGCAAATTCCTCCGCATGCTCCCAGTCCTGTGGGTTGTTGCGATAGGATTTCGTCAGGATCGCGCTCGAAACGCGCGCAGCGGTTTCCGCAGCCAATGCGGCGTTGCCCGCCGCAATCGCCCGCGCCAGCGATTGCATCAACACCATGCCCGGGAAAGCATGATATTCCTCGAATACCGCCAGTTCATCGAAATATTTCTGGGTGTCTGCCTGATCGCCCTTGCCGTTGGCCCATGCCTTTGCCGCGGCACTGAGCCGCCGCCACCGATCTGCACGCGCCGCAGGCATCGAAAAAAGGCGATCAATTCTTTCTGACATCCAGGCTCTCCATTGTTATCCGCGCGAAGGCGCACGAATTTGATCGTTCCGCAGCACAATCGACAGCGTGTCACTTGCCGCGTGACATATTTGGAAAGATTTCCCTTTCCAATTTGATCACGATCAAATCTGATTACTAACTCCCTTGCAAGTCCTAAGTTTCTCAGAAGTCAAAATCGTGACTTCACTGATTAACGGTTGGCAAACCGTCGTGGGTTTCAGGCAGATTTGCGGCTTTCCGTAATCAACAGCAGAGCGCTCACCAAAAAACAGACCGCCCCTAGCATGGTGAAGCCAATCGCTCCGGTCGCAATCCATTGTGGCTCGGGGCCGCGCGGCACGAACGCCATCGCGCCGGAAATCATGAACAGGACGCAGCCTGTCAGATTGATGAAAACGATCTGCCAATCGAGGTCGCCCGGTTGCCAGGACCAGGAGCCATGGCTGACTTCGACGAGGGCAAAATACCCGGAAATCAGGAACAGCACCGACCCAAAAAGATCGGGCAACCAGATGGCCAAATCTTGTGCGATCCACGTGGGACCCGGGGTCAGGCCATCGAAGGTGTTGAGATTAAAAGCGAGCGTCCCGATCAGTTGGGTGATCGTGCTGATCCAGCCTATCCGCCCTGGCTGCCAACCCAACAAGGCAAACGGCCGTCCTGCCGATGCAGAGACAAATTCATCGACCGCATTGGCAGCCTGAAGGTTTTGCAGGAAAGCCGCTGCCGTGAACGGAATGGAACCGATAAAGAACACCATTCCTATCGTGAAAGCTGAAAGGCTACCGGGCCACAGCGATAGAATAGAACCGACAATGAACAGCAGCGAGCCGATCGCAAACAACGCGCCGATCAGCGCGTTATAGGCCGGTTGTTGCCATAGCGGCACGGCAAGCCCGTGCAGACGCCTGAGCAATCCCTTGCGGCTTTGCCTGGCGCGCCAGATGATACCTTTGCCGTTATGCTGATAGGCACGATAGGTAACAAAGCCCCATGCCCCCTTGGCGATTGCAGCGGGGTGAAGGGGCGGCGCGCTGATGTTCACAGCTCGTCTCTCAACGGGCAGCGATCAGAGCGCAGCGCCCTGAGCCAACAGGTGGGTACTGTCGCCGCCCATGCCGTCGAGCATTGTCACTGGCAGGACACGTGCCCCGCCACAGTTTGCCAACGCGGCAAGATCAAAGCTGGCATAATTGAGACCGCCATATGTGCGCAGATAAAACCGGCCGCGTTCAAGGTCTGACAAATTGGTCCAACAGGTATACTCGGTCGCGTAAGCGGTATCGGATGAATGGGACAGGCCGGGCACCTCAAGGTGTCCTCCATCCTCGGTCGGGTAATCGATCGTGATCCCGCGCGGACGATCGAAATTGTTCATGATATGCGACAAAGCCAGCACTGCCTTGTCTGGCGTATCGGCCTTCTCGGTGAACTGGGCATAATAGGCAGCGCGGACGAACCGTCCGACCGAGGTGTTGGACGCAGGCAGGGCCGCCGTAGCAATCCCGGAATCGGGCTGCATCGCCTTGTAGGCGCCGAACATGGCCGAAGATTGATCGACGTTCGACAGGAAGGTGTAATTGTTCATGTTGATCAGATGCCAATCAAAGCGCGGACCATTGGTCATCACGCCGATCGGATTGTCATAGGTGAACATCTGGCCGTTATCGAATTCGATCACCAGCGAGCGTCCGGCCTTGTCGTGGACGATGTAGTGAAAGGGCGATTCGACCCCGCCGAGCAAGGCGAGCGGCTCAAGGGCAACCGATTGCGCCTCCAGCGCTGTCTTGACTTCATCAACGCTTGCAAATTGTCCGAGCGCCCAAGTGCCGAGATCTGACGCTGACAGAATGGCCTGCGTCGCCGTCAGCGAAGCCCTTTTGCCGGCGGCTGAAGGGTAGGACAGAAGGCTGAAGGTCAGGCCTTGATCATTGATGCCTTCAAGCACCTTCAGATCAGCGAGTGTGATCGGCGCTTCAGCTGTCGGGATGCGGCCCGGCATGGTCACTCCCAGCACCGCAAATTTACCGGTGTAAGGAACGGCTGAAGCATCGCCAAGCTGAGAGCGGTAAGCGGTATTCTGGGGGAAATAAACCAAATGATATGGCAAATCTGTCGTCAGTTCTAGCGTACGGCCAAGATAAGGCCGGCCCGCCGTATCGGTGTAGAGCAGCGACGTGCACATATGTTTAATCCTGTTCGAAGTTCATCAAGAGCTTGGCAGAGCAGGAACATTACTGACGATTTTTGGTTGCAATGGCCAGCGAAGAATTACTCGTTTCGGTGAAGCAACATCATTCCACAGCACCGCGGTAGGTCGGCAATCCAATCTGCCAATGGATGGCCGCGGAGCGTAACGCAAATCCGGCTGCGAAGGCGGTCATCGAAGCGAAATTCTGCGAGAAACCGAAGGTCTCGGCCGCGATCATACCGGCAACGCACAAGGCCGAACTCAGAGCAGCAGCAGTGATGTAAAGCTCTGGCCCAAGCAGGATCGTAGGGCGTCCCGCCACCACGTCGCGGATAATGCCGCCGACACAACCCGTGATCACTCCCATTAAGGCAGCTGGAACAGGCGGAATGCCATAGGCCAGAGCCTTCGCGCTGCCGAGCATCGCAAAGGCGGCGAGGCCCGCCCCATCGGCATAATCAAACAGCTTGCCTTCCCACAGGCGCACCGGCGTGAACCAGGCTACTAACGCAGTTCCAAGGCAGACCGGAGCAACCCAGGGATCAGTCATCCAGAACACCGGCGCCCCGATCAAAAGATCACGCACAGTGCCGCCACCCACGCCGGTCAGCAGCGCAAAAAAGGCCAATGTCACTATTGTCTGCCCCTGCTTGGCCGCGATCACAGCTCCTGACAAAGCGAATAGGGCAATCCCTCCAAGGCTGAGCGCATCGAGCAGCGGGGTCAGTACAGCGGGGTTGAGGATATCAGTTGTGATCATCGCTGGATCATGCCGCTAGTGAGCAGCTGCGTAAACCAGCAAGTATCCCTGCCTGTCTCCGCGCCTGCCGACACTTTTTTACAATAGTAAAGCGATTTGCTCCATTGCCCACGGCTAAAGAGTGTGACACCAAAGCCCAGTTTGAGAAGGATGCCTGCGCGATGGGTATGATCGAAGAACTGCTGCAGCGCTATCCTGAACTGACGTTGTTTCTCGTAATTGGGGTGGGCTATTGGATTGGTTCAATCTCGATATTCGGGTTCAAATTTGGTCCTGTCACTGGTTCGTTATTTGCCGGCATCGCCATTGGCCAAATTGCCGAAGTCCCGATCTCTCCCGACACCAAATCGGTTCTGTTTCTGCTGTTCCTTTTCGGCATAGGCTATTCAGTAGGCCCGCAATTTGCGCAGGGTCTCAAGCGCAACGGGATCAAGCCCGTGATCCTCGCCGTTGTTACAGCGCTTGCCGGGCTGGGAACCGCTTTGTTGGTGGCGATCGTCCTTGAGCTTGATGCGGGTTTTGCCGCCGGAATGTTGTCGGGTGCGCTTACGCAGTCACCCGCCATGGGCACCGCCACCGAAGCCATCGGGGCCCTTGGCCAGCCCGAGGCAGTAAGGGCCCGTCTTGTTGCTCATATCGCGGTTGCTGATGCGGTGTGCTACATTTTCGGGGCGGTTGGCAGCATCTGGTTTCTCAGCGTCATGGCACCCAAGCTGCTGCGAATGGACCTAATCGCGGAGGCACGCAAGCTTGAGGACGAGCTCGGCATTGCGCGCAGTTCCCCCGGCATCATTTCAGCCTGGCGCCCGATCGATGTACGCGCCTTCAAGGTAACGCCCGAGAGCGGCCTTGTCGGTCTGACAGTGCGCGAATGTGAGGCACGCGTGCCGCGCGAGCGCCTGTTTGCTCAGGCGGTTAGGCGTGGCAAAGATGTGCTTGCGCCTGATCTCGATCTGGTGCTCGAACATGACGATGTGGTGGCGGTATCGGGCCCGCGCGAGGCCCTGGTGGCGCTCGCTGGTCCGGGGCGCGAGGAAGTTGATGATCCAGCCCTGCTCAATGCGCCGGTGGCGGTATACGACATTTTGATCACCCGGCCCGATGTCATCGACAAATCGCTTGGGCAGATTGCTCGGATGGAATGGGCGCGCGGCATTTATCCGCGCCAGTTGATGCGCGGGGGGGTGGAACTGCCCCTATTCCCCAGCACCGAAGTCCATCGCGGCGATGTGGTGCGGATTGCTGGACCGCAAGGCCTCGTCGAACAAGCTGCAGATGCCATCGGAACGCTCGTGCGCCCTTCAGAGGAAACCGATCTGGTCGTTCTGGGGCTGGCGATTTTTCTTGGTGGCATCCTTGGCGCGTTGCTGGCGGTTCCGGTCGGGGCGATGCAGATTTCTCTCGGGACCAGCGTCGGCACTTTGTTGGCAGGTTTGCTTGTTGGCCATCTGCGCGCTCGCAATCCGCTGTTCGGGCGTATACCCGATGGCGCGGTGTCGCTGATGACCTCGCTCGGCCTAGCGGCCTTTGTTGCTCTGACTGGCTTGCATGCCGGGCCTATCTTTCTCGAAGCGGTGGCAGAGGCGGGGCTTGGCCTGATCGCAGGCGGTGCATTCGTCACCTTGATGCCTTTGCTCGTGGGGCTTTATTTCGGGCGATATGTGCTCAAGATGCATCCCGTGCTGCTGCTCGGCAGCCTCGCGGGTGCCCAAACCTCGACCGCCGCTCTTGCGGCCGTCCAAGATCGCGCAGGAAGCATGGTGGCGGTGCTGGGCTATACCCCGACCTATCCCTTGGGGCACATAATTCTGACCACTTGGGGAACAGTGATCGTCGGGCTTATCGGGGCGTGAAGTTGGGGAGACTTTTCTTTCGTGATCGCAATGCTTTGAATCTTGGGGGCCACCAAGTTGCGTGTGATCGAATAAAGCTGAAAGTGTCACGGTGACGACAGGAATGATTTTCGATCCCCGAATTCTTCTCAGTCGCCGTTGCCTTTCATTTGCTTTGGTTTTTGTTTTGGTATGGACGTCATGTGCTCCGGTCATCGCGCAAACACCGCAAAAGGATGCCCTGCTTCTTGCTGAAGCGCGCGCGGCCCGCGATGGGAGGAATTTCCAGCTGGCTGAACAGCTTGCAAGGCGCGGCGCGGCGATCTCAAGCGATCCCGTCTGGCCGCTCACACTCGCGCTGGTCCTGGCAGATCAACAGCGGTCGGCAGAGGCACTGGCGATACTGTCAGCACCACGCGAGACACCTTTGCCGCTCCAGCAGCGCTTGCTCGCAGAAGCTTACGCATACCGGCGTGGTGGGGATGATTTTTCGGCCCTGCGAACTTATGGTGAGGTTCTGTTGCGCGATCCAGCCAACAGCGAGGTGCGCAGCACGATGGCCGCCATTCTTGATGCACAGCGTGGACCTCATGGTGCAGCGCGCCTCGACGGATTGTCGCTTTCCCGGCAGGCGGACATAGCTGCTACGCTGACCCGGTGGGGTGCCGAGCTCAAGGATACGGCACACCCCTTCGCGTTGACTGATCGCGCATTGGTAATTGCAGACACCCTCCTTGCACAATCTGCGGGCGATGCAGCTGCTGATCCGGAGCTGCGGCGGAGGGTGCGTATGGACAGGCTGGTGGCTTTACGCGATCGCCAGCGGATGCGCGAGGTGGTGGCCGAAGCGAATGATTTGCGCCGTGAAGGGCTGTTGCCCCCGTTCGCTATCATGGCCGAGGCCGATGCGCGCCTTGCGCTACGCCAGCCGGAACTAGCCTTGAGCCTGTATGAAGAGGTGCTGACGGCAATACCGGACGACTTGCCTGCGGCCTATGGACGGGTGTTTGCGCTGGTTGAGAGCGAGCGACTGGATGAAGCGAAGGACGCTGCTGATACCATCGCCCGCAGCCGACCGCTGTTCGTCGGATTTGGTGCGGGACCAGCGACGGCGCCTGACCCCGAAGTGTTGTACGCCGCGCTGCTGGCCGCTCAGGTGCGGCTCTGGGGCAATGCAGAAGCAGCTGGGTACCAGCTTCTGCAGCAACTGGTTGCCGCAGCGCCAGCCAATGCAACTTTGCGTTCTGCCATGTCCGGCGCGCATAGTGCCCGTGGGTTCGTGCGCGCTGCCGAGGGCGATGCGCTGATCGCAGCTTCGCTCGATCCTGATGGACTTGATCCGCAGATTGCAGTGGCAAGCACGTCGCTAATTCGCCGCCGGTATTCGGAAGCAAAGACAAAGATCGGGCAACTCTTGCAGCGCGCTCCGAATGATCAGCGTGTTGCCTTGCTTGCCAGCGAACAGCGCGCGGTTATCGGCTGGCAGCTGGAAGCAGAAGGCATCCGGACGATTGGCGATGGCGGCGGTATCAATCGCCAGGGCGACGGTTACGTGCTGATGAGCCAGCTTGCGTCCCCGCTATTCGCTTCGCGGTTACGTCTTGTGGCAGGCGTGGAAGCCAGTGGCGCCACTGTTCAGGAGGGGGAGGCCGAACGCATCCGGCTGAGCAGCGGTGTGGTGTTGGAGGGTGTCGATGTCCTTGCCCGTGCCGCTGTTTCGGTGAACCTGGGGGCTTTGGAGCAGATCGGTTTCGGGGGCGGGGTGGATTGGGCAATTGATGATCACTGGTCACTTGCGTTCGAAGCTGAGCGCTTTGCCCGCGATACGCCGCTGCGCGCGATCCTCAACGGCATCAGGAGCGATAGCATAGCGCTGGCCGCACGGTATCGAGCCGATGAGCGCCTGGAAGCGACACTGCGTAGCGGGTGGTCTGGCTACACCGATGGCAATGATGCCTGGTGGGCCAGTGCCGCTGCGTCGCAGCGCCTGATCAGCATGCCACATTTCGATGTAACAGGCAGGGGCGAAGTGGCTATTTCAGGCAACAGCGCACCAGGCGGCCCTTACTTTGCTCCGGAACAGGACTTTACTGCTACCTTGGGTGTTGCGGCCCAGCATGTCAGTTGGCGCCGATACCAGCGTTCTTTCGTGCAAGTCTTAGAAGCTGATGCGGGCGGGTACTGGCAGCGCGGCTTCAACGGAACGTGGATCGCCAGCGCGCGCTATGAACACCGCTGGCGGTTCGATCCATGGCGCGAACTTGTGTACGGCATTAGCATTTCGCGCCGGGTTTATGATGGAGAGGCAGAGCGTATGATCAGCATAAATGCTGGGCTCCGCCAGAGGTTCTGACAGATGCGCGCGCTTGTATTCCTGATAGGATCGCTTTTTCTGGCGTCCTTTGGCGCACTAGCGGCGCCGCTCGCTGCACAAACGCGTTTCGTGGCGATAGCCTTTCACGATGTCGTTGATCGGCGGGAAGAGCGGATGGAAGATGCCGTTACCACGCAATCGCTAGTGTCGTTTTTCGATTTTCTCGTCGCTGATGGCTGGACGGCGGTTTCGCTCGATCAGGTGGCTGCGGCGCGGGCAGGGGGGGCACCATTGCCTGACAAGGCTGTTTTGCTGACCTTCGATGATGGCTACCGCAGCATGTATGAGCGGGTCTATCCGCTACTACTGGCCTACCGGATGCCAGCAGTAGCCGCGGTTGTGACATCATGGCTTGATGTTCCTGCGAACGGTGTGGTTGACTATGGTGGGAAGCCCATGCCGCGCAGTGCCTTCCTGACGTGGGATGAGGTGCGGCAAATGCAAGCATCAGGGCTGGTCGAGATCGCAAGTCACAGCCACGATCTGCATAGGGTCGTGCTGATGAATGCGGAAGGCAACACCGCCCCGGCTGCTCGCACTTGGCGCTATGATCCGGCAACCGGCCAGATTGAAGATGATACCGCGCATCGAAATCGGGTCGCTTCCGATCTTTCGATATCGCGGGCAAGGATAGCAGCCGAAACTGGTCGCCCACCGCGCGCGCTGGTGTGGCCCTTCGGGCGCTTCTCAGGGCCAGCGGTGGCAGCGGCCGAGGGAGCAGGCTTTACGATGGCTCTGACACTTGAGCCGGAGGCGGCCGATGCACGTCAAGCGATGGCTTTGCATCGCTATTACCCCACACGCGATCCCGATCTGGGGACGATCATGTTCAATCTGCGCTTTGCTCCGCCGCGGCGCGAAACAGTCCGCTTGGCCTGTATCGATCCCGCCCGGTTCCTGACTGCTGACGATCCTGCCGCGCGCGATGCGGTGCTGGGCGACTTGATCGAACAGGTCCGTTTGCTAGGCGCAACCGGCGTGATCCTACCGGTGGTCGATGGCGCAGGCGTGCCGCTCAATGGTAACAGCTTTGGCCGCCTTGCGCGTCAGCTTGGTACTCGCGCAGGGGTGGAAGTCTACGGCGGCCTCGATCAAGCAGTGCTCGACCAGCTAGGCGGTTCCCGGGCGGCTGAATTGCTTGCTGCAGCAACGCGGGCCGCGCCGATCGACGGCTTTGTTCTTCCCGCTGCTGCGGGTATGCTAGCACAGGCACCGCAGCGCGCATCAAGCCCAGCCGACCGCCGCCTTGCCCGCACTGGGGCGGATCACGCTCTCTTGCGGCTGTTTCATCCTGCGCTGACGCTCGATCCGCGCCTCGAATTGATCCTTGCCGGTTTCGGTACGCCGCCAGCCTTTGCCGACCGACAGATCCTGCCAGCGCCAGAACAACAATTGAAGGCTCTCGGCTGGCGGGCTCCCGAGCATTCCGGGCGGATTGTCGAACTGCTGTCAGGAACTCCCGATGCAATCGGACAGCAGGTGCAAAGGCTGCAACGCGAGGGAGCAAGTGGCTTCGCGCTCTGTCCGTGGCATTCAGATCAGGCATCTGTGCTCGCCCCTGCCTTTTCTTCGGCCACTTTCCCGTGGCGGCCCTGATGACTGCGCTCAAATTCCTGCCGTTGTTCCTTTTCGCCTATCCGTTCGTGATGGCATGGTACTGGATGGCAGGGGGCTTGCTCTATTGGTTCTGGCGTGAACGCAAGTTTGGCATGGACCTTACCCCGCCGCAGCTTGAAAGCTGGCCACCCTTCTCAATTCTTGTGCCGTGCTACAATGAAAGCGAGAATGCGATCGAGACCCTCGTAACTGCCTGTGCGATGGATTACCCGGATTTCGAGGTCATCGCGATTAATGATGGCAGCCGCGACAACACCGGTGCCATCCTTGATCAACTGGCGGAACAACTTCCGCGCTTGCGGGTGCTGCACATCGCCGAGAACCGGGGCAAGGCCAACGCACTTAATGTGGGTGCCATGCTGGCTCAGCACGAATTGCTGCTGTGCATTGACGGCGATGCCTTGCTGGATCGCGATGCTCTGCGTTGGGCCGCGTACAATTTCCTACGTGCCGATGTCGGCGCGATTACTGGCAACCCCCGTATCCGCAATCGTTCGACCATTCTCGGCAAGTTGCAAGTGGGCGAGTTCTCATCGATCATCGGGCTGATCAAGCGTGCGCAGACAGCCTTTGGTAGCCTGTTCACGGTTTCAGGGGTCATTGCCGGCTTCCGGCGTCAGGCATTGCATGATGCCGGATGGTGGTCTTCACACACCCTGACAGACGATATTGATATAACTTGGCGCATCCAACTTGCGGGTTGGCGGGTGGTTTACGCGCCGAGCGTGCGGGTGTGGATCCTTATGCCGGAAACGCTCAAGGGGCTGTGGCGGCAGAGAGTGCGCTGGGCCGAGGGCGGGATCCAGATGCTGCGCGACTATACCAGCCCAATACTCCGCCGAAAGGCGCTCGATCTTTTTCCGATCTGGCTCAACTATCTACTTTCCGTGATCTGGTCATTCGGAATGCTTGCTGGAGCCGTGATCGGCGCGCTGGTCGCCTTGGGCGTGTCAATTCCGCTGGCCGAGCTCGGCATATCGCTGGTGCCACGATGGTGGGGCGCCGTACTTGGGGTGACCTATCTAGCGCAAGCACTGGTCAGCCACTGGATCGAACGCCGCTACGAGCCCGATATGCTGCGTTCGTTGTTCTGGGTGATCTGGTATCCGCTCGCCTTCTGGATGATCTCGACCCTCACCACCATCGTGGCCTGTATCAAGGTCATGCTCCGCCGTGACGATGTGCGCGGCACCTGGACCAGCCCAGACAGGGGATTGCGATGAAAATGGAGCTGCCGTCCGATCCCTTCGCTGGATGGCCGCCGGTCATCGACAGCGCTGTTGTACCGTATGTGGTGAAACTGCGTGATCTTGTCCTCACGCTGCTAATGTGGGGCGTGATGTTAGTCATCCTCGCCACTGAAATTGATGCGGCATTGGACGCAGTTGAAGTGCTGCTCGGTCGGTCTGATGCGCAGATCAACGCCGAATTGGCGGAGTTTTTCGAAAAGCTGAAACCGCTGATGGGCGTGATTGCCCTTCTGGTCATAGGCTTGAGTGCAGCAACTGTGCGCAGCAAGCGCCGGCGGCTCGATGCCTTGTCCGCAACCCAGCCTGAACCGCTTGAAGGGACAGTCCTTGCTGAGTTAGCAGGGCTATCACTGGATGAGCTAGAGATCGTCAGAACCCACCGAGTCGCGGTAGTTCATCAAGGGGATGATAAGAAGTTATCTGCGATTAGAGGGCAAAAATTATAATTGTCGTACGTAATTAAAAAAATATCTCTTTTCAATTTATTATAATCATTTTGATTTCGTCAAGGCGGCAATCGAGTCCGGCCCAAAAGCAGCGCTGATCCAAGGTCAGCTTGACGAAACGTGGACGCCGGGATTTGGCGAGCGAATTGCCATTAAGCATGTCGCGAGTGAATAACCGGAAAGGCCCGAGATCCACAGGCAGCTCCTGCCCGAGATTCGGTCGCTCACGAAGCTCAAATCAAATGTCAGGTTTCGCCTGACGCCGCTATGCTGCTTTCGGGGTCGCGTATCGACCACGCTTTTGACGGGATTGGCGTGGTAAGGCGGTGGTGAGCTCTGTGTGCCAGAGATCACGCCTCTTGCTAGGCTTTGACCTATCCGAGCGTCCCGCTTTTTCGTCCTTAGCATCGATCCAAAGCGAAAGCCGCCCCAGTCCACAGCGCGCTTTGGCGAATTCAGCATCCAGCTTACAACCAGCCCGATTTTCTAAAGCGCAGGAAAAGCACGGTGCATGTGAAGGCGATGGCACCCAGCACGGCGAAATAGGCATATTCCATGCGTAACTCAGGCATATTCTCGAAGTTCATGCCGTAAATGCCGGCGATTGCAGTCGGCACGGCTAGGATCGCCGCCCATGCTGCCAGCTTTCGGGTTATCTCGCCCTGGCGCTGAGCTTCGATGAGGGCGCTGGTCTCCATTACTGAATTGAGCATTTCGCGGTGTAGCGCCGCCAAAGAAGAGACGCGCCTGACTTGGTCGAGCACATCGCGGAAATAGGGGCGAACTTCGGGGTCAATATTCGGTAAATCGAGGCTTGATAGCTTGGCGCATACTTCCTCCATCGGGATCAGCATGCGTTGCAGCAACAACAGATCGCGGCGCAGGTTGAAAAGTTCGCGCATCTCGGTGCGGGTCAGCGCGGAGTCGAGCGTGCTCTGTTCAAGCCGCTGGACGATCTCACCCGCCGCGTCGATGACCGGAAAGTAATTGTCAGCAATCATGTCGAGCAGGGCATGGAGCACATAATCCACCCCATGCGACAAAAGCGTAGGCCGCGCTTCCAGCTTGGCGCGCAGGTCCGAATGGCCTTGATCGGATCCGTGCCGGACGGTGACGATGTGGTTGCGCCCGACAAAAAAGGCGGTCTCGCCATAGTTGATGCGTCCGACCTCCAATTTGGCGGTGCGCGCAACGACGAACAGTTGGTCGCCATAGATTTCCAGCTTGGGGAGTTGGTGTGCATGCAGCGCGTCCTCGACCGCGAGCGGGTGGAGATCGAAACGCTTGGCGCAGGCGGCCATTTCATCAGAATTGGGATCAAGCAGGCCGACCCACGCGAAGGTATCGGGGGATTGAGGTTGCTGGGCCGGCACTTTGCGCTGAGCAAACGGCTCACCTATGACGCGCCCCTCGCGATAATCACGCGCTGTGATGATAGCCATCAGCTTCCCTTTCGTCCGATTAAAAGCGCAGTGGATCCTGCCTCTTCGATTGTGAACCGAAATCCGCCTTTTCCTGTGCTTCATTCCGACCCAGCCGAAGCGCGTAGAGATCTGTCTCGAGCCTCTCACGCGGCTCTAGCTCAGGCCTGCAGCCCGCCGTCGTCTGTTGCGCTGAATGATGTTGAGCAATTCGACCCCAACAGAGAAACCCATCGCGACGTATATATAACCCTTGTGCACGTGGAAGCCGAAAGCATCGGCAATCAGCACCAACCCAATCATCACTAGGAACGCGAGCGCCAGCATCACCAGTGTCGGGTTGGTTTCAATGAAGCGCGCCAGCGGCGTGGCGGCGAACAGCACTATCCCGACAGTGATAACGACTGCAGCGACCATGATTGGAATATCATCTGTTATGCCCACTGCCGTGAGGATCGAACCCACCGAGAACACCAGATCGATGGCAATGATCTGCACAATCACCGCTCCAAAGCTGGCCGTCACAGTTGCGGCAACACCCGGCATCTTATCCAGCAGATCGCCGGGAGGATCGTCCGGCTCCATTGAGTGGTGGATGTCTTTGGTCGCCTTCCATAGGAGAAACAGACCGCCTGCCAGCAATATCAGGTCGCGGCCCGAAAAGGCGGTCTCGAAGCTCGCTTTGTTAGTGCCTTCGACTGGTGGGCCCACCACTCCGAGATCGAACAGCGGCTGCTGGAGGGTCACGATCCAGCCAATCAGCATCAGTAGCCCGATCCGCATCCCGACCGCCAACATCAACCCGAGACTGCGCGCCTTTTCCTGCTGGCGTTCAGTCAGCTTGTTGGAGAAGATCGCAAGGAAGATGAGGTTGTCTACCCCGAGCACCACTTCTAGCGCAATCAGGGTAAACAGCGCCAGCTATGCGGCGGGGTCTGACAGAAGTGCAAGGATTTCCAACCCGCGCGATTTGCCGCAAGGCGATCCGCGTTGCAAGGAGCAGTCGGGCTTCTCGACGGTCTCACGGCACAGTCAGCCGTCTCGCGCCGAATTCCTAAAGGGGGGCAATCCAGAAGCCTGATTTGGGATCGGCTTGTAAATGGCACGTCTCGGGAGACGAAACTCGATTAGCAGCCTTCACAACGCAAATGTCGAAGTGTCGGCTTGTGACAAAACCAGCAGCTTTGTGCGTCGCTCGGGATTGGCAGAAATGTCCCAGACCCTGTTATATGGGCCGCTCGACGATCTTGTGTGCCAGCAGGACATTAATGGGCAAAAACCATGATCGCGTAGGAAGCGCAAAGCTGCCATCAGTGAGAGACCTTTTACGTTCCGACTGTGAGCTCCGCCAACCGATTATTATGTAGAATTAATAACCTAAGTAGTTAACGGGCTGGCTTTCGCGAGCTGATGTTGCTCGTGAAAGCGCCTCACGCGGGCGGCAAAGATAAAGCGGCGCCACACATTGGAAGACTCCGGCCGCTTGGCGCGAAAAGTCGCAGTGCAATCAGACAGTCAGCATCAGCAGCTCTCGACTCAGATCCGGATCTGACGGCCGCCAAATTGAACGTCTCGTTGTGCCTGAAGCTGTCATGCCGCTGTCGGAACCCTGGATAGACAGCCTTCGCGATCGACGATGGAAACTGACCGGAGCGCGAGCTTTCCATGACACGGACAAAAAGCGGAGAACGTCATCAGTCTTCAATCAATCAGTCGTCTGTTCCCCCTAGGTGACGTTACCTGGTTGCCGCGATATCCAACTGTGTTGTTCCCCGGACCTTGACCTCGACCGCCGCCGCATAAGCCATTCCGACCTCATCTTTACCTGCGGACTCAATGAACCATGGGAGCGGCAGGTTATCCGCATTGACCGTGATGCGATGCTGGCCGTCAGCCACACCCCTGAACTGATAAAAGCCTGCCTCGTTAGTACGTACGGCATCGCGACCGTCCAGAATGACGAGGATCCCCTGCACACCCTGTTCTGCAGGATCGTGAGAGCCATTTCCGTTGGCATCGAGATACACCCAACCAATTATGTTTCCGGCCCCGCCAAGAGGGTATTGTCGGTTGCCAATCGTTCCACGCGGACGTCCGGCAGAGTGCGAGTAGCGCAAGGTTAGATAAGCTGCGCGCAACCTGAACGAGCTTCGCCGCAAATCATCAAGCTGCTCTTGGTCGGGACCGAGAGGAGAAGCAAAAACAGGTATGCCGAATCTCGAAACGAGGCTCGAAGTTGTATCGGTGTAAGAGCCTGACAGGCTCCAGTTGTCCGAGAGCCTTGCTGATGCGACCAGCGTTGCGGCAAATGAGTCAGTCTGTTGCGAGGCAAAGCTCCCAAACGACGCACCTGTTGTTTGAAAAGGCCCGAAGAATTCCGAAGCAACCGAACTTGCATCACTGCTGTAGGCGATGTTGGCGTCGAGTGTTACATCCTTGAAGGGCATCAGTCCAAAATTTGCAGCTATCGAGATTCCGTCTGCTCGCTCGCTTTGGATGCGGTTTACGCCGAGAAACACATCCTCTGACTGTTCCCGATATTGATAGGCGATTTGCGTGCTCAGCCGACTGCCGACCGGTAAGCTCTGATGAAGGGACCAGTTCTGGACAAGGCCGACCCGTAAAAAATCTGCGAACGGATCCTTACTCCAGCCCGCCTCGGCGCGGGATGTTCCGAGGCCAGTCTCAAAGTCGATATAGCCAAGAAATTGTCCCGCGCTTTGTCCGTTTGCGAAGCGCAAGCTTGAGTTGAGACCGACCGCAGTCGTAAATCCTATGTTCCTGCGTGTATCTGCATTTATGACGACACCGCTCGCGCCCGCATCGTTAACAGAGTCGATGGCGTCGATGTTGAAAGTCCATCGCCAGCGCTGAGACGAGCGCGAAAGGCGATAATATGCCCCATAGGCGTTGCTGAGAATGGCCGACGCTCCCCATGTGAGCCCAGGGCCGAAGTGGTACAGACCCCCGTTGTGCGATGTCCTGCCTTTACGGTAGCTTATGTCGAGCGAACCCCCAAATGCTTCACCGTCCTGTGAAAACATCGCGGGACCGGTCTGATTGCTGGAACGGGTAGACCATATCGCATTCGCCTGAACGCGAAAGCCGGGGCGCACGTAGCCGAGGGAGCCGACAACGGCTCCGGAAGATATCAGGGGAACAACCTCGTCTCCGTCGAGTGTTTGAAGGACTGCAGCGAACGGGTCGCGCGTATTGTCCACGGCTATCGCTTGACCGCCTATCGTGAGGCCGCGCGAAATCTCGATCTGTCCTCCGCCGGAAATCAACAGGCCAGACAAACCTGTGTAATCGTTAAGGCGCAAGCCACCCAGCAAGCCGGGCTCTCCGATTGATAAATTCAAACCTGCGAAAGGAACCGGATCCTTTTCCACTTGGCCGGGGGCGAGCGGTTTGTAGGAATCGAGCGATATGGCCGCGCCCATGATTGGGGTAACTGGGAGAAAAAAGCGGGTTTGCCTATCGAGCAATCCAATGAGCGGCGTAGAGGTTGCACCTAATGCACCGTCGGCGAGCCAGCCGTCTCCCAAGGGCAGATCATCCGTGGAGAGCTTGAACAAGCCGTTCCAGCGATCATCATCGGTTTGGTTGAGAAGGCTCAAGCTGGAACCACGGCGGATTTGTGCCTCCAACCCGATAGTACCGAAGTTGTCCGTCTCGTACCGTCCTGAAACGAGGATGCCTGCTTCCTGCAGCGGCCGGTCAAGCGCTGAGGTGTCAAAGCTATCATTTTGAGAATTGGTCGTGATCCTTGCGCCACCGAGTTCGACCATAAGCGAGCGAAGGTTGCCGCTCGTGTTTCGCGAAGTGCTGTCATCGCCGGTTAGCAGCGGCTTGAGATTGCCGTCCGCGATCAATTGATCGACGTATTCGTCTTCTGTCTCGGGAGCGGCATCTGTTGCTGGCTGTGGCTGGCCGTATACGACTGTAGCGGCACAGCCTGTTGCTAGGATTGCAAATCTGGTCGCATATTTGCAGTAGACGTATTCCTGTCCTAGGAATTGTAAAACACCACCTTGCATCAAGGTTCGAATACCCCTTCAAATCGGAAGGAGTTAATGGAATCGTTCATTGTACCGTTGATTGTCAAAGGGAACACAATGGGCCCCAACGACTTGGTCTTTGTCGATTCCCGACCTTCCATTTCGAGAGAGTCTTCAACATTGTCAGGGTTGAGGGCGATCATTCGCGTCTCTCCTGGCAGGATAGGCAGAGTTGAAGGGGAAAACTCTCTTCGTACACCGGCAGCATCAGTGCCGTTAAGGAAGGCTGAAAGGCGCCCATGCGCCGTTCCAGAGTTCTCTACCATTACAACGGGCGTCTTCACGCCGCCGATCTCGACGACGGCTGCTTTCACGATTTTGAGCGACGGCTTAACATCGCCGACTGCAACATAAACAATAAGGGCAATCTGGCCAGCAACGGGAAACTGGACATTCTCGGCAGCTTCTACGTTGCTGTCGCCGCCCGCGATTACGATAGCAAACCGGCACTCGGTGGGAGGCGTATCGGCGGGCGGGGTAACTTCGAACCGGTAACGCAAAGAGGTTCTGCCTGGCAACACGGTCTGTCGTCGTTCAATCGCAACCCATTGACGACAGGAATCCGGCTTCAGCGCTTGGCTGAGTGCGACGCCTCCATCTGATGTAAGCTCCCATTCCGCCGTGGCGAAAGTGAGGTCAGCCGGTGCATCTGATCGATTGCTCAGTTCGGCCACCGCGCGCACCGTTTGGCCTGGCTTTGTGGCCAATTCAAAACGCGGCGGTGATACCGAAAGGGCAAATTCATTTGCCTTGGCAGAGCCAGTCTGAAGAGTGCACGCTAGGCCGACAACAAAAGGGACGGCCAAGGCGCTAAACACGCGGGGCAGCTTTTTTTTCACTGATCCAACTCGATCTCAAATCCGAATGCCAATGCCTCCGGCTGGGTCAGGCGCGCACCATCAGCTTCAAGCGCGATCTCGATGAGGTCACGTATGACGGGGCCTGTCACGGGCCCAGCGTAAACAAGCGTTCGATCACCGGAAAGCAAGGTCCCCGGCAAAAGCGTTCCGCCCGTTTTCCAAGTGGCTCGAACCGTGGGGCCCGGTGCGCGGGGCAACGTCATGTAGATCCTGCCCGATCTTCCGACCCAGGCAGCAAGGTTCAACTGCACGCTCACACGAGTTGAGGCTGATACCAGCGAGGTCGAGCCACTCCGGCCCGGCGGTTGCCACTGCATTTCCAGAACTGGATCAAGAACAACAGTTCCGCTGTCATCAACCTTCAAAACGCGGGCAGAAGCTGTCGGTTGATCCTGCGCAGCAGCTAGGGGGCAAAAGCCCGCCGCGGCGCTCCACAACAAAATAAAAGAACAAACCTTTTTCATGGCAGGCTCAAGGTGTAGACAGCGCGACCTGTGTAAGTGCCTGCTGCAGGCACTACCGAATTGGCATAAGAAAATGTCATGCATTGCTCTTTCCAGGTATTCGCCTGAAAGGTGGCAAGTGTCTGCGTTGTTCCCGTGAAAGTGCCATTGGGAAACTGAAACACCGTGTCTCCATTGCCGGACATCACCCAGCTGATCTGGCTGAAGGGAATTGTGTCGGTGCCGCTCGTCAAGTTGACAGGCGATGTGACCGTAAGGGTGGCGACACCTGGCCTTGAACCAGGTCGCGACCACGCCCCTATGTACACTTGCGTTGGAGGGTTGCAGAAAACGAACCCGTCAATCGGGCTCTGCGCAACGTTACTGTTCGAGGTCATTGCCTGAGCTGCGCCCGAGCCGACAACTGCCGCTGGAACACTCACAGATACAACATTGATTGTTGCATTGTTGCCGGGGGTGCCGCCCGACGAATAGGTGCCAGCATACCCGCCAGCCCCCACTTGCAGATAAATCGAGCGTGGGCCCGCTGTTATGGTGATGACATAGGCGTGGGCGGTCTGTGCTCCAAAGGCGCATAACAAGCCAGCTGCTATGATAGCGCTTCGCCTTGCGATTTTGTCGCTAAGGTAAAGCTTCCCCGTGGTCTGTTGTTTCCGCCTCTGAGCCCCTTCGATCACTGCGGTCGCCCCCCCTTGGTGAAGTACACCACAGGCGTTTTGCGCACGCTGGCCCTTATTTCAAGGGATGGCTACCACATATACCCGGTTCGTTGGCGGTTCACGCCGCACGTTCGCGTCACCCGCTTCTGGGGGTCGTATCTGGCCCTGCTCTGCAGCCGAGAAGACGATCGTGCCAACGTTGGTTATTGCGGTGTACGGCTCACGAACCTTCAGACGCACAGATTTTCCTGAGGCGAACGGGCGTGCCGCGTCTTTGTCATCATCGCCCCTCAGCGGGCCGAGATAAACAATCTTGGGAACGACAATTGAAAAATCCAAGTTTGCAGCCGTTTCAGCGCTTGGGGTCGGAGTTGTCTCGAACCTCGATCCGGCTAGCGCGCCTAGTGGTGCGATGGCCGATGCAAGGGCGGCACCCAGAACAACTGCCGCTGCTATTGGCCATCGCATCACGCCTCATACCTCCTGTGGCTCCGCTTTGGTAAAACGGGCGACAGTAAGTCAGTTTAAGGCCTGAGGTATGGTAAATTATTCGGGCGCCAATATGGCACACCACTTAGAAATATGGTTACACCAGCTGCCAAGGCCACCCGTGCTCGCTGAGCGGAGCTGCGGGGGCTTGCGCTGGGGCCCGGTCAATCCAGTCAGGGCATCGATACGGCATAGGTCACACGACCATTCTGCGTGTTCACTCCACCATAAGTGCCCGCAGGAACGATGGTTTGGTTACGGTACGAGAAAGTCCAGCGTGCATCGAGGTTGGTGACCCTTGTGCCGCTCGTGGGGGTCAGGTTGATGCTAGTGGTCGCTGCATCAACCAGCGTCGGGTGAGCGAGTGCGGTAGCAGTGGTATTGGCTGTGACCGCAACGTTCATCTGCGACCAAGAAATGGTATCACCAGCTCCGTTGTTGAGCGGCCCCAGCGTAGTCGAGCTGAACGCGATCGTGCCATTGTTCCCAAGCACACGCGCTGTAACCTGCCCACCGGTCAAATCACCGCCAGTACCTGCAATAGACGTGCCGTCACCAACGTTGGCTGCCGGTACGTTGAAGACAAGGTTGTCGACGGTCGTGTTGTTGGCCCGATCCGTTCCGGTCCCGATCCGGACATAAACGAACCGCGGAATGGTCACTGTGAAGTCAAGGTTTGCGGTTGCCGTTAGCGGGCTGGCCGTTCCGGTCACAAAACGTGACTCTGCATGAGCCTCGGTCGAAATCGTGGATGCAGTCGCAAACATGATTACTGCAAGTTTTAAATTTTTACTCATTTTCGTGGGTCTCCGCTTGGGTCTGGTAGATTTTTGGTTAATCGCCAGGCTGGGATTAAACCAAATGAGGTTAACAAATCATCAAGCATACGATGGAAGTCGCTAACATCCTGACTCATCGGAGCCGCCACGTGACAAGTGCGGCGAATGCGGCGCCAGTCCATGAACCGGCAAGGCACACGCTCGACAAAGTTGCGCTGGCGGTAGTTCTGCCAAGTGCGCGAGATCTGGACCTTGCGGTTGGACCTTGAAGGGATCATCGGTGTGGTGCCGTGGTCGAGCAGCCAACAGCGCAAGGCGTGGCTGTCGTACCCTTGTTGTGCGAACAGATAGTCCGAGGGCGGTCGGACATTGATCGCCAGCATCGCGACTTTGGCATCGTCGGTGCTACGGGACTGTCAGGATTTCTGTAAGTGGGCGCGCGGTTGGGCTTGTAACGGTTTTGTGCCGGTTATCCCAAAATGTTAGAACGTTGCTTTATGAAATGATGACTGCGTCACCTCAAGGGCAGCTCTGGCATGAATGATACAGACATCAGCCGGCTCAGTTATCGCGAAAGGCTCGCGCAGAGTGCGGTCAAGCTATCGCTGATCATCGCGTTTTCCGGCGCCATGCTCGGAACGATTGTGGCTGTCGGCCTCGGCAAGATAGCGGGGTGGGAATCCTGGTTGCTGATCCTCGCCGCCATCATGACCGGCGGCCTGCTGATCGCCGTATCCATCCGGCCGGCGATGGCCACCAGTGTGATCACGGGCTGCCTCACCATTTATTATCTGCTGCATCTCAATGCCGGGGCGATCATTGCCTATGCTTCCACCGACGTGATTTTCCGCACTTTGCCCTACATGGCCTGGTTCTTTCCGCTGCTTGTCTTCCACCATTTCACCAATTTCGGCTTCTACAAGAAACAGATCGGCGTGCTGGTGAGCATCGGCCCGGCGCCGATGCTCTTGTTCATGATGGTGGATCTGCGCGACCCGATCGGTATCGCCGCCGTGATGTCCTACACGATCAGCTACTATGCTTCTGTGGCGTTCATCGATTTGTTCACGCGGCACCGCGATCAGGAAATCAAGCGCGCCGCGCTGGCCGAGGAAACCGAACGCAGCGCTGCGGCTATCCGCGCGAGCGAGGAACGCTTCCGCCTCTTGAGCCTCGCGACCGATGATCTGGTGTGCGACATGGACCTTGCCGAAGGCCGGGTGTGGTGGAACGACAAATTGCGCAACGCCTAGGGCTACGATCCGCGCGCCTTCGCGACAGATCTGCACGCCCGCGAAAACTGGATCCACCCCGATGACCGCGCGCGTGTTGCCGAAAGCCTGCGCGCCGCGATCGAGAGTGGCAAAACAACATGGTTGTGCGAATTCCGCTTTCAGCGCGCCGATGGTCGATTTGTCGACGTGATCGAGCGGGCAATGATCCTGCATGATGAGGCGGGAAAGCCTTGCCGGATCATCGGCAGCACCACCGATGTTTCGGAATTCAATGCGCTCCAAAAGAAGCTCCAACAGGCGCACCGGATGGAAGCCGTCGGCCAGCTGACAGGCGGGTTGGCGCATGATTTCAACAATCTCCTGACGATCATCATCGGCAATGCCGAGGAATTGTCGCAACTCCATGCCGCGGATGCGAATGCCCAATGGCTGGCTGAGGCCACGCTGCAGGCGGCCGAGCGCGGCGCCATGCTCACCAGCAGGCTGCTGTCCTTCGCGCGGCTGCAGACCTTGTCGCCCGTCAAGCTTCATCTCGGTGGCTTGCTGGCCGGTCTGGAGGTGCTGATCCGCCGCACCATCACCCCGAACATCACGATTACGCTTACGGCCGATCCCGATGTCTGGCCGGTCGAGCTTGATCCGGGTCAGCTCGAAAATGCTCTCCTGAACCTTGTCATCAATGCACGCGATGCCATGCCACACGGCGGTGAAATCGTGATCAAGGCTGCGAACGTCCTGATGCAAGAGGATGATCCCCGCCGTCAGGAAGGCTTCACGGGCGATCGCTATGTGATCATCAGTGTCACCGATAATGGCTGCGGCATGCCGCCGCAGGATATGGAGCGGGCCTTCGAGCCCTTCTTCACCACCAAGGAGGTTGGCAAAGGTTCGGGTCTTGGCCTCTCGATGGTGTTGGGGGTTTGTCCGCCAATCGCGCGGCTTCGCCGAGATCACGTCCGAGCTGGCGAAAGGCACCATTGTCACGCTCTATTTCCCGGCAAGCGACGCGCAGGACGTCCAGCATGCCGCACCGCTTAAGCCGCAAGGGCCCGTTGGCGGGGCCGAGCGCATTCTGATCGTCGAGGATGATGATCTGGTCCGGCGTAACGTCGTCTTGCAGTTGGCCCGTTTGGGATACGAGACCGTGGCAGCGGGATCGGCGGCAGAAGCGCTGAAGATCATCGCGGATAGCCCGCCGTTCGATCTGCTCTTTACCGATGTGGTGATGCCGGGCGGCATGAATGGCAGGCAATTGGCCGAGACGGTTCTGGAGCAGCACCCGGGGCTGAAAGTCTTGCTTGCATCGGGCTATAGCGAAGACCCATTGATGCGGGAACGACGCCAGCACAATCCGATGAACTTCATTGGCAAACCCTATCGCCGGACAGAACTGGCCGAAGCCATCCGCACCATTCTCGACGCGTAGGCGCGGGTGTCATCGCACATCTTGGCGATGGCCACCTCCCCCAGCGGATTGAGGAAAGCCCTGCCCAGCACAGAACGCCCGCCGTGAGATTGACAGCGCCGCAAGGGGGCATGTCAGGCGGGGAGCGCGAGGTGCTTGGCGCCAAATACCGATTGCCAACTGGCGATCTCGTCCACCACGGCTTCATCGAGCGCGTGCATGAGATCAGCCGCGGCAGCATAGGTCAGCGCGCTTTCTGACCCGTCAAGTAGCATGCCGATGCGTAGCTCGATCTCGCGCAGCTTTTCCGCCGCCACGCGCGAGATCGCGCCGAAGCGTTCAAAATCACCGAAATAACGGATGCCGGCAAGGTTTGCGCCCAGCGTCGGGAAGGCCACGCCCAGCACAGTGAACAGCGGCGAGGCGTCTGTGACGAAAGCTGCGGGCACCATCCCGCCAAGGCTTGCCGCCTTGAGCACCAGGTAACCCAGCACCGCCACCACCGCGAGGACGAAGCAGGTCTCGGCCGAGCGGTCGAGCCGGTGGTGCACCGTCTCCAGTCGCCGCGCCTTGGCCTCGTGATAGGCGCGCTGGGCCGTGACATGCGGGAGCGCGACCTCGGCAAGGCCAGCGCGCAGATAGTCGCGGGTCAGCCGCGCGCGCGGCAGCCCGATGGCGCGCAGGGCATGGCGGGAGAAATGTTCGGGCCAGACGGTGTCTCCGTCACCTTTGCCCATAGCATGATCGTCGCTGGCGCCTTGACCGCTACCTTGCGCATGGCTGCCCACGCCCGAGCGCGGCCAGCGGCCCGTCGGCCGCGCCACGCCGAGCAGCAGCAGCGCAGGAGCGTGGCGCAGATATTCGGCCACGCGGCGCAGTTCAAACCAGCGGCGGTGCCAGCCGCGCCGTGATCCCGCTACCGTCATGGCAAGGATCCCGGCGAGCAGCAGCAACTCGACTGTTGCAAACGCCCACTTGAGCTCGCTCAGCCCTGCCGGAAGAAACGCCAGTCCCACGATCACCGCCAGCGCCGCCAGCACAAAGTTGACGCACATGCCGCTGCGATAGGCGTCGCCGTGGCGGCTGGCGATGCCATCGGCCCAGGCAAACATCGGCAGAACTTCGTCCGCGAGCTGTGTGGCGACAGCCGGATCACCGCCGGGCAGCGCGGCAGCGGCGGCGACCAATCGCGCGCCGCTACCGCTGGCAATCACCTCGGGCGCTTCGTAGGTGACGCGGGTTGAAGCAAAAGCCCCCGAACCACCACCGAACATCCGCTCGATCCGGCGATAGAGACCAAACAGGGGCGTGCTTTGCGCGCGCCACACTTCGCGTTCGAGCAAGGCCGGGTTCCAGCCGTCGACAAGGATCGCGGCGCGGATGATCGCGGCAAGGCGATCGTGATCAGTCGCGCCCGGGTTCTTGCCGAGATGGCCGAGCTCTTCGGGCCGCGTGAGGATCGACCAATGGCCCGGCGCGGCGGGATCGAGCACCAGGACCGGGGTGCCCATCGCCAGCGCGGCCGTCACCGTGTGGCCGGTGCCGCCCGGCAGATTGGCGACCTTGCCATCCCACACCGCGATGACGAGATCGGTGCGCTCGATGATCACGCGGCCCGCGAGCGCGACATTACCGGACACGGCGGCCTCGAAAGCGCGCGCGGCGGCGCGATCCTCCGGCGCGGCGAGGCTGGTGAGCCAGAGCGCTTCAATCTCGGCGTCGCGATCTGCCAGCTCGAACATCAGCGCGCGCGAGGTGACAGCGCGGATCGCGCAGGCGCGCGCCTCAACCGCAGGATCGCTCGCCGGCTGGCCCCGGCACAGCGCGGCAGCATCATCGGGGGTGGTTGGATGCGCGTTGATGGCGAGATTGAGCCCTTCGCCAAAGGGCAGTGGCACCACCAGTTCCCAATCGCGCGCGAGCGCCAGTTCCGCTGCAATCTGATCCGTCCCATCGACCAGCAGACTGTAGAGCCGCGGCAGCGCGCGTTCGCCATCAAGCGTGGCCGCGATGCGCTCGATCTCGCTGAACAGCGCCGCCAGCCCTTCCGCAATCGCAGCGCGGTTCTGGTCGAAGGCGGGATTGCCCGAGCGATGCCCGGTCACACCAAGCGCGAGATGCGGCTTCCAGTTTGCCGGGCTGGTGAAAGCGGCGGCAGGCTTCGCAGAAGGGGCGGGCATTCAGAAAATCTCCTCGCCGCTCAATTCCGCGCGGGCTGCGATAGGCCTGTCTGTAACGCGGCCTGACCGGGGCTTACAAGAGCCCAATCCGCCATTTGACGCCGACACGCGCGAAGCGCATGAATGGGCGAGGGGGAGGGGCAAGGCGATGGGCAGACTGGCGTGGTTTGGGGCTAGCGTGTGGTTGGCGCTGGTGGGCGTGCTGGCTGTGCCTGTTGCGGCGCACGGCGTATCGCAAGAACCGCCTGCTGCTGCGGCCGATGGATCGCCTCCCTTTCCCGCAGTCTTTCCGGAAACCAGCGGTATCCCGCGTGCGCGACCGGACAAAACCCCTTTCCTGCGTGCCCGCGAGCAAGCCCGTGCCGATGCCGTCGAAACCGCTTGTGCTGCGGGCGATCAGGCGGCTTGCGCCGACTTGGGAAAAGCCTTCCTGTTCGGGGAGGGGCGCCCGCAAAACCGGCCCGTCGCCGCGATCCTGCTTGACGAGGCGTGCCGCGCGCGCGCGGCCGAAGGCTGTCACGGGCTCGGCGTGCTGCAAACCTCGCTTGCCGATCAGGAAATGCGCAAGGCCGGGCTCGGCACCCTGCGCCGCGCCTGCGATCTCGGCGCGCTCGATGCCTGCACCCGCTTGGCTGATCGCTTGGAAGGAGGCGATGGGCAAACCTCTCCCGATACGGCGGCTGCCGCTGCGCTCCGCCGCGAAACTTGCGCCAAAGGCGGCATTTCCGCATGCCGCAGCCTTGCCGAACGTGCGCTCGAAAACGCGCTGGAAACCCCCGGCGACCCGGCGGAGCGCACACAGGCGCTCACAACTTTGCGCGCCCAGTGCCGTTCGGGCGAGGGGGCTGCATGCCGCATCCTGCTCACTCCGCGCCTGATCGGGGAGACCGCCACCGGTGAACCGGTTGAGGACCGGCGGGAATGGCTCGATTGGGCTTGCCGCGCCGAGGACAGCGAGGCCTGCCACGAACTTGGCCTGCTCGTCTTCCCGGAAGAAACCGGCCTGCCCGAGCACCGCAGCGCGGCGCTAGTCCTGTTTGACCGCGCCTGCGATCTCGAGGCGCGCTTTTGCACCTTAGCGGCTGATATCCGGGCGCGTCCCCGCCGCGCCGAAAGCTGCGAACGCGGCGTGGCAGCCGATTGCGCGGCTTTGGGCAACAGCCTTGCTGATGTCACCTCGCCGCTCAACGCGCCCGGCGAAGCGCTGCAATTGCTCGGCAAAGCCTGCGAGCTGGGCGCAGCCGAAGCCTGTTACGACGCCGGCGCGATGGCGTTGGGCACGGCACAGCCCGACCGGGCGCTGGGCGCTCTTCAGACCGAGCGCTGGTGGACGATCGGCTGCACGGGGGGGAGGGCCTTCGCCTGCGAAACGCTCGGTCGCCGCCTGCTTGATGGGAACGGCGTGCAGCAAGATCGCCGCCGCGGCTACGCCCTGCTGGCAAGCGAATGCGAGCGCGGCAATCATGGGGTTTGCGCCGATCTAGATGATCTGGTGGCGGAGGATCCCGAAGCCCCGCTGCTTGCTGCCGACAGCCGCTATACCGCGCCGCTCACGCCCGAGGAAGAGGCCGAGCAGCAACGTATCGCCGCCGAAAGACGCGAGGCCGAACGGCTGGCCAACCGGGCACGGGATTGCACCAGCACCACGGTTGCGTTTCGCGGCGGGACCTATGACGACACGCTGTGTGATCTCGTGCGGCGGATCCGTCTCGGCCAGCGCCTGCGCCCCGGCCAAGCGCCGTGGCAGGCGTTGCTGTGGCGGCCCGAGCGTGATGCCGTCGGGGCCAATCGTGCGGTCCTGTCCGCGGCGGATCGCGTGCTGTGTGGCGGTGCACTGGTCGCCGAGGGCTGGGTGCTGACTGCGGCCCATTGCCTGTGGGATCGGGGTACGCGGATTGATGGTAAGGGCTACAGCCTGCGGCTTGGTGTCTTCAACCCGCGCGCGGATGAAGGGATCACCCACCGCATCATCCGCACCATGCCGCACCCCGATTACAATCCTTTGACCCAGGCTTTTGACATCGCGCTGGTGCAATTCGATCAGCGCGGCGGGCAGCGCAGCGCCACCACCTATCCGATCAGCCGCATCCGCATCGATCCGCTGGCGATGAATGAACGCCCGATCCGCGGCGGCGCGCCGGTATTCACCTATGGCTGGGGCTGGACCGAGGCGGAGGGCAGCGGCAGCACGGACCATTTGCGCGGTGTGCGCATGGGCCTGGTGACCCCGGCGGAATGCGAGGCCATCACCAAGTATCGCGGCCGGTTGCTGGGTGTGGCGCTGTGTGCAGGCGGGGGCGATCAGGGGCAGGCCTGCCGCGGCGACAGTGGCGGGCCGCTGGTGATCTTCAGCGATCCGGGCAGGCTGCCGACCGTCATCGGGGTGCTGAGCGGAGGACGCAAATGCGGCGCGACCGGCGAGCCGAGCCGCTATGCCCGCGTCGCCCGGGTGCGCGACTGGATTGATCGCGAGATGCGCATGTCGCGGTGATGGGCTGGCCAGCGGTTGCGATCAGCAAGGCTGACGCGCCGCACACAAAGAAAGAGGCGGCTCGCCATACCTGCAAGCCGCCCCTTATGCTGCGCGCGTGGCGCAGACTTTCAGACTTACATGCCAACCGGATTGTTGTTGGGATCAACGCCTTCGGCGCCTTCCGCTGCGGCCTTGTCGTCTGGCGACATTTCCGCAGGCGCGGCTTCCGCACCCTCGGCAGGCGCGGCGTCTTCAGCCGGGGCCATTTCCTCGGCCGGGGCCATTTCTTCGGCCGGGGCCATTTCTTCGGCCGGCGCTTCTTCGGTCTTGTTGCCGCAAGCCATCAACAGCAGCGCAGCGCCCGAAGCCACAGCAAACGTCACCAGTTTCTTCATCGGACTTCCCCCTTACGTCGCCCGACATGGGCAACAGCGTCAGACTATCACGACCCCAGCTTCGATAGCAAATCGGTCAGGGCCTGCTCGCCGCGCAAGGGATCAAGCAGCGGGTCATTGCGGGCAAACAGCAGGCCCGGATCGCGCGCCGCAAAGGCTTGGTCCAGCAGTTCAAGCGCCGCCGCTGTCTCGCCGCGCTGGGCTCGCACTTGGGCGAGCTGATAAAGCCCGGCACCGGCATAATCGGCGATGATCTCTGCAAGCGCGGCATCCGCCGCCGCTTTGTCGCCAAGCTTGTGCGCTGCGATAGCGGTTGCGGTCAGGGCAAAGACCGGCGCACGCTCCTGCTTGGCTGCGGCGAGCGCACCTGCCGCATCGCCCTGCATCAGCCGGGCATTGGCAATCGCGAAATGCGCGCTCACGAGCTCAGGGTTGAGCGCAAGCGCGCGCTCCATATGACGGATGACGGCCGGGTAATCGCGCCCGAGCAGGGCAACGAAGCCTGCCGTGCGAAAGGCGCGGGGGTTCAAGGGATCGAGTTCGAGCGCTTTGGCGATGGCCTTTGCCGCAGGCGCCTGCTCAGCCCCGTAGGAATAGAAAATCGCGACATTGCGGAGCACATCGCCATCGCCCGGTGCGAGCCGTTCCGCTGCCTGATAGTGCGGCAGCGCGGCGGCGCGATCCAGCTGGCCGTTGTTGAGTGCAAAGGCGAGCGCGAGATGCCCCTGTGCCAGCCGCTCTTCCAGCGCAATCGCGCGCTTGGCCGAAGCGATCGAGGCGGCGTTGGCTGATCTGACCTCGGCGGCTGTGTCGGCAGCATTTGCAATGCTGGCAAGCATCGTCGCGCGCATGGCATGGGCGGCGGCATAGGTCGGATCAGCGGCAATCGCGGCATCGAATTCGGCAAGCGCCTGCCGGTCGCTCTCGATCCCCGAAGACAGCCGATAGAAGGCGTGCCCGCGCATGAAGGCCTCGTAAGCGGGCAGCACATTGGTGCCGCCGATGGCGACTTGCTGGGCAATGCTGCTGCGGGCCTCGTCTTCGGAGGCGATCTCAGCCACGAGCGAGAGCGCCACGGTTTCGGCGATCTCCGATTGCAGCGCAAAGACATCCGCCAGCGCGCGGTCATAGCTTTCGGCCCAGCGCACCAGCCCGCCTTCGATCTCGACCAGTTCGGCCGCCACCCGCACGCGCTCGGCATCGCGCTGCACCGTGCCGCGCAGGATATGATCGACGCCGAGCTTGCGTCCGATGGCGAAATCATCCTCCCCGACGAGCGCTGCGGACGAGGTCGGCGCGGCAACCCGCAGGCGCGGATTACGCACCAGCACCGCGCGCAATTCGCCGGAAATACCGTCCGAAAACCATGCGTTTCCGGCATCTCCGGTGCGGTTGGCAAAGGGCAAGACCACCATCGAGACCGCCCCGGCCGCGCTTGGCGCGAACAGGCCGGTGGCCCATCCCCCTGCGAGCACAGCGACGACCGCCAATCCGGTGCCCCCGATCAGCGCGGTGCGGCGGGACAGGGCAACGCCCGGCTTGGGTGGCGGAGCAAGCGTTGCGGGCGCGATGGTCAGCCCTGATGGGGCGGCCTCGGCCCCGCCAGCCCGGTTCCTGACCGCGGCAATGATCCGTGCTGCCTCGCTCGCTGCCGGATCGCCCGACCAGCCGGTGATATCGAGCAGCTGGAACTGCCTGAAGCCGAGCGGGGCCATGGTGCCATCCAGCGATAGCGGCACCAGACAGCCGCGCTCGCGCCCGCGCTGCGCTTCGTCGCGCACCCAGTGCGAGGCAACCGAGGTTTGCGACCACAGCACCAGCACGCAATCCGCGCTTTCGAGCGCGGTTTCGGTGGTGACGAGGTAATTCTCCCCACCCTCAAGCCGACCGTCCCACCAGACATCGAAGCCGGCCCCTTCAAGCAGGGCGATTACCGGGCGGGCGCGGGCAAGATCGGCACGCGAATAGCTGATGAAGACCGAGCAGCCCGGAATAATCCCGGCCTCGTCTGCGCCCGCGTCCCCCACCATCGCCCCGCATCCCTTCGTTCAACTGTGGCGGATACTATATAGCAACTTCGGTTTGCGCCAAGCGGGGCAGTCTCGGCATTTCAACATTGTGCGGGATTTCATCCGGCAGGGGGAGGGGGCTTTATTTCACCAGCCAATCCGCCGTGATCCGGCCCCTGTGCCCTTCCGGCACCAGCGCGGCGCGCGAGGCTTCGAGCAGCGGCGGCAGGGCTTGCTGAAAGGCGTAAGGCGGGTTGATGATAAACAGCCCAGCGCCGTTATACAGGCCCGGCTGATCGGTATCGTAGAGCCAATGCTCGACATTGAGGAATTTCGGGATGGCGAGCCGGCGCAGCTTGTCCTTCCACTGCACATGGGTCGCGCGGTCTTTCAGCGGATACCAGATCGCTGTCACCCCGTGTGCCCATTTGCGGTGCGCGGCGGCGAGGGTGGCGGTGATCCGCGCGCGCTCGTCGGTTTGTTCGTAGGGCGGGTCGACCACCACCAGCCCACGCGGGGTGCGGGTCGGCAGCAGCGCCAGCCACAGCTCATAGGCATCGCGCTGATGGATGGCTGCGGGCGTGCCGCGCATCGCGCCGCGCAAGGCCAGCGCGTCTTCGGGATGCTTCTCGTTGAGGATCAGGGCATCCTGCGGGCGCAAGAGCTGCGCGAGAAAACGCGGGCTTCCCGGGTAGAGGCGCGGCTCGGGGCTGTCATTCACCGCTTGCACAGCGGCGCGGTAGTCATCGAGCAAGGGATTGGTATCGGCAAAGGCGCGCATCACGCCCTGCGATGCCTCACCCGTGCGCTGGGCCTGATCGCCAAACAGGTCGTAGAGCCCGCAGCCGGCATGGGTGTCGATCAGGGTGAGCGCGCCCTCCTTGAGCTGCAAGGCCCGCACCAGCGCGATCAGCAGCGCGTGCTTCACCACATCGGCGCTGTTGCCAGCGTGGAAGGAATGACGATAATTCATACGGATAGATCCAGAAACTGCCCCGGCGCGAGACCGGTGAGAGTCCAATCGCCGATCGACCACCGCACCAGTCTGAGAGTGGGCAAGCCCACTGCCGCTGTCATCCGGCGCACCTGCCGGTTACGCCCTTCGCGGATGGTGATGGTGAGCCAGCTATCGGGAACAGACTTGCGCACGCGGATCGGCGGATCCCGCGGCCATAGCTCCGGCGTGTCGATGCGGGCGACTTCGGCGGGCAAGGTCATGCCGTCCTTGAGTTCAACGCCTTGTCGCAAGCGCGCGAGGGCGGCTTCCTGCGGATCGCCTTCAACCTGCACAAGATAGGTCTTGGGCAGCTTGAAGCGCGGATCGGCGATGCGCGCCTGCCAGCGTCCGTCATCGGTCAGCAACAGCAGGCCCTCGCTGTCGCGGTCGAGCCGCCCGGCAGGATAGACGCCTTTCACCGCAATGTAGTCTGACAAGGTCGCGCGCGCCGTCGGCGAACCGCGGTCGGTAAATTGCGACAGAACGCCGAAGGGTTTGTTGAACAGCAGCAGCCGGGCCATGGTGGGGCCATATCGCGCGATCGGGGCTGTGTCTCCAACCCAGTTCTTCTGCTGGATGGCGCCGTAGCTGACTACGGCATTACAACCGTAACGACTGCCGCGCTTGAATGTGCGGCGGAGTGAAGACCTGAGGCTATTGCCGAGGCCTGACCGCAAGAACCCCAGTTCCGGAAAAATTTTGCGTCCGATGCCGCCGTGCATCCAATCGCGAAAAGTGCCGCGTAGCTCAAACTGTCCCGGTCGCAAGAATGCAACCGCCGAAACCAGCAAACGCTAAGGGGGCGAAACGGTAATGACAAAGTTGTCGCAATCGATGACAGGCGCGAACATTGTTGCAATGGCTGTCGCCGCAGCAGGGCTCACGTCGACCGCTCATGCGAATGAGAACAATGACACAAGCGAGACTGCCGCAGTACACGAAAGTGCAAGTGAAAGCACTGCTGTTGCGGTGCAAATGTCTGCTGATGCGCCCGTCGAAGTCATGGACGATACCACCAGCCGCCGAGATTTTCTTCCCAGCGGCGGCCGTCTGCTGCTGACGGGCGGGGTGTCGACCATCGAAGGGGCCGGCGGCGGCGGTCTTGTCCCGTGGGCGCTGATCGGCGGCTATGGCACGCGCGATCAGGTCGGGGTCAGCGCCTATGCCACGGGCGTCGACACCAAGGACTTCACCCTCGCTTCCTATGGCGCGGCTTTCAACATTGCCAACCGGGTCGAACTCTCGGTGGCCCGGCAGAACTTCAACCTGCGCGAAGTCGGCAATGCCCTGAACCTCGGCAACCGTTACACCATCAGCCAGACGATCCTTGGCGCCAAGGTGCGCCTGTTTGGCGATGCCATTCTGGAGCAGGATAGCCTGCTGCCGCAGGTTGCGGTGGGTGTGCAGTACAAGATCAACGACGATGAAGGCGTTGTCGAAGGGGCGCTGGGTCTCGAACGCGAAGGCGTCGATATCTATGCCTCGGCCACCAAGCTGATCCTCTCGAAGAGCCTGTTGCTGAACGCCACGGTGCGTCTGACCAAGGCCAACCAGTTCGGGATCCTCGGGTTTGGCGGCCTTGGCGGGCAGAACCAGGATTACGAAGCCCAGTTCGAAGGTTCGGTGGCCTACCTCCTCAGCCGCAAGTTTGCCGTTGGCGGCGAATACCGGACCAAGTCAAACCGCCTTGAAGGCGCGCTCGGTGGCACCTCGTTCCGCGAAGAGGATGCTTGGGACATTTTTGCGGCCTACACCCTAAACCGGAATGTCTCGCTGACGGTAGCCTATGCCCGTCTCGGCCAGATCGCGCTGCGCCGTCAGGACGGGGCCTATGCTTCGATCCAGATCGGCTTCTAACCGCCTACTTGCTCAAGGAGATTTTATGCGAAACATCCTTTCATACTGCGCTGCCGCCCTGATCGTGACAGCACAACCGGCGCTCGCGGCTCCCGAAGAGCCGGCGGTCTCCGACCCTTCGATCAAGCCGAGTGCGCCGACCTTGCCGGTGATCACCGATGGCACCACCCTGTTCGAACAGTTCGGCGGTCGCGACGGTCTGACAAAGATCATGGACGATGTGATGCCGCGCTGGTTGCAGAATAGCCGCACCCGGCCGTTCTTCGCGAATTCCGATCAGGAGCGGATCAAGCTCCAGCTGGTCGAGCAATTCTGCGTCATCATGAATGGTCCTTGCGAGTACTCGGGGCGCACGATGGCGGAAGCGCACCGCGGCATGAATGTCGATGAAGCGGCGTTCTATGCTCTCGTGGAAGAGCTTCAGCGTTCGCTCAACGCGATGAAGGTGCCCTTCGCCGCGCAGAACCGGCTCATCGCAGCGCTTGCGCCGATGCACCGCGACATCATCGACAAGTGAGCATGATCGCCAAAGGCGCATCGGGATTGCTTGTGGTGGCGGCCAGCCTGGCCGCCACCGCGTTGCCCGTGGCCGCCAGCCGGGCGCAAAGCGGTTCGGCAGCGGCCGCACCGCCAGCGATGGAAGGCGCCCGGCTCTACCAGATCAAGTGCGGGAGTTGCCACAGCATCGCCGCCAGCAAGACCGGCCCGGCGCATAAGGGCGTGTTCGGGCGCAAGGCCGCCAGCCTTGCGGGCTATAACTACTCGCCCGCCTTGCGCGCGGCCAACCTTACGTGGGATGCTAAAACGCTCGATCTGTGGCTGCAAGGTCCGCAGAAGCTTGTGAAGGGATCAAAAATGTATCTTGCGGTGCAAGATCCCGCGCAGCGCAAAGAAATCATTGAATTCTTGCGCTCCGATGCGGCGCGATAAGCATCTTGGCCGATAATCGTACGATTGTATTTCCTGCGCTGCCTCACCGATATGTGGGGTGGCGAGCCAACTATTCGCCAAGAAACCGTGCGGCTGCGGGCGGGTTTGTTTATTCCAGCTTGCTAGACAAGCATCCGCCCGATAACGCGGAGGACATGTCCAACGCAGATCTTGCCACAGCCCGCCGATCAGAATTGTCGGGTCTGCTCGAACGCGTGGCGGGTGGTGATCGCAAGGCGCTGGCGGCGGTCTATGATCGCACGTCGGCAAAGCTTTTCGGGGTTTGTCTGCGCATCACCCGTGACCGTGAGGCGGCGGAAGATGTGCTTCAGGATGTCTATCTGAAAGTCTGGAACCGCGCTGGTCGGTTCGATCGCACCTTCGCCAGCCCGATCACGTGGCTGTGCGCGATTGCCAGAAATGCTGCGATCGATTGGGTGCGCAGGCACGGCACGCTCGTGCTGCCGGTCGCCGATCCCGAAACCCCGGGCAGCGCCGAAATCGACGAAGCAATGGAAGCGATGGCCGAGGGCGAGGAACGCGCCCTGATTTTCGATTGCCTCGAGGCGCTTCCTGCCAACCAGCAGCGCGCAATTCGGCTGGCATTTTTTGACGGTTCGAGCCATTCGGAATTGGCAAGCATCATGCAGGTTCCGTTGGGGACCACCAAGAGCTGGATCCGCCGGGGTTTGCAGCAGTTGCGGGGATGCCTCGAAAGTGGATAGCAAGCTGACACCCGAAATGGCAGCGATGGCGGCAGAACTCGCGCTCGGCGTGCTGGAGGGCGAGGAGCGGGCCGAGGCCTTGCGCCATGCGCTTTCCGATCCCGCTTTCGCCGAGGCGGTGCGGCAATGGCAGGCACAGCTTGATCCTTTGGGAGAGGGCTTTGCTGAGGCGCCTGCGCCCAACCTCTGGTCTGCGATCGAAGCGCGCCTTGATGCGCAGCCGCGCGCCGAAGAGGTGAGCAAAATCCGGATCTGGCAGGGTGCGACGGTGCTCGCCGGCGCTTTGGCGGCCGGTCTGGCGGCGGTTGCGATCTTCAATTCGGCGGCGGTGCGCGAAACCCCGCAGACGACGGCTCCGGTGGTGATTGCGCAGCTTTCCGGCACGGATGGCACGCTGCTCGCCGCCAATCTCGATACGCAGGGCGGGGCGCTGGCCATTCGTGCCGTGGCCTTGCCGCAAAGCGAGCTGGTCCCAGAATTGTGGGTGATCTCCGGTGATGGGGTGCCGCGTTCGCTCGGGCTCATTTCTCCCGAGGGCACGACGCGGGTTGCGCTGTCCGAAAGCCTGCGCCCGCTGGTTGTCGATGGGGCCATTCTGGCCGTCTCGCTCGAGACCGCAAGCGGCGCGCCGCACACCGCGCCGAGCAGCACGCCGATCGCGATGGGAAAAATTTCTGCGATCTGAAACCCGCTGCATCTGATCGTTTCAACATCGTCGTAGCTTAACCGGGAGGCTCGGGCTCACACGCCCGCGTCCGGTGCGTACTGCGCCCGTTTTGCTGCCAGCCGGCATATGTCGGCCATCGCGGCGAGACAGGCCGTCAAGATGCCACCAGCAGAGGCTCTCACAAATGAGAACACAAGCTAACGACCTTATAATGGGAGTTTTTGATGAAGAAATTTGCACTTGCGACTGTCGCTGCGGTGGTGATCGCTGCGCCTGCTCAGGCTCAGGACGGGTTCAATGGCTTCTATGCCGGCGTGTCGGTTGGCTATGATTTCCAAGCCAATGATGATGGCGAGGAAATCTCCTTTGACCGCGGCTCGAACGGCACTTTCGGCGAAACCGTCACCACGGCTGCGGGCGCAAATGCGTTCTCGCCGGGATTCTGTTCAGGCGCGGCCACTTCGCCGCAGAACACCAACTGCCGCGATGATTCAGACGGGGTCAGCTTCCAGGCGCGGCTTGGCTATGATCGCCAGATGAACAATTTCGTGCTCGGCGTGGTGGGTGAGCTGGGCACCGCCGATCTGCGGGACAGTGTCTCGGCGTTCAGCACCACCCCCGCGTTCTACACCATGACCCGGGAAATCGACTTCACCGCAGCCCTGCGTCTGCGCGCCGGGGTCGTCGCGGCCAAGAACACGCTGCTCTATGCAACGGGCGGGGTGGCCTATGCCAAGATGGAGCAATCGCACGTCTCGAGCAACACGGCGAACTCGTTCACGGTGATCGCCGATGAAGACGCCTGGGGCTTCCAGGTCGGTGCCGGGATCGAACAGAAGATCGGCAGCAAGTTCTCGCTTGGCCTCGAATATCTCTACACCGGCTACAATGATGACAAAACGCTGGTGCGAGTGGGGCAGGGCACGGCCGGGGCCACCAATCCCTTCGTTCTTGCCGGGGGCGTCGACTTCCTGCGCGTGAATGACGAATTCAACGTCCAGTCGATCAAGGCGGTTGCGACCTACCGCTTCTGATGCTGGATGGGCGGGGGCAGCCTGTGCGCTGTCCCCGGTTTGCACTCCCGAAAACGATCCCGCCATCCCGTGGCTGATCCGGCACCCGCGACCTTAGGCGTGCCGTCGGGGATCACCCCGATTGCGGGACGAAATGATGCTATGTCCGCGCATCGTGGGCAGCGAGAACGGCCTGCAATTCCTGCAGCGCCTGTTCGCGCTGGCGATCATCGGGCAGCCGTGCCAGCCGCGCCTTGAGCGAGGTTGCGAAATCGGCATAGGCGTTCTGCCAGTCCCGCCCCTTGGCGAGCGGCAGGTCGATCCGGCCCGTGGTCTCGCGGCGTGCCTTGCCGCCGGATGGCAGCGCGTATCGTTCGCCGATCATGGGCAGGCGGACGTCCAGTTCCGGCTGCTGGGCCTGCAAGACGCGGCGCAGGCCTTCGGCTGCCTCGGGCTCGCCATGATCAAGGAACAGCGAACCTGCGATCGGCAACCGGGCCGCGATCCATTGCGCCAGTTCGGTCTGATCGGCATGGGCGGAATAGCTGTCAATCTGCCGGATTTGCGCGCGCACCCGCACATCATTGCCCGAAATCCGCACGGTTTTGGCCCCTTCAAGGATCACCCGCCCCAGCGTCCCCTGCGCCTGAAACCCGACGAACAGGATGGTCGAGCGCGACCGGTGCAGATTGTTGAGCAGGTGATGCCGGATCCGCCCCGCCTCGCACATGCCCGATGCGGCCATGATCACCGCGCCGGTGACCGAATTGAGCCGCATGCTTTCCGCGACATCGCTGACGAAGTGGAATGCCGGATTATCGAAGATGTTGTGCCGTCCGGTGTCCTCCAATTCGCTGGCATAGCGCGCGAACACCCCGGTGATGCGATTGGCGAGCGGCGAATCCACGAACACCTGCGTGCCCGGAATGCGCCCCGCATCGATCAGCGTATCAAGATCGAGCAGCAATTCCTGCGTGCGTTCGAGCGCGAAGATCGGGATCACCAGATTCCCGCCGCGCGCGCGGGCGGCGAGCACTTCGGCTTCGAGCAGGCTGCGGCGCTCTGCGATGCTGACCTTTTCCCTTTCGCGATTGCCATAGGTCGCCTCGCAAATGACATGATCAAAGCCGGACGGGCTTTCAGGGTCGGCGTAGAACGCCTTGCTGGCAGGCCCGATATCGCCCGAACAGATCACTCGCGTGCCGGCCGCTTCGAGTTCGACCGAGGCAGAACCGAGGATGTGTCCGGCATTCCACAAACGCGCGCGAAAGCCGGGCGCGGGTTCGAACCATGTCTGGAGTGTCATGGCGCGGCAACGCTCCCACGCCCGCAAGGCATCGCGTTCGGTGTAGAGCGGAATGAATGGATCATCGCCGGCCCGGTCGCGCCGACGGTTGCGGCGTTCGGCCTCGAATTCGTGGATGCGCCCGGAATCCGCGAGCATGTGTTCAAGCAGATCGATCGTTTCCTGCGTGCACCACATCGTTGCGGAGAACCCTTGCGCGACCAGTTTGGGCAAGAGGCCGCTGTGATCAATATGGGCATGGGTCAGGATGACCGCGTCAATATCGCCCGGATCGAAGGGGAGCGGCTCGTGGTTGAGCGCTTCCAGCGTGCGCGAGCCCTGAAACATCCCGCAATCGACCAGCACGGTGCTGCTGCCTGCATGGAAGGCCATGCACGAGCCGGTGACAGTCTGCGCCGCACCGTGGAAAGTGACGGTTAGAGTATCTTGCATCAATAGAGCCCCCCTCAGAGCAAGGCCTTGGTAGCACTTGCACAGGGTATTCGGCCATCAGCATTTCTATCGGCGCGGCGTTCCTTTGCCCGCAGGCCTGCCGATCAATCGGGCAGCAATACGCGCCCTTCGAACCGCGCGACGGCGTGGGTGACGACCTTGTCGAGGGCTTCATCCGAAAAGAAACCGCCGGGGATCAGGCAGCGGTCAATCAAGACCCTGCGAAACGCTGCGAAGGTCTTGGCATCGGGGGCCACGGGATTGCGCCAGAAGGCATCAAGGCCCGCCTGATTGGTGAGATCGGGCATGTCGTAGATCGCCGTGCCCAGCACCACCACCGGGATCGTCTGCGCCAGCGCCAGAGTGCCGCTGGTGCTGTTGATCGTCACCATACCGAGCGAGTGCTGGCTGATCGCTTCGATATCGCCCCAGGCAATATAATCAATGCGATCCGCGATGCCGAGCTGCTCGGCCAGATCCTTGGCATCAAGCTCCCAGTCGCGCACGCCATTGTCGAGCGGGTGCTCCTTGATCACCAGCCGCACATCATCGGGCGCGTGGCGGGCGAAGGATTCAAGCACCTGCCTCATCGCTTCGGCGATTCCCACGAAGGGCGAATGCAGCCGGATCTGCGCATCGGAATCAAGCTGGAGCGGAAACAGGAAATAGCGCGCCTTGCTTGCCAGCAGCTGGTTGATCAGCTGTTCGGCCTGTGCGCGGCGTTCCTTGCGGCGGTTGAGCTTGCGGGCCCAGCCCATCCCCTCAACCACCGGGTGCCACGGGCGGTGGTTCTGCCAGCCGGGGTAACGCCACCGGCTGAGCACGTCTGCCGCGTTGTAGATAAAGCCCTCGGTGGCCCTCCTCGGGAACGAGGATGACACCTTGCGATGTTCCGGGATCGGCGGCAATTGCGCGGCCAGCGCGCGATACCACGCCGGATCGCGCGACAGCGTGCTGTACCCGTTCACGCCGCCGAGCTCCATCGTTACCCAGTCAGGGCGGATGTAGCCTTCCTCGAACACATAGGCGGTGACGCCCTGTTCGCGGCAGATTTCAAGCGCGGCCCTGTGATGGTCGCGGCAGTCGCCGAACAGCATGATATCGGTGATGGCATGATCTTGCAGCAACTGCGCGAAGTGGCCGGGCCATTCTTCCAGCGTGCCGCGGTAATCAATTCCGTTGGGCAGTCGCCAATAGGCGCGATCACCGCCGTTGAAATTGACCTTGAATACCTGGTGCCCTGCATTGCCAAGAGCGATGGCCAGCCGGCGGAAGAACGGCCCCATAATGCCTTGCAACATCATGACCCGGCGGCTCCCGAGAGGTTTTCTCTCAGGGACCGCGGTGCGCCCCCCCATCGGGCTGCCAGGGGATACGAAGGCATTCATGCAATGTTCAAGTTTCTGTTTTGCTGTGCTTTGCTTGCACCGCTGTTCTTTGAGCGGCATAGCTCGTTAGACTTGCATTTGTCGATGGCGGGATCATGAAATTTTTTGCGCTCCCACTGAATTCTCTCATAAGCCGTGCGTAAAGTCTGCGTATTGTATGCCATAGCCACCACCGTCGATTGCGAGCGAAGGGATCCCAAGCCTTGTACCGGGCACGCCAGCCATGATTATGCCGAAGCCATGAAGAAGCGATGACTATGCCGAATTTTCCAAGCGGGCTGCTTGCTTCCGGCGATGGGGTTATCGGGTTGGGCCTGATCATCGCGGTTGTGATCGCGGATGCATGCTGTCATCCGCGCTCTTTCGGCGAAGGGCGGCCTCGCAGCCTCGCGGGCTATCTGGTGCTCATGGCGGCGGCTGGTGTGACGCTAGGTGCGGCGCTGATGATAACCGGGGCGCTGATGACCTCGGCTGTGGTGGTGGTGGCGCTGGCTGCGCTGGTGGCGTTGGTCTCGAACATCAAGAACCGGGTTCTTGGCGAGCCTCTTGTTTTCAGCGACTTTGCGCTGATCGGGGCGGTGTTCAAGCATCCGCATTTCTATCTCTCCGCCTTGCGAGGATGGCAGGTTGGTGTGATCGCGTGCGGGATCATCCTGCTGCTGGTGATGCTGGCGCTCTATTCCGCCCCCGACCTGATGCCGCGCCTTGCAGGGATCGTGCTGGCAGCAGGATCCGCGCTCGCGCTGCGCCTGTTGCTGGCAGCCCCGATGTGGGATGCGATAGCCCGGCACCCTGATATTCACGCCGATGCCCGCGCGCATGGTCTGATCCCGGCTTTGCTGGTGCATTGGGCGCGCTGGCGTACATTGCCGGACCCTGATCCCTGCCATGCCGAACCTCTCGCCGGGCATGGCAAGCCGCTGGTGATCATCATCCAGTGCGAATCCTTCACCGATCCGGCCGATCTGTGGGGCGCGGACGCGCCGTCGCTGCCCGGACTGGCCGAGGCGCGCAGGCTTGCGCGTCAGGCGGGGCGTTTGCACGTATCAGGCTTTGGCGCTTACACCATGCGCACCGAATATGGCGTGCTGTTCGGGCGCGAAGAACATGAGATCGGGCTCAGGCGCTTTGATCCCTTTCTCACCGCCCATCGCGAGGTCAGCTATTCACTCGCCAACCGCCTCCATGCGGCGGAGTGGACGAGTTACTTCGTGCATCCCCACGATCTGCGGTTCTACGGACGCGATCAGCTGATGCGCAGCGCTGGCTTCAGCGCCCTGATCGGTGATGAGACCTTTGCTCCGCCGCCTGCCGGAGCAGGCCGTTATGTCAGCGATGCCGCTTTGACCGATGCGATCATCGAACTGGCGGGCCAAAGCGATGGGGCCACACTGATCTATGCTGTGACCATCGAAAATCATGGGCCCTGGCCGGTCTCGAAGGGCGATCAGCCCGGACAAAGCGGGGCGGCCTATCTCAACCTGCTGAAAAACAGCGATGCGATGCTAACGCGCTTGCTCGCATGGGGGCGCAGTTGCGATCGCCCGGTAACCCTCTGCTTCTTCGGCGATCACCGGCCCAGCTTCATCATCTCATTCTCGAAGTGATCCGTTCACGGGGCGGGCAGGGCTAGCAGCAGGCGATCGCGCAAGGGGCGCGGCAAGACCTGATCAAGCCAGCGCAAGGCGATGAAGCGCTTGGGAAAGACGATCCGCGCGCGCCCGTGCATCACCGCGGCGATGATCGCCGCCGCGGCATTTTCGACCGGCATTTCGAAAGGTCGCGTGCCGTTGTTGTCCCTTGGTGCAGGGGCAGCGATAAAGCCCGGTGCGGCGAGGGTGATAGTGACCCCGTGTCGCTGTGCAGCGAGCCGCAGGGCATCGGCAAAGCGGGCCAGCCCCGCCTTGCTCCCCGCATAGGACGGCGCGAAGGGCAGGGCGTGAAATCCCGCTGCCGAGCCAATGATCCCGATCTTGCCGCGCCCACGCTTGCCCATGCGCGCGCCCAGATGGGCTGCCATGGCAGCGGGCACGGTCAGATTGAGGTGGCATTGCCTTGCGACCTGCGCGGCATCTTCCACCAGATCGCCCGGAGCCTGGGTCCCGCCAAGTCCCGCGACGAGCAGGGCCATGTCGAAGGGCTGAAGGTCGTCGAGATCGGATAGCAGCGCCAAGGCTGCATCGAGGTTTGCCAGATCCACCGCCTGCCACGTGGCCGCGGCGCCCCGCGCCTCGCATGCGCCGGCTATCTCCGCCAACCTCGCCTCGTCCCGGCCCCACAGGGAAAGCGAGACACCGGGAGCCGCCAATTGCCGTGCCAAGGCACCGCCGACATTGCCCGAAGCTCCGGTGATCAGAATATGCATAAGATGTTGATAGAATTTTCTTGGGGTTGAGGAAAGTTACTGATCGGTGTTTTGGAACTCCGCATGAATTCCAGAATTCCGCTGTCTGTGATTCATCTCACAGCAAACTTTTGCCGATATTACGAACAGCCACCGCGCGGAAGCTGCATTGGAACGGCCCCTGCGCAAGTGACCGCATTTGGGCTGGATGCTGTCGCAAACCGGTTGACAGCCTGAGAGGGATCGTTTTGGGGACGTTTATGAAGTCTGCGCGCACCTCCTCTCCAAGCCGCGTAAAGCTTTTCGATAACTCGTTTTTCGAGCGCTTTACCGTGTTCCCGCTTGCCGGGTTCCTGCTGATCTGGCCCGTCCTGCTGGTGCTGGTCGCGACTGTGGCGGCGGCGCAGCACTCGCCCGATTGGCTGTCTGTCGGAATGGTATTCGCCGGCTGGCTGGCGTGGACCGCAACCGAATATTTTCTGCATCGCGTGATTTTCCATCTCGAGCCGGAATCAGACTGGCTCAAGCGAACGATCTTCGTGATCCATGGCAATCATCACGCCGAACCCAATGATGCGCTGCGCAATCTTATGCCGCCGATCGTCAGCATCCCTGTCGCTGGGGCGATCTGGGGTCTGTGCGTATGGCTGATCGGGCCGCAAGGAAGCTGGTTCTCGCTCGGCTTCCTGTTTGGCTATGTGATCTATGACCTGATCCACTATTGCTGCCACCAAATGCCGATGAAGTCGCCGATGGCGCGGCTGCTCAAGGTCCATCACATGCGCCACCATTTCTGGCGTGATGGTGGCAATTATGCGATCACCGGAATGTTCTGGGACCGGCTTTTTGCGACGCACATCCGTGGGAAAACGGGCAACCGCTAGGGGTTGTGGCCATGAAGCAATGTGATCAGATCATGCATCGTGTCGATAGCCACAATTTGGGGCGCTTGGGCGATCACCTCCTCGGCGCCGTAACCCCAGCGGGCGAGCACCATCGGGAGACCGGCGCCCTGCGCGGTTTTGAGATCGACCAGGGAATCCCCGCAATAGAGCGTGCTTTCTGCCGTACCGTTCAGCGCCGCAAGCGCCATCCGGGCGGTGTCTGGAGCGGGTTTTTGCGGGCGATCCGGCGCGCTGCCGAGGATCGCGTCAAAGTGGCGGGCAAGGCCAAGGTCCGTGAGGATTTTCTCGCACAGGAATTGCGGCTTGTTCGAGCAGATGGCGCTGCGAATGCCGCGCTGTGCCAAGGCGTCGAGCGTTTCGGCAACGCCGGCAAAGGCCAGATCAGCGGGCGTCGCGGCGACGCGGTGCCGGGCGCGGAACGCCTCAAGGTCAGCAGTGGGATCAACCGTATGCGCGCCCATGACAGCCGCAATCATCTTTTCGCCGCCGACTGCGTCCATCATCCGGATCATGTCGCGATCGGCCGTTTCCTCAACGCCGCGATCGACAAGCATGGCATCGATGATCTGTCCGGTCAGCCGGGCGCTGTCGATCAGGGTGCCATCAAGATCGAAGATAATATGTTGTATTGTCATCAGGCTGGTTTCCTCGGAGGGCATGTGCCTTCGGTAGATGCCTTGGCGATGGCAAGCTAGGGGCTTGTGATGCGAACTTTTCCTCCTGTCCTGCGGGATCGCGATGCCCATTATCGTGATGAGGCCCGCATAGCCAATGTGATCGCCAGCGGCCGCGATGTGATAGCGCTCGAAGCGCAGGCGCTCCATTTGCTGCATGACCAGATCGGCGAAAGCTTCGCGCAAGCGGTCGACATGATCCTCAATTGCCGTGGGCGCGTGATCGTATCGGGCATCGGCAAATCCGGCCACATCGCCCGCAAGATTGCCGCCGCTTTCGCGGCGACCGGCACCCCGGCGCTGTTCGTTCATGCCGCCGAAGCCGCGCACGGCGATGTCGGCATGGTGATCCCCGGCGATGTGCTGATCGTTCTGTCAAACAGCGGCGCAACGGTCGAAATCCAGCCGCTCTGCATCTACGCCAAGAGCATCGGCTGCGCGATGATCGGAATCTCGCGTAGTCAGCGTTCCTTGTTGGCCCGCACGGCGGATATCACGCTGTTGCTGCCCAAGGTCGAGGAAGCGTGCAGTTCAAGCCTTGCGCCCACCACCTCCTCGACCATGATGCTTGCGCTCGGCGATGCCCTGGCGGTCACAACGATGCGCGCGCGCGGGCTTTCCGACAAGGACATCCGGGCGCTGCATCCCGGCGGCGAAATCGGCATGCACCTGCGCGGGGTGGAAGATGTCATGCATGGCGGCGACCGGTTGCCGCTGGTTCCGCTGCATGCGCCGATGCCCGAAGTCATGGTCGTGATGACCGAAAAGCGCTTGGGTGTTGCAGGCGTGGTCGATGCGGATGGTTGTCTCGTCGGGGTGATTACCGATGGTGACCTGCGCCGCCACGGTGCCGATCTGATGCTGGCGAAAGCCTATGAACTCATGACGCCATCGCCGCGCACCATCCGCCGTACCGCGCTGGTGCAGGAAGCGCTCGAAATCATGAACACGCACCGGATTACGCTCTTGTTTGTGGTGGATGAAAAACAGCCGAAGATTCCGATCGGTGCTGTGCAAATCTACGACATTGCGACAGGCCCAACGCTGAATTCCACTCTTGCCTGATGGCAAAAGTAGCAATCATCATTCCAGCGCGGCTGGCTTCGACGCGTTTTCCGGCCAAGCCCCTCGCACCGATCACCGGCCCGGATGGCGCCGCGCACCCGGCGATTGCCTATACCTGGCAGGCTGCAGAGGCCGCTGCCAAGCAAGTGGGCGGCGAGGTTGAGATCGTCGTCGCAACTGATGACACCAGCATCGCCGAGACGTGCCGTGCGTTGGGCATGGCGGTGGTGATGACCCCTGTCGAGTGCCGCAACGGCACAGAGCGCTGTGCCGCGGCGCTGGATGGCCTGGCGGCGCGTCCGGATATTGTCGTCAATCTTCAGGGTGATGCCCTGTTGACGCCTGCCGCGATGGTCGAGGCCGTGGTCGAGCAGCTTGCGGCACGCCCGGATCTTGCGATGGCAACCCCTGTTGTGGCCGCGACGCCTGCTGTGCTCGCGCATCTCCAGAGCGATGCCGCAGCCGGCCGCGTTGGTGGAACCACGGCGGCCTGCGCGCGCGATGGGCGGGCGCTCTATTTCTCGAAGTCGATCATTCCGCATGTCGCGCCGGGCACCGTGCCGGTTCTTCCCGTGCTTTTGCATATCGGCGTTTACGCTTACCGGCCGGATGCGCTGCAATCCTATGCCGCGGCTGCGCTAGCACCCTTGGAATTGCAGGAAGGGCTCGAACAGCTGCGCTTCCTTGATGCGGGCCTTAAGGTTGGCACCGTGCTGTGCGAAAACCCCGGTTGGGATATGATCGAACTCAACAACCCGACCGATGTGCCCTTGATCGAGGCAGCGTTGATCCGCCGCGCCCAACTGGAAATGATGTAATGCTGCCTTCTTTCACCCGCGCTCCGGGCGCTGCTCCCTTCCTGATCGCCGGGCCCTGCGTGATCGAAAGCGAAGCGCTGTGCCTCGCCATTGCCGAAAGATTGCAGGCGATCGGCGCCGAGCTCGGGATGCCGGTGATCTTCAAGGCCAGTTTCGACAAGGCTAACCGCACCTCGGTCAACGGGTTTCGCGGGCACGGGCTCGAAGAAGGCCTGCGCGTGCTGGAAAAGGTGCGCGGCGAGACCGGCCTGCCGGTGCTGACCGATGTGCATCTGCCCGATCAGATCAAGCCGGTGGCTGAGGTGGTCGATATGCTGCAGACGCCAGCCTTCCTCGCCCGCCAGACCGATCTGATCATGGCAGCGGCGGCCAGCGGCAGGCCGGTCAATATCAAGAAGGCGCAGTTCATGGCGCCCGCCGACATGGCTGCGGTGCTCGGCAAGGCTCAGGCTGCGGCCCATGATGCTGGAGTGAATGATCCGCAGATCATGCTGTGCGAACGCGGATCGAGCTTCGGTTACAACAATCTCGTGGTCGACATGCGCGGGCTTGTGATCATGCGCGAGATGGGCTGCCCGGTGGTGTTCGATGCCACGCACAGTGTCCAACTGCCCGGCGGCGGCGGCGATCGCTCGCTTGGGCAGCGGCAATTCGTGGCGCCGCTGGCGCGCGCAGCCGTTGCCGTGGGCGTGGATGGTCTCTTCATGGAAACGCACCCCGATCCTGACAAGGCCTTGTCGGATGGCCCCAACATGGTGCCGCTTGATGCGCTGCCCGATCTGCTGCGTCAGTTGACCGCTCTTGCCGCTGCGGGCTGATGGCCCCGCTGCTTGCCATTCCGCCCTTTCCGGGCGCGCGGCTGCCTGACTTTGCGGTGCCGACGAGCGGTGCGGGCGAAGAGCCCGCGCCTGATGCCGCAAGTCTGCTCGACGCGCTGGCCGCCCACCGGGTTGGCGGCTGCTATTGGGGCAGGCAGATGGCCGGGTCAGCCATGCTTGATGCGAGCAATTGGCCGGATGATGCCGATCCGTGGGCGCTGCTCGATACGGCCGAGGCGGTGTCGCTCCCCGCGGATGATCCGCGCTGCCTGCTGGCGCTGGCGGCCAAGATACCGCTTTCTGCCCATGGCCCCGATGGGCAGCCGAAGGACTGCGATGTCGCTGCCTTGCTGCGGGCGCATTTGACGGGGTGGCAATGGCGCGATCCTTTCAGCGGTGAACCGATTTCGTCGGCTGAGGCGATCGCACTGTGCGGGTTCTGGCGCCGCCTGATTGACAACAATCGCGATATCGTCGCGGCCTTGGGCTTTGCTCATTGGAAACGACCCACTGTCGCGCCGCTCTTGTGGAATGGCCGCGAAACCCCGTTCCGGCGCGGCGTGCCTTCGGGTGCGGGGGAGGGCAAGGTTGCGATCTGGCGTTCACGCCTTAGCGCTGCGCAGGATAGCTGGCTCGAAGGCCGGGCGGTGTTCGAAGTCGAGGATGGCTTTATCCGTTCCGCTGGGCTTGGCGCGGATTGCGTGCCGCCGCTTTCGATCATCGTTGATCGCCGCGGTGTGCATTTCGATCCCAACCAGCCGAGCGACATCGAAGATCTGCTGGAGCATGGCCAATACCCTGCGGACTTGTGCGAACGCGCGGCCGCTTTGCGTGCCGCGATTGTGGCGGCGGGCCTTTCCAAATACGAGCAGGGCAAGTCGGCCCCCTTGCCGCGTCCGGGCGGCGCGCGTCGCCATGTGCTGGTGCCGGGACAGGTCGAGGATGATCGCGCTGTCACGAGCGGCGGGGCTTTGTCATCCAATCTTGAATTGCTGCGCCGCGCGCGCGCTGCCGTGGGGCCGGATGCCTTTGTCATCTACAAGCCGCATCCCGATGTGCTGGCCGGGCATCGCCGTGGGCTTATGACGGCGGATGAGGCGGCGGCCTATGCCGATCATGTCGAAACCGCAGCCAGCATGGCCGGGCTGATCGACATGGTCGACGAAGTCCATGTCAACAGTTCGCTGGCGGGGTTTGAAGCGCTGATCCACGGCAAGCCGGTCACGGTTTATGGCGTGCCGTTCTACGCCGGGTGGGGGCTGACGACGGATCACGGCCCGGTTCCTGCGCGGCGGACCGCGCGCCGCAGCCTCAATGAGCTCGTGGCTGCGACCTATCTGCTCTACCCGCGTTATCTCGATCCCGAGACCGGCTTGCCATGCCCGGCCGAGGTGCTGGTGCAGCGGCTGGCGGGGCGTGAAGTGAGGCTCGATCAGAAAGCCCGCGCGCTGGTCGCGATCAGGCGGCTTGCGGGGCGGGCCAATCGTCTCGTCGCGCGTCTGCGCTAGCCCTAGCGCACGTTTCCGCTCGACAGGGTTACGTCCGTCACCCCTTGGCGATGCGGCCGAGGAATTCCTCAAGCTGCACAAAGTGCTGATCCCACGTAGGCGGCGCAAATGTGCCGAGCAGTGCCATTTGCCGCTCTCGCAAAGCGCTCGTCGGGCTTGCATAATCGAGGATCGTGGTTCGCCAGGCCGCTTCATCTTGCGGCGACAGAAGCTCGGGCACATCGCCTGCGATCTCCCGGAATACGGCCAGATCACTGGCGATAACCGGAATTCCGGCGGCCAGAGCCTCGATCAAGGGCATCCCGAACCCTTCGGCCAAGCTCGGGAACAGGAGAGCGCGGGCGTCACGAAGAATGCTGGCCAGCGCCGCATCGTCGAGCGCGCCCATTTCGACAACCTTGCCTTGGAAATCATGCGTGTCGAGTGTGGCAGACACCTCGTCAGCCTGCCAACCACGCCGACCGATGATGATGAGTTGGGGGCATTGCGCGCCCAAGTCGGCGAGCATCCGGCGCCAGACTGACAGGAGAAGTGCGTGGTTCTTGCGCCCTTCGATCGTGCCAAGGATTACGAATGTTGCCGTGTGTGGCGGTGAAGAGGGGGCTGCATCGGGCTCAACCTGCAATCGCTCATAGCCGGGCCAGGCAACGCACGCCGGCGGCAGTGGCAGGCCATCGCCGGATGCAAAATTCGCGAGCGTATCAAGCGTGTCTTGGCTGTTTGCGATAATCCCCGCGCCGGTTTGCAAAGCCGTCAACATTCTCGCGGTGTGTTTGGCGTCTTCACCGGCCCGGCAAGTTTCGGGATGGGTGATCGGGATCAGATCGTGGATCAGATAGACTGGCCGCACATCAGATTGGCGAACCCACGCGGCCAGACCGGGAATGTGAAGCCCCGTATGGCCGGGATTGAGCCAGTAACGGCCCTTCCCATCGAGTGTGCGGAGCAGGCGCCAGCCCCACCGCAGGGCGATCAGGATCAGATCGCGCCGGAACGTCGCAACAGACGCACCAGCCCGGCCCCCTGCGATCAGTGCCGCGAAGAGCGCTTGCGATGCCCGGAGCGGCAGGATGACCTGCCGCCTCCGCATGATGATGACTGCCTGTGATCGTGGCGCGAAATGCTCCAGCCAGGCATCGCAGATGCGATCAATGCCCGTGGGACGGACACCTTCCCACCGCCGCCAGATCAGCCGGGTGACATCCAGCAGCAGCGGGGCACTGTTTTCCTTGTCAGCCATGCTTGCGCGGACGCGCTAGAGCGCGCCCGCCTGTTGCAAGGCGACCAGCGGGAAGAAGAGCTGGCTCAGCACCTGAACCAGTTTGGAAGGCTGATTGGCCAGTGCATTGCCGACATAGACGACATCCTTGTCCTTCATCGCGAACTTCTGCGCAAGGATGTAGGAACTCGCCTCCATCATGTTGAAATGATAGACAATCGGGACTTCCTTGCCGGTTTCATCGCGATCGATGCGGAAGACAAAGATCGCCCGGGCATTGCCTGCATTGGGATTGGCTCCGCCAGCCATCGCGATCGCCTCGATCAGTGAAGTCTTGGCGGCGGGGAAGGGGAACTGGCTGCTCTGCCCCGGTGCGCCAAGAACCGTAAAGCTCTGCGGTGCGCGGATCAACGTGATGCGGTCTGACGGGAAAATCCGCACATCGAGCGCGGGATCATCAAGCACGTCTGCCAGCCGCCATTGCTGCACCTCATCATTGCGCGACACCCGGACCAGCAGATCCTTGATCTCGCCCTTGTTCCCGCCAGCAAGCGCCACAACCTCCGAGAGCTTTTCACGGTTGGTCGGCAAAACCAGACGGCCGGGACGGGCAATGTCGCCGCCAATGATCACCGAATTCGTCAGCCCTTCGGCAATCGCAACGAGCACTTGCGGATTTTGCGATTTGCCGCGCAGCGCCTGGCGCAACTGCGCTTCGATCTGCCTTGTCGTCAGCCCTGCAACATTGAGCTGCCCGACAAAGGGGATAGTGATCGTACCCTGATCGCTCACTCGCATCGGCGGAAAGCGTTCCGAGCGCGCAGAGGTGTCAAGGCCGCCGGATCCTTCGCCCGCGCTGGTCACGGGACGACCGAACAGCGCCACGCCGGTTTCGAAGATCGCAATGCTGAGCACATCGCCGGGGCCGACAAGGTCCGTGGCAGGGCCTGGGGTGTAATCAGGCCGGAACATCGCCGGCGGTTCGGGAGGGCGCGGTAGGTCGTTCACCGTCGCGACCTGCACAAGCGTCATGCCAAGCTTGCTCGCATCATCTGCGATCTGCGAACGGATCTGGGTGCCGGTGGGTCCGCTGGTCGGCAGCGCTGCGCATCCTGCCAAGAACAGCAAGGCTGCGGCGGCGGACACGCGTTTGGCAGCGAACTTGCCGAATGCGGAAGCATTGTTCAGTTTCATTTCAATCTATTCCCAACCCAATTCCGTATTCGCATCTGCCGCACGCGGCAGGTGTTGACTTCCATTCCGCGCCTGCAGTCTGCGCTCTATCCCAAGGCCCGGCCCAGCCACCGTTTGGCCCGAGAAGCAAGACCTGATGGTTTGCTCGGCGCAGTGCTGTTTGCTTCTGTCACGAGACCGGGCGCCGCTGTAACCGGTTGCCCCTGATACAGGTTTGGGCGCGCTTTGCCATCTGTGATGCTGTCAATCGTGCGGATTGCAAGCTTGCCGAGCGTTTCATCCGAGAAGGCGGGCGTATAATAGATGCAATCTTCGAAATAATAATGTGTAACTTGTGACCAGCGGGTCAATCGGGGATCGGTCTGCGCAGCCCCGCCGTGCAACAAGTTGGCGCACCAGATCAGCGCCTGACCCTTGCGCGCCAAGAAGGTCGTGGACGCGGCATTGCGTGCGTCGCAAATTGCTCGCCACGCCTCGGCAAAAGGCTCTTGCGCTGAACCCAGCTGGCTTTCGTAGCCGCGCCGTCCGATCAAAGCATTGCTCATCACCGGCCAGTGGTGCGAACCCGGGTAGTAGAAGAGCGGCCCGGCGCCCTCTGCGACATCCTCCAGCGCGAGCCACACGCCGCACATGAATTTTTCGGGCAAAGAAGAAAAATGCACGATGTCGGTATGCGCGTCCTGCTGGGTGCCGACCGGAAAATTCAGAGTCTGAAACGGAAAAGCCCGTCGTCCATAAAGCTTGCTCAGCAGTGTGATGACAGCCTCATTCGCAGCAATTGCTTTGACATCGGCGTCGAATTTCCACGCATCCTGGATGCGGCGCTCACCGCATGTCTTGTCGCTTTCCGGATCAGTGAAATCCACATGATAAAGCGGCGCAAGATGCTGTTTGATGCGGTCGATCCGCGCATCAAGCTGATCGTCCGGAAAATCAAAGACAGCGTAACCCTGTTCGAACAGGTCCTGGCCGATCCGCGCTTCCTCTGGGGTCAGTTCCAGTTGCTGCGAGAGTTGCGGGAAGAGCGGAGACTCAATCAGCGGCAGCCCAGGAAAGGGATTGTTCACGGGATATTCCTTGAGCCTGATAGTTTATGTTGAAGCTTGTCCCAGACCAATTTCATGCAGCGGCTCAGCCCGTAACGATCTTTGATAAGGTGAGACATGATCAGCCTGGCGTCATGATAGACCGACGTACGGTTTTCCAGCTCTTGGTACATCGTCCAGAATCGATCCGCACCCAGAACTTGCGGCATATGCCAGGCTCCGTGAAATCCAAAGGCCTTATCAAGCGAGCTGGCCCGTTCGGCTGAGAATGCGTCAGCCAGATCGCGCGGGGCGAAGCGCAGGCCTTGGGCTTCGAGCCATGTCCGGTTGAGCCGTCCGATCGCGACGTCTTCGGGATGGCTCGGGGTGAACGCGGGTGACCGGCACGCTTCGAGCAGACGGCGACTTCGCAAGGAAAAGCCACCATTGCCGACATCATGCCCGTCGCTGAACTGCGGCCAGCTTGCACCGATGTAGTCGTATTCGAGGAATCTATCATTCCACAATCGGGGGTTCACCACGTGTCCGTCCCACTGCACGACGAGACAATGTGCCGTGTCGAAATGGTCCGCAAGGTCGCGCAGCATGAAGTCAGAATATTGCCGTGACGTCGTCATTTCCGGGATGATCGCAACATCAATACCCTGCGGAACATCGCGGGGGGTGGCATGGGTCAGGAGTTTGCAGGCGGCAAAGCGGATGTTGCTCCGGCATGCTTCCATCGCCTGGATCGTGGCATCGACGTTGACCGATGTCGCAGCGATCAGGGTAACCTCGTCAAGGTTGAGCACATTGCCGCTCGTCGCGCCGATCATAGCGTAAGGCTTATCGCAAACTGCTCTGACGCGCGACTGAGGTTGGGATGGTGATAGGGATCAATGATTTCGTCCGTTCGCCAAATCCGCTGCAAGGCGGCGAGCTCTTTCGCGAAGCGCGCCGCACCAACCGGGTCTTTGTCATGCCCGCGTGAGATGGACTCATGGTGCACTAGCACGGCGCGCGGTTCGTAAAAGGATTGCCACCCTTGCTTGTTCAGCTTGAGGCACAGGTCGACATCGTTGAAAGCGACCGCGAAATTCTTGTCATCAAGTCCGCCCACCGCAAGAAACTTGTCCTTCCTCACCACGAGGCATGCGGCCGTTACCGCCGAAACATATTGCGGCAAAGCGTGGCGGCGGAAGTAGCCCTCATCTTCAGGACGCAGAAATTTGTGCGCATGGCCGGCGGCATTGCCGACCCCGATGACAACGCCGGCATGCTGGATCCGCCCGTCGGGGTAGAGAAGCTGCGCGCCGACTGCGCCCACCTCTGGTCGCATCGCTTGCGTCACCATGATCGCGAGCCAATCGGGCTTCAGGATCTCCATGTCATTGTTCATCAGGCAGATGAACTCGCCTTGGGCGATGGCGACGGCGTTGTTGTTGATGGTCGAATAGTTGAACGGGCCCGGCTGGGGCAGGATGGTGATTCCTTGCTGCGCCAGCGTCGCGAAATAGGCGAGGGTCTCCGGATCGTCGCTGTCATTATCGGCGATAATGATCTCGAGGTTCGGATAATCAGTGGCGCGCAGTCCGGCAATGCAGGTGCGCAGCAGGTCTGCGCGATTGCGCGTGGGGATAATGACGCTGACGGATGGCAGGGTGTCGGCAATCGTCAGAGGCTGCACCTCACGCGGGGCGGGCTGGCGCGACGCACGATGATGGAGCACCGCGGGAATATGGGCGACCGAACCGCGCCGGATTGCCTCGTTCACCAGCCAGCTGTCCCAGTTCGGTTGCTTTGCGGCCTCGGCCAGCATGGCCTCATCGGCCCGCACAATACATGACCCGGTCAGATAGTCATGATGGCGGAAAAGTTCGCTGTTCCATCCGGGTTTGAAATGGGGGGAGGACCTAATTCCCTTGGCATCGACCAAGTCATCATCAGAAAAGATCGCTGAGGAAGTGGCATTACTTTTAAGCGCAATGCGGTAGCACTCAGCTGAACCCAGCGCGAGCTTGTCGCCAGCCGCCATGACCATGAGGCAAGGTGAAGCCGACCAATCAATATCACGTGCAGCTTGAGTAATGTCCGAAGATGCATCGGGCCCTATGATATTCCACGACAGGCCTTCGCTTAGGAGCGAGGCTAAGGTTTCGTCAGGGGGAAGGGCAGTCGCTTCGCCATCTATCAATACAATGATAGGCGGCTCGCTGGGTGGACTTGGCTTCATGACCTGTGTTTGCTTCTGCACCCACCAACGGTACGCAAGAGAGGTCTGCCCAAGCAAACGGGCGAAATGTCCCCGAGCACGCAAGCGCTTGCCCAAGATCAACCACGCCACGGCCATCATATAGGCGGACGGAAAGCGGAAAAGTGCCTCTAGATGAATTCGAAATAAAGTCCTAACGTAAATCATCATGACAACGCGTGCTCCTTTATGGGCACCCAGTCATCATGGAAAATCACAGAAATCCGGGGGCGTAATCAGAAAGAATATGCAACTTGTCTTTTTGAATAAAAAGCTTGTTTGCATCCCCGCCAGAATTCTTCAATTTTCCTGTTGCTTCGTCAATAATAAAAACTGCATAATCATCACCAAAAATTTCCCGAATTTCTCCAACTCTATATTCGTCTAATATTTCGACGATAGCTATCGGCTTGAAATCAGAAATTGTCTTTTGCATGCCACGAATCACGTTGTCTTCAAAACCTTCGACATCGATTTTGAGCAAGTCAGCACCAAGAAAATCCTGAGCAATAATGAGTTGTTTTTTCATGCTTCCTTGATTAGAGAGCAAATAGTCAAGACTTACTACAGGCACAGATTCCGTAAACCATGGGTTTTCAATCTGCCTGTCTGAAAAACTCTCTCCGCTTCCAAGTGCATAAACGCCGGCTGGGTGACGTAGTTCTAGATGTCCTTCGCGATCTGCAATCCCGAACCTTACGGGGGCTATTCGTGCGTCAAACTCGTTGGCAGAGATGTTCACTAGTAGTCGACTATAAGTTACAAATGAAGGCTCGAACGCCATTACAAAGCAGTTCGGATTATTTGCGGCTGCTGTCAGGGCAAAGACCCCGGTAAACGCTCCGACATCATAAATCCACGTCGATCTTTTGGAAAGGAAAGACCAAAGTTTCAATGACCCCGATTCAAAACTTGCTGGGCCAGAGAATAGATAATGACTTGCAACGACGTCATCAGAGTTTGTAAACATTACAAAAGACTGATCACCGTCGCATGCTATGCAATTAACAAACCCTCGATATTTATGACGAGTCATCGAAAAAGAAACATCATGAAGATCTAATTTCGAAAATCTCGTTGAATCTTTTGATTTTTCATTATTTGATAATAAATCAAAATAATCCATAATATTGACCCCATATATTTCCAAATATAACTAAAAATTTATTTGATATTATTTATATCTTCGCCAATTTTGATCAGACGCAAATATTACACCCACAACACCCCAAAGGCTATCATGCCAAGCTGGGCGGCAGAACCGACGAACCGGATTGCTTCCGTCGACAAGATATACCGGTTCTACCCGACTGATCTCGTCCGGCGCGTCGCACACGCCTTTGTGCAGCTTATCACCTTCCCAGACACTGTCGTGAAAGAGAAAGGCGCCATCATCACAAACGAATTCCTCGTACAGTGCATAGTCGCTCAGTGCGCCATATGCTGTGTGATCTCCGTCGATAAACACAGCATCAAGACGCCTTCCCGCCAAGATGTTACGCACTGCCTCTACTGCTTCACTCGATCTGCTCGATGCGATTACCGGATGGTACGTTTGTCCTGACTTGAGGGATTGTCGCAACAACTCGTCACGGTCAGGATCATCTTCAATATCGATACCAATGATAATTGCATCATCTGCGAGTAGAGATGACAAATAGGCAAGGTTGCCGCGATCAAAGATGCCGATCTCGAGATAGTGCCTTTTCCCTCTTAGCAGCCTAAATGCACGCAGGACGTCAGATAGATACGGATCGCCGTAGTCGCCCACCCTGAATTTGGCGCGGCTTTCAGTTGTGTCTCTTATTTCTTCGGGGGTGGCTAGTTCCTGAACTTTAGCGAGCCTAGGGTCCACAATGAAGAATGACCGGGGAAGCGGTGCGAAGGGGGCGCCAGCGGAACGATCAAAGGGCGTCATGGTCTCTATAAGCGCATCAGGCTTCATAAACTGGGGCGAGTATTGAGGTGTTTCCGTCATATCTCTCAGGTTCCCCAGACGCTTTGATAAGGGTCGGCAAGCGTGCTCTAAATCACCGGTTTGGTTGCTAGCCTATGGCCAATTCATTGAAATGCAATTCGATGTCCGAAAAAATCACCACTGTGTTATCTTCCGGACCGTTGGCCTTGGGTCGAGACAATAGCAAGATCTTGTCATTTCCCTTGCTTACTGCATAGCACATTATTCCCATATCAACCGATCCACCCGGCTCGATTGGGGTCCATGCGGAGATTGCGATTGCGTCGCTTACATATGTGCCCGATGCTGCGGCCAAGATGTCGCCGACGTCGATGTGTGAGCGAGCGAGTGCAATTGCAACTTCCGCTCCCTTATTCTCCATCCGCGCATTGCGGGCTTTCGCCGTCAGTTTGCTAATGCGGCGGTAGCCTCCGCCCAACTCTCCAATCGTGACTTCTCCGTTCAGCGGATGGACCAAAACCCCCTGCTCTTCGCTATCCCATCCAACAGGATTCCAGGTCCGAACTGGGCCGGTGGGGTTGATCCGGAAAATCTGTCTCATTTGATTTTCGCTGAATCGGTGAGGGCGGCCCGCCGCGTCGGACGGCACTTGAACTGGATCTACGCTTAGCAGTCTAGATTGCCAGCCAGAGCCAATTCCCAATTGGTCAAGGATACCAGCAGTGACTCGCTTGCTCGTTTCCTGGCGCTGCCGCATCAAGCCGTCTAGGCCGGCCGCAAGAATTGGCATGACCAACATCGGCTCTCCGCGCAAAGCAAGCGTCCTGGCAAATACCTCGAACCAGCACTCACCAGCCCATGAGTCGAACGGAATACGCTTGAGCACGTCGGTATCTAGCAAGCATAGTGGCGGCAAGATGCGGCTGGAAAGAAGGGCAGTGGAAGGTGCTTCGCCCGAGTAAACCCTCATGTAGTCACTACGTCCTGTCGCCCCATCAAGCACCTCAATATGACCTGTGATCGCCATCAGGGTGGGCGTTTCTCGCTTGGCCTTGACTGCTGCAATCACGAAGTCGGGTGAAACGTCATAGCCAAACGGAAGAAGTACGACCGACTGCGCATTCAGGGCGGCGAGGCGCCTGCCAAACATTTCGGGACATTCGCGCAGACCAGAACTAAATGCTAGCGCCCAACCTTGTTCAATGACTTGAGTGCATTCCAAAGCATCTTGATCGAAGGCGCCAGCAGGCAATTGGAACACGACTTCAAACTTCTCGCCCAAAATTCGAAGCTTCTGGACAACCAGTGAAACCACATCAAATTGACGGCGGAACTCCGGCGAGGACTGTGCACCATAGCAGAAGATCATCGTAGGCCCGGCTAAACCTTCATTGGTCTGTTCGGGCCTAGGCAGGGTTTGTAAATCATTCAGCCAATAGGGTTGATCGGGAGCAGCATTGACCATCGAGGTCGGCTTCCAGTCAACTGCTTGCTCCATCGTGTCAGCCAATGACCCGACTGTTCCATCAAACAGGAGGCAATTTTCGCCGTCGTGCCAACGGTATCCATTGCCAAACGCCGGGCAAGTGGCATTTAGAATAACCTTTCGGCCACCTAGCGCCGCTTCGAAGGCAAATAAACAAAGGCTCTCATATTCCGACGGTACAATTACAATCGAATTATTTATATGATCTAAGCGTTCAGATTGTTTGGCTTGTTCCAAGAATTGAATCTGTTCGCGCATTCGCTCAGGAACCAGCGCTTTAAGGCCCTCGATATACGACCGATCCCACCCGTTGCAGACCAGTCGGCATGTGCCCTTCCAGCCGCGGTTTCTTTCAATTATTAAAATAGCTGCTCGAATAAATAAGTCCGGGCGCTTAACTGGTTGCAAGCGTGAGCCAAAGAGGAAATCTTCACAGGCGCTCGTGTCAATTTCGATTGAAACCTGATCCGCCCTTTTACATATTCCGGGCGAAATATCTAAATAAACAGGAGGAAATTCAAGGTGCGTCCTACCCTCCCATCGACCTTCTAACCCGTAGAAGCGTGCAGTATGATCAATTATTTCTGGATCATGACCAACGATTATATCAGCGTGGGAAAGCAGATGCCTCTCGGCATCAAACATGACACCCGCCCAGTGCCCCGGTTCGTTTACATACCGTTCGACTCCGTAAAGCATACCTTGGGTCGAATGAATGCGCGCACTAATGAGGGTGTTCTGGAAGGCAAGGCCTGCGCGTTTTGCCTCAATGGTTGCCTGCGCCCATCCGCCAAAGTCGGGGAACTCGATAATGTCGAATGTCGTCCCGAAGCGCTCCTGTGCTGCCAAAAGACCTAACAGGTAGGTGTAAGATTGAGCAAATAGCCACTCGCTCGTCCATGGGTGATGAAGCGCGCGCGTAAGCAGTTGGCTTATTTGGGTGGGGTCATTATTCAAATCAGGGCAAACGTGGATTGTGGAAATATCTCCTAGCTCCGCTTCTAAGCGAGCATTAGCTTCTGGGTTTGTCTCAACTAGAGTGGCGGGAACCAGAAAATGTATATCCGCAGGGAGCCCCAATTCCGCATTGTATCTAGCAAAGTTGTAAAGCATCCGTCCGATACCTCCCGGGCCAAGCGGATACAATTCGTTAGTTACAAAGCATATTGATCTACCCGTGCTATTGGTCACGACTTACAGCTCCAGGAATTCTGCGTAGTTCTGCGAGGCGGCCGTGTGACGCCGTGATAAATGGTCGGTGATCATGTCATACATCGCGCTCTCATCTGACTTCAACGCATCAATAACTTTTTCAATATCGCGTGCGAGGAGGCCGGGGTTGTCGAGCCGGCTGGTCGTGCAAAGCTGCACTAGTGGATCTTTGAAGAATTCCTCTACCTCTAAAGGACCCGTGATGGCTGGAGTTCCCACCGCGAAGCTCTCAAGTTGTGTCATTGGCTGGCACTCCGCGAGAGTGGCTATAAGAGTGAGTGAGCTCCGCGCCATCTCATCGTAAAGGTCCCGTCCTCGGAGATAGCCAACAAGGCGCAGCTTACTCAGATCATGTACAGATTCGAGCCCATTGGGAAAGTTTGCAGTCTTCACCACGTCTACGTTCGACGCGATCGATCCAGCAATGATGTTCGTAAATAGGTTCTTGCGCCAGCCGACATCAAGAGGGGCATAAATTTCAACCTTGCTGCTGCGCTGACCCCGCACCAATGGCAAATTGGGGGCGTAATTGATAACGGTCTTTGGCCAAAAGCCTTCGACCGATTGTGCAAACTTTGGCTTGACCGATCCGATGCCGTCTAGCACTCCAAATCGTAGCCGGTTTAACAAACGCGCTATGACGACCATTTCAAAGTGATTGTCGAACTGCGCAGTAGTGACATGGCTGACAACAAAAAATTTTACACCAGGGCCAAGCACTGCACGAAGATAAAGTAAAAGCAAGTCTGCGTTATCAGAGTAGCCTTGAAAGCACACTCGCTGAATACTCAGCTGGGCTATCTGATTTGCAATGGCCTTCTTTTCGTTTTCAGACAAGGTTTCATGAGCAGATATGAGCAGCTTGTGACCAGGGTTATAAGCAGTAGCTTGTCTTATTCCATGCCACTCATGATGAGCGATATGCAAAACCTTTTCGAAGCCGGCCGCTGTGTGACAAAGCCTGGTCATCTGCAAACTGTTGAACAACGGTTGAACGGAGCTCGGCTGCTGACTTTCCGATTGTAGCGCTTCTACCTGATGTTGCTGGTCGACTAATTGACCTGAGCGGGCACGCCCTTCGTGCCGACCATGCATAAGGTAGTGGACGTAGCCGGACTTTTGCCTCTTTGCCTCAACTTCAGCTGCCACATCCGGATTGGCACGGAGGTAGCCCGCTTCGTCAAAACTTGGTGGACAGGGGATATCACAGTCAAGCTTCCGCACCATCGGTAATACCAGGCTCCACGGAGCATTTGGTGGGAGAGGTGAAAGCTTGCGGTATTTTGCCAAAAGTGAAAAGCGCCGCTCAGCTAATACAGCGTTTACGCTCGCTATGCTCCAGGTCAGATCGGTATCAGGTTGGCGTAGTTGCGCATACGAAGGTGGAGCAACATTGATGCGCCTAGATGCCTCCTGAGCAAGTGGCGCTTCAGCCAAATTCGCTTGCAGCGCTACGCGAAGGGATACTACCGAGAGGTTGAGATTCTTCCGAAGGAATCGGTTGCGGACCAGCGTTGTGTGCTGCCGATGCAATGCGACCTGATCCACAACGGTGTTGCGGTACGCCTTCTCTAGGTCTTCATTAGTATCCCTATGATGGTAGTACGCTAATGCTTCCTTAATGACACCAATGTCACCGGAAAGCAAAAATTCGAGGTTGAAAAGCCAGTCACCAAGAACGGGCAAGCTTTCATCAAAACCTCCGATTGATTGCCAAATTGAGCGACGAAATACAAACGAAATTGGCGGGAAAAGGTTCCGGTCAATTAAGGCTTCGAGGTCTATGTTTTCAATGCGGTTCTGATAAGGTTTTTCGGATAGACATACGATGGCGTTTCCTCGCACCACCTCGGACACGTAGGTCGAATGCGTTATCACACCATGGTATTTGTTGCCGCGCTGGCATCTGAGAAATGCGATGGTTTTTGATAGAAAGGTGGGGTCCCAGCTGTCGTCATCATCGTGGATTGTAACGAACTCTGAATGCACCTGTCGTATTCCGATGTTCGACGCCGCTTCCATTCCGAGAGATGTCTCGTTATGTACTATCCGAATTCGGTGGTCTGGAAGTTTTGTATCTCGAACAATTGCTTCTACCTCATCGGCATTGCCACCATCATTGACAACTACCCAGCAGAAGTCATCAAAGCTTTGTGAGGCAACACTTGAAGCGGCGCGGCGTAAGAAGATTCCACGATCTTTTGTGCGAGTCACAACCGCTACAGCGAATTCGTGATCACTATCTCCGGCGACGGAAGGTATCATAGGCTTGATGCTCAAATCATCCTCCATCAGTACAGCTCAAATAACATTTCAATCAAAACCTTTTCTTAATAAAATCCTATAAATTATGATAGGCTTCTATCGCATCTTTTATGTCAGAGTATGCTGTCAAACGCCCGTTATGCAATACAAAGCCGCGTTCGCACAAATTTCCGATAGTGGTCATATCATGACTAGCGACGATCAAGGCCCTATCAGATCGCTTTGTGAATAGCTCGTCAGCGCACTTTTGCTGAAATGCCTGATCTCCAACCAAAATGACTTCATCAATCAAATAGCAGTCAAATTCGATTGCAAGCGAAAGTGCAAAGGCTAATCGAAAACGCATACCTGATGAATAGGTCTTTACTGGCATCGAAAGCGCTTGGCCGAGTTCAGTGAAATCTTCAACAAAATCCTTGATTTCTCGGTATGAGGATCCGTAAATTCGTGAGATAAATCTAGCGTTGTCGTAACCAGTCAGACTTCCTTGGAATCCTCCATTAAAACCAAGTGGCCAAGAGTTGGTCATTTTGCGAATAATTTGGCCGCTATCTGGCAATTCAACTCCACCAATTTGTTTTATCAAAGTTGATTTTCCCGCGCCGTTCCTGCCTAAGAGCGCAACGCGCTCTCCGGGGTGAATGGAGAAGTTGATGCCATTGAGGACGGTGCGGCGCGCGTGACCAACCCTATAACTTTTAGAGAGATTGCGACATTCTATCATTCGATGACTAGCCTCTTTCTAATAATTCTACAAAAGAAAAGGCCAAATAATATTAGATATAATGATACATTTATCGGATATAAAAATTCATATTTTGCGTTTATTGATGGCCCGAAAATGCCAAACCGCATCATTTCCATTCCATGAACAAGTGGTGACCAAAGTACTATTTGCGCAGCCGAAGGATAAAGGGAGCCCACAAAATAGAATGCGCCTGAAAATGGGATGGTTATGTATGTTATGACCGGTATAAACTTCTCGACAACTTCGCTTGTTTCGCTAAGTGGGGCAACGATCAATATAATTCCGAAAGTAAACGCAGAATAATATATCCATCCAATTAGAAATAATCCCAGATCATATGGATAGGGAAAGGCGCCAATTGAATAAAGTAAAATACCTGCAAATAAATAGGCCATCATGTGACCAATTAATTCAATGAAAAAGCGCACAAGGGCCAAATCCAAAACGCTGATTTGGCGATGGTACATTAGACTTCCGTTTGCAGTAAAAATGCTTACACCTCGTTGTACACAACTCCTAAATAGAACTAAGGGGATGTATCCAGTAACAGCGAATGCGATTACATTAACTCCGAAGTCCTCTGGTCCCTTTAGTGCAGTCCAGAGCAGGCCAACGAGAAATGCAAACAGCAACGGTTCCGCCATTACCCACAAAAAACCGATATTCTCTCTTCCAAATCGGGTCGTCAGCTCACGCAACATCAGGGCTTTGATAACCCTAACTTGAATATCCCAACCCTTGGCCAGCGATGCCATTGCTTAATCCTCAGGCGCGTGTTCGAGGATGCCAACCACGAACATCCAGATGATGAAATAGAGGCACAGCGCAAAGCCGAGGATCGTGAGAACGGTCTTCAGCGCCTTGGGGTATTCCGGCAAATCCGGCACATTGGGTTCGACCACCCGCTCAAGGTAGAATTGCTGCTTGAGCGCCTCGGTGCGCGCTTGCTCAAGCGAGGATTGTGCAATCGTCAGCAGTTGTGAAGCGAGCTCCTGCTCCAGAACCAAAGCCTCGTAATCCGGAAGCTTGCCGCTGATGTTGTTGCCGCCATCGCCCGCGAGCCGCGCATTCTGGCGGTTGATTTCACGCGTGAGCGAGGCGATCTGTTCTTTAAGAACGGGGATTGAGGGGTGATCCGGCGTGACCTGGCGTAGCGTTGATAGCTGCGCTTCCAGCGCTGCGCGCTCCGTAATAAGACGATTGGCGATTTCCACGACACCAGTAGCCTCTTTTAGGGGCTCGACCAATCGGACCTTGTTCCGGTACTCGGATGTCGCTTTCAGGGCGGCTTTTACCCGAGCCTCGGCCTCAACAACGCGACTTTCTGCCTCCGCTATGGCCTTGGTCCGTGCGCTTTCATTGAGCTCGTTGACGAGCGTTTCGCTCTGTTCAAGCAGTTTGCCGTTGATTGAAGCAGCCTCTTGCGGAGAAAAGGCGATTGTCCTCAGCACCACGAGACCAGTGTCATTGTCCCTGCTGATCTCGATTTTGCTGCGATAATAATCGAACAGGTCTTCAAAGGCATCCTGCTCCCAAGGGCGCGGGAAACGAGACAGCATATCGACATCGCTGTCACCGTAAGCCTGCTTTATCCGGAGCTCTTTCTCAAGGACGGTAAGAGCCGACCGCGAGCGGACAAAATCGATCACTTGGTTGGACTGCTCCTGACCACTCGAGAGTCCAGTCGATTGGATTAGGTTCGCGAATGAGGTCGTCTGGGCGCCGCGCTGATTGGGCGCCTTAATCACGAAGCGTGACTCTGAGACATACTGCTCCGAGGCGATCCCGAAATAGTAGATTGAACTGAGGAAAACTGGGAGGATGACCCCAACCAGAAACCATGGGTTACGGGCAAGTTTCTGACCCATTTTGCGAAGCAGATTCATGCCGCGCTCTATGGCGCGTTGCCTCCCGCAACACCAGCCCAAATTCTTCCGGCATGCCAGGAGAGCGGCGAGCAGCGGGGATGGCTTGAGATTGTTTAGGCGACTTATCGCTTTGGTGTCTCGGCTGGTCGCTTTCCTCGTACACTAGGGCCTCGCCGCCAAGCTTTGATGTTCAATCAGCGGATGAGTGATGAGCCTTTCCGCTCTGTCTATTCGCCGTGACTCACGCAATCATGGCCGTAACCAAGATCGGTCCCAGCCAATCCGCTAGCTGATCCGCTGTGCTCCAAACCCTCAGGTCAGCTGCGCCCCCAACGGCGGGCTGTGAGGCCGATAAAGATCTGCAAAGCAACCGCAATGATCGTATGTTCTAACAAAATTACTTGCTGATGCCGTCGAGATTTTTAAGTGGCAATATGAGATTGCGATCGGGCGTCATGGAGTCATGCATAGCGAGCGCGCTGGTACTATTACAACTAATGCCGAGAAACTTCTTGGTTCCTTGCAAATGGGTTGCAATCTTGATCAGCATCCATAGGGCTCAAGCATGGCTACAAAACGCAAAGGCATCATCCTCGCCGGCGGATCAGGAACGCGGCTTTACCCTCTGACACGCGGCGTCTCCAAGCAATTGATGCCCGTTTTCGACAAGCCCATGATCTACTATCCGCTCAGCACGCTGATGCTGGCCGGTATCCGCGAGATCCTCATCATCACGACACCCGAGGATGCCGCCCAATTCCAGCGTGTGCTGGGCAATGGTGCGGATTTCGGGGTCGAGTTGACCTATGCTGTCCAGCCCAAGCCCGAAGGCTTGGCGCAAGCTTTCCATATTGGTGCGGATTTTGTGCGCGGACATTCCAGCGCGCTGATCCTGGGCGATAACATCTTCTATGGTCATGGCCTGCCCGCTCTGCTGGGCAGAGCAGGCGCGCGCGGTGAGGGGGCAACCGTATTTGCCTACCGCGTGAGCGATCCGCAGGCCTTTGGCGTAGTCGAGTTCGACGACGCGGGTAGGGCGATCTCCATCGAGGAAAAGCCTGCCCAGCCCAAGTCGCATTATGCGGTGACCGGGCTGTACTTCTACGATGATACAGTCGTGGACCGTGCCCGCGATCTCAAGCCATCGTCCCGCGGAGAGTTGGAGATCACCGATCTCAATCGGCTCTATCTCGATGAAGGGGCCATGTCGGTGGAAATCATGGGCCGGGGCTTTGCGTGGCTCGACACCGGAACGCATGCCTCGCTGCTCGATGCTGCAACCTACGTCCGCATCACCGAAGAGCGGCAGGGGTTGAAGATTGCATGTCCCGAGGAAATTGCCTGGCGTCAGGGTTTCATCGACGAGGCGCGCTTGCGTGAAATTGCACAGCCTTTGCGCAAGTCGGGCTATGGCGAATACCTGCTCGGGCTGCTGGATAATCAGGTGCGCTCATGGAGCTGATCGAGACGGCGATCGCGGGACCGATCATCATCGAACCCCGCGTGTTCGGGGATGCGCGCGGTTTCTTTATGGAAACGTGGAACGCCGCTGCTTTCCGCGAGGCCAGGCTGGATCTCACCTTTGTGCAGGACAACCACAGCCGCTCGCAGCGCGGCGTGCTGCGCGGGCTGCATTTCCAGAATCCCGGGCCACAGGGTAAACTGGTACGGGTCACGCGCGGCGCGGTTTACGATGTGGCCGTCGATTTGCGCGGCTCCTCACCTACCTTCGGCCAGTGGGTCGGTGTGGAATTGAGTGCCGCCAACCAGCGCATGTTCTGGGTGCCGGAAGGCTTTGCTCACGGGTTTGTCACGCTCGAGGATGATACTGATTTCCTTTACAAGTGTACGGCGCCCTATGCTCCCCAGACGGAGTTCACGCTGGCATGGGATGATCCGTCGGTCGGCATTGATTGGCCGCTTGACGGGATCACACCGCTGATTTCAGAGAAGGATGCGCGCGGTCTTGCGCTTGCTGATGTGCCGGTGTTCCCATGAGGGTGCTGATCACCGGGGCCAAGGGGCAGCTTGGCGGAGCCTTGCAGCGCTGCGCGCCGTCCGAGGCCGTGATCACGGCCATTGATGTTGCCGAATGTGATCTCACCGATGCGGCAGCCTTGCGCGATGTGCTGCGGCGAACTGCGCCCAATCTCATTCTTAACGCAGCCGCTTACACGGCCGTCGACAAGGCAGAGAGTGATGAAGCGACCGCGCAGGCGATTAACGCCGATGCGGTCGCCGTCATGGCCGATGCGATGGCGGCCACAGGCGGTAAGCTGGTGCATGTTTCGACCGACTATGTGTTCGATGGCACCGCTGCCTCGCCCTATTCGCCCGATGCCGCACGCAATCCGCAATCAGTCTATGGCCGTACCAAGGCCGCAGGCGAGGATCATGTTCGCGACAGCGATATTCTGGTGCGGACGGCTTGGGTTTACGAGGCTGGCGGGGCCAATTTCGTACGCACCATGATCCGGCTCATGAAAGAGCGCGAAGAGCTTGGCGTGGTGGCTGATCAGATTGGCTCGCCGACATGGGCCAGCGGTTTGGCGCGCACGATCTGGGGGTTGGTTGCAAAGGACGCGTCGGGCACGTTCCATCATTCGGACGCAGGCGTGGCCAGCTGGTATGATTTTGCGGTCGCGGTAGCCGAGGAAGCGCACGCGCTTGGCATGATCCCGCGTATTCCGGTAATCCGGCCGCTGACCACGGCGGATTATCCGACACCCGCGCGGCGCCCGGCTTTCTCGCTTTTGGATTCCCGCGCGACGCGTGCCGCGCTTGGTGATGAACCCGTTCACTGGCGCACGAACCTGCGTCTGATGCTCGAAGAGGAAGTGCAGCTTGGCTAACGTGCTCGTAACCGGCGGTGCCGGGTTCATTGGCGGCAATTTTGTCCATTATTGGAATGCCACGCATCCCGAAGATCGGGTGATCGTGCTCGATTGCCTGACCTATGCGGGCAACCGCTCTACCCTTGAAGGCGCGCCCCATGCCGAGCTTGTGGTGGGGGATATCCGCGATACCGCGTTGGTCGAAAAATTGCTGCGTGATCAGGCTATTGTCACCATCGTGCACTTTGCGGCTGAAAGCCACGTTGACCGATCGATCAGCGGGCCGGATGCTTTCATCGATACCAATATTCTGGGCACCAACAGTCTGCTCAAGGCCGCGCGCAGCGTGTGGTTGGATGGCAGCGGGCAGCCGCACCGCTTCCACCACATTTCGACCGATGAGGTCTTCGGCTCGCTGGGTCCGAATGATCCGGCGTTCAGCGAGACGACGCCCTACGCGCCCAATTCGCCCTATTCGGCGTCCAAGGCCGCCTCGGATCACCTCGTGCGCGCCTATCACCACACCTATGGGCTGGAGGTGACAACCAGCAATTGTTCGAACAATTATGGTCCTTACCAATATCCCGAAAAGCTGATCCCGCTGTTTCTGCTCAATGCGCTGCACGGCCGCCCGCTGCCGATCTATGGCGATGGCATGAATGTGCGTGATTGGCTGCATGTCGAAGATCACTGCCGCGGGATCGAGGCCTGTCTGCTTAATGGCAAGCCGGGCGAAACCTATAATATTGGGGGCGGTGCCGAACTGCCCAACATGACGGTGATCGATACGATCTGCGCCGAAGTAGATCGTGCATTTGTCGAGATCGAAGGTCTCGCAGAACGCTACCCCGATGCCCCCGCGGCCAAGGGGGTGCCCACCAACCGCCTCAAGACCTTCGTTACCGATCGCGCCGGGCATGATCGCCGTTATGCCATTGATGAGACCAAGGCCCGTGCTGAACTCGGCTATGCGCCGGCGCATGGCTTTGATGATGGCCTGCGCCAGACATTGCGCTGGTATCTCGCCAATGAAGCATGGTGGCGCCCGCTGCTGAAGTGATGCCCGCAGACGCTTAACGACGCGGCTGACGGGCACTGAGGGCGTGGTCCGGATCGCTGGTTTCCGGCTAATCGCCTCTTGCGCTATCACCATGTGCCGCAAATGGGCTTCACCCGCTTTGCTGCGGTCCCTATAGATGGCAGGCATGTCACCGCGTTCGGGCCTGCATCCGATCAGCCGAGCGGACCAAGGGGTAACCATGACTGATCTTATCTATCCGGTGCTTCTGTGCGGCGGCGCAGGAACCCGCCTCTGGCCGCTTTCGCGAAAGAGCTACCCCAAGCAGTTCGCGCGGATCATCGGGCCGGATAGCCTGTTCCAGCAATCGGCCAAGCGCTTGTCGGGTCCGTCCTTCGCAGCGCCGACGATCGTAACCGGCCATGATTTCCGCTTTGTTGTGGTGGAACAACTGGCAGCCTGCGAAATCACGCCGCATGCAATCCTCATCGAGCCCGAAGGGCGCAACACAGCGCCAGCGGCACTGGCATCTGCGCTGGTGCTTGCCGCAGATGATCCCGATGCGCTGATGCTGCTTGCACCTTCTGATCACGTGATCCCTGACGATGATGCGTTTCGCGAAGCCGTATTGGCAGCGAACCCGCGGGCGAGGGCCGGCGATCTTGTGACTTTCGGGATTTATCCCACCCGGCCAGAAACGGGCTACGGCTATCTCGAGCTTGCCGCCGATGCCGATGCCAGCGCGACTGTCCCGCAAACGCTCGCCGGATTTGTCGAAAAGCCCGATGCCGAACGCGCGGCAGCGATGCTCGCGTCGGGCAGATACCTCTGGAATGCCGGGATCTTCCTGTTCACTGCTGCGAGCCTGATCGAGGCAGCCCGAAACCACGCGCCCGATATTCTTGAAGCCGTTGAGAGGGCTGTTCAGGGCATGACGCAGGATCTTGCCTTCACGCGGCTTTCCGAAGCCGCATGGCAGAATGTGCCAGCGAATTCGATTGATTATGCAGTGATGGAGCGGGCCACCAACCTTGCGGTGATGCCTTATGCGGCAAGCTGGTCAGACTTGGGCAGTTGGGATGCCGTCTGGCAGGAAAGTGGCCCTGATCATGATGGCAATGTGCTGTCGGCAAACGCGCTTGGAATGGGTTGCCGCAACAGTCTGCTGCGCTCCGAGAGCCCGCGGGTCGAGGTGGTCGGGATCGGCCTTGAGAACACCGTTGTGGTCGCAACCGGTGATGCTGTTCTGGTGGCGAACAAGGCAGACGTGCAACAGGTCAAGGACGCGGTCGTGGCCTTGCAACAGCGCGGTGCACCACAGGCTGAAGCCTTCCCCGTTGATCGCCGCCCTTGGGGATGGTTTGAATCGCTCGTCATCGGGGACCGCTTCCAGGTCAAGCGTATCGAAGTCCTGCCCGGCGCTGCCTTGAGCTTGCAAAGCCATCACCACCGGGCCGAACACTGGATCGTGGTCGAAGGCACTGCACGGGTGACCATCGATGATACGGTGCAATTGCTGAGCGAGAACCAGTCGGTCTACATTCCGCTCGGCGCGGTGCATCGCCTTGAGAACCCCGGCAAGGTTCGGCTCACGCTGATCGAAGTGCAGACCGGAAGCTATCTCGGCGAGGATGACATCATCCGGTACGAAGATCGCTACGCGCGCGAGTAAGGAGGCTCGCCGTCCGTCTTCTCCACCGGCATGCGGCGCCCAACCGGCCGCCATGGCTGGCCGATCCAGCGTTCCAGCCGGTCACGGAATGCCCAGACCACGCCTACACGCCGCTCGGCGATGCCGGGCAGGCTAAACAGGTCACCACCGAGCCACGGCAGGAACGGATTGCGCCGCGCGTAGGACCAGATCTCGACCCGCTCACCGCTGCGCTCGGACGCGCCGCGCGCGTGGAAACCCACGGTGTCGGCCACCACCAGGGTGTTTTCGGCGACGGTTACGGGCAGGGCAGGGGGCAAACCCAAGGCCGGCAGCTCCTCGGGCTCGATCCGCGGTGAGCCGCGCGCTGACAGGCGATCAATGGCATAGGGATCAGCAAGGCTCCGCTGGCGCTCGCACGCCAACCTTTCGCGCGTGAAGCGATGCGATCCCGGCACATAGGTGAAGGGGCCATCCTCGAGCGCGACCGGTTTCAGGAACAGCCACGATTTGAGTGAGGCATGGAAGCTGTCGGCATGGAGCGCTTCCTGCGGATCGGGATCATACCCCGCCACCTTGCTGACGATCGTCTGGATGTAGTGGAGCGGCGTGGTGCGATAGCTCGCGACATAGTGAAACAGCGCGACGATATCATCGCGCGCCAGCAAATCCCGCAGCGCTGGGATCGCGTGCAGCATCGCGGGATCAACCGCGAGGCGCCGCGTAATGGCATCGCCCTGCTGCATTTTGCGCGCGGGGCCTTCATAAGCGAGAATAGCCGAGCGCAGCGCCGGAAAGGCTTCGGGCGGCACGATGTCCGGGATGACGACAAAGCGATCGCGATCAAACGCCGCGCGCCATTCGGGCCTCACCTTGTGCGCCAACCGCCTGCGTCGCCATTGGCATAGCCAATCCGCGAGGCGCACCCGTGCGGTATGCAGGCCGCGTTCGTTAAGCCAGCGCGAGCCGATCAGCGGATTGTCGAGAAAGCTCTTGGCCCCGGTGAGCAGCATTAACGCCCAGATCGGGATCATCAGCAGGGTGCTGATCCGTTTTCCGGAGGCGGGCTGGGTGGCCATGGGGCCCCCTATGCCCGGAATGCCGGAATTTTGAAGCGCCCGTCCGGCGCAAACGCCGGCCTATCCCCGCGCCACGCTGTCGAGCAGCTCGCCCGTCACCGGATAGCCTGCATCCTCCAGGATCATGAGCCATGGCTTGCCGTCCTGCTCGACCACTTGCGGCATGATTGTGCGCACCGGAATGGCTTCGGCCTGTGCCTTGGCTTCGGCAAAGGAGCCGAACAGGGCAAGGCGTTCCAGATTGCGGCGGGTCGGGAAAATCAGCTTGATCTCGCCCCGGTCAGCCGCCTCAAGCGCGCCCTTGGCACTGGTCCAGAACAGATGGGTGTTTTCGGCATGATCGATCGATACATCGACAGCGCCCGTGCCAAGATCAGCGAGGTAGAAGCGCGTGTCGTAGACGCGCGGAATGTTCTCGTTCTTGGGAAACCAGCGCGCAAAGGGCGTGATCTGGGAAAAGTCGAGGCTCCAGCCAAAGGCCTCCAGCACGGGGGCAAGCGTGCCGGATTCCGCCAGCATGGCGCGCGCGGCCGCCGCGCTTTCCGCCGAAATGTCACCGGCAAGGCCAAGCGCCAGCCCGGTTTCTTCAAGTGTTTCGCGCACGGCAGCGATCTGGTGCGCCGCTTCATCATCGGCCAGCGTGGTCTCGCCGCTGCGAACGACCGCTTCTGCCAGTGCGAAGTCTGCCGGATCAACGCGCCCGCCCGGAAACACCGCCATCCCGCCGGCAAAAGCCATCCCCTTGGAGCGCACGGTCATCAACACTTGCGGCAAACCGCCAGCAGGACAGTTGCGATAGATGATGATGGTGGCGGCAGGGATGCCGTGCGGCGGGGCGGGTGTGTTCATCACGATCGAAGATGACGCGCCGCGCAGACCTTGCCAAGAGGCAAGCGTGGTAAAACTGGGCGCAACCATATGTCGGATTTTCTGACAATCGGCAGAAGATTGTCGAAGGCCTGCGCGTGGAAATGCTGAAATATCAGAGAATTATTGACTTTGGCACGCGCTGTGCATAATTTCACATGTCATAGTGGTCTTTGACGAGAGGCGCGATCTTCCTGGTCTCTGGGTTGCGCCTCCCCCAATAAAAAACCGCTCCGCACTGGTCCTGCGGAGCGGTTTTTTGCTTATGGCTCTGGGTTGTGCGTCAGGACACCTTGGGGACACCCTGTTCGTTGAGCAGCTGCTGCAATTCGCCCGCTTCGAACATCTCCATCATGATGTCACTGCCGCCGACGAATTCACCCTTCACATAAAGCTGCGGAATGGTCGGCCAATCGGAAAAGCTCTTGATGCCCTGACGGATTTCCATGTCCTGCAGCACATCGACGCTTTCATAGGCGACACCGCAATGATCGAGGATCGCAACCGCACGGCTCGAGAAGCCGCATTGTGGGAAAAGCGGGGTGCCTTTCATGAACAGCACCACATCATTGCTGGTGACGAGATCGGAAATACGGGCGTGGGTATCAGCCATGGTGGGTGCGGCCTTCGTTTGCTTGCGGTTGCAGGTTAGGTGGGAGTGCGGGTGGTGACTTGCAAGGCGTGCAGTTCGCCGCCCATGCGTCCGCCGAATGCGGCATAGACTAGCTTGTGCTGGGCAACGCGGCTTTTGCCGACAAATTGCGGCGCGGTGACGGTGGCCGCCCAGTGATCATTATCGCCCGCCAGATCGGTGAGTTCGACCGTGGCGCCCGGCAGGGCGGCGAGGATTGCTTCCTCGATGGCCTGAGCAGTCATCGGCATGGGCCTTACGCCTCGCCCATCAGCTGGCGGCGCGCCTCGATCGTCATTTCATCAAGCTTGGCGCGGATGTCCGCTTCGGTGATGTCCGTGCCCGCGGCGGTGAGATCGCCGAGCAGCTTGCGGATCACGTCTTCATCGCCCGCTTCCTCGAAATCGGCCTGCACGACCGCCTTCTTGTAGGCATCGGTTTCCTCGGCGGTGAGGTTCATGGCTGCGGCCGCCCATTCACCGAGCAAACGGTTACGACGGGCAGCAATGCGGAAGGCGGTGTCCTGATCCATCGCAAACTTGGCTTCTTCGGCGCGTTCACGATCCTTGAAATCGGTCATGGGATATCCCTCTGGTGTGTGTTGTTGCAAAATAGGCACCTTGATGCGGCGGAGCAAGCGGTGCCGGGAGCAAGTCAGTCCATTGTCACCACCAGCTTGCCCACCGCTTCGCGCGCTTCGAGCTTGGCAATGGCATCGCCCGCGCGGGCAAGGGGGAAGGTCTCGGACACCAGCGGATCGATCTTGCCCGCCTTAATCAGGTCGAACAGCTCGTTCACCTGCGCATGGAAGCCTTGCGGATCGCGCGCGGTGAAGGCGCCCCAGAACACGCCGCAGATGTCGCAGGACTTCAGCAGGGTAAGGTTGAGCGGCATCTTGGCGATCCCGGCGGGGAAGCCGACCACGAGGAAGCGGCCCTCCCAGGCAATGGCGCGCAGGGCAGGCTCGGAATATTGCCCGCCGACGATGTCATAGACGATATTCGCGCCCTCCGGCCCGCAGGCCTTCTTGAAGGCATCGGCAAGAGCTTTCGAAGCGTCCTTGTCCATCGCCTCGCGCGGGTAGATCACCACCGCATCGGCCCCGGCCTTGCGGGCGACTTCACCCTTGGCTTCGGAGGAGACGGCGGCAACGACGCGCGCGCCAAATGCCTTGCTGAGTTCGATAGCCGAAAGCCCCACGCCGCCCGCCGCGCCAAGGATCAAGACGGTGTCGCCCGCCTTGATGTGCCCGCGGTCCTTGAGGCCGTGGATGGTGGTGCCATAGGTCATCAGCAGCGAGGCGGCTTTTTCGAAGGGCACGCCATCGGGCACCTTGAACATGCGGCCTGCGGGGACGATCACCTTTTCGGCCAACCCGCCATGGCCGATCCCGGCGAGCACCCGGTCCCCCACGGCAAAGCCTTCCACCCCTTCGCCGACTGCTTCGATCACGCCCGAAATCTCGCCGCCGGGCGAAAAGGGACGCTGCGGCTTGAACTGGTACATGTCGCGGATGATCAGGCCGTCGGGGTAATTGATGGCGCAGGCCTTGACCGCGACCAGCACTTCGCCCTTGCCGGGCGCGGGGGCTGCGATCTCATCGAGCGTCAGGGTTTCCGGCCCACCGACAGCGTGGGTGCGAATGGCTTTCATGATTTCCTCTCCCTTGGGTCTTGCAATCAGGCAGCGGTGCCGCGCATCAGCCAGCTTTGCTGTCCGGCCCTGCGTGCCTCGAAGGCGCTGATAGCGGTGTCGCGTTCCAGCGTGAGCGCCACTTCGTCGAGCCCGTTGAGCAGGCAATGGCGGCGAAACGCATCGAGTTCGAAGGTGAAACGATCCTGAAACGGGGTCGTCACTGTCATGCTTTCGAGATCGACATCGATCGGCTCGCCCGCCTGGGCCACTTCGAGCAGGCGGTCAATCGCGGCCTGCAGCAGCACCACCGGCAGGATCCCGTTCTTGACGGCATTGCCCGAGAAAATGTCCGAAAAGGACGGGGCGATAACCACCTTGATGCCGAGATCGAGCATCGCCCAGGCGGCGTGTTCGCGGCTTGACCCGCAACCGAAATTGTCGCCCGCAATCAGGATCGGGGCGCCGGCATAGGCCGGATCGTCGAACACATTGCCGGGCTCGGCGCGGATGGTCTCGAAGGCGCCACGGCCAAGCCCTTCGCGGGTGATCGTCTTGAGCCAGCGCGCCGGAATGATGATGTCGGTGTCGACATTCTTCAGACCAAGCGGAATGGCGCGCCCGGCGACCTGTTTCAGCGGCTCCATGCGCAGCGGCTCCTCAATCGGTTTCGGGCGGCTCGCCAGAGGGGATGGTGGGCGGGGTCTTGGTGTCTTCGGACTTCTTGAGGAAGCGCTTGCCCGCGTAAAGCAGGGCAGCGGCCACCGCTGCCGAGCCGATCGCAGCAGCACCGAGCGCCGCCTTGTTGCCGGAGGATTTCTTGGGGGTCTTGTTGCTCATGGCTAATCTCATGCGCCTCGTGGGCGCGGGTTGCAAGAGGGGGTTCAGCCGAGGGTGCGCACGTCGGTCAGCCGCCCGGTGACAGCCGCAGCGGCTGCCATTGCGGGCGAGACAAGATGGGTGCGCGCGCCGGGGCCTTGGCGCCCGACGAAATTGCGGTTCGAGGTCGAAGCGCAGCGCTCGCCCGGCGGCACTTTGTCGGGGTTCATGCCGAGGCAGGCCGAACATCCCGGCTCGCGCCACTCGAAACCGGCTTCGGTGAACACCTTGTCGAGACCTTCGGCTTCGGCCTGTCGCTTGACGAGGCCCGAACCGGGCACGACGATGGCCCAGCGCACGTTATCGGCCTTGCGGCGGCCTTTGAGGACAGCGGCGGCGGCGCGCAGGTCTTCGATGCGGCTGTTGGTGCAGGAGCCGATGAAGACATTCTCGATCGGCACCTCAGTCATCGGGGTGCCGGGGGTGAGGCCCATGTAGTCGAGCGATTTCTGCGCGGCGATGCGCTTGGCTTCATCGGCGAAATCTTCAGGATGCGGAATGCACCCCCCAATCGGGACCACATCTTCGGGGCTGGTGCCCCAGGTGACGCTCGGCTCGACGGTGCTGGCATCGATCACCACGCTCTTGTCGAACACCGCACCATCATCGGAATGAAGCGTGCGCCAATAGGCAACCGCCGCGTCCCAATCGGCGCCTGCGGGGGCGAGCGGGCGTCCCTTGAGATAGGCGAAGGTGACATCATCGGGCGCGATCAGCCCCGCGCGGGCGCCCGCCTCGATACTCATATTGCAGACGGTGAGGCGTTCCTCGACGCTCATCGCGGCAAAGACATCGCCGCGATATTCGATCACGTAGCCCGAGCCACCCGCCGCGCCGATTGTGCCGATGATGTGGAGGATCAGGTCTTTCGCGGTCACACCGGGGCCGAGGCTGCTGGTCACGCGCACTTCCATCGCCTTGGACTGCTGGAGCAGCAACGTCTGCGTCGCCAGCACATGCTCGACCTCGCTGGTGCCAATCCCGAAGGCGAGTGCGCCCAGACCGCCGTGGCAGGCGGTGTGCGAATCCCCGCAGACAATCGTGGTGCCGGGCAAGGAAAAGCCCTGTTCCGGGCCGACAACATGGACGATCCCCTGTTCGGGGGCGGTCGCATCAATATAGCGGATGCCGAATTCGGGGGCGTTCTTTTCAAGCGCGGCAAGCTGGCCTGCGCTTTCACTATCCGCGATCGGCAGGCGCTTGCCATCCGGGCCAACCCGCGGCGTGGTCGGCAGATTGTGATCGGGCACAGCCAAGGTAAGTTCAGGGCGACGCACTGTCCGGCCCGACAGCCGCAAGGCATCAAAGGCTTGCGGGCTCGTCACCTCGTGGACGAGATGGCGATCAATATAGACCAGCGCCGTGCCATCCTCGCGGGTCTCGACCACGTGGGCATCCCAGATCTTCTGGTAGAGAGTGCGCGGACGAGAGGCCATGGCGGTTCGCTTCCTTTCCCGATGCGCCTTAGCGACGAAAAAGCCCGCGATGCAAGAATATCGGCGATGTGCCCCGTTTGGTCATGGAAAATACACGAAAACTGCGGTAACTTACAAACATGTCAGTGAATCAGCCCGCAGCCAGCCCCGCCAGCTTTGATCATCCCATTACGGTTGAGCCTGCCGACATTGATTTCATGGGCCATGTCAACAACGCCCGCTACCTCAATTGGGTGCAGGATGCGGTGCTGGCACATTGGAACAAGCTGGCGCCGGCGGAAGATGTGGCGAGCAAGGCCTGGGTCGCGCTCAAGCACGAGATCACCTATCGCAAGCCCGCCTTCCTCGAGGATGATGTCATCGCGCAGACGGTGCTGGAAAGCTTCAATGGCGCGCGCGCCTTTTATCACACCGTGATCAAGCGCGGTGAGGATGTGCTCGCCGAAGTCAAATCAAGCTGGTGCTGTATTGATGCCGAAACCTTGCGCCCAGCGCGGATCGGCGAACATCTGCGCCAGTTCTTCTTCCCCGAAAACGGCTGAGCGCTGATCTCCTGCACTAGCCATGTGCTAAACGCATTTGCGGCGCGCCCGCAAACCCGTATAGGCAACCTTGTGACGGCCTCGCGCGTATATCCCTGACATGGAACAGCCCTTTACCCTTCCGGCACGCAAGCTTCAGGGCCTGATCGGCGTGAGCCTTGCGGTGCTGATCGCAGGGTCGTGGCTCTCCATCCATGTCTGGGGGATGTTCGTTTTCGAGCTTGATTGGGTGAACTGGCCGTTCGCGCTGGCATTGGCCTTCGTGCAATGCTGGCTGTCGGTCGGCGTGTTCATCGTCTGCCACGATGCGATGCACGGCAGCCTTGTCCCCGGCCACCCCCGCGCCAATTCGGTGATCGGCGCGGTGCTGCTGGCGCTCTATGCAGGCTTTGCGTGGAAGCAACTGCGCGATGCCCATTTCGCTCATCACAAGCTGGCTGGCCGACCGGGTGATCCCGATTTCGACGAAGATCATCCCGATGATTTCTGGCGCTGGTATGGCACGTTTTTCCGGCGCTATTTCGGCTGGCGCTCGATCGCCTTTGTCCACACCGTGGTGGGGATTTACTGGCTGGCGCTTGATGTGCCGATGGCGCAGATCGTGCTGCTTTATGGCCTGCCTGCGCTCGGCTCGTCGCTCCAGCTCTTCTACTTTGGCACGTTTCGTCCCCACCGCCATCTGCGCGGCGAGGATGCTGCGGTCTTCGCAGACCGTCACAACACCCGCAGCGAGGAATTCGGCCCGCTGGCCAGCCTCGCGTCCTGTTTCCATTTTGGCTATCATCTCGAACATCACCGCCGCCCGGATGTCCCGTGGTGGGCGCTGCCGCAGGCGCGCCGCGCCGGTGTGGGCGAGAGCAGCCTCAAGGCCGTGGAGGTGGCCGCATGACCTGGCTTGAAGCAATCGCAACCGTTCTCGCCGCGCTGATCGGCATGGAATTCTTTGCGTGGTATGCGCACAAATATATCATGCACGGCTGGGGCTGGGGTTGGCATCGTGATCACCACGAGCCGCATAATAATGTGCTGGAAAAGAATGATCTGTTTGCCGTTGTCTTCGGCACGATCAACGCCGGGATGTATATTTTCGGCTCGCTTTACTGGGACTGGATGTGGTGGGTCGCGGTTGGCATCACGCTTTACGGGCTGATCTATACGCTGGTGCATGATGGCCTCGTCCACCAGCGCTACTGGAAGTGGGTGCCGCGCAAGGGCTATGCCAAGCGTCTGGTGCAGGCGCACAAGCTGCATCATGCCACCATCGGCAAGGAAGGCGGGGTCAGCTTCGGCTTTGTCTTCGCGCGCGATCCGGCGAAGCTGAAGGCCGAGTTGAAAGCGCAGAAGGAAGCGGGGCTTGCCGTGGTGCGCGACAGCGTGGGCGCGGGCGGCGAGGCTTTCGAGACAGTCGGGCGTAACCTCTAGGCTCAGCCTGCGAATTGCGTGACGCTGAGATTATTGCCTTCAGGATCGTGAAACCACGCAATCCGCGTGCCTGATGCGGGATCGCTCCAGATCCCGCGCGCATCCTGCCCGAAGCCTTCATAGATCGCGCAGGCCACGCCCTTGGCGGTAAGCGCATCGACCGTCGCCTCGATATCCTCAACCATCCAGCCGAGCACCGTGTGGGGGCTGGGCTGGTGGCCGGCCACCTGCGTCAGGCGCAGCATCGTGCCCGCCAGATCAAAGGTGATCGCGAAAGGGTCTTCACCCGTTTCCACCAGACCGAGCGTATCGCGGTAAAAGCCGCGAGCCTTGGCCATATCAGCGGTCAGGATGAAGCAGACGGGCGGCGCAGCTGCAAGCATGGCGGTAACCCCTCCATCAGGGAGCAATCAGAAGCTCTGCTTACACGGTGTTGGCGCGCTGCGCCAGCGTGTCAGGCCGAGGCCGCGATCCGGCCCGCGTGCTCTTTCACCAGCGCGATCATATTGGGCACGCCTTGGGTGCGGTTGCTCGAAAGCTGGTTCTTGAGATCAAACGGCGCGAGCGCGCCCATCACATCCATCGCCGCGACCTCGGCGGCGGGCTTGTCCTGCACCGCGGCAATCACCAGCGCGACAATGCCTTTGGTGATGGCGGCATTGCTATCGGCAAGGAAATGCAGCCGATCGCCTTCCTGCGAGGCGGGATAGACCCACACCGCCGCCGAACAGCCGCGCACCAGCGTGGCATCGGTCTTGAGCGCATCGGGCATCGGTTCGAGGCTGCGCCCCAGTTCGATCAGCAGCCCGTAGCGTTCATCGCCTTCGAGGAATTCATATTCTTCGAGAATGTCGGGAAGGGTGCGCATGGCAACCACTTAGGCAGCGCAAGCGGATCAGGGAAGGGGCAAATTCGCGATCAGCCCATCAACCCGCCGGGACGGGTGAAGGCGTGCCAGATCACATAGAACCAGCCGAAAAAGCCGTGGAGGATCGCCCACAGGATCGATTGGTTGACGCTCCAGCTGATCGCCACCGCGATCGCCGTGCCAAGGCCGATGCCCGCCTGCGTGGCGGTATCGCTGGCGCGGCTCACAGCTCCACTCCGCTGGCAATCGCTTCAAGCTTGCGGATGCGTTCCTTGAGATCGGCGAGTTCGATGCGGGCCGTGCCAACGCCGGTGTGTTCATCAGGCATGGCGCGGCTCGTCTGGCCAAGTTCCTGGCGCTTCAGTTCGAGCCAGCCCTGCCACGCCTTGAGCAAGGCCGACGCAACGACAATCAGCCCGGCAAGGCATGTGCCAGCCATCACAAGGGTCGGATCAAGAAGGGGCGTGATCATTCGCTCTGTTCCTCCTTTGCGGCGGGCAAGCCCCGCAGCGCTTCGATTTCGGCGGCGATGCGCGCGCGTTCGCGCGCATCAGTGGTGTTGCCATCTGTGGCGATGCGTTCGAGCACCTTGACGCGTTCCTTGAGGTCGGCGAGCTCGCGCTTGGCGGCCATGAGTTCCGCCTTGCTTTTCTCATCCTTGCGCTTGGCGATCTTCTGGTTTCCGTCTTCGTCGGTGATAATCCCGGCGCGCGCCCGGGCGATCTCGACGATGCCCCAGATGATGATGCCCGCGATGGCAACGATGGCCCAGCTGCTCATTGTGCCCGCGCCCCGCTTTCGACGGCTGAATGGCCGATGGCATGCGATGCGCCGCGCAGCGATTCAATCTCGTCCGCGAGCAGGTGCCCCCGATCGGTGGCGATGCGTTCGAGCACGCGCAGGCGATCCTCGATCATCTGCTGGCGCTCGGCCATCTCGCGGATCTCGGCCGTCGGCTGGGCCGGCAGGTGCGTGTAGCGCAGCCGCTTGGCCTGCATGACCTTGTCGACAATCCCGTTGAGACTGATGCCCGCAATCAGGCAGATCGCCACCAGGGTCATCGCAATGATCAGCTGTTCCTGCATCACGCCGCGCCCTTGTCCTTGAGGTTGGCGAGCGCGCGATCGCGCAGCGCGTCAATCTCGGCGCCAAGGTGATAGCCACCATCGGTGACGATCCGCTCGACATTGGCCATGCGGTCCTTGAGGCTGCCGAGTTCCGCGCGCAATTCCGCGTTTTCCTGGGTCAGCAGCGTCACGCGCTGGGCGTTCTGCGCATCCGAGCCGGGCTTGAGCGATTGGCCCCACATGCCTTCGAGCGGATAGCCGTTCTTGATCTTCATGCGGGTTGTCTGGAACGAGGCAAGAATGCCCATCGCCCCCAGCACAAAGCCGCCGCCGATGATCCAGCCGAGATAAGGGAGAAAGTCTTCAGGGCCCATCACACACGCTCCTTCCCGATGGCGGGGGCATCACGCAGCGCTTCGATTTCGGCGCTCAGCGAATAGCCGCGGTCGGTGACGATCTTTTCCAGCACGATCATACGATCTTGCATGGCATCGAGTTTGTCATTGAGTTCGCGGTTTTCCGCCTTGAGCCGCAGATTTTCGGCATTGGCCGCCGGTTCCACCTTGCGGCCCCAGGAATCCTCAACCGCATAGCCATATTTGGCGCGGATCCAGTTGTTGATCAGCCAGCCGCCGATGGCGAGAGCCATGACCAGCGCGATCATCAGGGTTTTCTCAAGCTCCATCACACGCGCTCCTTGCTACCAAGGCCAAGCGGAACGCCTGCGCCCTGTTCATCAACGCGGCGGGTATCGCGCAGCGCTTCGATCTGGGTTGCGATGTCATAGCCGCGATCGGTGACGATGCGTTCGAGCACCTGCACCCGGTCTTCGAGCCGCTGGATGTGGCTGGCATATTGCGCGGCCTTTTCAGCGGTCTGTTCGGCGGTGGCGCCGACCTGCATCTCGGCGATTTTCTGCTGGTGCTTGGTCCAGATGGCGACAATCGGGATCATCAGGGCGACGATCGGGATCATCAGGGCAATGATGCCTTCCATAACTTACTTCCCCCTTCGTGACGTGTTCGGGCTCAGCGCAGCCGCTCGATCTCGGCGGTCAGGCGCGGGTTGCTGCTAACATAGTGGCTTTCCACCGCGGCGAGGCGCCGGTCGATGTCGCGGAAATTGGCGCGGATTTCGCGGGCGGTTCGCTTGGGGCTCTGGCGAACGCCCTGCCAGTATTTCTGCTCGCTGGCGTCGCGGTAGAGATAGGGCGGCTTCTTGTTGAGCAGGAGACCGGCGGCAATGTAGGCCAGGATGGTCATCCCGCTCAGCATGAAGATCGAGAGGAAGGCCGCCATGCGCACCCAGAAGACATTAATCCCGGTGTAATCGGCGATCCCGGCGCACACGCCCATGATCTTGCCATTGTGCTTGTCGCGGTACAGCGTGGTGCGGGGGCTGTTCATGCTCTCGTTCCCTTCTTTTCTGCCATCAGCTGTTCGAGTTCGCGCAGCTGGTCATTATCTTCTGCATGGTCTGCGATCAGGCGGCGCGCCGGGGTGAAGCCGGGGTCATCACTCGCCACCAGCCGTTCGACCGTTTCCATGCGCTGATCGAGCCGCTTGGCGAGGTTGTAGAGTTCCTCCAGCAGCACTTCATCATCGGTGGTGATGGTGGCGGCCGTCTTCCATTTCGTGACGTAGTGCAGGATCACCCAAGGCAGACCGATAAAAATCGCCGGGACGACAAAAATCTCACTCCCAAAATCCATGGTCTATTCCCCCTTGTTGTCGCCCGATTTGCCGAGCGCCTGCTTCATCGCTTCAAGTTCGTCATCAATTGCATCGGCCCCTTCGAGCGCGGCGATTTCATCCGCGAGGCTCGGCGTCGAGCCTTCGGCAATCCGTAGCGCATCGGCGCGGCCTTCGGCGTAATCGACCCGGCGTTCGAGCTGGTCGAAGCGGGCGAGCGCCTCATCGGTGCGCTCGGTCGAAAGCAGCGTGCGCAGCTTCACGCGGTTTTCCGCGCTTTCGAGGCGTGCGGCAATCGCGGTCTGGCGGCTGCGGGCTTCGCGCAGGCGATGCTGCAACTTCTGGATGTCATCCTCATAGGCCCGCAGCGCATCATCAAGCACCGCGATCTCGGTCTTGAGCTGATCCGCCATGTCCGCGGCCTTCTTCTTTTCGACCAGCGCGGCGCGGGCGAGATCCTCGCGATCCTTCGACAGGGCGAGCTGGGCCTTTTCCGCCCAATCAGCCTGGAGCCGGTCAAGCTTGACGCAGTGGCGGTGCATTTCCTTCTGATCGGCAATGGTGCGCGCCGCGCTGGCGCGGACTTCCACCAGCGTTTCCTCCATTTCGAGGATGATCATGCGGATCATCTTGGCCGGATCATCGGCCTTGTCCAGCATGTCATTGAAATTGGCGGCAATAATGTCGCGAGTGCGGCTGAAAATGCCCATGAAGGCTACTCCATCAAGAAAGGATGCGGCGCGGTCACCGACGGTGTTCTGCGCCCGGTTCTGCGTCGGAGTGGGGCTGTGACGCAAGGCCTCGATTTCGGCATCGAGCCGCGACACGCGGCCGCGCGCCGAGATCGAAGGGTGGGCCGGAGCGTCGCTGGCGGGTTCAGGACGCAGGGGACGCGCATCCTGGTGGCCAGCATCGGCGGGGGGGGACTGGCGCTCCGGCCCGAGGGGATCGTGGTTGCTCATGCGACTTCCAGTGCCGCACCGGCGGTGATCACCGGGTGCGTCGGGCTGGCAGCGCTCGCGGCGCCGGGCATGATCTGTGCCGTCACGGCGATCATCAGCACCATGGCTGCGATGCTGGCAAGGGCAGCATGGCCAAGTTTGCTTTGCCAGAAGGCCTGAGCGGTGTTGTTGCGGTTCAGCATGGTGGGTCTCCCCGTGAGAAAACTGGTTATGCCAGTCCTTTTGCAACCCGCGTGCCAAACTCTGAAAATGGCGGAAATCCGCCATTTCGGCGCCCCGAAAAACTGCCCCATCTGGCGCCTATTGCCAATGCTTGGTGAAATTCACTATAGCTTGGGGCATGAAGCGCGAGAGTCATTTCATTGGCCAGTCCGGAGCGTTTCTCGATGCCGTCGAGCGGGCGAGCCGTGCCGCGCCGATGAGTCGCCCCGTGCTGGTGATTGGCGAACGCGGGACCGGCAAGGAATTGATCGCCGAACGCCTTCACCGCCTGTCGAGCCGCTGGGACGAACCGCTCGTCACGATGAATTGCGCAGCGCTCCCCGAAACCCTGATCGAAGCCGAATTGTTCGGCCATGAGGCGGGTGCCTTCACCGGCGCGACCAAGGCGCGGGCAGGGCGGTTTGAAGAAGCTGACAAGGGCACCTTGTTTCTGGACGAACTCGGCACCTTGTCGATGGGCGCGCAGGAACGTCTGCTGCGCGCGGTCGAATATGGCGAGGTAACCCGCATCGGTGCCTCGCGTCCGATCCGCGTCGATGTGCGGATCGTTGCCGCGACCAATGATGATCTGCCCAAGCTGGCGGCCTCGGGCGAGTTTCGCGCCGACTTGCTCGACCGGCTGAGTTTCGAGGTGATCACGCTACCACCGCTCCGGGTGCGCGAAGGGGATATCGGCGTGCTCGCCGAACATTTCGGACGCCGTATGGCCGCCGAGCTGGGATGGGAAGGCTGGCCCGGCTTCGCGCCCCATGTGATGGCCGCGCTCGAGGATTATGCCTGGCCCGGCAATGTCCGCGAGCTGCGCAATGTGATCGAGCGCGCGGTCTATCGCTGGGATGATCCGGGGCAGGCGATTGCCCATGTCCAGTTCGATCCCTTCGACAGCCCGTGGCGGCCGCGTCAGCCGGAACATCGCCGCGCCGCTTCACCCGCGCCTTCCGCGGCATCGACTCCTGCGACACCGGCGGCGCTGGCAAATGGCGATTTCGATGCTGTCACTGATCTGCGCGCGGCGGTGGATGCGCATGAGCGGATGATTCTCGTCCATGCGCTGGGCAAGCATCGCTGGAACCAGCGTCAGACCGCGCGTGCGCTTGGTCTCAGCTATGATCAGCTGCGCCATGCCATCCGCAAGCATGCGATCCTCGAGGATCAGGACAGCGCCTAGGCGCGCCTGCGCTTTACCCTTGCCAAAACGCGCCGCTTGGCCTATGCGGCATCCCATCCCGACATTGTTGAGACAAGGTTTGGATGCTGGCGCCTTCGGGGGCCGGCCCGAAGGCCCGTTTCCGATGCATTGGCGGGCCGGAATTGTTGCACACAGGAAGCCTCGTGATTGATATTGCCCGCCTGACCCGGTTGATCGAACCCGAAGCGCAAGCGCTCGGGTTTGAACTGGTGCGCGTGGCGATGGTCCCGTCCGAAGCGGGCGATGGCGGGCAGGCCTTGCAGATCATGGCTGAAGACCCGGCGACGGGTCAGTTGGTGCTTGATCAATGCGCCGCGCTCTCGCGCCGTGTGTCCGATGCGATCGATGCCGCCGAAGAGGCGGGGGAAGTCCTGATCGAAGAGGCCTATCATCTCGAAGTTTCCTCGCCCGGGATTGATCGCCCGCTGACCCGGCCGAAAGACTTCGCCAAATGGGCCGGCCACGAAGCGCGCATTGTCATGGCCAAGGGCTATGACGGCCAGCGCGTCAACAAGGGCGTGCTCGAAGGGCTTGAGGGCGATTGCGCGCTCATCACTGATGTGAAGGCGGGCGCGGTCAAGCTGCCGCTCTCCGACATCCATTCCGCGCGGTTGGTGCTCACCGATGCACTGATTGCGGCAACCCGTCCGCTTGATACGAGCGGCGCGGACGAACTGATCGAAGACCTCACCACTCACGACGAAGAAGAAAAGGCAGACGACTGATGGCCAGCGCCATTTCCGCCAACAAGGCCGAACTCCTCGCGATCGCCAACGCGGTTGCCTCGGAAAAGATGATCGACAAGTCCATCGTCATCGAGGCGATGGAAGAAGCGATCCAGAAATCCGCGCGCAACCGTTATGGCGCGGAAAATGATATCCGTGCCAAGCTCGATCCGCTGACCGGCGATCTGACGCTGTGGCGCGTGGTCGAAGTGGTCGAACAGGTTGAAGATTACTTCAAGCAGGTCGATCTCAAGCAGGCCGAAAAGCTCCAGCCCGGTGCCAAGGTCGGCGATTTCATCGTCGATCCGCTGCCCCCGGTCGATCTCGGCCGTATCGACGCGCAGTCGGCCAAGCAGGTGATCTTCCAGAAGGTCCGCGATGCCGAGCGCGAGCGTCAGTATGAAGAATTCAAGGACCGCCAGGGCGAAGTCATCACCGGCGTGATCAAGTCGGTCGAATTCGGCCATGTGATCGTCAACCTCGGCCGCGCCGAAGGTGTGATCCGCCGCGATCAGCAGATCCCGCGCGAAGCCGCCCGTGTGGGCGAGCGTGTCCGCGCGCTCATCACGAAGGTGGAGCGCAACAACCGCGGCCCGCAGATTTTCCTGAGCCGGGCGCACCCCGAATTCATGAAGAAGCTGTTCGCGCAGGAAGTGCCCGAAATCTATGATGGCATCATCGAGATCAAGGCCGCCGCGCGCGATCCGGGCAGCCGTGCCAAGATCGGCGTGATCAGCCGCGATTCCTCGATTGACCCGGTCGGCGCCTGCGTCGGCATGAAGGGCAGCCGCGTGCAGGCGGTGGTGCAGGAATTGCAGGGCGAAAAGATCGATATCATCCCCTGGTCGGAAGACACCGCGACCTTCGTCGTCAACGCGCTCCAGCCGGCGACGGTGGCCCGCGTGGTGCTTGATGAGGAAGATGGCCGCATCGAAGTGGTCGTCCCCGATGATCAGCTGTCGCTTGCCATCGGTCGCCGCGGCCAGAACGTGCGTCTGGCAAGCCAGCTCACCGGGCACCAGATCGACATCATGACCGAGGAAGAGGCTTCCGAGAAGCGCTCCAAGGAATTCGCCGAGCGTTCGAAGATGTTCGAGGAAGAGCTCGACGTCGATGAAACGCTCTCGCAGCTGCTGGTGGCCGAAGGCTTCGCCGAGCTCGAAGAAGTCGCCTATGTCGATCTGGCCGAACTCGCCAGCATCCAAGGCTTCGACGATGAGCTCGCCGAAGAACTCCAAAGCCGTGCGCTCGAAGCGCTTGAGCGGCAGGAAGAGGGGCATCGTCAGGTGCGCCGCGAACTCGGTGTCGAGGATGCCCTCGCCGAAATCCCGCATCTCACCGAAGCGATGCTTGTCACGCTCGGCAAGGCCGGGATCAAGACGCTTGATGATCTTGCTGACCTCGCCACCGACGAACTGATCGCCAAGAAGCGCGAAGCACCGCGTCGCCGCAACAATGCTGATGGTCCGCCGCAGCGTCGTCCGCAGCGCGAAACCGACAAGGGCGGCGTGCTGGGCGAATATGGCCTTTCCGAAGAGCAGGGCAACGAAATCATCATGGCTGCCCGCGCCCATTGGTTCGAAGACGAGGACGCTGCTGCGCCGACCGAGGAGGCCGCCCGTGCGGACTCCACCCAATGAGCGCCTGACGCCCGACATCTCTGAAGCGGCAAGCTCCCGTGCAAGCGGGAGCGAGCGGCGCTGTGTGCTGACCGGCTCCACCGATGCCAGAGCCAGCCTGCTGCGTCTTGCGATTGCGCCTGATGGCCTGGTTTTGCCGGATCCGGCGGCCAAGGCTCCCGGGCGCGGCGCATGGATCGGCGTGAGCCGCGGCGCGCTCGAAGCCGCGATTGCTGATGGCAGTCTCAAGCGGGCCTTGCTGCGCGCTTTCAAGGGCGCGGCGCTGACGATCCCCGATGATCTCGCCGCGCGTGCGGAAGCCGCGCTGACCCGCAGTTTCGCCGAACGGCTGGGGCTTGAACTGCGTTCGGGCCAGATCGTGCTCGGTTCGGCGCGGATTGCCGAACAGGCGCGCTCGGGGCGGATCGCCTTGCTGCTCCACGCCCGTGACAGCAGCGAAGACGGGCGGCGCAAGCTCGATCAGGCCTGGCGGGTTGGCAGCGATGCCGAAGGCTCGGGTCTGCAAGGCACGCGCTTGCCTCTGGACCGCGCGGCTTTGTCTGTGGCATTGGGCCGCGACAATGTCGTCCATCTCGGTGTTGCCGGGCATGCGGGTGACCAAAGGGCCGCGGACAGGGTGCGTCATGCGCTCGCGCGGCTGATGGCGTTTGCGCAAGATGATGGCCGGGATGTGCCCGGCGAAGCAGGGGCGCTGACAGCGCGCGCCTGATGTGATGTGAATTTGGATTGAAGGACGTAATTGCAGTAATGAGCGACGACGAAAACCAGCGCACCCGCAAGCCTTTGGGCCTCAAGCGGTCGGTCGATGCGGGCGAGGTCAAGCAGACCTTCAGCCATGGCCGCACCAACAAGGTTGTGGTCGAGGTGAAGCGCCGCCGCGTGCTCGGCAAGCCCGGCGAAGCGGCTGCTCCGCCGCCGCCTCCGCCGCCGCCCGCGCCTCCGCCGCCCGCGCCGACG
>NZ_JAYEEU010000009.1:0-451499 GCF_034653295.1 Erythrobacter epiphyticus | reverse complement strand
CGATCAAGGAAGAACCGGATCACCCAAATCTGCTTCTGGGTCAGCGGCCGCTTGGTGTCGACGGTCCTGCCGGCATTCCTCGAAACCCGATTTTGCATGGCCGGGTTGAGGTGAGATTAGGTCATCATCTTTCTCCATGGCCTTGATTGGCCAGGATCAAAGAACGGACGCCGACCCGGCGAGAACACCATTGCCGTGCATGGAAAGCGTGATAGCGGCCTACGCTGCCTCAGGCACGCACAGGCAAAACGGCCGCTTTCGATATAAGCGGACACGTAGCAATGCCGGTGCGAATGGCGGCTTCGTCCCACATTCGGCCATCGGGCTGAAAGTCAGCCTCATCGGCTTTCGACCAGCCAGCGGGGCTCATGCAGAACCGCGGTGCAAAACCTGTGCACTTGCCGGTGGAAAAGCTGCGCAAATCGCATGGCCATCTTGCGCCCTGAATCCACTCGAATCATAGCGCTGAAATCAGGACCACGGTGGGGACCACGATGGGGTGCGCCGGTAGTTTTGACTCGAAGGGAAACTTGTAATTTTTTCAGCTATTTAGAGCCGAATAATTTCTTGGCTGGGGCGGAAGGATTCGAACCTTCGCATGGCGGTACCAAAAACCGCTGCCTTACCGCTTGGCTACGCCCCAGCAAGAGCCGCGCTCTATAGCGGGCCAAAAACAAATGTGAAGGGGAAAGACGCGCGAAAATCGCGTTGCGATCATGGCAGATGTCTGTCCGCGAAATCGGCAGCGCAATGGCGTTCCTTGAGCTGGGTCGCCGGATCACCCCAGGTCTTGTTGACGATCCGGCCGCGCCGCACCGCCGGGCGGACCGCGATCTCGCCAACCCAGCGCTTCACATGGGTGTATTCGTCAATGCTGAGGAAGGTCCTGGCGTCGTTGTAGATCTCGCCCCACACAAAGGGCGCGAGCCAGGGGAAATTGGCAATATCGGCCAGCGAGTAATCATCGCCTGCCAGAAAGCGGCTTTGCGCCAGCCTTTGATTGGCGACATCGAAGATCCGCTTGGTTTCCATCGCATAGCGATTGATCGGATATTCGTATTTCTCAGGGGCATAGGCGTAGAAGTGGCCGAAGCCGCCGCCCATAAACGGCCCGCTGCCGACTTGCCAGAATACCCAGCTCAGCACCTCCGCGCGCGCCGCCGGATCGGTCGGCAGGAAAGCACCGAATTTCTCGGCGAGATGCACCAGGATCGCGCCTGATTCGAACACCCGGAACGGCTCGGCACCGCTGCGATCGAGCAGGGCGGGGATTTTCGAATTGGGGTTCACGCCGACAAAGCCGCTGGTGAATTGTTCGCCTTCGCCGATATTGATCGTCCACGCATCATATTCGGCGCCGGTGTGGCCGAGTTCGAGCAATTCCTCGAGCAGGATCGTCACCTTGACCCCGTTGGGCGTGGCAAGCGAATAGAGCTGGAGAGGATTGTCCCCCACTGGCAGGTCGCGCTCCTCGCGCGCACCGGCGGTCGGGCGGTTGATGTTGGCAAAGCGCCCGCCGGATACGGTATCGGCGCTCCAGACCTTGGGCGGGGTGTAGGGGGCATCGGCCATGACGGGGTTCCTCTGAAAATCGCGGGGGTTGCCGGGCAGCTATAGGAACAGGCGCTTTTAACCGCTAGAGGCATAAGCCACACCGAACAGGCGCAAGAATGACACGCGAGACCCACAGCTTCTTCGATCGGCATGCGCACGGCTTTGTCCGCGTGGCGACAGCAACGCCGGCATGCCGCACTGCCGATGTGCCGTTCAATCTGGCCGGCGTGCTTGCCGAGGCGCGCCGCGCGGATGCGGCGGGTGTCGATCTGGTGGTCTTCCCCGAACTCGCGCTGTCATCCTATGCGATTGATGATCTGCTGCTTCAGCAGGCGCTGCTCGATCGGGTGGAGGAGGCGCTCGCCGAACTGGTGGCGGCGAGCGCGGATCTCGCGCCGGTGCTGGTGGTCGGTGCGCCGCTGCGCCGCGCGGGCAAGCTTTATAATTGCGCGGTGGTGATCGCGGGCGGGCAAGTGCTCGGGGTGGTGCCGAAAAGCTACCTGCCCAATTACCGCGAATTCTATGAAAAGCGCTATTTCGCGCACGGGCGCGGCTGCGTGGATCTGTGGATCGGGGTGGCGGGCGAGGAAGTGCCCTTTGGCACGGACCTGATCTTTGCTGCGGGCAATCTCGCCGGCTTCAGCTTCGGCGTGGAAATCTGCGAGGATTTCTGGGCGCCCAATCCGCCCGGCACGATGGCGGCGCTCGCCGGGGCACTGATTGTCTGCAACCTTTCGGCCTCGCCTGTCACCGTCGGGCGCGCCGACGACCGCCACCTCCATTGCCGCGCCAGCGCCTCGCGTGGGATCTGCGCCTATGCCTATTCGGCAAGCGGCCACGGCGAGAGCACCACTGATCTCGCGTGGGACGGGCAGGGCGTGATCTACGAGATGAGCGATCTGGTCGCGCAGAGCGCAAGGTTCGATCTGACGCCCGAATTGTGCATCGTCGATATTGATACGGATCGCATCGCGGCCGAGCGTCTGCGCAACCAGACCTTCGCCGATGCCGCCGAGGCTGCGGGCCACCCTGCGGATACCTATCGCAAGGTGGTGTTCGAGCATGCCGCGACCGGCAGCGATCGCGCGCTGATCCGCCCGGTCGCGCGCTTCCCCTTCGTGCCCGACCGGCGCGAGAAGCTCGACGAGGATTGCTACGAGGCCTTCAACATCCAGGTCGATGCCCTGATGCGGCGCATCCAGTCGACCGGCGCCAAAAGCCTCGTGATCGGCATTTCAGGCGGGCTTGACAGCACCCACGCGCTTATTGTTGCGGCCAAGGCGTGTGACCGGCTTGGCCTGCCGCGCAGCTTCATCCGTGGCTATACCATGCCCGGCTTCGGTACCTCCGATCACACCAAGGCCAACGCGCACCGGCTGATGGCGGCGCTCGCAATCACCGCGGGCGAGATCGACATTCGCCCGGCAGCGCTGCGCATGCTCGAGGACATCGGCCACGCCTTTGCCAATGGTGAACCGGTGCATGATGTGGTGTTCGAGAATGTGCAGGCGGGCCTGCGCACCGATTACCTGTTCCGGCTGGCGGGCCAGCATGGCGGCTTTGTGCTCGGCACCGGGGATCTCAGCGAATTGGCGCTCGGCTGGTGCACCTATGGTGTCGGCGATCACATGAGCCATTACGGCATCAATGCCGGGGTGCCCAAGACGCTGATCCAGTATCTCATCCGCTGGGTGATTGCGACAGGCCAGTTCACCGATGCCTGCGGGCAGGTGCTCGATGCGATCCTCAACACCGAGATCAGCCCTGAGCTGGTGCCACCGGGCGCGGATGGCGCGATGCAATCGACCGAAAGCATGGTTGGCCCCTATGAGCTCAATGATTTCTTCCTTCACCACGTGATCCGCTATGGCCAGCGCCCCTCCAAGGTGGCGTTTTTGGCGTGGCACGCATGGCAGGATCGCGATGGCGGCTTGTGGCCTGCCGGGTTCCCCGCTGAGCAGCGCCGCGCCTATGATCTGGAAACCATCGCGGTCTGGCTCGACAAGTTCTGCGCGCGGTTCTTCGGCTTCTCGCAATTCAAGCGCAGCGCCTTGCCCAATGGGCCGAAAGTCTCTTCGGCCGGGGCGCTGAGCCCGCGCGGCGATTGGCGTGCGCCATCCGATGCGGTGGCGATCGTCTGGCGCGAGGAATTGCGCAGCGCGCTCCCGCCCGAGATCGTGCGCGCTTTGCCTGATCTCGGCTGACGTGCCCGCCAACCTGCCCTTTTCCGCTGTCGCGGTGCTGATGGGCTGCAACATTGCCTGGGCGCTCAATGTGGTGGTGAGCAAGATTGCCGTCGGCGAACTGGGCGTGCCGCCGCTGTTCTATACCGTGCTGCGCTCTGCGTTGGTGCTGGCGGTGCTGTTTCCGCTGCTGCGCCCCCTGCCGCGCCAGCTGGGGCGGGTGCTCTTGATCGGCTTTGCTATCAGCGGCGGCAGCTTTGCCCTGCTGTTCAGCGGCTTGCGCACCGCGAGCCCTTCAGCGGCGGGAATTGTCAATTTGTCCTCGGCACCGCTCGCCGTGCTGTTCGCCGTGGTGTTTCTGGGCGAGAAGGTGGGCTGGCGGCGCGCGATCGGCATGGCGCTGACTCTAGGCGGCGTGCTGCTGGCGATGGGCAGCCCTTCGGCTGCGGGCAGCATCACCGGCCTTGCGCTGGTGTTCGGCGCGGCGGTGGTGGGGGCGCTTGGCTCGGTCTTCGTCAAGACGCTGGAACTGGATGCCGTGCGCCTGCAAGCCTGGGCGGCGGTGGTCTCGCTCGGCGCGCTTGTCCCGGCGACGCTGGTGTTCGAGACAGGGCAAATGGCCGCCGTGACCGCGGCTCCGCTGGCGGTTGCGCTCTGCGCGCTGTTTGCCGGGCTGGTGGTATCAGTCGGCGCGCATTCAGCCTATTTCCTGATCCTCCAGCGTCACGACGCCAATGTGGTGGTGCCGCTCACGCTGATGACCCCGCTGCTGACAATTGCCTTCGGCGCGTGGCTGACAGGGGATGCCATCGGCTGGCCGCTGATTGCCGGCGGCGCGCTGGCAATGGTGGGTGTTGCCGTGATCGTCGTGCGCCCCAGCGCGACCTTGTTCAAGCCGCTGCTGGTGCGCTCGCGTTTTTAATTGCGCTTCATACCACCCACCCGGCCACCATAGCCTAATGGTACGATTGGTGTCCGGGTGGGGAGGCGGGGTGGGTGGCATGCTCGCTAACGCCTCAGCCGACCAGTTCGGCGACCTTGGCGTGGGCGGCGGCGATCTTTTCTTCCGCGCCTTCGCCCATGATCCCGTCTGCCGCGATCGTGGTGATATCGGTGATGCCGAGGAAACCGAGGAAGAAGGTCAGCCAACGGCTCATGAAATCAAACTCGGCGCCCACCGGGGTGCCGCCGCTGGCAATCGCGAGGTAGGCCTTCTTGCCGGTCAGCAGGCCTTCCGGCCCGGTTGCGGTGTAGCGGAAGGTGGTGCCCGCGCGGGCCACCAGATCGGCCCAGGCCTTGAGCGTGGCGGGCGGGCCGAAATTGTAGATCGGCGTCGCGATCACGATGGTATCGGCCGCCTGCAATTCGGCGATCAGCGCATCGGCAATCGCCGCCAGTTCGGCCTGCTCAGGGGTGCGATCAGCCGCCGGGGTCAGGTTGGCGCCAAACCGCGCGGCGCTCACGAACGGCAGATCATTGGCCGCCAGATCGCGGGCCACCACGCGCGCGCCGGTCTTGGCAGCAAGGCCGTGGGCGAGCTTGTCGCCAAACCCGCGCGAGACGCCCTCGGCGCCGTTGATGCTGGTGGTGATATAGAGAAGATTGGCCATGTCAGAAGGCTCCTGTCGGGATGAAAGAAAAAGGGGTGGAGCCGGCCGGGGAGGGAGAGCAACCGGCCGGCTCCGGGGGGGAAGGTCAGGCCGCGTCGACCAGCACCACTTCGCTGTCTTCCAGCGCGGTGATGGTCACTTCGGCCAATTGGGTGATGGCAACGCCGTCGCGTGCCTTGGCTTCGACCGAGTCGATCCGCACCTTGCCCGTCGCGGGGACGAGATAGAGGTGCCGATCGGCCGAGCGCGGGGTGTAGGTGACGCTTTCACCCGCCTTGATCGTGGCGCCAAGCACGCGGGCATCGGCACGGATCTTCAGCGCGTCATTATCGTTCGCCACACCGCTCGCCAGCGGGACAAAAGCGCCGTTGCGGCTGTCCTTGGGGAACTGGCGTGCGCCCCAGCTCGGCTCGCCGCCGCGTTCATCCGGGATGATCCAGATCTGAAACAGCGTGGTGTCCTCGCTTTCCAGATTGAATTCCGAATGGCGCACGCCGTTGCCCGCGCTCATCACCTGGACATCGCCTGCTTCGGTGCGGCCTTCATTGCCCATGCTGTCGCGGTGGGTGATGGCGCCCTTGCGGACATAGGTGATGATTTCCATGTCGCTGTGCGGGTGAGTGGGAAAGCCAGTGCCCGGCGCGATGGTGTCATCATTCCACACCCGCAGCGCGCCCCAGTGGACGCGGGCCGGATCGTGGTAATGCGCAAACGAGAAGTGATGATGCGCATCAAGCCAACCGTGATTGGCATTGCCGAGTGTTTCAAAGGGACGAAGTTCGATCATGTCGTGTCTCCTTATCCGAGGTTGAAACGGCAGATAGGCGGGAAAGTTCGAACGGATAAGTGCGATAAAACTTGCCAAGATGTTCAGATAATCCGAACATCGCGCACATGAAGCTTGGTGAACCTTCGCTCGATCACTTGCGCATCTTCATCGCCGTGGCCGCGCATGGCAGCTTTGGCGGGGCGGCCAAGGCGATGGGCCGCGCGGTCTCGGCGGTGTCTTACGGGATTGCCCAGCTTGAAGCGCAGCTTGGCCTCACGCTCTTCACCCGCGAAGGCTCGCGCCGTCCGGTGCTGACCGCGGCGGGCGAAGGCCTGCTGCCCGAAGCGCGCAGCATTGCCGATGGCGTGGATGCGCTGCGCGCCAAGGCGCGCTCGCTTCATGCCGGGCAGGAGCCTTCGCTCACACTGGTGATCGATGTCATGGTGCCGAGCGAAGTGACCGCGCATGTGCTCGGCGAATTTCGCCGGATGTTCCCGACCTGCGCGCTGACCTTGCGGATCGAGGGGCTGGGCGCGGTCGCCTCCTGCCTCATCGAAGGCGGGGCCGATCTCGCGATTGGCGGGCCGGTGATTGGCGAGCATCCGGGTATGGAGCGGCAGGCCGTGGGCGAAATTGATCTGATCCCGGTCGCCGCGCCAACCCATCCCTTGGCGCAAGGCCCGATCGCACCGGGGGAAAGCCGCCGCCATCTGCAATTGGTGCTGACTGATCGCTCACCTCTGACCGAGGGGCGCGAATTCTCGGTGCTCAGTCCCTCGACATGGCGGCTGGGTGATCTGGGCGCCAAGCATTCGCTGCTGATCGAAGGGCTCGGCTGGGGCAATATGCCGCGTGCCATGGTGGCGGGCGATCTCGCAGCGGGAAGGCTGGTCGAGCTCGACCTGCCCGAACAGCCCGGCGCGCGCTATCGCCTGTCGGCGCTGTGGCGGCGCGACACGCGGCTTGGCCCGGCGGCGAGCTGGCTAGTCGATGCGTTCCGGGAGGGGCTGGGGGGCTAGCCGCGCTCATGCCTCGGCATAGTCTTCGCGGGCAAGATCGCGCAGCACGAACAGATTGTTGATTAAAGCGGCACTGTGCATGAGCGTGAGGAAGGCCAGCAAGAGCGCACCAAACAGCCCACTGAACCACACCGCCGTCCACACCACCACCCAGAAAATCCACAATCCCCGGATCCCCCACCGCTCCATGATCCACCGCAGCAGGCGGTTGCTTTCAAGCTCAGGCCCGGCACGCTTCACGAACATCGTCGTGGTGACATAGTCGGCAAAGCTCATGATGGTGGCGGCGAGAAGCAGTTCGGTGCGCCACGGCGCGAGCGTACGGTACCACAGGACGGGATCGAGCCATTCGGGCATCAGGCCCGCCCCTGCTGGGAGCGCCTCAACGCACTGATCGCGAGTATTGTGAGGATCGCCGGGAACAGCCACGGCTGCGTTAGGGCGACCACCTCACGATGAGCCTCGATCCAGCCAAGGCCAGCTTTGCCAAGCCACCAGCTGACGGCCATTAATGACGCGGCTGCCACAAGTGCAAAAAGCCCCAAAACTGCCTTCAGCATCGGCATGCTCCATTTGATATTATTGAATAATATCAGTTGATAAGGAGTCGTTCAAGCGGCCGGATCAGCTTGTCGGAGTGATGTGTGCTGGCCCGAACAGCACCGCCGCATCGCCTGCTTGCCACGGCGCGAATTTGGGCATGATCGCCTTGAAGAGTTCTGATGCGAGGTGCCCTTCCAGCCATGCGGTGAGCCGGGGCAAGGACTGTTGGCCGAACCAGTCGGGATCAATGGCGGCGAACTGCCGGACAAACGGGAAGAGTGCGATATCGGTGAGGCTGCGGCTTTCCCCGCATAACTGCGCCGCGTTCGCCAGCCGCGCGTCGAGCGGGAGCAGCAGCGTCAGGGCTGCGGCGCGGTGGTCAAGCCCATCGGCGGCATAGCGGGTGGGATATTTGGCGCGGTCGAGATGGTGCTTGAACGGCCCGTCATTGGCGGCAATCAGCGCGGCATCATCCCCCGCGAGCCAGCCTTCCGGATCATGCTGCGCCAAGGCCCAGCGCATGATGGCAAGGCTTTCGTCGATCACCGTTCCATCGGGGAGCACCAATACGGGAACCGTCGCCTTGGGCGAGGCGGCGGCAAGCGCGGGCGGCTTGGCCGCGAGCTTCACCTCGCGCAGTTCGACCGTAATACCCGCCACCCACAAGGCCATGCGCGCGCGCATCGCATAGGGGCAGCGGCGGAACGAGTAGAGGATCGGCAGCGCGCTCATGCGCTGTCGGGCGCTGCGCAGGCCGCGCATGTCTCGCCCGGCAGCACCGCGCGCCCGCAGTCGCGGCACATCGTCGCCGTGCCGGGGGCAAGGCCGTGGCCAAGGCTCACCCGTTCATCGAAGACGAAGCATTCGCCCTGCCACAGGCTCGCTTCCGCCGGCACCTCTTCGAGATATTTGAGGATCCCGCCCTTGAGGTGATAGACCTCGGCGATGCCTTCGGTGCGCAGGAAGCTGGTCGATTTCTCGCAGCGGATGCCGCCGGTGCAGAACATCGCGACACGTTTCTTGCCTTCGAGCAAGGTGTCGCGATGCGCGCGAAACCACGCCGGAAAATCGCGAAAACTGCGCGTTTCGGGATCAACGGCGCCCGCAAAGGTGCCAATCGCAACTTCGTAGGCATTGCGGGTGTCGATCACCAGCGTATCGGGATCGCTGATCAGTGCATTCCAATCATGCGGTGCGACATAGTGGCCGACCGACAAGGCAGGATCGATATCAGGCTCACCCATGGTCACGATCTCGCGCTTCACGCGCACCTTCATGCGCTGGAACGGCATGGCGGGCGCGGCGGAGAATTTGACATCGCAGCTCGCACAACCCGGCAGCGCGCGGATCTGCGCCAGCACCGCGTCGAGCGCCTGCGCATCGCCCGCAATCGTGCCGTTGATCCCTTCGCGGGCGAGCAGCAGCGTGCCCTTGATGCCGTGGGCTTCGCATGCGCCCAGCAGCGGCGCGCGCAGGGCGGCGGGATCATCAAAGCGGGTAAAACAGTAGAGCGCCGCAACGGTCACGGCGCCGGTTTGAGGCGTGGTCAAACCCGCATCACCCAGCCGTGCGGATCGGGGGCGCGGCCGTGCTGGATATCGACCAGCCGTTCGCGCATCTTGGCGGTCATCTGCCCGATGCCGCCCGCGCCAATGTGGAATTCGCCATCGGGCGAGGCAACCGTGCCGACCGGCGTGACCACCGCCGCCGTGCCGCAGGCCATGGTTTCGAGCAGCAGGCCGCTTTCAGCCTCGGCGCGCCACTGGTCGATCGAATAGGCCTCTTCGCGCACGTCGAGGCCTTCCTCGCGCAACATGGCGATCAGCGAGTCGCGGGTGATGCCGGGCAGGATCGTGCCGGTCAGCGGCGGGGTGATGACACTGCCATCCGCGCGCACGAAGAACAGGTTCATGCCGCCCAGTTCCTCGACCCATTTGTGCTCGATCGCATCAAGGAACACCACCTGATCGCAGCCCTGCGCGGTCGCCTGCGCCTGCGGGACGAGCGAGGCGGCATAATTGCCGCCGGTTTTGGCCGCGCCGGTGCCGCCGGGAGCCGCACGGACATAATCCTGCGCCACCCAGATCTTGACCGGGTTCACGCCCTTCTTGAAGTAATTGCCCGCGGCCGAGATGATGACAATGAACTTGTATTGCTTGGCCGGGCGCACGCCGAGGAAGGCTTCCGAGGCAAACATGAAGGGCCGGATATAGAGCGAACCGCCTGCAATCGGCGGCAGCCAGGCCGCATCGGCCGTCACCAGCGCGCGCACCGCCGCGAGGAACAGCGCTTCGGGAATTTCCGGCATCGCCATGCGCCGTGCGCTGGCGTTGAACCGCGCCGCGTTTGCTTCGGGCCGGAACAGGGCAAGCCCGCCTTCGGCATGGGCAAAGGCTTTCATGCCTTCAAAGATTTCTTGCGCATAATGCAGCACGCTTGCCGCCGGATCGAGCGCGATGGCTTCGCGCGGGCCGATCACCGGGGTCTGCCAGCCGCCTTTGGCATCGTCATAATCGATCACCACCATGTGATCGGTGAAGACCGTGCCGAAACCGGGATCAGCGATCAGCTGTTCGCGAGTCGCATCGGGGGTCGGCGAGGGGTGGGGGATGCGCGTGAAGTCCATGCCTTGCGCCTAATCCCGCGCGGCCATTAGAGCAAGATGAGTGTTCGGCGCACAGGCCCGACGCGGCGCGCGCCTTGCCTGCACAACATGAAAAGGGCGCTTCCAGCCCGTCGGTGGAAACGCCCTTTCATGGTCAGCGGCCAGGAAGTGCCGCTCACGAAGCCTCTAAGGGTAGTGGAAATTACCGATAGTGCCTCGCGGGGAAACTTGCCGACCTCTCTGCTGAACCATGAGACATCGGATCACCTCCTTTCGCGCTAGTAGCCAAGACCCCGCGTTTCACCGGGGGCCGAGAGCCGCGTTCGCCGCTGGCCTCGGGATCAGTTGTGAATCATTGCGCGGCCAAGGACAAGACTTGAAAAAAGTTTTTCCCAAGTCAGAATAAAAGTTCTGGTGTTGCGCAGCGCCGCACCGGCTTCAGCGGCAATCCTCGATCACCCGCGCGACTTCCGGCCATGATGGCAGGTAGAGCGGGTTCCGCCCATCGGCTTCGATGGCAAATCGTCCGCGCGCAAAGGCCATGGCATCGAGCAACGAATCATCGCTCGCCAGCACGACGAGGGTTTCGCGCCCCGCCGCCTCGCCTTCGAAGGTGCGGGTGGCCGTATGGCTGCGGATGGTGACACGCGGGCCGGGCCCGCCGCTTTCCGGCAGCGACAGCACCACACGGCGGCGGTCGGCAAAGCAGCGCAGCCGCGCGAGCGGCTGATTGGCCGTGCCGACAAACACCGCCTCGGTGTAAGCGCCTTGCGGGCCATAGCGCCACGTGCCGGGTGTCTGCGGGGCATCGGCCCAATTGCTGACCGGCGGTGCAGGCGGAACGCGGCTTGGCGCAGGCGCCGGAGCAGCCGATGGCCGCGGGGCGGGCAGGGGGTGCGGCGGCATACCCGCCGGGACACATGCGGCCAGCGCGGCGCTCAGACCAAGCGCGGCGGCGATCTTCGCATCAAGCCTGAAGTCTGATCCTTTCATGCCGCTTCAATGCAGGCTATCGCATCGCGCGTCCATGACCAAATCCGCTCCCCCCGCCAAAAAGCGCCGCGTCGATCAGCTGCTCACCGAACGCGGTCTCGCCGAAAGCCGCGCCCGTGCACAGGCACTGGTGATGGCCGGGCTGGTGTTCGCTGGCGACGTCAAGATCGACAAGCCGGGCCAGCAGATTGCGGCAGACAGCCCGCTCGAGGTGCGCGGGCGCGATCATCCATGGGTCAGCCGCGGCGGGATCAAGCTTACCCATGCGCTTGCGCATTTCGCGCTTGATCCGGCGGGCGCGGTGGCGATGGATATCGGCTCGTCCACCGGAGGCTTTACCGATGTGCTGCTGACGCACGGGGCTGCGCATGTCTTTGCTGTCGACAGCGGCACCAACCAGCTGGCCTGGAAGCTGCGCGAGGATCCGCGCGTCACCGTGCTCGAACAGACCAGCGCCCGGATCCTGACCCCTGATCAGATCAACCGCCCCTGCAACTGGGTGGTGTGCGATGCCAGTTTCATCGCGCTGGCCAAGGTGCTGGAACGCCCGCTCGCGCTCGCCGCGCCGCAATGCCAGCTTGTCGCGCTGATCAAGCCGCAATTCGAAGTCGGGCGCGAGGAAGTGGGCAAGGGCGGGGTGGTGCGCGATCCGGCGCTGCACGAACGGGTCTGCGACGAGGTGCGCAGCTGGATCAAAGGTCTCGGCTGGCGCGTTCAGGGGATCGTTGAAAGCCCCATCACCGGGCCGCAGGGCAATGTCGAATTCCTGATTGCCGCGCAGCGCGGCTGACACAGGCAACAAAAAACCGGCAGCAACCCTAGGATTGCTACCGGCTTTTTTGTTCCGTTACCCGGTGCGAGGCACCGGGTCGGCAAGCTTTACAGCTTACTGAGCCGGGGTGGCTTCAGCAGCCGGAGCAGCGGCGTCAGCGGCCGGAGCAGCGGCGTCAGCAGCCGGAGCAGCAGCTTCACCTTCAGCCGGAGCAGCAGCGGCGTCAGCAGCCGGAGCTTCTTCGGTCGCCATGGCGTCTTCAGCAACGGCGGTGGTGTCGGCTTCGGTGGCGGCTTCTTCAGCGGCCGGCGAGCAAGCGACGGTGGCGACGGCGAGACCGGCAACGGCGATCAGAGCAGAAAACTTCTTCATGGTGCATTTCCCCATAAATTGGGCCGCGAGGCCCAGTTGAATTCGAGCGCGAAGAGACTTTTCCTGCCGACCGCGCTCCGAATCACGGCAAGAATGTGGCAAGGATTAGCAGAAAATGTGGCCGCGTCACCTGCATTTCGCATCGGTTCGGACAAAATGTGGCAAAAAACGGGGGAAAGTGCCTTATTCTCGGCCGGGCCTGCCGCATACGCTTGGCAGTGATGGCCCGGCTCATGTATCCGGGCCATGAAAGGGAGTCCCTATGAACTTGCTAGCATCCAGAGAACAGTTGCGGGCCAGCCTCATGCGGTGGTCGCTGTTTCTGGTGCCTCTGATCGTGCTGCTCGGTTTTGCAGCGGGCAAGGTCGCAGGGCCGGATACGCTGTGGTTCCAGAACCTGGTGAAGCCGGCGATCTATCCGCCGCCGCCGGTGTTCGGGATCGTCTGGTCGGTGCTTTATGTCATGATCGGCTTCGCGCTCGCTCTGGTGACAAGCGCATGGGGCGCCGATGGGCGCGGGCTCGCGATCCTGGCCTTTGTCGCGCATTTCATCGGCAATCTGGCGTGGACCACCGTGTTCTTCGGCATGCAGAACATCGTCGGCGGGCTGATGGTGCTGGGTTATGCGGTGGTGACACTGCTGGTGGTGATGGCGCTGTTCTGGCGGGTGCGCAAACTGGCGGCCTTGTTGCTGGTGCCCTATCTCGCCTGGGCGAGCTTTGCCACGGCGCTCAACTACCAGTTCATGGTCGAAAACCCCGATGGCGGCGTCGCCGGAGATGGCGGCGCGGTGCAGCGGGTGAAATTGTAAGGCACCCGCCTCTGGACAAGGCGCGGGCGGCTTGCCACATAGCCTCCCATGCAAAGCCAGAACCCGATCCTCGCCGACCTCGTCAAACTCGCCAACAGCGCTGCTGGCACCGTTGCCGGCATGACCCGTGAAGCCCGCGAAACCGCGCGCGAGCGGCTGCGTGAACGGATGGGCGGGGTCGATTTTGTCAGCCGCGAGGAATTCGACACGGTCAAGGCCATGGCGCAGAAGGCGCGTGAGCAGGCCGATGCGCTGGCGGCCAAGGTGGCCGAGCTTGAAGCGGCGCTTGCCAAGAAAAAGTAAGCCCTGAACCGGGCGTCGCAGCGATGCATCTGCGCGCCTCTGCCATTCTGGTTGCTGCCCGCCCGCATGGCGAGACCGGCGCGATTGCGCGCGCGCTGACCGCCGATCACGGGCTTGTCGCCGGATATGTTGCGGGCGGACGCGGGCGGCAGATGCGCTCGGTCATGATCCCCGGCAACCGTGTCGCGCTGGATCTGGCCGCGCGATCGGCCAATCAATTGCCCTTTGCCCGGCTTGAACTGGAACATAGCCGCGCCCCGTGGATGACAGAGCCGTTGCCCGCTGCGGCGATCACATGGGTCTGCGCGCTCACGGCCGCGGCCTTGCCCGAACGCGCGCCTTTTCCGCCGCTCTATGATGCGCTCGATGCGCTGCTTGACGCCATCTGCGTCGCGCCTTCGGCGCGCGGATGGCTCGCCGCGCTTCATGCTTACGAGGCGATGCTGCTCGCGGCGATGGGCTATGGCGAGCGGGCCTCGGGCTTGCGCCCCGATCCTGCGGCTTCTGCCGAGGCGCAGCTTGCCGCGCTCCACGCGCTCGAAATGCCGCTCGCCCACTACCTGCTTGATGATGCGCGCGGCGATGTTATGGCCGCGCGCAGAATGCTTATGGAGCGGTTGGCGCGCATCATGTGACGTGCGCTTGCGGCGCCGGTCATTGCGAAAAGGACGCGCATGAAGGTTGCAGTTCTGCCCGGTGACGGGATCGGCCCTGAAGTCACCGCCGAAGCGGTCGGCGTGCTGGAAGCGCTCGGGCTTACCGGGCTGACACTGACCCATGCCGATGTCGGCGCGGCGGCCTGGCGCGCCCATGGCCACCCGCTGCCCCCGGCCACGCTCGAAGCGGCGCGCGCCGCGGATGCGGTGCTGTTCGGCGCGGTCGGCGATCCGGACTGCGACACGCTGGAACGGCATCTTCGCCCCGAACAAGCGATCCTTGGCCTGCGCAAGGAGCTTGATCTGTTTGCCAATCTGCGCCCGGCGAAGGTGTTTGCGGGGCTTGAGCACCTCTCCCCGCTGCGCGGCGATGTCGCGGGCGCGCTTGATCTGCTGATCGTGCGCGAGTTGACCGGCGATGTCTATTTCGGCGCCAAGGGCCAGCGGATCAACGATCAGGGCGCGCGCGAGGGCTGGGACGCGATGAGCTATGCCGAACCCGAAGTGCGCCGCATCGCCCATGTCGCGTTTCGGGCGGCGGCTGCCGCTGGCCAGCCGCTGACCAGCGTCGACAAGGCCAATGTCCTCGAAACCAGCCAAGTGTGGCGCGATGTGGTGGTGGACGTGGCAGGGGAATACCCCGGCGTGACGCTGGATCACATGTATGTCGATAATGCCGCGATGCAGCTTGTCAGCCATCCCGGCCGCTTCGGGGTGATGGTGACGGGCAATCTGTTCGGTGACATCCTGTCCGACCTTGCGAGCGCCTGTGTCGGCTCGATCGGGCTGCTGCCAAGCGCCTCGCTGGGGTCGCGGCAGACCGCACATGGCACCTTCGGCCTGTACGAGCCGATCCACGGCAGCGCGCCCGATATTGCCGGGCAGGGCAAGGCCAATCCGATGGCAACGATCCTGTCTGCGGCGATGATGCTGCGCCATTCCTTCGGGCTCGAGGCCGAGGCCGCGCGGATCGAAGCTGCTGTCGCCCGCGCGCTGGCCGATGGCATTCGCGGCGGCGATCTGGGCGGCAGCCACGGCACCGCCGCGATTGGCGAAGCGGTGCGCGCGCGGCTCTGACCCTCCCGGCGGTGAGCGCCAGTTATGGTTTATAAAGGATTATGGTGCATCAGGGGGCCATGGAACAGGCCTTCTTTGTGCACCCCGGCAGCTTTGATGGTGAACCCGCAGGCGATGGGGCGGCACTGGCGCCCATGACGCTTGAACTCGCCATCATCCTGCCCACGCTCAACGAACGCGGCAACCTTGCGCCGCTGGTCGAGCGGATTGACCGTGCGATGGGCGCGGCGGCGGTCTGGGAAGTGATCATCGTCGATGATGACAGCCGCGATGGCACGGCGGACGAGGCGCGCACGCTTGCGCTGGTGGACAAGCGCGTGCGCGTGATCCAGCGCATCGGTCGCCGCGGCCTCGCGAGCGCGGCGATCGAAGGCTTCTGCGCCACCGCCGCGCCGTTCGTGGCGGTGATGGATGCCGATCACCAGCATGACCCGGCGCTCCTGCCGGGGATGCTGGCCGCGCTCCGATCGGGCGAGGCCGAAATCTGCGTGGCCAGCCGCTTTGCCGAAGGGGCGAGCACCGCCGATTGGGCCGCGCCCGAGCGCGAGAAGCTGTCCACCTATGCCAATGCTGTCGCCCGCAAGATCACCGGAGTTGCACTCAGCGATCCGATGAGCGGCTATTTCATGCTCCCCGCCGCGACCGCGCGCAGGCTTGCGCCGCGCCTGTCGGGGATCGGTTTCAAGATCCTGCTCGATCTGCTGGCGACGGCGGATGCGCCGATGCAGGTCAAGGAATTCCCTCTTAATTTCGCGGCGAGGCGCGAAGGAGAAAGCAAGCTGGACCGAGCCATTCTGTTCGATTTCCTCGCCGGGCTGTTCGACAAGACGCTCGGCAAGGTGATCCCGACCCGTTTTGCGCTGTTCGGGACCGTGGGCGCGCTCGGGGTGGTGGTGCACTTCATGGTGCTCTCGGTGCTGCTCTTCACGCTGGGAGAGCGCTTTGCCATCGCCCAGACAGGGGCCGTGCTGGTGGCGATGAGCTTCAACTTCTGGCTCAACAACTGGCTGACCTATCGCGACAAGCGGTTGGTCGGCGCGCTCGCGCTGCTCAGGGGCTGGCTCGGCTTTATCGCGACCTGCGCGGTCGGGGCCTTCGCCAATGTCGCGATCGCGACCTTCATGGAAGGGCAGGGCGTGTTCTGGGCGCTCGCTGCGCTGGCGGGGATCGTGGTCGGCTCGGTGTGGAACTACGCCCTGTCGAGCCGCTTCGTGTGGGGCCGGTTCTGAGGCGCTAGCGCCAACTTTCCAGCCACGTCCAGGCAGCAAAGCTCATCGGCCCATCAAGCGGTGCGGCGGAGAGCACCGGTAGGAACACCGCAAACAGCGCCAGCGAGGCGGCAGGCACGCTCCATGCCAGCCAGCCGATGCGCGGGATCGCCCGCAGGTCCGCCATTGCTAGCGCCAGCGCGCCGAGCAGAAACGTGCTTGGCATCAGATAGTGATAATAGAACTGCACCGGCTTGGGCGCGATCACCCACAGGCCAAGGCTGACCGCATAGCCGATCACGCAGGCGAGCATGGCGGCATGGCGGCGGGTGAGCCCGCGATAGCCGCACCAGAGCAGCGCGGGCAGCCCGGCGAGCATTGTCAGCGGATTGCCAATCAGCATCACCCCGCGCTGCGCCCCATCGGCGAATTCGTAGAGATACCAGATGCCGCGGGTGTTCAGCACCCATTGCGGCCAGGTGCTCATATAGGTGTGCGGGGTCACGACCGAGGCTTGCAGCCGCAGCATTTCGATCTGCGCGCCGATCAGCCCATGCGCGGTGACGAGGGAAGGGCGCAGCAAATTGCCCATCTGGTAGGCGGGCAGGAAGGCGAGCGCATAGACCGCAAGCGGCACCAGCCCGAGCCAGCCAAAAGCCTCGACCAGTGTGATCCCCGGCACCGGCGCACCGCGACGGCTCAGCAACAGGCGGCGACGCCCGGCCATGGCCCTTGCCACCAGAAACCCGATTCCCGGCAGCATCGCAAGCGGCGCGGCGTTCCACTTGGATGCAATCGCCAGCCCCAGCATCACCCCGGTCAGCGCGAGCCGCCAGCGGCCCGTTTCGGGCTGACTGCAGGCCGCTGCAAATTGCCATGCCGCGATCAGCAGGAACGCGGCCATGAAGATATCGAGCATCGCAATGCGCGCATGGACGAACAGCGGAAAGCCGCTCGACAGCAGCACGCCGAAGGCCATCACCGCAAAACGGTTCAAGCTGGCATGCCACATGGCCCGCATCGCCGCGCCCACCGAGACAATACCCGCGATCAGCGGCATGATCCGCCAGCCGATCGCATCATCGCCCAGCACCGCCATACCAAGCGCGATCAGATATTTGCCAAGCGGAGGATGCTCGGGGTTGAGCCAGCCACCTTGCCCTGTCTGCCACCACGCCAGCAATTCGCGCGCGGCGGGGACATAATGCACCTCGTCAAAATAGGGGTGCGAGGGCAGGCTCAACCGCCACGCCACCGCCACCCCGAAGACGAGCGGAATGATCAGGCACCACCACGCCGGATCACGCGGGTGGGACGGGTGGGGTAACGGCGCGGATGCCATGGCGTGAGAGGATCAGGCCGTTGCCTCTTGCTCGGCGGCGCGCTCCAGCCAGAACAGCCGTGCGGCCATCGCCAACAGGCCGATGCTCGCGGTGATCGCCACGAACAGCGCCCAGAGCGGCAGGTTCATGCCCACCTTGCGTGCGCGCGGCGCGATCAGGAACAGGGCGAGGGTCACGGCGAAGAGCAAGTCCCACCACACTTGCACGCCCCACATATTGGTCGAATGGTTTTCGAAAACCGGCAAAAGGCCGTCGGCAAAGATCGTGCCTGCCGAATAGGCCGCAAAGCCGGCGCACAAGGCGGCGGCCAGCGCGGCGCTGCCGATCTTCTGGTCGCGCAGGACAATGCTGCCCATGGCCAGCAGGGCAACCAGTAAACCGCCTGCAAACAAGGCGATAAGCGGAGTGAGCGTGAAGTCCATGTGCATTGCGTCCCCAAGATGGAATGAGCCTGTCGCTTAGACCAAGACTGTTGAAATGTGCAGCAAAACTTGCGGGGGCCTGAAAGCGCGACTAATCGCATCGCCCATGAAGAAGACCACTGGCATGAACCGCGCTGTCACCCGCACTTGGCGCCCCGCAACGCAGGCCGTGCGCGGCGGCACATGGCGCAGCGAACATGGTGAGACGAGCGAGGCAATTTTCCTCTCCTCGGGCTATACCTATGACAGCGCCCAGATCGTCGCGGATCGCTTTGCAGGCGAGGCCGAGGGCATGACCTATTCGCGCCTCCAGAACCCGACGGTGGCGATGCTCGAGGAACGGATCGCGCTGCTTGAAGGCGCCGAGGCTTGCCGTGCGCAGGCGAGCGGGATGGCGGCGATGACCGCTGCTTTGCTGTGCCAGCTTTCGGCAGGCGATCACGTGGTCGCCGCCCGCGCGGCGTTCGGCAGTTGCCGCTGGCTGGTCGATCAATTGCTCCGCCGCTTCGGGGTGGAAACCACCGTGATCGACAGTGCGGATGATGCCGCTTGGGAAGGCGCGATCCGCCCCAACACCAAGGTGTTCTTTTTCGAGACCCCGGCCAATCCGACGCTGGATATCGTCAACATGCAGCATGTCTGCGATCTCGCCCGCGCGCACGGAATCACCACCGTGGTCGACAATGCCTTTGCCTCGCCGGCCTTGCAGCGCCCGATGGAATTTGGCGCGGATGTCGTGGCCTATTCGGCGACCAAGCTGATGGACGGGCAGGGCCGGGTGCTGGCGGGGGCGATCTGCGCCTCGCAGCAATGGATCGATGAGGTGCTGATGCCGTTCCAGCGCAACACCGGGCCGATCCTTTCCGCTTTCAACGCGTGGGTGGTGCACAAGGGGCTGGAGACGCTGGATCTGCGCGCCCACCGGCAGAGCGGGAATGCCGTGAAGCTGGGCGAATTCCTCGAACCGCGCATTGTCGCGGCGGGCGGGCGGATGCTCCATCCCGGTCTCAAGAGCCACCCGCGCCACGATCTTGCGATGGCGCAGATGGATGCAACCGGGCCGATCTTCGCCTTTGATGTCGGCACCCGCGCGCGGGCCTTTGCGCTGCTCGATGCGCTGGAATTGATTGATATTTCCAACAATATCGGCGACGCGCGGTCGCTGATGTGCCATCCCGCCTCGACCACCCATGCCAATATGGGCGACGAGGCCCGCGCCGAGATGGGTGTGACCGATGGCTTGCTGCGCATCAATGTCGGGCTTGAGGATATTGCCGATCTTGTCGAGGATATCGATCAGGCGCTGACCCGCGCTGGGATCTGAGGGGACGCATGATGAGCAAGCGCGTGGAACTGGTGTTCGATTTCGTCAGCCCCAACGCCTATCTGGTGTGGTGGCCGCTGCGCGAGCTGGTGGATCGTTACGAGGCCGAACTTGATGTGGTGCCCGTGTTTCTCGGCGGGATGCACAAGCTGACCGGCAATGCGCCGCCGATGATCCGCGATGCCGAGGTCAAGGGCAAGAACGCCTATGCCATGCTCGAGATGAACCGCTTCATCGCCAAGCATGGTCTCGGCAAATACCGGATGCATCCGCAGTTTCCGTTCAATTCCATTCTGTTGCAGCGCATGCTTTATGCGGCGTGCGAGGATGGGCGCGGCGTGCAATTCGTCGAAAGCCTGCTGCGCGCGATCTGGGAAGAGGGTCTCGATATCAGCAGCCCTGATGCCGTGGGCGCAGCGGTGACGGCGGCGGGCTTTGATGCTGGTGATCTCTTCGCCCGCGCGCAGAGCGATGCGGTAAAGCAGGGCCTTGCCGCCAACACTGATGCGGTGGTTGCGCGCGGCGCCTTCGGCATCCCGACAATGTGGGTGGGTGACGAGATGTTCTTCGGCAAGGAACGCCTCGGCCAGATCGAGGAATTGCTTGCGGGCTAGGCCCGCCTATCCCGCCTGCACCGCTTCGAGCGGCACATCCATGATCGGATACAGCCGCCAATCGGCCCAGTCGTAGTGCCACCATTCATTGGCGAGCGGGATAAAGCCCTCGGCGACCATCCATGCCTCCAGCATCCGGCTCGCGGCCAGAGCCTCGGCAGGGGCATGGGTGTTTGACCGGTAGGCCGCCGGGGTGAAATCATCATAGGCGCTCGGCATCACCACCTCGATCCCGTTGCGGTGCAGCGACAGATCAATCGAACAGCCCCGGTTGTGGCGCGAGCCGGCCCTTGGGTTGGCGACGAATTCGCGCTGCTCGGGCGGCGTGGCCTCCCACATGTCGCGCGTGATCCGCCACGGGCGATAGGCATCGAAGATCAGCAGGCCGTAGCCCGCCGCCTCGGCCCGGGTCTGCACCCGCGACAGGGCTTCGGCCACCGGGCGCTGTGCCACGGCCTTGGCTTGCGGATAGAGCACCCGGCCCATGAAATTCGCCGGGGTCGCATAGCGGATGTCAAACCGCAGGCGCCGGTCGAAGCGGGCGAGATCCACCAGATCGGGCGTGGCGGCTGCCGCGGGATCGCGTGGCATGGTGAGGGCCTCCGCCGCGCCCGTCACACAGCCGCCCAGCAGGGGCACCAGACCGGCGGCGCCGATCCGGGCCAGCGCGCCGCGCCGTGTCATCCGCGCCTTCATCACCGTGCCCTGACCCCCCATCACCATTGCCCTCTCCGCCCGCCAGCCGCGCGCTTGCGTCATTTTACCCATGCCGTGCGGGATACCGAGGTGCAAAACCGCGTTGTAGCCCTTGTGGGAGCGCGCAGACCTGTTACCTTGAGGTTCGTCATGAAAGAACTCTTCCAGCACGCCGCCACCACCGACGGGGTCACCGTGAGGGTCGCCGTCAACTTCCTGCCGGAGCAATCGCATCCGGAAGCGGGCAAGTGGTTCTGGGTCTATCACATCCGGATCGAGAACGGCAGTCATGAGCCGCTGCGCCTGCGCACCCGGCACTGGCGGATCACCGACGGGCGCGGCATGGTCAACCATGTCGATGGCGAAGGCGTGGTGGGCGAACAGCCGCTGCTCACCCCGGGCCAAAGCCATGACTATGTCTCGGGCTGCCCGCTGACGACCCCGTTCGGCTCGATGGAAGGGTTCTACACCTTCGAACGGCCCGATGGCTCGCCCTTTGAAGTGCGCATCCCGTTCTTCCCGCTGGCTGCCCCTGAAACGGCGGACGGCCGCTCGCGCGCCTGAGGCGGCTTGCGATGGGCGCAGCGCGGCCCTAACGAGACCGGCGTGAAGCGAACCCATCTCCCTCTCAATGCCTTGCGGGTGTTCGATGCCGCCGCGCGCCACCTGTCGTTCACCCGCGCGGCGGATGAGCTGGCGGTCACCCCCGCCGCGGTCGGCCAGCAGATCCGCGCGCTTGAGGATGTGCTTGGCGTGGTGCTGTTCCGCCGCACCTCCAAGGGTCTGGAGCTCACCCCCGAAGGCATGGCCGGGCTTGATCCGCTGCGCGAAGGCTTCCTGCGGTTCGAGGAAAGCGTCGCCGCGATGCAGGCCGGCCAGGCGTCAGACCGTTACACCATTGCTGTCCCGCGCGAGTTCTTTGCCGAATGGCTGGGCGAAAAGCTTGCTGCCTTCCGCAACCAGACGCCGGGGGTGCAATATGTGCTCACCGCCGACGAACACGCCGATTTCACCGAAGCGAACCTCGATCTCGCGGTGCGGCTCGCCGAAGGGCCGGGCGATCTTGAAGGTATCGCGCTGACAGCGCCGCTGCGGGTGACTGTGGCTGCCCACGGCGCATCCGATGCGTGGATCGATTGGCCCGGCGCCCCGTTGCCCGAAGGGGCCGAGGCCGCGATCACCGCAGCGAGCCCGGGGCAGGCGCTTGCTTCGGCGCTGGCGGGCATGGGCCGCACTGTGGTGCCGCTGGCGCTGGCCGAAGGCGCGCTGGCTGCCGGACGGCTGGTCGCGCTGGGCGAGCCTGAGCCGGCCCGCCGCGCCTATTGGCTGGTCGCCCCGCCGCCGCAATGGCGCAGCAAGAAGGTGCGCGCGCTCGTCGCCTACCTTTCGGCCTGATCCGCCTCCTCCTCGTCCTCCTCGTCGGGCCACTGCCCGGTGATCTCGTGATGGATGCTGTCCCACAGCCAATGCCCGCGCGTCACATGGCGGGAATCGATCATGTATTGCGAGCGGTGCTTGATCACGAAGCAGATCATCCCATTGGCGCGCGGATTGTGCGCGCCATCGTGGATCGCCCGCTCCATCGCGCAATCCTCAAGCCGCATCCGCCCCCATTCGAGCGCTTCGTCCCACGCCCGCCGGAAATCCGCCGCTCCGGGCTTCTCGCGCAGCTTGTAGAGCGCCTCGATGCTCTTGCCGACCTTGGTCGCCGCCTGTGTGACGATGCCGCTCATGGCCAGCTCGTGGATGAAGGCGCGCTGCACATCGGGCGTGATCGAGTTCCCGCGCGGCTGCTTGTGGCGATAGGGGATGAAGTCGAGCAGCGGATCATCATCGGGAATGAGCATTTCCTCGAACGCCACCCGCGAGGTCGCCTGCCGCGGGATCGCGCGCTTGTTGACGAGGAGGGTGTTACGGGGCGGAGAGGGCGCGGGCGCGGGCTTGCGGGGCATGGGGAGGGGGGTGGCACGTTCGGGGGGCGTAGGAAAATTGTATTTCCCCTCTCTGTTCGGGGCGGGCTCTCCTTTCGCGACACCCCGAGTGTGACCCGGGGGTGGGCCTTTTGGGTGTCACACGAAGCCACGAAGGCACGAAGAGGGCGGCGCGATGGGCCAGAGGGGTTCACGCAGAGACGCAGAGGGAAGGGGAGGCGCGGAGGGGCCAGCTCCTGCCGTTACCTTCACTCGTCATTGCGAGGAGCGAAGCGACGCGGCAATCCAGGGACAAAGGTTGCGGCTGGAGCGAGCGCAGGCCATGGATCGCCACCCCTTCGGTCCGCAATGACGAAAGGCGGAGCCCCCCCCCGCGCCCAACCCCGCCCTGACGGTGGCAGGAGCGCAGACCCGCAGACCGCCCTTGATCGCGTGGAACAGAGCCGAGCCCCGAACGTGCCGGTCCTCGGCAGGGCCAAAACAGGGACTCGGTGAGCCACAACGCCCGCGTTCGTCCCCTCTTTTCGTCACCCCGGACGTGCCTGCCCCGGCGAAGGCCGGGGACCCGGGGGCTGGCTTTCTGGGTGTCACACGAAGACACGAAGGCATGAAGAAGGCAGCGCAGGGGGCTAGTGGGGTTCACGCAGAGACGCAGAGAGAAGGGGAGGCGCAGAGATGCCGACGCCCGCCGCAAGCCGCACCTCGTCATTGCGAGAAGCCGAAGGCGCCGTGGCAATCCAGAGCGTTACGTGGGCCACTCTGGATTGCGCCGCTTCGCTCGCAATGACGGGAATGGGGAGCCGCCCCTTCTCCCCTTCCCGTGGGGAGGGGCCGGGGGTGGGATTACGCGGTGCGCGTGTGGCAACGCCCTGCCGGTGGCGAAGGGGCTGCGCCATGGGGCGAGCTCAATCGGGTGGAACAGAGCCGAGCCCCGAACGCGCCGGTCCTCGGCAGGGCCACATCAGAATATGACTCGGGGAGGCACAATGCCCCCGCCATCACCCCCTTTTCGTCACCCCCGGCTTGCCTGCCCCGGCGAAGGCCGGGGACCCGGGGGCTGGCTAGCTTCTGTTTCACATCGCCTGTTCGCTGCAAATCTTTGGTCTAGGCGATGCGGGCGCGAGGGTCGCCCAAGTCCATGATATAAATTTTCTCCAATAGCCCAGCGCGATAGCCAAGCTTAGCCTGCACGCTCAACATACTCTTTATTGCTGCCGCTTGAGTGTATGGATTAGGCACCCGTTCAAATAGCGGGTCTCGCACATCGGCCGAAATAAACCGCCCGGGAAAATCAGGGTGCTCGACGTTTAGCTTTTTGTTGTGGTGTACGAAACCGTCAACCCGCAGATCAATCGTCTGAAGTTCGGAGACCTCCAATTCCCCCTTTGCTCGAATTACATCGGCCATTGGCAGGTCGACAACAAGAGGCGGCGCCTTCGACCCGTTCAACTTGAAGCTGTCCACAGAGGGTCCAATCGGTTTGACCGCTTGAACAGCAGCATTCGCAAGCTTTTCAGTCAGAAGAAATAGGCGGTTGCGCCAAGCCGCCTCATGCTCCAGCCATTGCCGCTGCATTTCGAGGCGCTCATTAGCTTCGATTTCACGGGTGTCCACCCGCTCCTTAGCTTCGGTTTCGCGCATTCTTTCCATAGCACTTAGCGCGGCCTTTGCATCGGCTTCTCGCCCTCCAAGTTTTGAGAAAACCCATGTGGCGAAATAGCCGACTGCTTCTCCAGCTCCAGTTTCCAGTAGCCACCATCCAAGGGGCAAGAGCCCAGAGGCTTGGGTCAAGAAGACTTCAATTTCAGACGAACCGGCGCGCGGCTCGCGCGCATGAACGATCAGGGTGTGTCGTTCACCGCGCCGAGGCAAGCGATTTTCGCTTAGGAAGATGAGGCCGTCAGAAATGATTCGCTCAAACCCAAGTAAGGAATAGCCGAGCGATCGCATCTCTACGTTATGCCGGTCTGCATCCCCGCCCTGATACTTTACGACTAGATCGGCTTTTTCCATACAAACCCCTGAAAGAATGAATGAATTTATGCCTTGCGACTAAGTGAGTCAATTGATGCATGCAAAACAGCGATGCGGACGAGAGGTGAACTAAGGGAGTTGTAAGCCGACCCCCGGCTCAAGGCCGGGGTGACGATGCTAAGGGCAAGGCGTGGCTCCCCGAGTCCTTGTATGACGTTCCTGCCGAGGACCGGCGCGATTGGGGCAGACGATGGCACCACGCGATCAAGGCCGCGCAGATGGCGAGCGCCCTGCCACCGGCAGGAAGCTTGACCCCCCGCCCAATTCCAACTAGAGGCGCGCATCTTTTCGGGAAATCCCGATTGAGCTGAACATTGGCGGTGCGTCCCTTCAACCGGGGCAGCCGTCAAAGTAACCCGGTCTTTTCAGGCGGGTGGAGCGTTTTCGGCTCGCGTTTGTGTGCTGCGGCGAGGGGGCTCTCTCGCTGTTCGCCTTGCGCGATTCGCACCCACTTCACTTTGCCGGCACAGACTCCAACAGGTGAAGTGAGAACTTAATGCCGACAATCAACCAGCTGGTCCGCAAGGGCCGCGTTCCGCAGAAGGCCAAGAGCAAGGTCCCTGCGATGGAGCAGAACCCGCAGAAGCGCGGCGTTTGCACCCGCGTCTACACGACGACCCCGAAGAAGCCGAACTCGGCGCTGCGCAAGGTGGCCAAGGTGCGCCTGACCAACCAGCGTGAAGTCATCAGCTACATCCCGGGCGAAGGCCACAACCTGCAGGAGCACAGCGTCGTGCTGATCCGCGGCGGGCGTGTGCGCGACTTGCCGGGCGTGCGTTACCACGTCCTTCGCGGCGTGCTCGACACCCAGGGCGTGAAGGACCGCAAGCAGTCGCGTTCGAAGTACGGCGCCAAGCGTCCGAAGTAAGGTTCAACGCAGGTCCGGCGCAGGACCGCTCCCCCTCCCGGCTACCCAAACGAGGTAGTCTCTGGGTGGCCGGGAGGGGGAGCGGGCCGGAGCCGCAAGGCACCACGGAGGTGGTGCCGCACTCCGAAGGAGTTAGAAAACATGTCACGTCGTCGTCGTCCCGAAAAGCGGGTCATCCTCCCCGATCCCCAGTACGGGGATCAGATCCTGTCGAAGTTCATGAACAACCTCATGCTCGATGGTAAGAAGGCTGTTGCCGAAAAGATCGTCTATGGTGCGCTCCAGACCGTGGAAGCCAAGGCCAAGGCCGATCCGATCCAGCTGTTCCATGATGCGCTCAACAATGTGAAGCCGCAGGTCGAAGTGCGCAGCCGCCGCGTCGGTGGTGCGACCTATCAGGTGCCGGTCGAAGTCCGCCCCGAGCGTGCCCAGGCTCTTGCCATCCGCTGGCTGATCAACGCGGCGCGCGGCCGTCCGGAAACCACCATGGCAGCGCGTCTGTCGGGTGAGCTGATGGATGCCGCCAACAACCGCGGCAACGCTGTCAAGAAGCGCGAAGATACGCACCGCATGGCGGATGCGAACCGCGCCTTCTCGCACTACCGTTGGTAAAATCGCTGATTGGGGGCAGCCGCAAGGCCTGGTCTTTCGGCTGTCACAATCATCTCTATATGAGGCGTTGACCGCACCCCGGCGGCCCTCACACAATTAAGGAACCAGATATGGCCCGCGAGTATCCGCTGGAGCGCTATCGCAATATCGGCATCATGGCGCACATCGATGCCGGCAAGACCACCACGACCGAGCGTATCCTTTATTACACCGGCAAGTCCTACAAGATCGGCGAAGTGCACGATGGTGCCGCGACGATGGACTGGATGGAGCAGGAGCAGGAGCGGGGGATCACCATCACCTCGGCTGCGACCACGACCTTCTGGACCGCCGAAGATGCGACGATGGATCCGATGTCGGATCCTGAAGCGCTGCGCGCCAACATGCCCAAGCACCGCATCAACATCATCGACACCCCCGGCCACGTCGACTTTACGATTGAAGTCGAACGTTCGCTGCGCGTGCTCGATGGTGCCGTCGCCGTGTTCGACGGCGTGGCAGGTGTTGAACCGCAATCGGAAACTGTGTGGCGTCAGGCTGACAAGTACGGCGTCCCCCGCATGTGCTTCATTAATAAGTTGGATCGCACCGGCGCCGATTTCTACTACTGCGTGCAGTCGATCATCGATCGCCTTGGCGCGGTGCCGCTGGTGCTTTACCTGCCGATCGGTGCGGAAAGCCAGCTCCAGGGCGTGGTCGACCTCGTGAACAACCGCGGCATCGTCTGGAAGGACGAGAGCCTCGGCGCGAAGTACGAATTCATTCCGATCCCCGATGATCTGGCCGACAAGGCTGCCGAATATCGCGAGAAGCTGATCGAGACCGCCGTCGAACAGGACGACGAGATCATGGAAGCCTATCTCGAAGGCAACGAGCCTGACGCGGCGACGCTCAAGCGTCTCATCCGCAAGGGCACCATGGCGCGCGCCTTCGTGCCGGTGGTGTGCGGTTCGGCGTTCAAGAACAAGGGCGTCCAGCCGCTGCTCGACGCGGTGGTGGATTACATGCCGTCGCCGCTCGACGTTCCGGCGATCAAGGGCGTGCTGCCTGACAGCGACGAAGAGCAGGAGCGTCCGTCGAGCGACGACGCGCCGTTCGCCGCGCTGGCCTTCAAGATCATGAACGATCCCTTCGTGGGCTCGCTCACCTTCACCCGCATCTATTCGGGCAAGCTGACCAAGGGTCAGGTCCTGAACTCGGTGAAGGACAAGAAGGAAAAGATCGGCCGCATGCTGCTGATGCATTCCAACAACCGCGAGGACATTGATGAGGCCTTTGCCGGCGACATTGTCGCGCTGGCTGGCATGAAGGATACCACCACCGGTGATACCCTGTGCGATCCGGCCAAGCCGATCATCCTCGAGCGCATGGAATTCCCCGAGCCCGTGATCGAGCTTTCGGTGGAGCCCAAGACCAAGGCTGACCAGGAAAAGATGGGCATCGCGCTCAATCGTCTGGCGCAGGAAGACCCCTCGTTCCGCGTCTCGACCGATCACGAATCGGGCCAGACGATCATCAAGGGCATGGGCGAACTGCACCTCGACATCATCGTCGATCGCATGCGCCGCGAGTTCAAGGTCGAAGCCAACGTCGGTGCGCCGCAGGTGGCTTACCGCGAATACCTCGGCCGTGAAGTCGAAGTTGATTACACCCACAAGAAGCAGTCGGGCGGCTCGGGCCAGTTCGGCCGCGTCAAGGTTGTGGTCACGCCCGGTGAACGCGGTCAGGGCTTCGTGTTCGAAGACCAGATCAAGGGCGGGAACATCCCGCGCGAATATATCCCGGCGATCGAGAAGGGCTTCCGTGAACAGGCCGAAAGCGGCCATCTCGTGGGCTTCCCGATCATCGACTTCTCGGTCCGTCTGATCGACGGTGCGTATCACGACGTGGACTCGAGCGCGATCGCGTTCGAAATCGCTGCGCGCGGTGCGATGCGTGAAGTTGCCCAGAAGTCGGGGATCAAGCTGCTCGAGCCGATCATGAAGGTCGAAGTGGTGACTCCGGATGATTATCTGGGTGACGTCATCGGCGATCTCAACAGCCGGCGCGGTCAGATCCAGGGCACCGATACCCGCGGCAATGCCCAGGCGGTGGAGGCGTTCGTCCCGCTCGCCAACATGTTCGGCTACGTCAATGAACTGCGTTCGTTCACACAAGGGCGCGCGCAGTACACCATGCAGTTCTCTCACTATGACGAGGTTCCGGCGAATGTCGCAGCCGAGGTCAAGGAGAAACTTGCCTAAGGCGAGCGATCCGTCTAGGGGCGGCGCCTGATTCAGCGGGCGCCCGCCTTGCACCTGCGCGAAGCAATCATCTTACTCAAGAAGGTATATTGAGAAATGGCCAAGGAAAAATTTCAGCGGAACAAGCCGCACTGCAACATCGGCACCATCGGTCACGTTGACCATGGCAAGACCACTCTGACCGCCGCGATCACCAAGGTGATGGCTGAAACCTTCGGCGGCAGCGCCGTGGACTTCGCCAACATCGACAAGGCGCCGGAAGAGCGTGAGCGCGGCATCACCATTTCGACCGCACACGTCGAATATGAAAGCGGCGCGCGTCACTATGCGCACGTCGATTGCCCGGGCCACGCTGACTACGTGAAGAACATGATCACCGGTGCCGCCCAGATGGACGGCGCGATCCTGGTGGTGAACGCTGCTGACGGTCCGATGCCGCAGACCCGCGAGCACATCCTGCTCGCCCGTCAGGTCGGCGTGCCGGCGCTGGTCGTGTACATGAACAAGGTCGACCAGGTCGATGACGAGGAAATCCTCGAGCTCGTCGAACTCGAAGTGCGCGAACTGCTGTCGTCGTATGACTTCGACGGTGACAATATTCCGATCGTCAAGGGTTCGGCTCTCGCCGCTCTCGAAGGTCGCGACGACAAGATCGGCAAGGAATCGATCCTCGCCCTGATCGAAGCGGTTGACCAGTACATCCCGCAGCCGGAGCGTCCGATCGACAAGGACTTCCTGATGCCGATCGAAGACGTGTTCTCGATCTCGGGTCGCGGCACCGTGGTGACCGGCCGTGTCGAAACCGGCGTTGTGAACGTGGGCGACGAAGTCGAAATCGTCGGCATCAAGGACACCCGCAAGACCACCGTCACCGGCGTGGAAATGTTCCGCAAGCTGCTCGACCGTGGTGAAGCTGGCGACAACATCGGCGCGCTGATCCGCGGCGTGGCCCGTGACGAAGTCGAGCGTGGCCAGGTGCTGTGCAAGCCCGGTTCGGTCAAGCCGCACACCGAGTTCGAAGCCGAAGTCTACGTCCTGTCGAAGGACGAAGGTGGCCGTCACACGCCGTTCTTCGCCAACTACCGTCCGCAGTTCTACTTCCGCACGACCGACGTGACGGGCGAAGTGATCCTGCCGGAAGGCACCGAAATGGTGATGCCGGGTGACAACGTTTCGATCGGCGTGAAGCTGATTGCACCGATCGCCATGGACGAAGGTCTGCGCTTCGCGATCCGCGAAGGCGGTCGCACCGTGGGTTCGGGCGTCGTTGCCAAGATCACCAAGTAATCGGCCAGCTCCGCACACGGAGCAGCGATGAAATCAGAAAGCCCGGTTCCTCACGGAGCCGGGCTTTTCTGCTTCAAGAGTAGGGTGAGCGTGCTGTGGGGCGGCCTGTTTCAGGCGCGCGCAATTTCCTTGCAGAACGCTCTTGCCAGAATCCCGTGTGCTCCGTATAGGCGCGCATCCGCAAACGAGATTCGTCTCGCTTGCAACGAAATCACCTGAAGGCCGCCCGCAGCGGGAAACCGGAAAATGTGCGGGGTCGGGCCTTTATTGTTTGGGATGCGCCGGGCTTCCGGTGGATCCTTGGCTCTTTCGCATCGGTAGTAGGACATGGAAGCTCAGAATATCCGCATTCGCCTCAAGGCGTTTGATCACCGCGTGCTTGACCAGGCAACTGGCGAGATCGCTGACACGGCCCGTCGCACGGGCGCGCTTATTCGTGGCCCCATTCCCCTGCCGACGCGTATCGAGAAGTTCACCGTGAACCGCGGCCCGCACATCGACAAGAAGTCGCGCGAGCAGTTCGAGGTGCGCACTTACAAGCGGCTGCTCGACATCGTGCAGCCCAACGCCCAGACTGTCGATGCGCTGATGAAGCTCGATCTGGCCGCTGGCGTGAATGTTGAGATCAAGCTGGCGTAAGCCAGCCGAAATGCCCCCGCGGTTTCGTGGGGGCCTCTATCGTAGGGGCTTTTGCAGCCTCACCAAGCGATAGGGTGGATACCGCCGGATGAAAATCATCCGGGCTGCGTCCCCCGTCTTGCTCCCACGGCGCTCCTGCCACTGGCGAGCATCCAGCCCGGACGGGGCGATGCATGACAATTCGGGCTGATCTGGGGCTGTGTTGCTTGCAACATGGCCTCGCCATGCACCCGCGGATGGGCCGTGGGTGCCTCTGTTGAGGAGTTAAAGACGATGCGCACCGGCGTGATCGCAAAGAAGGTTGGGATGACCCGCCTCTTCCAGGAGGACGGACGGCATGTGCCCGTGACCGTGCTCGCTCTGGAAGATTGCCAGGTGGTCTCGCACCGCACGGCCGACCGTGATGGCTATTTCGCTGTCCAGCTCGGCGCGGGCGAAGCCAAGCAGAAGAATGTTGCCAAGCCGCAGCGCGAGCATTTCGCGAAGTCGGATGTGGGCCTCAAGAAGCAGGTTGCCGAATTCCGGGTCGAGAGCGAAGAAGCGCTCGTGCCGGTTGGTGCGACCATCAGCGCCGATCACTTCGTCGCTGGCCAGAAGGTCGACATCACCGGCCACACGCAGGGTAAGGGCTTTGCCGGTGCGATGAAGCGCTGGGGCTTCGGCGGTATGCGCGCCACTCACGGCGTTTCGATCTCGCACCGTGCGCATGGTTCGACGGGTAACCGTCAGGATCCGGGCCGCGTGTTCAAGGGCAAGAAGATGGCTGGCCACATGGGCGACCGTCAGCGCACCCAGCAGAATCTCGAAATCGTCCGCACCGATGCCGAGCGCGGCCTGCTCTTCGTCAAGGGCTCGGTGCCGGGTTCGAAGAATGGCTGGCTGCTCGTGCGCGATGCCGTCAAGCTGCCGCTTCCCGAAGGCCTGCCGTTCCCCGGCGCCGTGATCGAGAAGAAGGCGCCGCAATCTGATGAGACCCCGTCGGTGGCCGAAGTGGCTGCTGAAGAGGTGGTCGCGGTCGAAGCCGTCGAAACCGACGCGCCGGCCACTGACGAAAACAAGGAAGGCTGAGCCATGAAAGTTAAGGTTCAGAAGATCGACGGGAAGGCGTCGGGCGATATCGAACTGTCGGATGACGTGTTCGGCATCGAGCCGCGCGCTGACATCCTGCACCGTGTGGTGACCTGGCAGCTCGAAAACCGTCGCGGCACCGCCCGTCCGACGCGTGAGCGTTCGGATGTCGCCCGCACCGGCAAGAAGTTCGGCAAGCAGAAGGGTGGCGGCACGGCCCGTCACGGTGGCCGTGCTGCGCCGATCTTCATTGGCGGTGGTAAGGCTCACGGTGCGCGCAAGCGTGACTTCGAGCAGTCGCTCAACAAGAAGATCCGGGCGCTCGGCCTCAAGATGGCGCTTTCGAGCAAGGCCAAGGACGGTCTCGTCGTGGTCGACAGCCTCGAACTCGCTGATGCCAAGACCAAGGTGCTCAAGGGTCACCTCGCTTCGGCCGGCCTTTCGGGCAAGGTGTTGGTGATTGATGGCGAGAGCGTTGATGCCGGCTTCAAGAAGGCCGCTGGCAACCTGCCGGGCATCAACGTGCTCCCGGCCATGGGCGCCAATGTCTACGACATCCTCAACCACGACACGCTGGTGCTGACCAAGGCCGCTGTCGAAAAGCTGGAGGCGCGCTTCAATGGCTAAGAAGGCAACCGTCGATGCGCGTCACTACGACGTGATCATCGCTCCGCACATCACCGAAAAGTCGACGCTGGCTTCGGAAAACAACGCCGTGGTGTTCAAGGTCGCAAATGATGCGACCAAGCCGCAGATCAAGGAGGCGATCGAGGCGATCTACGACAAGAAGGTCGTCGCCGTGAACACCTTGGTCGTCAAGGGCAAGGCCAAGCGCTGGAAGGGCAAGGCTTACACCCGCTCTGACGTGAAGAAGGCGATCGTCACTCTCGCTGAGGGTGAAATGATCGACATCACCAGCGGTATCTGAGGCCAAGGGACAGGACACGAACAATGGCACTCAAGAACTACAAGCCGACCAGTCCCGCGCGTCGCGGTCTGATCCTGGTCGACAAGTCGGCCCTGTGGAAGGGCAAGCCGGTCAAGGCGCTTACCGAAGGTAAGCGCAAGACCGGTGGCCGCAACAACAAGGGTCATGTCACCTCACGTGGTATCGCCGGTGGTCACAAGCAGAAGTACCGCTTCATCGACTTCAAGCGTCGGAAGTGGGACATGCCGGCTACGGTCGAGCGTCTGGAATATGACCCGAACCGCACCGCGTTCATCGCGCTCATCAAGTATGAGGACGGTGAACAGGCTTACATCATCGCGCCCCAGCGTCTTGCTGTCGGTGACACGGTGGTGGCAGGCGAAAAGACCGACACCAAGCCGGGCAACGCGATGCTGCTCGGTCAGATGCCGGTCGGCACGATCTGCCACAACGTCGAGATGAAGCCGGGCAAGGGCGGTCAAATCGCCCGTTCGGCCGGCACCTATGTGCAGGTCGTCGGTCGTGACCGTACGCTGGTGATCGTGCGCCTCAACTCGGGCGAGCAGCGTTACCTGCGTGCCGATTGCATGGGCACGGTGGGTGCGGTGTCGAACCCCGACAACGCCAACCAGAACTTTGCCAAGGCCGGCCGTTCGCGCTGGATGGGCAAGCGTCCGCTGACCCGCGGCGTTGCGAAGAACCCGGTCGATCACCCCCATGGTGGTGGTGAAGGCCGCACCTCGGGCGGTCGCCATCCGGTGACCCCGTGGGGCAAGCCGACCAAGGGCGCACGCACCCGTCACAACAAGCAGACGGACAAGATGATCATCCGTTCGCGTCACGCGAAGAAGAAGAGGTAAGAGACGATGGCACGTTCCGTCTGGAAAGGTCCGTTTGTCGAATTGAGCCTGCTCAAGAAGGCCGAAGTCGCACAGGACACGAACAACACCAAGCCGATCAAGACCTGGTCGCGCCGTTCGACCATCCTGCCGCAGTTCGTTGGACTCACCTTCAACGTCTACAACGGGCACAAGTTTATCCCGGTCTCGGTTTCGGAAGAAATGGTTGGCCACAAGCTCGGCGAATTCGCGCCCACGCGCACGTTCCCGGGTCACGCTGCTGACAAGAAGGGCAAGCGCTGATGAGCAAGGCAAAGGCACCCCGCCGCGTGGGCGATAACGAGGCGCTGGCCGTCGGCACCACCATTCGTGGTTCGGCGCAGAAGCTCAATCTCGTTGCGGCCCTGATCCGTGGCAAGAAGGCTGAAGAGGCGTTGAATATCCTCGCCTTTTCGAAGCGCGCAATGGCGAAGGATGCGAGCAAGGTGCTCGCTTCGGCCATCGCGAATGCGGAAAACAACCACAATCTCGATGTGGACTCGCTGATCGTGGCAGAAGCCTCGGTGGGCAAGTCGATCACGATGAAGCGGTTCCACACCCGTGGCCGCGGCAAGTCGACCCGCATCCTCAAGCCGTTTTCGCGGCTGCGGATCGTGGTGCGTGAAGCAGAAGAGGCGTAAGTCATGGGCCAGAAGAGCAATCCGATCGGTCTGCGCCTGCAGATCAACCGCACCTGGGACAGCCGCTGGTACGCCGAAGGGCGTGATTATGCGGGCCTGCTCAAGGAAGACCTCGCGATCCGCAAGTACATCATGGAAAACCTGCCGCAGGCAGCGATTTCCAAGGTGGTGATCGAGCGTCCGGCCAAGCTGTGCCGCGTGTCGATCTATGCGGCGCGTCCGGGTGTCATCATCGGCAAGAAGGGCGCGGACATCGAAAAGCTGCGTTCGAAGCTTGCGACGATGACTAAGAGCGATGTGAAGCTGAACATCGTCGAAATCCGCAAGCCGGAAATCGATGCCAAGCTCGTCGCACAGGGCATCGCCGACCAGCTGGTGCGCCGCGTGGCGTTCCGCCGCGCGATGAAGCGCGCCGTGCAGTCGGCGCTGCGTCTGGGTGCCGAAGGCATCAAGATCGTGTGCGGTGGTCGTTTGGGTGGTGCGGAAATCGCCCGCGTCGAATGGTACCGTGAAGGCCGTGTGCCGCTTCACACCCTGCGCGCCAACATCGATTATGCCGAAGCGGAAGCGCTGACCGCTTATGGCATCATCGGGATCAAGTGCTGGATCTTCAAGGGCGAAATCCTCGCTCACGATCCGACCGCACAGGATCGCCTGATGATGGAAGCGCAGACGTCCGGCGTCCGGCCCGCTCGCTAAAGGTAACAGATCATGTTGCAACCGAAGAAAACCAAGTTTCGCAAGGCTTTCAAGGGCCGGATCAAGGGTGAGGCCAAGGGTGGCACCACGCTGAACTTCGGCTCCTATGGCCTCAAGGCGCTGGAACCCGAGCGGATCACCGCGCGGCAGATCGAAGCCGCCCGTCGTGCGATCACCCGCCACATCCGCCGTCAGGGCCGTCTGTGGATCCGCGTGTTCCCGGATGTGCCGGTGTCGAAGAAGCCTGCCGAAGTCCGTCAGGGTAAGGGCAAGGGTTCGGTCGAATATTGGGCAGCCCGCGTTAAGCCGGGCCGTATCCTGTTCGAACTCGATGGCGTTGCCGGCCCGCTGGCCGCCGAAGCTTTCGAGCGTGCGGCGATGAAGCTGCCGATCAAGACCAAAGTAGTCGCCCGTCTGGGTGACACCAGCCACCTGGGAGGCGAATAATGGCCGATATTGCGGACCTTCGCACCAAGACCGATGATCAACTCGCTGCCGAGCTTGTCGAGCTCAAGCGCGAGCAGTTCAATCTGCGGTTTCAGGCTGCGACCAACCAGCTCGAAGCGCCTTCGCGCATCCGGCAGGTGCGGCGTTCGATCGCTCAGATCAAGACGCTGCAATCCGAGCGTGCGGCTGCTGCCGCCGCCAAGGCGTAAGGGAGTTAGACAATGCCGAAGCGTATCCTCGTCGGGACTGTCACTTCCGACAAGACTGACAAGACCGTGACCGTGAAGGTCGAACGTAAGGTGCGTCACCCGCTCTACGGGAAGATCATCCGTCGTTCGAAGAAGTATCACGCGCACGACGAAAACAACGAATATGCCGTGGGCGATGTGGTCCGGATCGAAGAGACCCGTCCGATCTCCAAGACCAAGACCTGGACCGTCAAGGATCGGGTCGTGGCTGGCGGGGTCCAGGCTATCGAAGCCGATCTCGATGTTGCCGCGGCAGGCAACTGAGTTTGACGTTTAACGGAACTGCCGGGCGCCAGTCAAATTTGGCAGTCCCGGTAAGCCAGTGAGAAGGAAGACGGATCAATGATCCAGATGCAATCCAATCTCGACGTCGCGGACAACAGCGGCGCCAAGCGCGTCCAGTGCATCAAGGTGCTGGGCGGGTCGAAGCGTCGGACTGCTTCCGTGGGCGACGTGATCGTGGTTTCCGTGAAGGAAGCTCAGCCGCGCACCAAGGTGAAGAAGGGTGACGTGCACCGCGCCGTGATCGTGCGCACCAAGAAGGACGTGCGTCGTCCCGATGGTAGCGTGATCCGCTTTGACAGCAATGCAGCGGTGCTCGTGAACAAGAACGAGGAGCCGATCGGCACCCGTATCTTTGGCCCGGTGGTCCGCGAACTGCGTGGCCGCGGCTTCATGAAGATCATCTCGCTTGCGCCGGAGGTGCTGTGATGAGCGCTGCCAAGATCAAGAAGGGCGACAACGTCGTCGTGCTGTCGGGCAAGGACAAGGGCCGCACCGGTGTGGTCGCGCAGGTCATGCCGAAGGATGGCAAGGTGGTGGTTGAAGGTATCAACATCGCCGCCCGTCACCGCAAGCCGAGCCAGCAGAACCCGCAGGGTGGCATCGACCGTTTCCCGGCTCCGATGCACATCTCGAAGGTTGCTCTGGCCGATCCCAAGACTGGCAAGCCCACCCGCGTCCGTTTCGAAGAAAAGAACGGCAAGAAGGTGCGCGTGGCCGTGAAGAGTGGGGAGACCATCGATGGCTAAGGCCGCTTACACACCGCGCCTCAAGGCGAAGTACGAAACCGAAATCGTCAAGGCGATGACGGAAAAGTTCGGCTACAAGAACGCGCTGGAAGTGCCGCGTCTTGAAAAGATCACGCTCAACATGGGCGTGGGCGAAGCGAGCCAGGACAAGAAGAAGGTCCAGACCGCTGCCGAGGAAATGGCGCTGATTGCCGGCCAGAAGCCGGTCATCACCAAGGCCAAGAAGTCGATCGCACAGTTCAAGCTGCGCGAAGGCATGCCGATCGGTTGCAAGGTGACCTTGCGTCGTGAGCGCATGTACGAATTCCTCGATCGTCTTGTCACCGTGGCGATGCCGCGTATCCGCGACTTCCGCGGGCTGAATGCGAAGTCCTTTGATGGCCGGGGCAACTACGCCATGGGTCTGAAGGAACAGATCGTGTTCCCGGAAATCAGCTACGACAAGATCGAGAAGGTGCGGGGGATGGACATCATCGTGACCACCACCGCCAAGACCGACGAAGAAGCGCGCGAATTGCTGCGTTTGTTCGGCTTCCCGTTCCAGGGTGAAGCCCCGAGCGCACAGGCACCAGAACAGAAGGAGGCGGCGTGAGCCGCTTCCCGCTAGAGACAGGAAAGAAGAGAGCTTAAGTCCATGGCGAAACTGAGTTCGATCAACAAGAATGAGCGTCGCAAGAAGCTCGTCAAGCAGTACGCTGCGAAGTACGAGAAGCTGAAGGCGATTGCCAACGACACCTCGCTTGACGAGACCGAGCGCCTTGTCGCGCGTCTCAAGATGGCGGAGCTTCCGCGCAACGCGAACCCGACCCGGGTGCGCAACCGCTGCGCCACCACCGGCCGCCCGCGCGGCTATTACCGCAAGTTCGGCATCAACCGTATCGAACTGCGCGATCTCGGCAACAAGGGCCTCGTTCCGGGCCTGACCAAGTCGAGCTGGTGAGGATTTACAGATGGCTATGACCGATCCTTTGGGTGATATGCTCACCCGCATCCGCAACGGCCAGCAGGCGAAGAAGGACTCTGTCCTGACTCCTGCCAGCAAGCTGCGCGCCAATGTTCTCGAAGTGCTCCAGCGCGAAGGCTACATCCGTGGCTATTCCGAGGACACTTCGGCGAAGCATCCGACGCTGCGGATCGAACTGAAATATTTCGAAGGCGAGCCGGCAATCAAGCATGTCGCTCGCGTCTCCAAGCCGGGCCGCCGGATCTATTCGGGTTCCAAGGAACTTCCGACTGTCCGCAACGGCCTTGGCATCACCATCGTCTCGACGCCGAAGGGCGTGCTCTCGGATGCCGAAGCACGCGCCAACAATGTCGGCGGCGAAGTGCTTGCGGAGGTGTTCTGATGAGCCGCATCGGTAAACGTCCCGTGGCGATCCCCGGCGGGGTGACGGCCACCATCGACAACGGCGTTCTCAGCGTGAAGGGCCCCAAGGGCGCCCTGACGCTCGGCCTGTCCGACTTCATCGATTACAAGGTCGAAGAAGGCGAGATCATGGTCAAGCCGGCCAATGACAGCAAGCAGGCGCGGGCCTTCTGGGGCATGCAGCGCACGCTGGTGTCGAACCTTGTTGAAGGTGTGACCCAGGGCTTCACCAAGACCCTCGACATCAAGGGCGTCGGCTACCGTGCCAACGCGCAGGGCCGCAAGCTGAAGCTCCAGCTCGGCTACAGCCACGATGTCGATCTCGATGTGCCGGAAGGCCTCGAAGTGAAGACGCCGGATCAGACCACCATCGAGATCTCGGGCATCGACAAGCAGGCCGTTGGCCAGTTTGCCGCCGAAATCCGCCGTTGGCGCAAGCCTGAGCCGTACAAGGGCAAGGGCATTGCCTATCGCGGCGAGTATATCTTCCGCAAGGAAGGGAAGAAGAAGTAAGATGGCAAAGCTTTCTCTTTTCGATCGCCGTCGCCGCCGCGTCCGCACTGCGTTGCGGGCCCGTGCCGGTGGCAAGCCGCGCCTGTCGGTGCACCGCACCGGGCGTCACATCTACGCCCAGATCATCGATGACGCCGCCGGCCGTACGCTGGCTGCCGCTTCGAGCCTGGGCTCGGATGTCAGCGGCGCCAATGTCGCTGCTGCGGCTATTGTTGGCAAGCAGATCGCCGAAGCCGCCAAGGCTGCGGGCGTGACCACTGTCGTGTTTGATCGCGGCGGGTTCCTGTTCCATGGCCGCGTCAAGGCGCTGGCCGATGCCGCCCGTGAAGGCGGGCTGGAGTTCTGATCATGACCGAGAACACTGAAAATCCCGAAATCGTGATCGATACCCCGGAAGCCACCGAAGAAGCCGGTGAGCAGCAGGGTCGTCGTGGCCGTGGCCGTGGCGGCAACCGCGAAGGCGGTGAAGGCCGTGGGCGTGGTCGCGGGGGCCGTGATGGCAACCGTGGCAAGCGCGAAGAAGAAGATGACGGCATCATCGAAAAGCTGGTGCACATCAACCGCGTCTCCAAGACGGTGAAGGGCGGTAAGCGCTTCGGCTTTGCTGCGCTCGTCGTGGTGGGCGATGGTCAGGGCCGGGTCGGCTTTGGTCATGGCAAGGCGCGTGAAGTGCCCGAAGCGATCACCAAGGCGACGGCTTCGGCGCGCAAGAAGATGATCCGCGTGCCGCTCAAGGAAGGCCGCACCCTGCACCACGACGGCAATGGCCGTTTCGGCGCGGGCAAGGTGACCGTTCGCACCGCACCTCCGGGGACTGGCATCATCGCCGGTGGTCCGATGCGCGCTGTGTTTGAAAGCCTCGGTGTTGCCGACGTGGTGACCAAGTCGGTCGGCACCTCGAACCCCTACAACATGATCCGCGCCACCTTCGACGCGCTGTCGAGCCAGACTTCGCCGAAGTCGGTGGCTCAGCGTCGCGGCAAGAAGGTTGCCGACCTCCTCGGTCGGGGCGGGGCCAGCGCAGCCGAGGCGGAAGCCGACGCTGCGGCGATTGCGGAGTAATCCCAGATGGCTACCATCAAGATCAAGCAGATCGGTTCGCCGATCCGTCGTCCCGCCAGCCAGCGCCAGATCCTCATCGGTCTGGGGCTGAACAAGATGCACAAGATCGTCGAGCGTCAGGATACCCCTGAAGTGCGCGGCGCGATCGCCAAGATCCCGCATCTGGTGCAGGTCGTCGACTAATGCATTTTCGTCTTCTGCTTCTGGGGGAGAACTTTCCCCTGGAAGTGGACGGCGAGAAGGCTTCGATGGGTTGGTTCAAGACCGTCTGGGTCGAGGCCAGCAGTGAAGACGAGGCGAAGGCCAAATCTTTGGATATGATCCGAGACGAGCCGATACTGGCATCTGTTCCTCACGGGGGTGGTGCCAAGATCAGCTGGGAAGAGATCGTAGAGGTGGAAATGACGGAGCTCCCTGAAACTCCGGGAGGCTTTACTTTTTTCCGCATGGAACATTAGGCGCGACAAAAGCGAAAGCGAGTGCACACAATGAAACTGAATGACATCCGTGACAATGCCGGTGCCCGTAAGGGCCGCATGCGCGTGGGCCGTGGTATCGGTTCGGGCAAGGGCAAGACCTCGGCACGCGGTCAGAAGGGCCAGAAGGCCCGTTCGGGCGTCGCGATCAAGGGCTTTGAAGGCGGTCAGATGCCGCTGCACATGCGCCTGCCGAAGCGCGGCTTCAACAATCCCTTCGGCAAGGACTATGCCGAGGTGAACACTGGCATGATCCAGAAGTTCATCGACGCTGGCAAGCTCGATGCCAAGGCCGAGATCACCGAAGAGGCGCTGCGCGCTGCGGGTCTCGTGCGGGGCGGCAAGGATGGCGTGCGTCTGCTCGGCAAGGGCGGCTTCACCGCCAAGGCCAAGTTCGCCGTGACCGGCGCGACCAAGGGCGCGATCGCTGCGGTTGAAGCCGCTGGCGGTACCGTGACCGTGGCTCCGCCTGCGACGCCTGAGCACGAGAAGAAGCTGGCCCGCCGCGATGCCAACAAGGCCGCGCGCGCAGCCAAGGCCAACTAAGAGCGCAAAAATCGGAGCGCGCAGGGTTCGACAAAACCCTGCGCGCTTCCTATTTAGCCTTCGCGACGCTTTCCGCTCCTCATGTCCCCGGGCGGAGTTGGTGGGAAGGTCGCAAGGGTCGGCTTGCAATCCCAGCGCATCTGCGCCTAGGGCTTCAGGCCTCAGGCTAGGATCGATCAGACACCATGGCTTCACGCGCCGACAATATCGCAAGCAATCTCAACCTCGGCAATTTCGCCAAGGCCACCGAACTGCGCCAGCGCATCTGGTTCACCATCGGCGCGCTGATTGTCTTCCGCTTTCTCAGCTTCGTGCCGCTGCCCGGCGTCAACCCGCTGATCCTCAGCGAGCTGTATGATCAGACCCGCGGCGGCATTCTCGACATCTTCAACACCTTTTCTGGCGGCAGCCTTGAGCGCATGAGCCTCATCGCGCTTGGCGTGATGCCCTACATCACCGCCTCGATCGTGGTGCAGATGGCCTCGGCGCTGCATCCGGCGTTGGCGGCGCTCAAAAAGGAAGGCGCCAGTGGGCGCCAGAAGCTCAACCAATATACCCGCTATGGCACGGTGTTCCTGTGCGCGATCCAGGGCTACTTCCTGGCGGTGGGCCTTGAAAGCTTCGGCGCGCAAAGCGGGCTGCAAGCCGTGGTTGATCCGGGTTACATGTTCCGCATTGTCTCGGTGATCAACCTTGTCGGCGGAACGATGTTCCTCTTGTGGCTCGGTGAGCAGATGACCAGCAGAGGGATCGGCAACGGCATCTCGCTGATCATCATGGCGGGGATCGTGGCCCAGTTCCCGACCTTCGTGTCCAACCTGTTCGAAGGCGGCCGCACGGGCTCGATCCAGCCGGTGATCATCATCGGGTTCATCGCGATGGTGGTGGCGCTGATCCTGCTGATCTCCTACATGGAGCGGGCACAGCGCCGCTTGCTGATCCAATATCCCAAGCGTGCGACCGAGCGCGGCATGATGCAGGCGGATCGTTCGCACCTGCCGCTCAAGATCAACACGGCAGGCGTGATCCCGCCGATCTTCGCCAGCTCGCTGTTGCTGCTGCCGCTGACGATTTCGCAATTCGCCGGCAACTCGGTGAATACGGACAGCACGATGGGCAATTTCATCGTGACGCTGAACCAGTATCTCGCGCACGGCCAGCCGCTCTACATGTCGCTCTATGCGATCGGCATCATCTTCTTCTGCTTCTTCTACACCGCGGTGGTGTTCAACCCGGAAGAGACGGCGGACAATCTCAAGAAGAATGGCGGGTTCATCCCCGGCATCCGTCCGGGCAAGCGCACCGCCGAGCATCTCGAATATGTGCTGACCCGCATCACTGTGGTGGGGGCGATCTACCTCACGCTGGTCTGCGTCATTCCCGAGTATATGATTGCCCAGACCGGCATTCCGCTGTTCCTTGGCGGGACGAGCCTGTTGATCGTCGTCAACGTGACTGTGGATACCATCAGTCAGGTGCAGTCACATTTGCTCGCGCACCAATATGCTGACCTGATCAAGAAGGCTAAGCTGAAAGGCCGGATGCGCTGATCCAAGCTGTCATCGGGCTTGGGCGTTGCCGCGCAGCATTGTTGAAACTCCATTTGTTGAAGCAAGGCCTGCGGTACGAACCACGGGCATGATTGGGGAGAGCCTTACGTGAACATCATTCTTCTCGGCCCTCCCGGTGCTGGCAAGGGAACGCAGAGCGCCGGCCTCGTCGAGCGGCACGGGATGCGCCAGCTTTCCACCGGCGACATGCTGCGCGCCGCGGTCAAGGCGGGCACGCCGGTCGGGCTCAAGGCCAAGGCCGTGATGGAGCGGGGCGAACTCGTCTCCGACGAGATCGTTTCCGCGCTGATCGATGATGAACTCGCCAGCATGGGGCCCGAAACCGGCGCGATTTTCGATGGCTATCCGCGCACTGCGGCGCAGGCCGATGCGCTCGATGCGATCCTGGCCAAGAATGGGCGCGCGCTCGATCACGTGATCGAGCTTGAAGTCAACGAAGACGCGCTGGTGGAACGCATCACCGGGCGCTTTTCCTGCGGGAACTGCGGGGCGCTCTATCACGACACCGCCAACCCGCCGTCCGAGCCGGGCAAGTGCGATGCTTGCGGCAGCAGTGATTTCCGGCGTCGTCCTGATGATAACGAGGAAACCGTGCGCACCCGTATGGCGGAATATCGCGCCAAGACGGCGCCGATCCTGCCGGGCTATGAAGCGCGCGGGATTGTCAGCCGGGTTGATGGCATGGGCGCGATTGATGCCGTGGCCAACGCGATTGACGGCATCCTCGCCAGCTAGGCGCTTAAGCCTGCCGTGTGCTGGTGTTCGCAAAGGGAGCGTGGGTGATGCGGTGGTCGAAATTGTGCAAGCTGGCACCGGTTGTTGCCGCTGTGGTGGCGGCGGGCCTAGGAGCACCGGCGGCGGCTGAAGTCACCAAGACACATGGTACCGGCTTCATCGTGCGCCATGAGGTGATTGTCGAGGCTGATGCCAAGGCGACGTGGCTTGCGCTGATCAGCCCGGACACCTGGTGGCAGAAGGAGCACACCTGGTCGGGCGATGCGGCCAATCTCTCGCTCAAGCCCAGCGCTGGTGGCTGTTTCTGCGAGCGCATCCCCGAAGTCGACGAGCCGGGGCGCTTCACGCTCGAAGGCAGTGTTGAGCATATGCGGGTGATCCAATCCTATCCGGAAACCGCGCTGCGGATGCAGGGTGCGCTCGGCCCGTTGCAGAGCGAGCCGGTGACGGGCATTCTCACCATCGCCATATCCAAGGTGGAGCAGGGCGGCACGCGGCTTGTCTGGGAATATAATGTCGCAGGCTATATGCGTTACGAGATCCCGGTGATCGCGCGCGCGGTGGACGGAGTGATCGGCTTGCAGGCCAAGGCGCTGGCGGATCTGCTGGGACCGGGTGAGGGCGCGGATGCGTCGAGCGAGGCGCCAAAGCACGATGAGGATGCGCCCCCTGCCGAACAAGCCGCAGAAAAACCCGCTGCCAAACCTGCTCCTGCCAAGTCGGAACCGCCGGCCAAGCCCAAGGTTGAGGCCGCTTTCAGCGATCTTTCGGACAAATAAGCCGCCCTGTCATGCCCCGTTGATCGGCAAGACTTTCGCCTGATCACGGTCGCAGGTCAGGCCATCGGAACAGGTCTTTGCCGTTTGTTCACGGTACACGGTTGACGCAGCGGCCGAATCGCCCTAAGCGCGCACCTCATTCGACAGGTTCGAACCGAGTTCGGCTGGCAACGCGTCCGCGTGTGCCGACCGGACTTTTGCCGTTTGCATGCCCGCTGATGAGGGATGTGGCGGGTTCAGGCCCCGCCGGATGATGGAGCGTTGAGATAGGGTTTGCGGCTGAGGCCTCGCCCTGTGGAGCATGGAGAATTAAGTGGCTCGTATTGCCGGGGTCAATATCCCCACCAACAAGCGCGTGATCATCGCGCTCACCTATATTCATGGGATTGGTCGTCACACTGCGGTGCAGATTGCCGACAAGCTGGGCATCGCCCACACGGCCCGCGTGCAGGATCTCTCGGATGAGGAAATCCTCCGCATCCGCGAAACGATCGACGCGGATCACACCGTCGAAGGTGACCTGCGCCGCCAGACCGCGATGAACATCAAGCGTCTGATGGACCTTCGCGCCTATCGCGGCCTGCGTCACCGTAACGGTCTGCCCGTTCGCGGTCAGCGCACGCACACCAATGCCCGCACCCGCAAGGGCAAGGCGAAGCCCATCGCGGGCAAGAAGAAGTAAGCTGGCAAGCCTCGCGCTTACCTGCTTTTCCCTTCTTTCGAGCTAAAGGAATCTGAACAATGGCACGCGAACCAGGCCGTATCCGGCGCCGTGACAAGAAGAACATCACCAGCGGCGTTGCGCACATCAACGCCAGCTTCAACAACACCATGATCACCATCACCGATGCGCAGGGCAATGCGATCAGCTGGTCGAGCGCCGGGATGATGGGCTTCAAGGGCAGCCGCAAGTCGACTCCCTATGCCGCGCAGGTCGCCGCTGACGACGCCGGCAAGAAGGCCGCCGAGCACGGTGTGCGCACCCTCGAGGTGGAAGTGAAGGGCCCGGGTTCGGGCCGTGAGAGCGCGCTGCGCGGGCTCGCTGCGGTCGGCTTCAACATCACCTCGATCCGTGATGTGACGCCGATCCCGCATAATGGCGTGCGTCCGTCTAAGCGTCGCCGCGTCTGATCTTGCGATATTGCGGCGGCCCGGTGGGTCGCCGCTGTATCGTCCAGGGTCTGATGCGCCGCTCCCTCGAAAGCCCCGCATCCGGCCCGCCAGCAATTTGAACCGCCGCAAGGCGAATTAGGGGAAATCCATGTCCGTCAACACGAAGAACTGGCAGGAACTCAAGAAACCCAACACCCTCGAAATCAAGGACGGCGGTGACAGGCAGCGCAAGGCGACTTTCGTGGCCGAGCCGCTTGAGCGCGGCTTCGGCCTTACGCTCGGCAACGCGCTGCGTCGGGTCCTGCTTTCCAGCCTGCAAGGCGCGGCGATCACCTCGATCAAGATCGAGAACGTCCTTCACGAATTCTCGTCGCTCGCCGGCGTGCGTGAAGATGTCACCGACATCGTTCTGAATGTGAAGCAGATTGCGCTCAAGATGGAAGGCGAAGGCCCCAAGCGTTTGCAGCTTTCGGCAACCGGCCCGGGCGAAGTCAAGGCAGGTGACATTGCTGTCACCGGCGACATCGAGGTGATGAACAAGGATCTGGTGATCTGCAACCTTGATGAAGGCGCGACCTTCAACATGGAACTGACGGCTGACACCGGCAAGGGCTACTCGCCTGCGGTGCAGAACCGTCCGGTTGATGCGCCGATCGGCCTCATTCCGGTCGACTCGCTTTATTCGCCGGTCCGTCAGGTCAGCTACAAGGTCGAGAACGCCCGCGTTGGCCAAGAGCTTGACTATGACAAGCTCTCGCTGACGGTCGAAACCGATGGCACCGTGACCCCGGAAGACGCCGTGGCCTATGCTGCGCGCATCTTGCAGGATCAGCTTTCGCTGTTCGTCCACTTCGAGGACGGCATCCCGCAGCCGCAGGGCGCGATGATCGGTCATGCCGTGGCACCGGAAGAAAGCGACGCCAACCAGCTGAACCGTTATCTTCTCAAGAAGGTCGACGAGCTGGAACTGTCGGTGCGTTCGGCCAACTGCCTCAAGAACGACAACATCATCTACATCGGCGATCTGGTCCAGAAGACCGAGGCTGAGATGCTGCGCACGCCGAACTTCGGCCGCAAGTCGCTCAACGAGATCAAGGAAGTGCTCTCCAGCATGGGTCTGCGACTCGGGATGGACATCCCGGGCTGGCCGCCGGAGAACATCGAGGAAATGGCCAAGAAGCTCGAACAAGAGCTGCTTGGTTAAGCCAAGCGGTGGCGTTACCAAGCACCAGCTTGGTGACGCGCTGCCGCGAAGTCGGCCAGCGAGCGAAGCGCGTCTGACGTCACGGGATTTGCTCCCGTGACGGCTTGCCAAAGAGAAGGGCGAAGGTGGCGGCCCGCAATGGCCACCGGGATGGAGCTACCTTGCACGGGCTCCCTACGAACGGAGTAGAGAATATGCGTCATGGAATGTCGGGCCGTAAGTTGGGCCGCAAGACCGGTCACCGCAACGCCCTGTTTCGCAACATGGCTGCGGCGCTGATCAAGCACGAGCAGATCACCACCACGGTCCCCAAGGCCAAGGAACTGCGCCCCTACATGGAAAAGCTGATCACGCTGGCGAAGCGCGGCGGGCTTTCCAATCGCCGTCTGGCGATGAGCCGTCTCGGCGATGAAACCCAGCTCAAGAAGCTGTTTGACGTTCTGGCCGAGCGTTACGCCGATCGCGAAGGTGGCTACACCCGCGTGATCAAGGCTGGCATCCGCGCTTCGGACGCCGCCCCGATTGCGGTGATCGAACTGGTTGATCGCGATGAAGCGGCCAAGGGTCAGGATTCGGGCCCGGTGCAGGCTGAAGGCGAATACGAAGACGCCTGATCCGCGCCTTCATGGATACACAAAGGGCCGGGGCAGCAATGCTCCGGCCTTTTTTGTTGCGGGGCGGTGTGTTCAGCTTGGGATAGCGCAAGATGAACAAAGGCTGCCAAGCTGATTCAGCATCGCCACAGCGCGAATCAGCCACAACATCCCTGTCACCCCGGCAATTCCGCTGCGGTGTCAGCCCAGGGATGAAAGCCATGTTCAACACGTCTGCCCCCCTTGCCAGAGGCGCTGCCGCTGTTCTTGCAGCGGGCGCGCTGGCACTTACGTCTGCCAGCCCGGCACTTGCTGCTGATGATCGCCGGGGTGGTCCGAGCGCCGGAGAAGTGATCGCCGGTGTTGCCATTGTCGGCGGCCTTGCCGCGCTCGCAGGCGCTTTTGACGGCGATCGCGAACGCGGCGGTTGGCAGGAGGCCAATTGGCGCGGGGGGGATGGCTGGGACCGCAACTGGGAGCGGCGCGGCTTTGGTCGCGGGGATCGCGGTCTGGTTGAACGCTGCGCCCGCAATGCTGAAATCGAGGCCCGGCGGCGTGGCGGTTGGCGCTTTGCCCAGGTTACCGAGATCCGCGACATTGATCGCACCCGCGATGGCCGGATCCGTGTACGCGGCGTTCTCGAAGTGCAGGGTTCACCCGGCTTCTCGGGCCGCAATTTTGATCGCGGCCGGTTCAATTGCTTCGCCGATGGGCGCGGCCGCCCGTTCGTTGAATTCGGCGGGATCCGCGGTCTGAGATAGGGCTCCGCACGAGCGGTTCAGGTTGTTGCAAGCCTGAACCGCTTAGGCGCGTCTGGCCCCTGTGGTGGCTGGGCGCGCTTTTCGTCTGATTGAACTTGTGCCCGAGGAGAGGACGCAGATGGCTCTGCAATTCCGCCCCAAGCTTCCCCTTGCTGTTCTGGTTGCCGGTGCAGCGCTAGCGCCTGTCCCCGCCGCGGCGAGCGAACTGACCTTTGGCGAGTCCGTCATCATCGCCCCCTTTGCCGCGAGCGTTTATGATACGCGCGCGGATCGCAGCCAGTGGCATGGCTGGGATGGCGGTTGGCACCGGCGTGGCTGGCGCGGGCGTGGCTGGCGCGGGGGTTGGCGACGCGGCCCGAGCGCGGGTGATGTGCTGGCCGGGGTGGTAATCCTTGGCGGCATTGCTGCGATTGCTTCGGCGGCGAACAATAATCGCCGCGACCGCGAGGTGGTGGTGATCGATCGTGATCCCCCGCGCGATTGGGAACGTGATCGCCGCGATCCGCAGTTCCGCAATGGCGAGCGCCGCCCCGGCGATGCAGGCGGGCTGAATGGCGCGGTTGACCTGTGCCTTGATGCCGTTGCGCGCGATGTCCGGGTCGACGAGGTGGAAACCGTGCAGCGCACCGCGCAGGGTTGGCGCGTCGGCGGAACCGTGTTCAATGGCTCGCGCTTTGATTGCCGGATCGGCAATGACGGACGGATCGGGACAATCGATTATGGCGCGGGCGGCTTTGGCACGGCGAGCAGCGGGCAGTTCGATGACAGCCGCTATGCCGCGGCCCGGCTCGCCGCAGGCCCCGCGCGCCCTGATCCCGAAGGGGGCATCATGATGTTCTCCCCGTCGCCGTCGCAGGCCGCAGGTGCGGCACAACCGCTTGTGCCGCTGACGCCGCGCGTGGCGCCATCCTATCCGGGCGGGCCGGTGGATGGCGAAGCGCCGGCCCCGCTGGTGCCGGGCCCCGGCATTCCCTAGTCCCCGGCGCGGTAGCTCGGCAGGCCGATTTCCCAACGGATAGCGGCGCTGCGCAGGGCAAAGCCACAGGCAAAGGCGATCCCCCAGGCCCAGCTATCGGGCATCCCGAAATGGCGCGCGGCCAGCATCCCGCCGATGCACAGCGCCGAACTGAGCGCGGCGGCGGTGACATAGAGTTCCGGGCTCATGATGATCGAGGGGCGGCCTGCCACCACATCGCGGATGATCCCGCCGACACACCCGGTGATCACCCCCATCAAGGCCGCGGGCACTGGCGGGATGCCATAGGCCAGCGCCTTGGCGCTCCCGAGCACGGCATAAGCCGCGAGCCCCGCGCCATCGGCATAGGCGATCAGCTTGCCATCCCACAGCCGGACAGGGGTGAACCATGCGAGCAGGGCGGTCGAAAGGCACACCGCAGCCACCCACGGGTCGCGCATCCAGAACACCGGCGCATCGATCAGCAGATCGCGCACGGTGCCGCCGCCCACGCCCGTCACCAGCGCGAAGAACGCCATCGTCACGAAAGTCTGGCGTTGCTTGGCGGCGATCACCGCGCCGGACAGCGCGAACAGCGCGATACCGACAAGGTCGAGCACATCCAGCAGCGGGGTGAGAATGGTGGGATTGATCGTCGCGTTCATGATCGTTACCCAGTGCGCGGCCGCGCCTTGCGGCGGCGGAACATCAGGATGAGGCCGAACAGCCCGCTGCCAAGCGACAGTGCGGCAAAGCCGGTCAACACCGGGTGGCTGGTATCCTCGCGCCCCGAAAGGTCCATGATGTGCAGGCCCCATGCCAGATCGAACCATCGCCACCAGCGTGTGCGCACGGCTTCGATTTCGCCCGTATCGCGCCCGACATAGACATGAGTCCCATCGGCGAGAACGACCTGCCACACCGCAAGCTCGCGGCGGAAATCAAAGGGCGTTCGCTCGGCGGGGAACAGCGTGATCCGCCGGATGGTGTCGCCACCTTTGATCCGTTCAGCCACCAGCGCGCGCGCGCTGGCGGCATCAAGCGGCGCGATCGCGGTGCCGCTGGCAAAGTCGACGCGGCGGGTTGCGCCATCCATCCCCGTCAGGATGGCGACGGCGCGGCCCTGCTGCATCACCACCCGCATTTCCCTGAGCTGCGCTTCGGGCGAGGCGAGCGCGCTATCCGCCAGCACCAGCGGTTCTGCCGGAGATTCGATCCGCAGGTGATTGCCGCGCACCTCATCAATCGGGCGCAAGGTCATGAACAGCCCGCTCGCCAGCCACGCCACGATGGGCAGGCCGACGAGCCAGCCAAGCCAGATCTGCCAGCGCGCAAGCGTGCGCATGATCGGGGCGGTGTCCATCCTTGCGCCCATGGCCGCAAGCCCTCAGCCGTGCAAGATAATCCCGATGGCTTCGGCAGCAGCGATACAATCAAGATCCGACCACTGCGGCCCGATCACCTGCATCCCGCATGGAAGTGGGCTGCCGAGATAATTCCCCGCGCCAATCGGCAGCACGGTGGCGGGTAGATTGGGGAAGGTCGCAAGCCCGGCCCAAGCCAGTGCGTTGCCGCCCGGCTCCTCAGCGCCGTTGATTGTCAGCATGCCGCGAAACACCGCATCATCACGGTGCGGCATGGCAAGTACCGGCGCAGGCGGGGCCAGCACGTAGTCATAATGGGCAAACAGCGCGTCCCAGCGGGCGATAGCTTCGGCCTGGGCGTCGAGCAGATCGAACCAGTCGGTTGCCGAAGCGCGCTTGCCGCTGGGAGCAGGGGCGCCGCGCGCCATCGCGATATTCATCATCCGCAGATAGGCGGCATGTTGCCATGCAAGATCGGGGAGGCGGTCGCTCGCCCGGTCAATCATTATGCCTGCTTGCGCGAGTGCCGCGAGCGCGGCCTCGGTCGGTTCGGCGACGCTGGCGTCAAGCGGGCTGACGGGATGGTGCGTGATCGCCAGCAACCGGCATGCCTTCAGTGGCTTGGCGCGGCGGATCAGCGGGTGCTGCGCGCCGATTTCGGTGAGCACCGCGAGGTCAGCAGCATTCCGCGCCAGCGGGCCAGCGATGCTGAGCACGCCATCATGGGCCGCGACAAAGCCGGGCGCGCGGGACTGGGCGGGGCTATCATGCCCAGCCTTGCTGATCAGGCCCCAGGTCGTCTTGTGGCCCCACACCCCGCAGAAATGCGCCGGAACGCGCACCGATCCGCCAATATCCGTGCCGAAATCGCATGGCACCATCCCGCTGGCGACCGCAGCGGCGCTGCCGCCCGATGATCCCCCCGGCGAGCGGCCCGGATCATGCGGATTGCAGGTGCGGCCATAGACCGGGTTGGTCGATTGCCAATCGGTCAGATCGGGCGGCACATTGGTCTTGCCGATGATGATCGCGCCCGCTGCCTGCAACCGCTGCACCAAGGCGGCATCGCGCAGGGCGATATCATCCTTGTGCGCGCGATGGCCGAAGGTGGTCGGCAGGCCGGCCACGTCAAAGCTTTCCTTGATCGTCATGGGCACGCCGAACAACGGCTGATCCTCACGCGGTCCGGCTTCATCGAGCAGCCGTGCCCGCGTGCGCGCCGCTTCGAAATTGGGGACGGCCAGCGCGTTGATCGCGCCGTTTCGCTGTTCGATGCGCGTGATCGCTTCGTCGACCGCTTCGGCAGCGCTGAGGTGCTTGGCGCGGATGGCGGCAGCGGTTGCGCGCGCACCGGGCGCGTCGGTCAATTGCGGGTAACTCATCGCGGCTTGTCCTCTCGTCTCCTCTGAGAGGTCTAGCGGCTGGGGCAGGGCGGTAAACCCCCTGCGCGTCCTATTTCACCCGCACCAGCCGCGCTTGCCCGCGCGCGGTCAGTTCGACGGGCAGATAGAGCCCCTGTCCATGCGCGGTGATGGTGCCCGTCGCGATCTTCTCGATGGTGATCGTGTAGTCGAGCGGGCCATCGGTGCGGCGCGCCACCGCGCGATCAATCTTGGCGGTGAGCTTGGCGAAGTCATTCTCGAAATTCTGTTTCAGCGCATCGGAGATCGTCGCCTGGAATTCGGGTGCATTGGCGAGCGCGAGCAGCAAGGGCTGGCTGACGAGATTGGTGTCACCGCTGATCTTGATATCAGCAAAGCGGATCTGGCGCGAATTCGGCTCGTTTTTCGGCTGTGCGGTGAGCCAAATGAAACCGCTGGCCGCTTCGACCAGCGGCAGATCGGAGCGTGCCTTGAAGCGCGCCCCCACGGCGATGCGCCCACCGGGTGCACCATAGACCGCGATGTCGCTGAACTGCGCCGTGACCGATCCGAAATCCTCGATCACGAAGGGGCGCGCCGCGCGCTTGGCGAGCGCCTTGGCCAGCACGGGTTCGAGCACGGCATAATCGGCTACCACCGGGATGTGCAGCACGGAAGGATGCGTGGTGGCAGAGCGGGGCGCCACCGGGGGCAGGGCGGCGGGCACGGTTTCGGCGGGCTTGATGCCCACAAAGGTTTCGAAAGTGCCATCCAATCCCAGCCGCAAGGTGAGGGTGCGTCCGCGCACGCCATAGCCGCCATAGAGAAAGCGCTGCGGGGTGAGCCTGCCCCATACGGCCGGATTTTCCCGGTTCAGCTCCAGCACCGCATGGGCCGCGGTCCAGCCTTTCTGCGCAGCGGCGCGCACCGGAAGCTTGGCCAGTTCGCGGGTGATGATCCGGCCCACATCCTTGCGCACCGCGGCAAGCTTGTCATCGGCCTTGCTGGTGAAGGTGATCCGCTTGCCGAGGAAATCAATGCCCGGCTCCTTCGTCCAGTCGTAGGTGATCGCGGTGTTGCTGGCGAGCGTCCAGTCGGGTTTGAGATCGAGCCGCAGCCGCAAGGTCACATCCGCTGCGGCGGTCCCGGTTTCCCCTTTGAAGATACCCGCCACATCGCGCGCGGCCACTTCGCCGGTGATCGGCAAGGTGACGATCAGATCGCGCCCCTTGCCCGTCAGCTTCAGGCGTCCGCGCGTCACTTCGCCGATGATATGGCATTTGATCTTGGGCGATTTGACCCGGAACAGTTCGAGATCAATTTTTTTCGAGGAAATGCACTCGCTGCCGGGCTTGTCGATCGACCAGAGCTGACGCGGGATCTCGCGTTCGAGCGTGCGTTCAAGCTGCACGAGATCGACCGCGACATCAATCTCGATGTGCGACGAGGGGCTGGGGAAGGTGATCGGATCATCCGCGCGCGGCGGCGCGCTGGCAGGCTTTTCCGGCTCTGTCCCACAAGCAGCGGTCACGAAGGCGAGAACGGGGGCGAGCCAAACGATCACCTTTGCCCCCGGTCTCTGCATTCGCGGTGCCTCTTACATGTGGATCGGCTTGCCCTGCACCGCCATCGCCGCTTCCTTGACGGCTTCGGCGTGGGTCGGGTGCGCATGGCAGGTATAAGCGATATCTTCGGATGTTGCACCGAATTCCATCGCCAGCGCGGCCTCGGCGATCATCGTGCCGGCCACCGAAGCAATCGCCCAGACGCCCAGCACCTTGTCGGTCTTGGCGTCGGCGATCACCTTCACGAAGCCGTCGGGCTCGTGGTTGGTCTTGGCGCGGCTGTTGGCCATCATCGCGAACTTGCCGACCTTGATCTCGCGCCCCGAAGCCGCCGCCTGTTCGCGCGCCTGCTCTTCGGTAAGGCCCACGCCGGCGAATTCGGGCATGGTGTAGACCACGCCCGGGATCACGTCGTGGTTCACAATGCCGGTGCCGGTGGCGATGTATTCGGCGACGGCGATGCCTTCGTCCTCGGCCTTGTGCGCCAGCATCGGACCCGGAATCACATCGCCGATCGCGCGCACCCCAGCGACGCTGGTGCGGAAATCGTGCCCGGTCTCGATCTGGCCGCGCGCGTTCAGTTCAAGCCCGATGTTCTCGAGCCCGAGACCCTGGGTGTTGGGCCGCCGACCGATAGCGACGAGGACGCAATCGGCCTCGATCGTCTCGGCCGCGCCGCCCTTGGCGGGTTCGATGGTGAGCGTGGCTGTCTTGCCCTTGACCTCGGCGCCGGTCACCTTGGTGCCGAGCTTCAGCTCCAGCCCCTGCTTCTTGAAGATCTTGGCGGCTTCCTTGCGCACGTCGCCATCCATGCCGGGCAGCAGCTGGTCGAGGAATTCGACCACGGTGACCTTGGCCCCGAGACGCTTCCAGACCGAGCCCATTTCCAGACCGATCACACCGCCGCCGATGACCACGAGATGTTCGGGCACCCGGTCAAGCGCCAGCGCGCCGGTGCTGTCAACGATGATGCCCTTGTCGTTGTCGATCTCCACGCCGGGCAGGGGGGTGACGCTCGATCCGGTGGCGATCACCACTTCCTTCGCGGTGTAATCCTTGCCCGCGACGGTCACAGTGTGGGCGTCCTTGAAGGTGCCGTGGCCCTTCAGCCAATCGACCTTGTTCTTCTTGAACAGGAATTCGATGCCGCCAGTAAGGCCCCTCACCGCATCGGCCTTGTCGGCCTGGAGTGCGGCGAGATCGAGCTCGACCTTGCCGAGCTTCACGCCGTAGCGCGCGAGCGTGCCGTTGGCGGCCTCGGCGAATTTCTTCGACCCGTGCAGCAGCGCCTTCGAGGGGATGCAGCCGACATTGAGGCAGGTGCCGCCGAGGGTTTCGCGGCTCTCGACGCAGGCGGTCTTCAGGCCGAGCTGCGCCGCGCGGATCGCGCCGACATAGCCGCCCGGGCCGGCACCGATGAAGATAACGTCGTAATCGTAGGAATGGTCAGCCATTTCCAAAACTCCGTTCGCCCTGAGCTTGTCGAAGGGCTGCACTTTCTTGTGTCCGCAGTCCCTGAAGCAGGACGGGGCTTCGACAAGCTCAGCCCGAACGGATATTTGTTCTACCGATCAAAGATCAATCAGCATCCGGGTGGGATCCTCGATCGCCTCCTTGATGATCTTGAGCGCGGTCACGGCCTCGCGCCCGTCGATCAGGCGGTGATCATAGGACAGCGCCAGATACATCATCGGACGGATCACGATCTGGCCATCGCGCACCACCGGGCGTTCCTCGATGCGGTGGAGGCCGAGCACCGCGCTTTGCGGTGGGTTGATGATCGGGGTGCTCATGAGCGAGCCGAACACGCCGCCATTGCTGATGGTGAAGGTTCCGCCCTGCATGTCTTCCATCGTCAGGGTGCCCGCCTTGGCGCGCGCGCCGAAATCGGCGATGTCCGCTTCGATGCGGGCAAAGCCCTTCTTGTCGGCATCGCGGATCACGGGGACGACAAGGCCGTTGGGGGCCGAGACCGCCACCGAGATATCGACATAGTCGTGATAGATGATCTCGTCGCCATCAATATAGGCGTTGACGGCAGGCACGTCCTTCAGCGCAAGGCAGGCGGCCTTGGCGAAGAAGCCCATGAAGCCGAGGCGGATGTCGTGCTTCTTGGCGAAGAGATCCTTGTACTTGTCGCGCGCAGCCATGACCGCGCTCATGTCGACATCATTGAAGGTCGTCAGCATCGCCGCATTGTCCTGCGCGGCCTTGAGGCGCTTGGCGATGGTCTGGCGCATCCGCGTCATCTTGACGCGCTCGCTGTTGCGGCCTGCCGCACTGGTCACCATCGCGGGCGCAGGGGCCGGGGTTGGGGCAGCCGCCGGGGCCGGGGCGGCCCCGCCTGCCTTGCGCGCTTCGGCAGCGGCGATCACGTCTTCCTTGGTGAGGCGACCATCCTTACCGGTGCCCTTGATCGTCGAGGGATCGACCCCGTATTCGAGCACCGCACGGCGCACCGCAGGCGACATCGTTTCGGCCGGGGTTGGCAGTTCTTCGCTGACAGCAGGCGCGGGCGCCTCGGCCTTGGCCGCCGTTGCCGTCGGGGCCGGTGAGGCTGCCGGCGCGGACGCGGTGGCGCCTTCCTCAATCACGGCGATCACCGCGCCGACTTCGACATTGTCGCCAACCGCCGCGCGGTGTTCGGACATCACCCCTGCCACCGGCGAGGGGACATCAACCGCGACCTTATCGGTTTCGAGGCTGCAGATCGGCTCGTCCGCAGCAACCGCTTCGCCTGGCTGCTTGAACCATTCGGCGATGGTGCCTTCGGTGACGGATTCGCCGAGGACGGGGACTTTGATTTCGGTAGCCATGGGAATGGGTTCCTGCGTATTTCTGAGTGTCTGTGTAAAGTGTGGCGAGCCGTTACAGCCCCAGCGCGGCAGCGATCAGGGCTTCCTGCTGGGCCTTGTGGCGACTGGCGAGACCGGTTGCCGGAGAAGCAGCGGCATCGCGGCCCGCATAGGTCGGGCGCATGCCCGCGTGACCTGCCTTGGCCAGCGACTCCTCGATCCGCTCGTTGACGAAGAACCAGGCGCCATTGTTGCGCGGCTCTTCCTGACACCACACGACCTCCTTGAGGCTCGTCATGCGCTGCAAGCGGATTGCCAGCGGATCGCCGGGAAAGGGGAAGAGCTGCTCGATACGCACGATTGAGATGTCGTCGATCCCCGCCGCATCGCGTGCCTCGATCAGGTCGTAGGCGACCTTGCCCGAACACAGCACCAGCCTGCGGATCTTGTCGTCGGCAATCTCTGTCGTGTCCGACATGATGCGGCGGAACTGCTTGTCGCCGAGGAAGTCGGACTTGGCGCTCTTGGCCATCGGGTGACGCAGCAGCGACTTGGGGCTCATGATGACAAGCGGCTTGCGGAAAGACCGCAGCATCTGGCGGCGCAGCACGTGGAAGTAGTTCGCCGGCGTGGTGATGTTGCAGACGCACATGTTGTCGTCGGCACACAGCTGGAGGAAGCGTTCGAGGCGGGCCGAAGAGTGCTCCGGACCCTGTCCTTCATAGCCATGCGGCAGCAGCATCACCAAGCCGTTGGCGCGCAGCCACTTGCTCTCGCCGCTTGCGATGTACTGGTCGATCATGATCTGCGCGCCGTTGGCGAAGTCGCCAAACTGGGCCTCCCACAGCACGAGGCTCTTGGGATCGGCCATCGCAAAGCCGTATTCAAAGCCGAGCACGCCATATTCCGACAGCGTGGAATCGTGCACCTCGAACTTGCCGTGGGGCAAGGTGCTGAGCGGCACGTATTTGCGTTCCGACTTCTGATCAACCCACACCGCATGGCGCTGCGAGAAGGTGCCGCGTCCGGAGTCCTGCCCCGACAGGCGCACCCCGAAACCCTCCATTACCAGGCTGCCAAAGGCGAGCGCCTCTGCGGTGGCCCAGTCGAAGCCGTCGCCGGTGGCAAACATCTCGCGCTTGGCGACAAGCACGCGGTCGAGAGTCTTGTGGATCTCGAGATCGGCGGGGACTTCGGTCAGCACCCGGCCCAAGGCATCGAAGGTCTTGGGCTCGATCGCGGTTTCGACCGACCGACGCGCGGTTTCCGGGTCGGCGGGCTTGTTGAGCCCCGTCCAGCGCCCGCCGAACCAGTCGGCTTCGTTGGGCTTGTAGCTCTTGCCCGCCTCGAACTCCTCTTCGAGCAGCGCTGTGAACTCCGCCGCGATCCTGTCGCGCGTGCCGGGTTCGACCACGCCTTCGCGGATCAGGCGCGCTTCGTAGGACACGCTGACCTTGGGGTGGGCCCGGATGGTGTCGTACATGACGGGCTGGGTGAACTTGGGCTCGTCACCCTCGTTGTGACCGAAGCGGCGGTAGCACCACATGTCGATCACGACATCGCGGTGGAAGGTCTGGCGGTATTCGACCGCAAGCTTGCAGGCGAAGGTCACGGCTTCGGGATCATCGCCGTTGACGTGAAGGATCGGCGCCATGACGCCCTTGGCCACATCGCTCGGATAGGGCGAGGAGCGCGCGAACTTGGGCGAGGTCGTAAAGCCGATCTGGTTGTTGATGATGAAGTGCACGCAGCCGCCGGTGTCGTAGCCGGGGACGCCCGAAAGCGAGAGGCTCTCCCACACCACGCCTTGCCCCGCAAAGGCGGCATCGCCGTGGATCAGCACGGGCAAGACCTGATCTTTCTTCTTGAGATCGTCGCGGATCGCCTGCTGCGCGCGGGTCTTGCCAAGCACCACCGGGTTCACCGTTTCAAGGTGCGAGGGGTTGGGCACGAGGCTCATATGCACCGAAATGCCGTCAAACTCGCGGTCGGTCGAGGTGCCGAGGTGATACTTCACATCGCCCGAACCGCCGACATCGTCGGGGTTGGCCGATCCGCCCGAGAATTCGTGAAAGATCACCCGGTAGGGCTTGGCCATGACGTTCGCGAGCACGTTGAGGCGCCCGCGGTGGGCCATGCCATAGATAATCTCGCGCACGCCCGCGCTGCCGCCATGCTTGATAACCGCTTCGAGCGCCGGGATCATCGATTCCCCGCCGTCGAGACCGAAGCGCTTGGTGCCGACATACTTCTTGGCGAGGAATTCCTCGTAGCCTTCCCCGCGCAGCACCGCGGCGAGGATCGCCTTTTTGCCTTCGGGGGTGAACTGGATAGTCTCGCCCGGGCTTTCGAACTTGTCCTGCAGGAAGCGGCGTTCCTCGGTGTCGGCGATGTGCATGTATTCGAGGCCGACCTTGCCGCAATACACTTCGCGCAGCCGTTGGTGCAGCTTGCCGACCGTGGTCCACTCCATGCCGAGCACGCCGCCGACATAGACCTCCTCGTTTTCCTTGCCCGCAAGGCCATGCCATTCGAGCGTGAGGTCGGCGGGGCCTTCGCGGTTCGCAAGGCCCAGCGGATCAAGGTCCGCCGCCATGTGCCCGCGCACACGATAGAGCCGCACCAGAGTCATGGCCGCGATGGAAAGCGCGGCGGCTTTCTCCACCGCCTTGGGGTCGCTGGGCTTGCCCGCCTCTTTCGCGGCCTTGGCGACGGCAAGCTTCATCGCCGTTGGGTCAAGCGCATCGGTGAGCGCTGCCTCGCTCGCGTTGAGCGCATCAAGCCAGCCGCGCCGTTCCCACGAAGGGCCGGGCTGCGGGCCTTCCTGATCGCTCATGGCCGGGAGGAAATTGTGCTGTTCATTACCCATCATGGTTCCCCTGGGGAGGAGGAAGGAGTGGCCCCGCGCCGCGGCGCGGAGCCGGTAGTCGAAAACGTGTCAGGCGTGTTCCTTGAGCAGCTCGGCCAGCGTTTCGCCGAGCAAGCTGGGCGAGGGGCTGACACGGATGCCTGCCGCTTCCATCGCCGCAATCTTGTCTTCCGCGCCGCCTTGACCGCCGGAGACGATCGCGCCGGCGTGGCCCATGCGGCGGCCCGGAGGCGCGGTGCGCCCGGCGATGAAGCCGACCATCGGCTTGGAGCGGCCCTTGGCGCGCTGCTCCTTGATGAACTCGGCGGCTTCCTCTTCGGCCGAGCCGCCGATCTCGCCGATCATGATGATGCTCTCGGTTTCCGGATCGTCGAGGAACAGGTCGAGCACGTCGATGAAGTTGGTGCCGTTGACCGGATCGCCGCCAATGCCGACCGCGGTGGTCTGGCCAAGGCCGATCATCGTGGTCTGGTGCACGGCTTCATAGGTCAGCGTGCCCGAGCGCGAGACGACGCCGACGCTGCCCTTCTTGAAGATGTTGGCGGGCATGATGCCGATCTTGCATTCATTCGGGGTCAGCACGCCGGGGCAGTTGGGGCCGATGAGGCGCGATTTCGAGCCCGACAGCGCGCGCTTGGCGCGGACCATGTCGAGCACCGGAATGCCTTCGGTGATGCAGATGATCAGCTCGATCTCGGCATCGATGGCTTCGCAGATCGCGTCGGCCGCGAAGGGCGGCGGGACATAGATGCAGCTCGCGGTCGCGCCGGTCGCGGCCTTGGCTTCGCGCACGGTGTCAAACTGCGGCAGGCCGATATGGGTGGTGCCGCCTTTGCCCGGCGTCACGCCCGCGACCATCTGCGTCCCGTAATCAAGCGCGGCCTGGGTGTGAAAGGTGCCGGTGTTGCCGGTCATCCCTTGCGTGATGACCTTGGTGTCTTTGTTTACGAGGATGGACATGTCTTTGATGGCTCCAGTTCGTCAGTATGCGACGTAAATATGCATGCTGTTCTTTGCGCCGCTTGCGAGCGAGCGTGTGAATATCTCGCCGCGCACCGGATGCTTTGTCGGACCGACCTTGCCAGCAAACTCAAAATAGTGGACCAGATCGACACTCTTGCCCTTGATGCCGAACTCTTTGAACGCCGTCTCTAGATCGTCTGAATAGGGCATAGCGTTGGCGACCCCGTCGACAATGAAAGCGCAAAGATTGCGGTAACGCCGCTTTTCCGGAAAAGTCGCCAGCACAACTGTTGCCGGCCGTCCATCGACAGTCCCGGACCATTGCTGAGTCGTTGTTGGTTTGCTGAAATCGTAATTCAGTTCGATTGCCTTCGAGATCGCAAGTTTGGGGACGTCTGCCGTAGTAGCGGCATTCTGAGTCCATCCGGCCGCCGTCAGCGCTGCTGGCCGTGCAGCCGGGTCCACACCACCGGTGAGGCAGACCTGTTTGAAAGTCTGTACCGCCGATGGAACCTCAAGTGCCGGCTGAGCCCATGAAGAAGTGGCGGCTGTCAATCCGACCAAGGCGATGGCAAACCGTGTCATGCAAGAGTCCCATCGAGCGCCTTGCACGCCTCGAGCAGTTCCTTGACCGCATCGACGCTGAAGCCAAGGTTGGCGCGTTCTTCAGCCGACAGTTCGATTTCGATCACGTCTTCGCAGCCATCGGCGCCGATCACCGCCGGCACGCCGACATAGAGGCCGTCGAGCCCGTACTTGCCATTGACCTCGACCGCGCAGGGCAGGATGCGCTTCTGATCGCCCAGATAGGCTTCGGCCATCGCGATGGCGCTGGTGGCAGGCGCATAATAGGCCGAGCCGGTGCCGAGCAGCGCGACGATCTCGCCGCCGCCGCCGCGGGTGCGCTTGACGATCGCATCGAGACGCTCTTCCGAAATGCCCTTGATCTTGGCGATGTCCTTCACCGGAATGCCATTAATCGTCGAATAGGACAAAACCGGGACCATGGTGTCACCATGCCCGCCGAGCACGAAGGCATTCACATCCTTCACGCTCACGCCGAATTCCCATGCAAGGAAGGTGGCGAACCGCGCCGAGTCGAGCACGCCCGCCATGCCGACAACCTTGTTCGCGGGCAGGCCCGAGAACTCGCGCAACGCCCAGACCATCGCGTCGAGCGGATTGGTGATGCAGATCACGAAGGCATCGGGGCAATTGTTCTTGATGCCTTCGCCGACGGCCTTCATCACCTTGAGATTGATGCCGAGCAGATCGTCGCGGCTCATGCCGGGCTTGCGCGGTACCCCGGCGGTGACAATGACGACATCCGCACCGGCGATATCGGCGTAATCATTGGTGCCGGTGATCCGCGCGTCGAAGCCTTCGATCGGGCCGCACTGCGCAAGATCAAGCGCCTTGCCCTGTGGCACGCCTTCGGCGATGTCGAACAGGACGATATCGCCCATTTCCTTCTTCGCAGCGAGGTGGGCGAGCGTGCCGCCGATCATACCGGAGCCGATCAGGGCAATCTTCTTGCGGGCCATGGGTGAGACTTCCTTCCCGTTAAACATGCGGGACGAAGTGATTAAGCCAATGCAATAGACCATGCTGGCCATGCAAGCCGAGGCGCGGGCCTTCCGTCCCTTACGGCCGAACGCCTCCTACAGGGGCGGGTTAGGCCCCTCGGAAGCGGATTGCAACAGCCAAAAGGTCATCAGGATGGAAAATATTTGAAAACAGTTCGCAATAGCAATAAGGGGCTTCGTTTGGGATTTCTCGGCAGAGATCGCCCCCTATTGGCTTGAATTGCCTTCGTGCGCGCAGCTCAATCCTGCGCAGGCCGGGCAGCCAGCGCGGTCTGCCGCGCGAGGCGGGGATCAAACATCGCCGTGATCGCCACCCAGCGATCAAACCCTGCCGCGCCGCCATCCGCCAAGGCCTCAGCCGCTGCGTGCCGGGCGCGGGGCACGGCAGCAAGCCCGTGCCGGGAAAAGTGCTGCAAGGCCTCCACCAGCAAGGGATCAAAGGTCGCGGCGCGCCCGCCGGCGGGTGGATTGTCGTTGTTCGCCCGCAACCGCATCCGGCGCACGCCGCGCGATGCCAGCACGAAAGCGGTCATATCATGCTGTGAGCCAGCGGCGGGGGCAAATCGGATCGACATAGGCTTGGTTCTTTTTCGTTATCTTTCGGGCATGCGCTGCGCTGTAACGCTGGCGTCGGGGCCAGATCGCACGGCGCACACCCGGCGTTGTTGAGACGGACAATAGCCGCGCGCTCCTAAATCGGCGTTCGGAAACAGGGTTTCGGGAAGCTTAACCTTACGCCTGATGCGCCGCAGCTCGGACACGAGGCGCGTCGCCGCGCAAAACATTGCTGTTTCACCGACTTGCCCCGCGCGATCAGTCGCCCTATCGCGCTCCCTTGTGATGAAAGCCGGGTTGCATCGACAAGCACGCAGGGCAGCGTCCGGCTGGTGGCGAACCGCTTGGCTGGCTGCCGCACCCCTCTCGCTGATTGGCTGCGCTGGCGCGCCGCAAGCGCCTGCCGCCCCGATGGAAGCGCCCGGCCATGCGGCTGCGCGCCCGACCATTGTCAGCCTCAATCCCTGTCTCGATGCCATTCTCGTCGCGATTGCCCCACCGGAGCAAGTGCTGGCGCTGTCGCATTACAGCCGCGATCCGGCCTCCTCCTCGCTGGCCCCGGAAGCGCGGGCGCGCTTTGCCTTCACCGGCGGCACCGCCGAGGAGGTGCTGGCGGCGGCGCCCGATCTGGTGCTGGCTTCGACCTTCATTGAGCCGGCAACGCGCGCCGCATTCGAGCAGCTCGGCATCCGGGTCGCGACGTTCGGCGCGCCCGCCACAGTGGCAGACAGCATCACGCAGGTGCGCGCGGTGGCCGCGTTGACCGGCAATGCCGCCCAAGGCGAGCGGTTGGTAGCGGCCATGGCCGCGGCAACCCGCCCTGATCCCGCAGCACGCCCGATCCCGACCTTGCTGTGGCAGCCGGGCCAGATCGTGCCGGGTGAGCAAACCCTGATCGCTGATCTGCTGCGCCGCCACGGCTTTGCCAATTTCGCAGCCGCGCGCGGGCTGGGGCAGGCGGATTATGTCGCGCTTGAAAGCCTTCTGGCGGCACCGCCCGCAGTGTTGCTGGTCGCCGGTGAAAGTGCGGGGCAGAGCCACCCGCTGCTCACCCGGCTCAAGGATACCCGGGTTGAGCCTTTTGCCGGCAATCTTATCAATTGCGGCGGGCCGAGCGTGATGGCTGCCAGCACCCGGCTGCGCGCCATTCGGGCAGGGCTGGAATGAACCGCGCCTTATGGGTCTTTGCCGGGCTGCTGGCGCTGCTCCTGCCGCTGTCATTGCTGGCAGGGCGGGTGTGGATCAATCCTTTCGATGTGGCAGGCAGCGGGCCCAATGCCGCGATCATCCTGATGGAGCTGCGGCTGCCGCGTGCGATCCTCGCGGTGGTGATCGGGGCCGGTCTCGGCGCTACCGGGGCGGCGATGCAGGGCTATTTGCGCAATCCGCTGGCGGATCCGGGCTTGTTCGGGATTGCGCCGATGGCGGCGTTAGGCGCGGTGGCAAGTTTCTGGTTCGGCGCCGCGCTGCCGGTGCCGCCGCAATGGAGCTTGCCGCTCATGGCGCTGGCAGGCGCAATGCTCGGCATGGTTGCACTGGCGCTGATTGCCGGTCGCGGCGTCAGCGATGGTGCGGGCAGTGTTGGCAGTGGGCTCGCGCTGTTCACGCTGGCTGGCCTGATGATTGCCAGCCTTGCCGGTGCGCTGACAGCGCTTGCGATCACGCTGGCCCCCAATGCCTTTGCCCTGTCGCAGATCGTGCTGTGGCTCAACGGCGCTTTGACCGATCGTTCGTGGCACGAAGTCTGGCTCGCCGCGCCGCTGGTGGCGCTGGGGCTGGGGGTGCTGGCCGCGGCGGGGAGGAGCCTTGATGCGCTCACGCTCGGTGAGGAAGCGGCGCGTTCGCTCGGTGTCGATCCGAAGCGGTTGCTCGCCCTGCTGGTGGCGGGGGTTGGGCTGACTGTCGGCGTGAGTGTCGCGGTGGCAGGGATCATCGGCTTTGTCGGGCTGATCGTGCCGCATCTGGTGCGCCCGTTGACCGATCGCATGCCATCAAGCCTGATGCTGCCGAGCGCGCTGGCTGGCGCCTGTCTGGTGCTGGCGGCAGATAGCATCGTGCGCATCCTGCCGCTGGTGACGGAGCTGCGGCTTGGCATTGCGCTGTCGCTGATCGGCGCGCCGTTCTTCCTGTGGCTGTTGCTGCGGCTGCGCCGGGGGCAGGTGTGATGCTGGCAGCCGAGAACCTGGCGCTGGTCCGCGGGCACAGACCCGTGCTGACTGATGTATCCGCTCGGCTTGAACCGGGCATGATCACGGCGATTGTCGGCCCGAACGGTGCAGGCAAATCGAGCCTCCTGCTCGCGCTGGCGGGCTTGTTGCCCGCGAAAGGGGGCGCGGTGACGCTCGACGGGCGTGCCTTGGCAAACCTTGGGCTGAACGAACGGGCCCGGCAGATCGGTTATCTCCCGCAGACCCCTGATATTGCGTGGGATGTCGCGGCGGAAAAGCTGATTGCGCTCGGTCGCTTGCCGCATGGCGATGACGGGCACGACGCGATCGCAGCCGCCATCACCGCGCTGGCGCTCGAACCGCTGCGCGCCCGCCCGGTGAGCCAGCTTTCCGGCGGGGAGCGCGCGCGGGTGCTGCTGGCGCGGGTGCTGGCGGGGGAACCGGCATGGATCCTTGCGGATGAACCGCTCGCCGCGCTCGATCTTGCGCATCAACTGAACCTGATTGCCCATTTCAGAGCCTGTGCGCGCGGCGGGCAGGGCGTGGTGCTGGTGCTGCATGATCTGGCGCTGGCGATGAACCACGCCTCGCGCGTGCTGGTGTTGCACGAAGGCGCGCTGGTGGCGGACGGGCCGCCGGAAATCGCGCTGGCCCCTGCTGTGATCGAGAAGGTGTGGGGTGTTGCAATCCAGTGGCTGGGAGAGCCGGGTCGCAAGGCGCTTTCCCCGGTCTGAGATAACCGATTGTGCGCCCGAAGCGGGCAATGCCGGGATGCACTGGCATGGCCGCCTTTGCGGCTCTTGGGTGCACCCCGGCTCTCCGGTTCGACTGCCTGTACGAACTGCGACCCCGAAGGGAACGAGCAGGCCCGGGAGATGGCGAGGATATGTCGCAATCCGGCCGTAGGCGGGACTTAAGATTTTCTGCAGATGCAAAACCGACCCGCCGGGGATCGCGCCCAATGGCCCCTTGCCGAGGAATTTGCGCTGCTGGGCCGCAAGCCCTGCAACCCGTTGCCAGCCGGTGCGTTGACAAAGCGCAGCATCCCGCAAGGCACCCTTGCGTCACTCGAACAAATCTGGAACACGCGCTGGCATGAGCCTCACCACTATTTCCGTGCGCGGTGCGCGCGAGCATAACCTCAAGGGCATTGATATTGATCTGCCGCGCGATGCGCTGATCGTGGTCACGGGCCTGTCGGGCAGTGGCAAATCCTCGCTCGCCTTCGACACGATCTATGCCGAGGGGCAGCGACGCTATGTGGAGTCGCTCTCCGCCTATGCGCGCCAGTTCCTCGAGATGATGCAGAAGCCCGATGTCGAGCATATCGACGGGCTCTCGCCGGCAATCTCGATCGAGCAGAAGACCACCAGCCGCAACCCGCGCTCGACCGTGGCGACGGTGACCGAGATCTACGACTATATGCGTCTGTTGTGGGCGCGGGTGGGCACGCCCTATTCGCCGACGACCGGCGAGCCGATCAGCGCCCAGACTGTCAGCCAGATGGTCGACCGGGTGATGGCGCTCCCCGAAGGCACGCGCGCCTATCTGCTTGCCCCCGTCGTGCGCGGGCGCAAGGGCGAATACCGCAAGGAGCTCGCCGAATGGCAGCGCAGCGGCTTTACCCGCGTGCGGATCGACGGGGAGATCTATCCCATCGAGGAAGCCCCCGCGCTCGACAAGAAGTTCAAGCACGACATCGAGGTGGTGGTTGATCGCATCGCGGTGAAGGAAGGGATCGAAACCCGCCTTGCCGACTCCTTCGAACAGGCGCTGAAGCTGGCTGAGGGGCTGGCCTATGTCGATCTGGCTGATGGCGTGGTGCCGGGGCGCGAGGACGAGGCGCAGGGGGGCGGGGCAATGAAAGGCGCAGGCCTGCCACCCAACCGCATCGTCTTTTCCGAGAAATTCGCCTGCCCGGTCTCCGGCTTCACCATCGAGGAGATCGAGCCGCGCCTGTTCTCCTTCAACGCCCCGCAAGGCGCCTGCCCGGCGTGCGACGGGATCGGCGAGAAGATGCTGTTCGATCCGCAGCTGGTGGTGCCCAACGAGGCGCTCAGCCTCAAGCAAGGCGCGGTGGTGCCCTGGGCCAAGTCCAACCCGCCATCGCCCTATTACATGCAGGTGCTCGCCAGCCTCGCCAAGGCTTATGGCTTCGATCTCACCACCCCGTGGAAGGATCTGGAGCCCGATCAGAAGCTCATCATCCTCCACGGCACGGGCGGGATGGCGGTGCCGCTGACCTTCAAGGACGGGCGCCGCGAATACACTGTCAACAAGGCCTTCGAAGGCGTCATCGGCAACCTCAACCGCCGGATGATGCAAACCGAAAGCGCGTGGATGCAGGAGGAGCTCGCCAAGTATCAGACCGCGCAGCCCTGCGAGACCTGCGGCGGCAAGCGGCTCAATGAAAAGGCGCTCTCGGTGAAGATCGCGGGCACGGATATCGCCACGCCCGTGCAGATGAGCGTTGCCGATGCCAAGGCGTGGTTCCTCGGCCTCGACGCGCAGCTCACCCCGCAGCAGTCGCAGATCGCCAAGGCGATCCTCAAGGAGATCAACGAGCGGCTCGGCTTCCTCGACAATGTCGGGCTCGACTACCTCAACCTTGATCGCACCAGCGGCACGCTCTCGGGCGGGGAGAGCCAGCGTATCCGCTTGGCCTCGCAGATCGGGAGCGGGCTGTCGGGCGTGCTCTACGTGCTCGACGAGCCCAGCATCGGCCTCCACCAGCGCGACAATGACCGCCTGCTCGAAACGCTGAAGCGCCTGCGCGACCTCGGCAACACGGTGATCGTCGTCGAGCATGATGAGGACGCGATCCGCGCCGCCGACCATATCGTTGATCTCGGCCCCGGCGCGGGGGTGCATGGCGGCGAGGTGGTGGCGCAAGGCAACCTCAAGCAGATCCTCAAGGCCAAGGGCAGCCTCACCGCCGATTACCTCACCGGCAAGCGCAAGATCGACGTGCCGGCCAAGCGCCGCAAGGGCAATGGCAAGCACATCGTGGTCAAGAACGCGCGCGCCAATAACCTCAAGGGCGTGACGGCCAAGATCCCGCTCGGCACCTTCACCTGCATCACCGGGGTCTCCGGCTCGGGCAAATCCTCGCTCACCATCGACACGCTGCAAGCGGGCGCGGCGCGCGTGCTCAACGGCGCGCGGGTGATCGCGGGCGCGCATGATGAAATCACGGGCCTCCAGCACTGCGACAAGGTCATCGAGATCGACCAGTCGCCCATCGGCCGCACCCCGCGTTCGAACCCCGCGACCTATACCGGCGCCTTCACCCAGATCCGCGACTGGTTCGCGGGCCTGCCCGAAAGCCTCGCGCGCGGCTACAAGCCGGGGCGCTTCTCCTTCAACGTCAAGGGCGGCCGCTGCGAGACCTGCCAGGGCGACGGCCTCATCAAGATCGAGATGCACTTCCTCCCCGACGTCTACGTCACCTGCGAGGAATGCCACGGCAAGCGCTACAACCGCGAGACGCTCGAGGTGAAGTTCAAGGGCCACTCGATCGCCGACGTGCTCGACATGACGATCGAGGACGCCGAGGAGTTCTTCAAGGCCGTCCCCCCGATCCGCGAGAAGATGCGGATGCTGAACGAGGTCGGCCTCGGCTACGTCAAGGTCGGCCAGCAGGCGACAACGCTATCGGGCGGCGAGGCGCAGCGGGTGAAGCTCGCCAAGGAACTCGCGCGCCGCTCGACCGGGCAGACGCTCTACATCCTCGACGAGCCGACCACGGGCCTGCACTTCGAGGATGTGCGCAAGCTGCTCGAAGTGCTGCACCGGTTGGTGGAGGGCGGCAACTCGGTCGTGGTGATCGAGCACAACCTCGACGTGATCAAGACCGCCGACTGGATCATCGACCTCGGTCCGGAAGGCGGGGTGAGGGGCGGGGAGATCGTCGCGACCGGCACGCCCGAGCAGGTGGTAAAGGAACCGCGGTCGTTTACGGGGCAGTATCTGGCGCCGTTGTTGGCGAAGTAATCCTCCCCGGAACCCGGGAGGGGGACCATCCCGGACCTGATCCGGGATCATGGAGGGGCAGGCGCAATCCTCCCCTGCGAGGGGAGGGGGACCATCCGCAGGATGGTGGAGGGGCAGGCGAGGCTGATCCGAACGCCCCTCAGAGTGTAACAGACCCCGGCTTTGGCTCACACGAAGCCACAAAGACACGAAGAGGGCGGCGCGGCTTTCCTTTCCCCCCTCCCTTGACCCCGGCCTTCGCCGGGGCAGGTATCGGTGCTGGGGGTGGGTGTACCTCGCCGGATTAAGGGAACGCCCAAGCCCCAAGCGCAGCGTACAAGGGTTTCACGCAGAGGCCGCAGAGGAAAGGGCGGCGCAAAGAGCGCTATCGCTCAATCAGTTCTCGCACGACAGCCGCCGCCTTGGGGGTCGAATGAATGTTATCTAAGTCAGCGGCTTCGACCAGCCGGTTGTCATGAAGTTTTTTAAGAATCTTGAGGATATACGAACGGTTTGCGTTGCCACTCCAATCAGCTAAATTTGAAATAGAGCATCCTCCCGATGAGGCGACCAAAAGAAGAATTTCTTCTTCGAGTTTCAAGCCATCCTTTAAGACACGCCTCACGCTGCCATTTGTCCAGATGGCTGGCGTACGAATTTCAGAGATTTGCCTAACGGCCTCTTCTGCCAATTCGGTTGTCGTATTGTGGAAAACTCTGATTAATTCGCCAAGAATCCAACTTGAAGCCGACAATGCGAACGAAGAGTCCATTTGATTGGAATTCACTTCGGCTCCAACGTGCCCGCTGTCCCGATTGTTCCTGATTTCATACAGAGCTGGCAAAATGCGCGCCGCCAGCAACCTGAGGCCGCGCTCCAGCCGTGTTTCCGTTTCAAGCGCCCGACATTTTTGGTCGAAGGGGTGTGGCTTCGCGCCCTTTAATGGATAACTTCCATCTGCTCGGCCGCGTATGATCGTGTAGGCGACTTCGCAGAATCTGCCGGCCGAAAGCTCTGAAGCTCCCCATCCACCCTCATAATAGTTGGTGACGATCTGCTGGTATTCGCCCAGCAGTTCGTCACGCAACGACTGAGGTATCTCCCCAAAAAGAGAACCCGCGTGAATTTTCACGTAGCGCTTTCCAATGATCGCGCAAGTTCTTCGGCTGCTTTTCTTCCGGGAACGGTCAGCTTAAGAGTAAAATTCGGGCTACCCTTAGTTCCGCTAGCGATCACAAATTTTTTCTGCCCTTTCATTTGAGAGGCAAAATTGGTCGGATCATACACGGCATGATCTTTGCATACTTCTCGAACCTCTTCATTAGGAATAATCTCGTGTCCCAGCTTGAGCTTCGCAAACAGGAACAGAAGGCAAAGGTTCTTGGCCTTGGCGGCTTGGGTGTTGCCGGGAACTGAAGTAATGATCCTGACCTTCCCTTCGGTCACGTCATAGACGCTTCCAAAGTCGTCAAGATTTTGGCCACCGACTGCGGGACTATTCGGCTGATTGCCGAGAGAGGTTGAAGGAGTGTGGGGTGCCGCTTCCCCAACCGCAGGCGCGGGCTTTCTATGCGCCATCAGGGAGTCGTACCTGTCGATTACAGACATAACGAAGTCTTTATCTCCGCTCGCCTTGACAAGGCCGCGGGACGCATCAATCTCAATCGAATATTCCATAAAATATACCTAAATCAGACATTTACAGGAGAGACTCTTATCTTTTTGGCGCCAGGCGTGGTCTAGGCGTTAACTCAGATAGTTTACAAGGATCCGACTTGCTAGGACCATGTGCATGTTTTTCCACGAGAAAAATGCCTATCCTTGTTTGAGTGGATAAGGCTCGCGTGAGTTAACACGTACGTTGGCTTCTGGCAGTGATGGCTTGTTTTGTATTTCCTACACCCCCACCCCCAGCATCCCCTCCCGCGCAGGCGTCGGCCTTGCGTCCCCTCACACACCCCCACTCCCCATTTTCCTACTCACCCCCGCGTTTGCTAGCATCGGCGGCCCTGTGCCCTCTCCGTCCCTTTGAAGGAGCCGCCCGCGATGTCCGATCCCGCCCCGCCCGCCACGACGCCTGCTGAAAACCCCGCCACCGCTCCCGCCGCCGCCGCCGCGCTCGTGCCTGATCCGGCGCTGAGCGCGCGCAAGGCCGATCGCCCGCTCACCCGCGCTTTGCAGGCCGAATTCATCGAAGAACTGGCGCGCTGGGGCAATGTCCGCGCGGCGGCGCAGCGCATCGGGGTCAGCCGCGCCCATCTCTACCGGATGCGCCGCGCTTGCGAGACGTTCCGCTTGCTCTGGGATGCCGCGCTCGTGCTTGCCCGCCCGCAGGTGGAAGACGTGCTCGCCGATCGCGCGCTCAACGGCGTGTCCGAAAGCGTGTTCTATCATGGCGAGGAAGTCGCCACCCGCACGCGCTATGATGCGCGGCTGCTGCTGGCGCATCTCGGGCGGCTCGATCGGCTCGAAAACACCCACCGGGTACAGCGCACGCTCGGCGATTTCGAAGCGGAACTCGCACTGCTGCAGCGGCTGCGTCCGATCCGGCTGGCGCCGCTCCCGCCGGGTGATGATCCGGCGGATTGAGCGGCGGAGCGGACGGCCGGTTTTTGCGCCTATAACAGTGTCTCAACTGTCTCCATCACACCGGCAAGGCGCGGTGACGCGGAACGGATCGGCCTTCGCGGTTACAGCCCGAAGCGATAGCCATAGGCGAGGCCGAGCGTGAATTGGTTACGCTCGCCGCGTTCGCGGATGAGGGTGGAATCTGCCACGACATCGCCAAGCCGGTCATAGCTGGTGAACAATGTCACCGCGCCATCGCGCCCGAACCGGCCGAGCGGCTTGGTGAGCGAGGCATTGACCCCGGCGCTCACCAGCCCGCTGCCGGTGCGGAACGGGGCAAGGCCGGTGGCGGCCGATTGCAGCGCGTTCACGCCGAAATAGGCGTTGGTGTAGTCGCTGCTTGCCCAGGTTGCCCGCACCCCGGCGCTGTAGAGCAGGCTGCGGTCGCGCTTCATGCCGTTCCACGACAGGTTGGTATCGGCCACCACACCTTCGTGCCCGCCGGTGCCCTGACGGACTTCGGCGCGGGCGCGCAGCTGGTTGTTCACGAAGCCCTTCTGGACAAAGCCACCGAACTCGAGCGCGAGATCGACATCGCCCATGCCTTGCAGGGCATCGGAACCGCCGGCGATGAGAAAGGGCGAGCCGCCATTATCCTCGTTGCGGCCGAAGCGCAGCTTGGCGAGCGGGCCGATCTTCCAGTTGTTCCGGTTCACCGCGTTCCAGCCGAGGCCATCGGGGACGGAGAAGAAGAGGTCGTCCTTGTAGTTCAGGCGGATGTCGGGGAAGATCGACAGTGCATAATCCGTGCTGCCTTGCCATGCGGGCGAAAGCACCGGGGCAAAGCCGATGGTGAGCGTGAGATCGGCTTGCTGTGGCGGTGCCTGTCGCTGGCCCTCGATGGTGGTGGGAACGCCGGGCGCCGGGCCTTGCTGGGCAAGGGCTGGGGTCGCGGCAGTCGTCGTCGCGGCGAGGGCAAGCGAGGCAAGCAGGATATGGCGCATCGGGGTGTCTCTGGTTTGGGGGTGGGCACGCCTCGGGGGAAGGCGTGGGCGGCGCATAATGCGAAAGCGCCGTGTCGCCAAGACCTTGTGTAGCGCTTACCCTTCGGCTGCCGAGGGTGCGCTGCGCCGTTCGGCAAGGGCAAACAGCGCGAACACCGTGATGCCGCTGGTGAGCATCAACAGGAAGGCGCCGTCAATGCCAAGCCACCAGTCCCCGATCGCCAGCACCGTCCCTTGGGTGAGGATCGCGGCGATGGCGGCGCGGCCCGATCGGGAAAGACCCGCCAGCCCGGCAATGATCGGCACCGCGAGCACCGCCGCGATGGCACCGGCATCGAGCACGAGATTGCGCAGGCTTTCGCCTTGTGCGGCGAGCAGTGCCGCCACGAACGCCGCCAGCACGGTTGCGGTGCGCGCGGCGCGCAGCAGCGCGACCGGCGAGGCCTGGGGGGCCAGGCGGCGGTATCCGCTTTCCGTCACCACGCCCGAAACCGCGAGCAGGGCGGAGTCTACCGAGGAAAGGATCGCCGAAATCAGCGCCCCGGTGAAGATGATGTAGAGCCAGGGCGGGAACAGCGCCTCGGCAAGACTGGGCAGAAAAGCTTCACCTTCGCCAAACGTGATCCCGAGTATCGGGGCAAGGGCAGGGCCGAACAGCCCGAAGCTGACCGGAATGAGCCCGGCGGTGAGGTAAATCGCGCCGCCCGCCAGCGCACCCTTGCGCGCAATGTCGGGCGAGCGCGCGGCGAGGGTGCGGGCGATCGCTTCCTGGCTGACCATGGTGCCGATGATCGGGATGAGCCACAACTCGATCCCATCGGCCCAGCTTTCGCCCGGAACAGTGAAGGTGAAGCTGGCTGGCGAGGCAGCGGCGAGGGTCGGCCCAATCCCGCCGAAAGCCGCAATCATCAGGCCGAGCAGGATCGCGATGCCGACAATCATGATCGCGCCTTGGACAACATCAGTCCAGACGTCGCCCGCGAGCCCGCCGAACAGGGTGTAGGTCATTACCACCAGCGTGGCCGCGGCCAGTGCCGTCGCGAAATCGAGCGGAGAGGCGCTGACAAGAATGGTGGCGAAAGCGAAGAGCTGCGCGGCGGACCAAGTGGTGGCGCTCAAGGCGATCACCACGGCGGCAAGGCTTTCAGTGCCCGGCCCGAAGCGCTCGCGCAGGAAATCGGCAATCGTGATGTAACCGCCCGCGCGCAACCGGTGGGCGAAGTAGAAGCCGATGGCGAAGATGCCGATGGCATAGGCAAAGGGCTCTGCCCGCGCGCCAGCCAGCCCGTCGCGCGCCACATCACCCGACGTGGCGATCAGGCTTTCTGAGGCGAACCAGGTGGCGAAAACCGACATCGCGACGGCAAAAGGGCCTAGCCGGCGTCCGGCAACGAGATAATCGGCATCCGAGCGCGCACCGCGCCCGGCCCAGATGGCGAGCATGACTTGCGCAGCGACATAGAAAAGGATCAGCCAGAGCGTCAAAGCCGTGTGTGCCCCCGCACAAAACCATGATAGCCCGATGCTGCTTGGCGCTCGGGAAAGAGGGGTTACCTAACGGGGAAATATCGGGGTGCAAGCCCCGCAGCAGAAAGCTTAGTCTTCCAGCACTTCAAGCTCGACCGGGGCATGGCCGCGGGCAATCAGCCCGAGTTCCTGTGCCGCTGTGCGGCTGACATCGATCACGCGACCTGCGGTGAAGGGGCCGCGATCATTGATACGGACAGTCACGCTTTTGCCGTTGGACGGGTTCGTCACGCGCACGAGGCTGCCAAAGGGAAGGGAGCGGTGCGCCGCAGTGAGTTCGGCAGCCCGGTAGGGCTCGCCGCTCGCCGTGCGGCGGCCTTCGAACTTGGCGGCATAGTATGACGCGCTGCCACCGGCGATCGCGCGGGCGGCAGGAAGAGCTGGCGCGGCGATGTCGACGACCTGCTCGCTGGCAGGCGGCACGAAGCTCTCAACCGCGCTGTCATCAGCCCCGGCCGAGGCGCTCAGGCCCGAAAGCGGGACACAGGCCGCACAGGCTAACAACACCATATGGCGGAGCGGGCGCACGACGCGGGTGGATGATGAAGGCTGGGCGTGCATAGTGGGATCGCCATGATCCGGCCCGGCGGCGAAGGCAAATCGGCGGCGCGGATCATCGTGCGTGCCATGCAACTCACCTGTGAGGCGTGGCACAAATGCGGTGAAATGAGTTTGGCCTGTGGATGAAACGGGCGGCGGCAAGCCCAGCAAAAGCCTCGCGATGGCGCCGCGACTCGTGGTAAGCCAGTCCTGTTATGGTCTGCGCGGGAATGGTAAAGGCAGGTGAGACGCTGAAATGGCGAGGAAAAACGGTCCGTTAATGCAAATGGGGCCGGCATTGCTGCCGACCCCACTCTCACCGGCGTGTGGATGACCCTCGCTCGTGTGGCGTCCGGCGAACCTTCCGCATCATCCGCGTGGGGCCATGCTTGGCGCCCGATGTCTAGCCTCTCGCTGCCCGGCCTTGCGGCTGGCCTTGCCAGAGATTTGTCACCGGCGCTCGCGCCGGCATCCGGCTTTCGCTCCCGCTTCCCAGCGTATGGTCAGAGCCGAGGCCCGTTCCCGTCGCTATCAAAGCCGTCGCTTGGCCGAGACTGCCTGCCTGTGTGGCTGGAAACCCTTGCCGAATGTCAGCCGAAGCCTTCACTCACATGATTATCCAACCAGGCCTGCAACCTGTCCGGTGACCCTGCTTCACACCCGTCCCGAGAATGGTCGACTTGCATTGGGCCGAAGCATCCTGCATGCCGTCTCAAGACGTGCGCGGGGACAGCAGTCACCGCCATCTTCGATACATAAAATCCTTCCGTATCAGGGCCTTGCGGCTTTTCGTTCCAGCGATCTTTTGTCCCGAAGACAGCTTGAAAGTGCGCCTCAACCGGCGATCTGGCAAGCTGTACAACCCCAAGTTATCCACTTTTCCCCAGTTTGCCTGTGGACAGAAGTGGATAAGTCAACGCCTTGTCGCATTTGTTGTAAAGACTGGCGGAACCAGGAACGCAACCGGGCTCAAAGCGTCTATTTAGAGGGCAAATCCAATCCCGAACGCGGCGCGACTCGCGTCACGCGTCGCGGTTGCGGCGCGAAAGCAGGCGCAGGCGCAGGCCGTTGAGCTTGATGAAGCCTTCGGCGTCCTTCTGGTCATAGGCCCCGGCGTCATCCTCGAAGGTGACGTGGGCTTCGGAATAGAGCGAGTAGGGCGACTTGCGGCCCACCACGCTCGCCAGCCCCTTGTAGAGCTTGAGCCGCACCGTGCCGGTCACCTTGTCCTGCGAGTGGTCGATCGCGGCCTGGAGCATCTCACGCTCGGGCGAGAACCAGAAGCCGTTGTAGATCAACTCCGCATAGCCCGGCATCAGCTCATCCTTGAGATGCGCGGCGCCGCGATCCAGCGTGATCTGCTCGATCCCGCGATGGGCGCGAGCATAGATCTCGCCGCCCGGCGTTTCATACATCCCGCGGCTCTTCATGCCGACAAAGCGGTTCTCGACGAGATCGAGCCGCCCGATGCCGTGCTTGCGGCCGAGTTCGTTGAGCGCGGCCAGCAGCGTGGCGGGGCTCATCGCCTCGCCGTTCAGGGCAACGCCGTCACCCTTCTCGAAATCGACCGTGATGTATTCCGGCTGATCCGGCGCGTCTTCCGGATTGACCGTGCGGCTGTAAACGTAGTCGGGGGTTTCCTCCCACGGATCCTCGAGCACCTTGCCCTCGGACGAGGTGTGGAGGAGGTTCGCGTCGGTGGAGAACGGGCTGTCGCCGCGCTTATCCTTGGGCACCTGAATCTGGTGCGCCTCGGCCCAGGCGATCAGCGCGGTGCGGGAGGTCAAGTCCCATTCGCGCCACGGGGCGATCACCTTGATGTCGGGATCGAGCGCATAGGCGCTGAGTTCGAAGCGCACCTGATCATTGCCCTTGCCGGTCGCGCCGTGAGCGATGAAGTCGGCGCCGGTCTGATGCGCGATCTCGACGAGGCGCTTGGAAATCAGCGGGCGGGCGATGCTGGTGCCGAGCAGATAATCGCCCTCATAACGGGCATTGGCGCGCATCATCGGGAAGACGAAATCGCGCACGAATTCCTCGCGCAGATCTTCGATGAAGATGTGATTGTCAGGGATTCCCATCGCCTTGGCCTTGGCGCGGGCGGGTTCGATTTCCTCGCCTTGCCCCAGATCGGCGGTGAAGGTCACCACCTCAAGCCCACGCTCCACGCTCAGCCATTTAGCGATGACGCTGGTATCGAGACCGCCCGAATAGGCGAGGACAACTTTCTGGGGCTGGGCCATGGGGGTTCCTTGGGACTGAACTGCGCGGGGCGCCCCTATCAGCGCAGGGCCACGCGCGCAATGGAGCAGCATCGTCCAACCTTTTGCGAGCAGTAATGTATTAAAGTATCATCATAATTTATGCGACGAAGCGCGAAAGATATGCTATGGCGCACGCGGGATCGATTGTTTGGAGGGCTTTGGCCATGACACGATTCCTTGTTCCCCTTAGCGCATTACCCCTGCTGGCCGCACCGCTTGCCGCGCATGAGGTGATCCATGCCGCGCATGATAGCCACGCGCATGGCGCAAGCTGTGGCCATGCCGCGCTCGATCATGGCGGGCATGTTGATTACCTGCATGATGGCCATCTGCACCACGGCCACGATGGCCATGTGGACGAACACGCGATCGAAGTGAGCGCTGCCAATCCTGCGGCCGAAGAACTGGTTGCGCGCGTCACCAGCGATGCGCACGCCCACGGCCATGATGGCGAAGAACACGCCATGGTGCAGCACGGCGCGCACATGGATTTCATCCATGATGGACGCCTGCACCATCGCCATGGGGATCACACCGATGATCACGGGCCGGTTAAACTGCTGGCGATGCGCTGATCCGGGGTGCGCGCCGGCTAGGTTTTGAGCAGGCGCGCTTCCTCGGCGGCAAGATAATCGCGGGTGATCGGCAAGGCGCGGCGGCTGCGCACATACTGGATCTGGTAATTGCACATGCTGCCATGTTCGAAGACCGTGGCTGCGCCTGCGAGGTAAAAGGTCCACATGCGGTAGAAACGTTCGTCATACATGGCGATGATTGTGTCGCGGTTGGCTTCGCAATTGGCATACCATTGGCGCAAGGTGCGCCCGTAATGGAGCCGCAGATTTTCGATATCGCTGGCAATCAGGCGATATTTTTCCGAGGCCTTGAGCGTTTCAGACAGTGCCGGGATGTAGCCGCCGGGGAAGATGTATTTCCGGGTGAAGGCATCGGTCGTCCCCGGCTCGCCCAGTCTGCCAATCGTATGCAGCAGCATGACGCCATCATCGGCGAGAATATTGGCGCAGGCCTTGAAGAAGGTTTCGAATTGGGCCTGTCCGACATGTTCGAACATGCCGACCGAAACGATCCGGTCAAACCGGCGGCCAGCGGCGGCAAAATCGCGGTAATCGACCAGCTCGATGCTCACCCGGTCAGCAAGGCCTGCCGCGGCGACTTTTTCGCGGGCAAGAGCGGCCTGTTCCTCGGACAGGGTGATGCCGGTCACGCGCACATCATAGGCCTTCGCGAGGTAGATCGCCATGCCGCCCCAGCCGCAGCCGATATCGAGTACGGTGTTGCCCGGCTTGATCGCCAGTTTGGCCGCGATATGCGCGAGCTTGGCCGTCTGCGCTTCGCCCAAGGTCATGTCTGCGCGCGGCCAATAGGCACAGGAATATTGCCAGTGCTCCTCATCAAGCATCAGCGCATAGAGCGCGTTGCCGATGTCGTAATGATGGGCCACATTGCGCTTGGAAGCGATCGCCGAGTTGATCTGTTCCGCCGCGAAACTCGCGCGGTTGAGAAGGCCGCGCCACAATTTCGGCGAGTCAATCTCGCCGCCCTGATCCCAGGCCGAATTGGCGCGCAGCAGACCGATAAGCCCCATCACATCGCCTTCGGTGATGATCAGGCGACCATCCATGAAGGCCTCGGCTGCCCCCAAACGTGGGTCCATCACGATGTCGCGCGGCACCCGATCATCGGCAAAGCGGATCACGATATCCGGAAATCCCGCCGCGGCCGTGCCATAGGTTACGGCGCTGCCATCGGCGAAGACCACGCCGAGCCGCCCTTGCCGGACACCGCGCGAGAGAAATCGGTCGAGAAGCTGCTTGCTCATGGGGATCCTTTCGGGGATGTTCGCAAGAGGGTGATAGCCGAGCGTGCGTTAATCGCAATCATCATGGCTTGGCAGAGGAGGGGCCATGGCAGAGCCAAAGACGAGGGCAACCGATGCCTCGGTCACGGCGTTTCTCGACAGCGTCGAACCGGCCGGCAAGCGCGAGGAGGCCGCGCTCCTCGATGCGCTGTTTCGCCGGGTAACCGGCGCCGAGCCGCGCCTGTGGGGGCCAAGCATCATTGGCTACGGAGAATATCACACCACCTATGCCAGCGGGCGCAAGGTGCACTGGATGCGCACCGGGTTCAGCCCGCGCAAGGCCAAGCATTCGCTCTATCTGATGGGCGGCTATTGCGATGATCTTGCCGACGGTGATCGGGCTGAGGCCTTGGCGCGGCTGGGCAAACACAGCGCGGGCAAGAGCTGTCTTTATGTCAACAAGCTGGCGGATATTGATCTGGCGGTGCTGGAGGAAATCCTTGCCGCCGATTGGCACACGATGCTGCGGCTCTATCCCGATTAGATACCCGCATACCATTGATAACCGGCAAGGTCTTCCCAGAACCCGCCTTTGCCTGCGCCAATATCATCAAGGCTCGCCACCGCCTCGATCGCGGTGAGATATTTGGCGTGTTTGTAACCGAGATGCCGCTCGATCCGCATCCGCAGCGGCGCGCCGTTTTTTTCGGGCAGCGGCGCGCCGTTCAATTCATGCGCGATGATCGTTTGCGGGTGATAGGCATCGACAAGATCGATACTCTCGTAATAGGCGCGGCCATAAAGTTCATCGGCGCAGCGGAACACGATGAAGTTGGCTTCTGGGGCAAGGCCTGCCGCATCAAGCACGCTGCCAAGCTGCGGCCCGCGCCACTCGGCAATCGCGCTCCATCCCTCGACGCAATCGTGCCGCGTGATCTGGGTGCGTTGCGGAAGCGCGCGAATGTCCTCCAGCGACAGGCTGAGCGGTGTCCTGACAAGCCCGCTCACCGCGAGCCGCCATGCCGGAAAGCCGCTGGCCGATTGCTCGCGATAGAACGGACTGTCGACTGTCAGCGAGCCATTGCCCCTGATATCGGGCGAGCGTTCATGCGGGGCATATTCGGGGGCCAGCCGCTCGCGCCCGGCAAGCATCCGGTGCCCGGCGCGGTGCCATTCTTCGGCGGTGCGGAAGGCGTCTTGTGCGGTCTCGTTCTTGTGGAGATCGCTGCATGCGCCCGCGCCGAGCGCGCCAAGCCCGGCGAGCAGCCCGCGACGGTTGATGGATGTCATGTCCGTGCCCCTTCGCGGGTGCCGCCGTGCAGCATCGTGCCGATCAGGCGCAGCGGGCCAGAAATCAGGGTCAGCAGCACATGGCCGATGGCAAAGCCAACCAGCGCCCAGGTGGTGATGAAATGGAGCGAGCGCGCGCTTTGTCGTCCGCCGAGCGCATCGATCAGCCACGGGGCTGCAGGCTCGAAGCCGGGGCTCATCGCGAGGCCTGTTGCCACCATCAGCGGCAGCATCAGGCCGAAAACTGCACAATAGGCGATCTTTTGCAGCGCGTTATAGGGCGCCCGCGCGTGATCATGGCCCTTGCTGCGATGGCTTGCCAGCGCCTCGCGCCAAGCACCAAGCCGCCAGTCGCGCTGGCCGGTGGCAAGGTCGCGGCGGAAATGGCCATTGGCCAGCATGGCGACCCAGATGATCAACAGGCCGAGAGCAAACACCCACGCGGCGGTGTTGTGCCAATCGCGCGCGGCGGCAAGGTTGTAGCGAGCGGGCAGGGTCAACCAGCCGGGAAAGCGCATCACGTTGAGCCAGGCATCACCCGGATCAAAGCCGTAATCCCCCCAGTAAAGCGAGCGGTGCGCATTCGAGATCGTCAGCCCCGACATGAACAGGATGATGAGCGCGCCCGCATTGATCCAGTGCCATAGCCTGGTGGAGAGCGCGTGGCGCTTCACGCGGCCGCCCCGGCGGCTGCCGCCTGTTCCCGCGCCAGCCAGATCACATCACGCGGTTGGTCCAGCAGGTGCTGGCCGCTGTCGATGAACAGGCTTTGCCCGCTTTTCATCACCCCGCTTGCCAAAAACAGCGCGGCGGCGACGATTTCGTCCGGCCCGGTCTTGCGCCCGAGCAGGTTGAGCCGGTGCGAGACTTCGGTTTCGTCTTCGCTCTGATCATGGCTGGCGAGGATCGCGCCCGGCGCGATGCCATAGATGCGCGCGCCGGGGTCGGCGGCGTGGCCCTTCGCCAGCATCGCGATGGTCGAGGCAAGCGCGTGCTTGGACATGGTGTAGCTAAAGAAATCGGGATTGGGATTGTCGAGCTTCATATCGGTGATCTGGATCACCGCCCGCTGCGCGGCGCTGCGCGCGTGGGCAAGATAGGCCTGCGCCATGCGGGCAGGGGCCAGCGCGTTGACCTGCATGGCCTCGCGAAAGATTGCCGGATCGAGCCCTTGCACACTGTCATAATCGAACACCGAAGCCGAATTGATCAGGCACCGCCAATCGGGCAGCCGTCCGGCCAGTTCGCGGATCATCGCCACGGCTGCTTCATCATCGGCAAGATTGCAGGCGATGGTTTCGGCAGAGGGCAGGGTTGCGGCGAGAGCATCGGCCTCTGTCGCCGAGCTGCGATAATGAATGATGGTATGCCAGCCCGCTGCCGCAAAGCCGCGCACCAGCGCAGCGCCAATCCGGGTTGCCCCGCCGGTTACCAGAACTGCGGGGCGGGTCATGCCATGATCGGGGGGATAGCGCGGGGTGTCACCCGGCGAGACTACCAAAGCGGCAAGCGCCCGGCAATCGGCGATGCATCCTCAAAAAGGGACGAGGCGTTGCGGAATGGGGAACACCCGCAGCGCCTCGCCTCGCGCTTAACGGCAGCGGATATCGCTGCGGTCAATCTCGCGGCCGATAAGGCCACCGCCGACCGCACCCAGCACCGTGCCCAAAGCGCGGTCGCCCTCGGTGTCGATTGCGCGGCCAAGCAGCGCGCCGGCACCCGCACCGATAATCAGACCGGTGGTACCATTGTCGCGGCGGCAGCGCCAGCGGCCATCATCGCCGCGCCACACGCGATCATTGCGACCCAAGCGACGTGGTTCCCGATAGCGACCACGATCATCATAGATCCGGCCACGCTTGCCCTTGCGATGTTCGGCAATTTCAAGCCCCGCAAGCGCGCTCGCTTCGGGCGAGGCAAAGCTGTCCGCGCTCAACGATGCCAGCGGCGCACGTAGCAATTCAGCGGCCTGTGCGGGGAGGGCGGGCAAGGCGAGAGCCATGGCCGGAGCGGCGATGGCGAGAAACGAAAAGGTCTTCATTATTCTATCCCTGATTTCATTCATTGGGGGCGAGTGGGGACAAGGTATTCAGCCGACACGAATGCTGGATGAACGGTTTGTTGGGATTGCCCGGACTGCGGTGGGTTGTTGGGTGCGCGCGCTGAATGGTCAGGACAGTGCAGTGCTTTGCGGCCGGCATCGATTTCCGTACGGGGTGGATCGGCATGGCGTGCGTGCCCATGCGCCACACGCCATGCCTGATCCTTGCGCCGAAGGGTTACGCCCTATCAGCGGCAGCGCACGTCGCCGCGATCGACTTCCCGGCCGAGCAAGCCGCCGCCGACCGCGCCGAGTACGGTGCCGAGAGTGCGGTCGCCGCGGGTGTCAATCGTGCGGCCGAGAAGGGCGCCAACCCCGGCCCCGACCAGCAGGCCAACCGTGCCGTCATTGCGGCGGCACCGCCAGCGTCCGCGATCATCGCGCCAATAGTCATCGCGGCCCCGATCCCAGCGGCGATCATCGCGCCAGCGACGATCATCACGCCCGCGCCAGCGGCGGCGATCATCATCCCAATCGTCGTCGTGATAGGCGACATGGGGCGACAGTGCAGGAGCACCGGGGTTGAAGCCGGCAAACAGCGACGCACTTGCTGCCGGAGCAACCGGCAGTTCGGCGGCCTGCGCCGGTGCGGCAACGACTGCCATCGAGCCGGCAGCGACGATTAGAGCAAGGTGTTTCATGATGCGTTTCCTTGTGGCGGCTCCTTCGGGGAGCCCCACTCTTTTCGTTCAGGTTCCTCGAACGCAGGATGAACGATCTGTCGGGAAACTGTCAGGTACGACAGCCCGTGGGCTACGCGCGCCGAGCCGCTAGGTTGCGCTCTTGGCTGCCGCCCGGGCGCGCATTTCGGCGCTAAGCGCGGGGACTTGAGCCAGCTCGGCCAAGTCGCTCGGCTGCGCGCCGCTGCCATGGAGAACGTGGAACGCGCGCGCCACATGCCACCGCGTGTCTCCAAGGCTGACACGTTCCAGCTGGTCGCCCGCGGCCACGTCGCCCGCTTCGATCACGCGGAAATACCAGCCGCAGCGCGCCGTTTCGACGATCCGGGCGACCATGCCCTTGTGGCCAAACCGATGCTCGATCTTCCAGCAGGGTTTGCGCGGTTGGCTGATCTCGACCAGCGCAGTCCCAAGCCGGAACCGATCCCCGATATGCACCGCCTCTTCGGTCACGCCGCTGACCGCCAGATTCGAGCCGAATGCACCGGGCTGGTCGAGCAGATCATGAGCGCCAATCTGTGCGCGCCAGTAGCTGTGATGATCAAGCGGGTAGAGATGCACCGCCATATCCGGCCCACCGTGATGGCGCCTGTCCGCCTGTTCATCGGGGGCGAGCCCGCTTGTAAGGACTTGAACCCGCTCATCGCGCGGATATTTCGCGATCGCGCTCAATTCTGCGCCATTAAACGGGCGTGCGGTGCCGGTGCAGACGGCTTCAATGGTGCGGACGAGCGGCGCGGCCATCAGCCGGCAGCAGCAGGCGCCGCAGCAGCTTCGGCCGCTTCGCGATCACGCTGGGCACGGCTCTTCTTTTCCGCCGCGGTCTTCAATTGCCCGCAAGCGGCATCAATATCGCGCCCGCGCGGGGTCCGCACGGGTGCGGAGATCCCGCCTTCGAACACAATATCGGAAAAGCGCCGGATCCGCTCGGGCGTCGAACATTCATAACCCGCACCCGGCCAGGGATTGAACGGGATCAGATTGACCTTGGCCGGCAGGTTATAGGCCTTGAGCAGCCGGACCAGCTCGCGCGCGTCCTCGTCGCTGTCGTTCTTGTCCTTGATCATCACATATTCAAATGTGATGCGCCGCGCGTTGGAGGCACCGGGGTAATCCGCGCAGGCCTGCAAAAGCTGCTCGATGCCGTATTTCTTGTTGAGCGGCACCAACTCGTCGCGGACGTCCTTGCGCACGCCATGCAGCGAGACGGCAAGGTTCACGCCGATTTCTGCGCCGCAGCGTTCCATCATCGGAATGACGCCGCTGGTCGACAGCGTGATGCGCCGCTTCGACAGGGCGAGGCCATCGCCATCCATCACCAGCGTCAGCGCATCGCGCACGTGATCAAAATTATAGAGCGGCTCGCCCATGCCCATCATCACGATGTTGGTGAGCAACCGGCCATCGGCGGTGTAGTGGCCCGCCTCGTCGTCTTCATCCTCGCCGCCCGCCATCGAGCCCTTGGGCCATTCGCCCAAGGCATCGCGCGCCAGCATCACCTGCCCGACAATCTCACCGGGCGTGAGGTTGCGTACCAGCTTCATCGTGCCGGTGTGGCAGAAGGAGCAATTCAGCGTGCACCCGACCTGACTGGACACGCAGAGCGTGCCGCGCGCTTCATCGGGGATGAACACCATTTCGAAATCATGGCCATCATCGGTGCGCAGGAGCCACTTGCGGGTGCCATCGGTCGAATGCTGTGCTTCGACCACCTGCGGACGACCGATCACAAAGCGTTCCGCCAGCCACGGGCGCATCGTCTTGGCGATATCGGTCATCGCGTCAAAATCCGTGACGCCGCGGTGGTAGAGCCAGTGGAACACCTGCTTGGCGCGCAGCTTGGCTTGCTTGGCATCCAGCCCGGCTTCTTCGAACAGCTCGCGGATACGCGGGCGGGGCAGGCCGATCAGATCGACACGGCCATCGGCGCGCGGCGTGATGTCACGCGCGGCGGGAACCGGGTCCACAAGTCCCGGGATCGACATGAGAGCAGTATCGGCCATGATTGGCCGCGCCTATACGCGCGCTTGCGCGGTTTGGCCAGTCAGGATGCGCGCGTGGCACAGCCGACGCTCGCCGCGTCGATGGCCGTGGCTGCGCCTGCCAGCGCATAGCGATCGGTAAAGGCGCCCTGCGGGCCGCGCGCGGTCACGCGCATCGTGCTTGCCGAGCGCAAGGCGGCGACAATGCTGGCATCCATCTGGGCATCCGCCCCCCAGGCGTTGCGCCCCTTGGCGATCAGCGCGAAATCGCGCGCGCCGACGCGCAGGCGCACGGCGGCACCCGCTGCCACGTCACGGCTGAGCACGATGTGCACCGCGCCGCGCACCTTGCGATCCGGCCAGATGGCAATGCTGGCTGCCGCATCGGGCGCAGCCGCGGCGTTCTGCGGCTTGGCAATCGCATAGCAGCGCCGCGGCGATGCGTCGCGGAACGCTGCCCAGCCATCGAACACGCCAAGGCTGTCGCGCGCTTCGAGCGGTGATACGCCGAGCACCAGCGCGGCAAGCGCAAGAGCGGGGAGGCGTCTAGTCATAAGCAATCTGCATCACTTCCCATTCGCGGGTGCCCACCGGCAAGTGCACGGTGCGGCAATCGCCCACACCCGCGCCGCGCAGTGCCTTGGCCAGCGGTGAATTCCAGCCGATCCGGCCCTGACCGGCATCGGCCTCGTCATCGCCAACAAGTTGCACGATCTGGCGGGTGTCATCCTCATCCGCGATTTCGACCCGCGCGCCGAAGAACACCCGCGAGCGATCAATCTGCGCGGCCGGATCAACCACACGCAGCACTTTCATCCGCCGCGCGAGATGCGCCAGTTCGCGATCAATCTCGCGCATTTTCTTGCGGCCGTAGAGATAATCCCCGTTCTCCGAACGATCACCATTGCCCGCCGCCCAACTGACGATCTCGACAATCGCCGGGCGCTCGGTGCCCAGCAGATGATCGTAACGCGCTTTGAGCGCGGCCATCCCTTGCGGGGTGATTGGCGGGCCAGCAGGCTTCATCGCGGGTATCGATCAGCGCAGGAAGCTGTCGATCGGGCGGGGGAAGCCGGCCTGATCGGGATACATGTGCGAATAGGTCACCGCATTGCCCAGCACCCGCATGATGTAATAGCGAGTCTCGAAATTGGCGGGGATCTTCTCGATCCAGGTGACGTAATCAATCGCGCCGGTGCGCGGATCGCCATTGAGGCGCAGCCATTCATTCACCCGCCCCGGCCCGGCATTATAGGCCCCGATCGCCAGCGGGTAGGAGCCGCCGTAATAGTTCAGCATCCGCTGGAAATAGCCATCGCCGAGCTGGATGTTGTAGGTGGGGGAATCGACGAGATCGGCGGCGAGATAGGTCACACCCAGCTTGCCCGCTTGCTCGCGCGCCGTGCCGGGCATCAGCTGCATGATCCCACGGGCGCCGGCATGGCTGACACGGGTGCGATCAAATTCGCTTTCCTGCCGCCCGATCGCGTGCACCATCGTCCAGTCGGCCACCGGCGGGGTGGCAAGGGTCGGGAAGCCAAGCCGCTCCACGCCCACCATACCCATTTCGCCAGCCTTCATGCCAAGCACGACGGCAAGCTCCTTCAAGCCGGTTTCCGCCGCGAGCATATTGAGCAGCGCGATATCCTTGGGCGAGGTGGCGGTTTCGCCCAGCGCTTCGAAAAAGCGCCGTTCGGTGCGCCAGTCACGCCGCGCCCCGGCGAGCGAGCGGATCGCGCGCACCAGCGGGCGGTTCTCGAACTCGGCGCGGGTGGCGGCATCGATCGCCACCACGGGCAGCGGATCAAAAGCCGGCATCGGGCGGCCGAGCGCAGCCAAGGACAGCTGGCCGTAATAGTACTGCGGCCAGATGCTTGCCCGTTCGAAATAGGAATTGGCCTCACCCGCCAGACCGGCGCGCCGCGCCGCGCGGCCTGCCCAGTAATAGCCTTTGGCCTTGGTCAGCGGCGTGCGCGCCGCATCGCCATAGCGCGCGAACAAGGGCGCGGCGGTGGTGCCATCGCCGAGCGACCACAGGGCTGACGTGCCCCCCAGCCACATCAGATCGGTGTAGCGGTCACGCAGGGTGTAGGAGCCTTGGGACACATCCACACCCGGGGCGAAGATATCATCAACCCGGCTCGCGATCCGCGCGGCATCGCTGGCGCTGGCGCTTTTCGCCGTCGCCAGCATCAGCCCGACGAAATCTTCGGGATCAAAGGCCGGGCGGCTGAAGGGCTGGCGATTGGCGAGCACTTGCACCGCGTCATAGTTGCGGCCTGCACCGCGCAGATAGCGCACGTAATTGGTGACATAGCCCGGATCATTCAGAGCGCCGGAGGGCACGGCCAGCCCGGCTTGTTCCGGCATCGTGCCCCGCAGCAGGGCGAGCCGGGCGAGCGCCATCGGTCGATCCGCTTCGGCAAGGTTCATGATCTGGCGGCTCGTGGCGTCGGCCTTGCCTTGCACCAGCAGGGCATCAGCGCGCGCAGCGTGGTCTTCGGGTGTGAACCGCGCCTGATACAGCCCCATCAGGTACAGCTCGACAGGATCGGCCAAGGCACCGCCGCGCCACGCGGCGCGCGCCATGTCGAGCGCTTCGGGCCGCTGCACACTGGCCAGCGCCAGCGCATAGCGGGCGCGGCCATTATTCGTCACCGGCGGGAAGGCATCGAAAAAGCGCAGCAGTTCGGACTGCGGCGGGGCTTCACGATCCAGCGCGTTCTCGGCGCGGATGCGCAGGATTTCGAGGCGGGGGAAGTCGGGATAGGCTAGCACAAATCCGGCATATTCACCGAAGGATAAGTCGCGATTGGCCTGCAATTGCTCCCAGCGTGCAACCGCCGGGCCCAAGGTTCCGCCTTGCCGCGCGACGAGATCATCACCGCCCGTCTGCGCCAGAGTCGGCGCGCTGCTTGAGCCCGCAGCAAGCACGGCAAGAGCGACAGCGGTCAGAAGGCAGGCGCGAACCATGCTGGACATTATGCCGATAGGCTCCTTATCAGGCGCTGAACGCCGGGCTTGGGCGGAATTCTTCGCGTTCAGTGCTCTCAAGTAAACTGCAATGATGGGAAAAATGCAATGTTCGCCGGATCAATCCCCGCTCTTGTCACTCCTTTTCGCGGCGGGTCGTTCGACGAGGCGGCCTTCCGCCGTCTGATCGACTGGCAGATCGACAATGGCAGCGCGGCGCTGGTGCCGTGCGGGACAACAGGCGAGGCCTCGACGCTTTCCAACGCCGAGCATCACCGCGTGATCGAGGTCTGCATCGAACAGGCGGCCGGACGCGTGCCGGTGATTGCGGGCTGCGGATCGAACGACACCCGCAATGCCGCGTTGCACATGAATTTCGCCAAGAAAGCCGGCGCGGCTGCCGGGCTGTGCGTGGCGCCCTATTACAACCGCCCGAGCCAGCGCGGGCTGATCGCTCATTTCAGCTACCTTGCTGAAAATTGCGAGCTGCCGATCGTGCTCTACAACGTGCCCGCGCGCACGGTGACCGATATCCTCGATGACACGGTTGTCGAACTGGTGCGCAAATATCCCGACAAGATCATCGCCATCAAGGATGCCAGCGGCGACCTTTCGCGGGTCGCCGATCACCGCATGGGGATCGGGCGCGAATTCTGCCAGCTTTCGGGCAATGATGAACTCTGGCTGCCGCATTCGGCGGCCGGGGGGCGGGGCTGCATTTCGGTCACCGCCAATGTCGCACCCAAGCTTTGCGCCGAATTTCACGCTGCGATTGCCGCCAATGAGCTGAAGAAAGCACGCGAGCTTAATGATCGCCTGTTCCCGCTGCACTATGCGATGTTCTCCGACGCGAGCCCCGCGCCGGTGAAATATGCTTTGTCGCGGGTGCACGACTGGATCGAGCCCGGCGTGCGCCTGCCGCTTGTTGAATGTTCCGACGAAGCCAAGCGCGCGGTGGATGATGCGCTGGTGTCCGCAGGGGTGATCGCAGGGTAGGGCGGCCGCTTTTCGCGGCCCGCCCTCCTCTTGCGCTAATCCTCTTCGCGGCGCCATCACGACGCGGGGTTCTGCTCCTCGACAAAACGCACGGCCGCTTCGAGCATGGTGCGGCGCGTTTCCGAACGTGACAACCAGTGGTCTTCGCCTTTCAGCGTGACCAATTCGTGGGGCTTGCCGGCATCTTTGAGCGCCTTTGCCATGCGGGTCGAGTGCGCATAGGGCACAACGGTGTCATCGACACCATGGATCAGCATGATGGGGGCGCTTGCCTTGTCTGCGGCCCGGAGCGGCGAGACGGCATTCCAGCGCTCTTTCGCGCCGAGCTGGCTCAACAGGGAAGCGCGCGTGGTGTTCAATTGTCCGGATGCGCGGACATCTTCGCGGAACATGTCTGCAATGTCGCTCACTGGCGCGACAGCAACAGCGCAACGGTACAGGCCTTGCTGCAAGGTCACCCCGGCCAGTGCGGCATAGCCGCCATAGCTTGCCCCGACGATGCAAACGCGCTGCGGATCGACGATCCCCTTGTTGACCAGCGCTTGCAGCCCATCGGATTTGTCGGTCTGCATCTTGCCGCCCCATTCGCCGAACCCGGCCCGCGTAAAGGCCTCATCGCGATTGGTGGAACCGCGGAAATTGGGTTGGAACACGGCATAGCCGCGCGAGGCATAGGCCTGTGCCCACCAGTCGAACCCATTGATGTCATGGGCATGCGGGCCGCCGTGAGGAAGCACGACAGCAGGCAGGTTCTTTGCTTCGCGGCCCGGTGGTAAAGTTAGGATCCCATCCATTTCGACGCCATCGGATGCGGTGTAGGCAAAGACTTGCATCGGGCCGACCTGATCAGGATTGATGTTGATGCGCTCGTAGGCGATTGGCTCGGCGCGCAGATTGGCCATGTCCACCGCGTACCACGTGCCACTGTCCTGTGGTCCGGACGTCCGCACGATGATACGGCCAAGGTCGTTGGTCCAGTCCTGCATATCCATGTCGTCTTGGGGAAAGGCCTTGCGCACCTTTGCAACCACATTGGCAAGCGCGGGATCGCGGAACACCGGACGCGGGTTAGGCCCGTTCTCGAGATAGCCGATCAAGTGTCCGCTTGAATCATCGAAGTAGAGTTCAAGCACGCCGACATCCCTGAGGAATGGCTTCATGTCGCCGCCGGACAGCGGCACTTCGTACCATTCGACGCCTTCGTCGGTCCTTTCGCTCAGGAGCACGCTGGCGCCATTATAGCCTAGCCCGATCAGCCCAATGCGGCCGAGCTTGTTCACGCCGCTGGCCAGCGCGCCTGCTTGCGGCGAGCGAAGTCGCCAGGCGCCGGTTTCCAGGTTCATCTCGAAAATCGCCGCCACGTTGCCCTGTGCATCGATCAGCCATTCATGATCAAAGCCGGGAGGCGCCGCGCCCGCGACGGGGCGCACTGCCAGCGTTTCAAGATCGACCCTGAATAGGTGCGGGCGGGCATGATCGAGCGTGTAGCCTGTGCGTGTGGAACTGCGCATCAACTGTATGCCGCCGAAAAAGCCATACCAGCGACCGTCAATCTGACGGATGCCATAGTTCCCGATAATCGAGTCGACGAGATCGCTCTGAGCGCCGAAGATCAATCCGCCCTTGGCCGACTGGCTGAGGGGGATCACGCGGGCGACCGAAAATTCTGCCTTGTCGGTGGTAAAGCCATAGCCGAGTTTTTCGGTCTGACTGGAGATCAGCAGCAGGCGATCATCGCCGATCCATTCGAGGCTGCGCACCTTCATATCGGCGACATTGACCTTCATCAGCAGACCTTTGCCCGGCTCGATAACCGCAAGGCTGCGCTCTCCCGCAATGGTTGAAACCAGTGCGATACGGTTGCCCGATTGCGACAGCGATGCGCTTTCGACCCCGGGCAATTCGCCATATTCGCTGAGCGGCACGCTGGCAGGTGAGGCAGTCTCGGCGTAGGCTGGCATTGTCCCGACAAGGCCGAACATTCCGGCAGAACAAGCCAGCGCGGCTGGTGCAAACAATCTCGACAACATCGGTAACTTCGCCCCCTCTTTCGGCAGGCGCTTCCTCCGTTGAGCGCCCTGGTACGGCATATCATCCCAGCCAGCGCAGCAATTTCAACCCCTTCGATCAGGGATTTGCGATTTTCGTACAAAGCACTATCTGGCCCCCATCATGGCACGCCCCAAGCCCGTTACGTTCGACAAGGTCAAAACCGTCGCGGAAAATCGCCGCGCGCGGTTCGATTTCTATATCGAGGACAAGTTCGAGGCGGGGATCGCCCTCTCGGGCACCGAGGTGAAGGCGCTGCGCGCGGGCGAAGCTTCGATTGCGGAAAGCTATGCCGAGGTGCGCGATGGTCAAGTGTGGCTGATCAACGCCAATGTCCCCGAATACAGCCACGGCAACCGGCTCAATCATGAACCGCGCCGCCCGCGCAAGCTGTTGCTGCATGAGCGGGAAATCGAGAAATTGTTCGGCGCGGTCGAGCGCAAGGGCATGACGCTGGTGCCGCTGTCGATCTATTTCAACCGCACCGGGCGCGCCAAGGTTGAACTCGCGCTGGCCAAGGGCAAGCAGGCGCAGGACAAGCGCGCCACCATCAAGGAGCGCGACTGGAAGCGCGACAAGGCCCGCTTGATGCGCGAAAAGGGTTAACGCCCCCATTGCCCCGCGCGCGGCAGGTGTGACCAAAAGATTCTTGGCTCTGACCTGATTCACCCCTTGGTCATCGGTGCTGTGCTACCCACTTTGCCAATCATGGACCTTCGCGCATCGATCATCGAGTTTGGCTTGCTTTGCGCCCCCTTCGCGCGCAAGGGCGGCGCTTGACGATGCCGCCCGATCCCGCCTCCCGCCCGCCTGAAGCTCATGTCGCGCAATCGCCTGCTGGTGCGCGGCCGCGGACACGCTCCAAGACCTGGGCGATGGACACGATCCGCAAGCATATGCCGACCCGCGAGGAGATGGCGCAGAACAGGTATCTGGCTCCGATCGCCCACCGTTTCCTGTCGCCGGAATTGTGGCGCTTTACGCGCCGCTCCGTCCCGCGTGGTGTCGCACTGGGGCTGTTTGCGGCTTTTGTCGTCCCGGTCGGGCAGATCTTCCTCGCGGCGTTTCTGGCGCTGCCGTCGCGCGCCAATGTGCCGCTCGCGGCGCTGGCGACCTTCATCACCAATCCCTTCACCTTGCCCTTCTGGCTGTTTGCAGCCAACCGGGTCGGCGCGATCACCCTGCAAATTGACAGCGATACAACCGGCATTGCTGCGGTCTCGATGGATACCGAGGCGTGGGATTGGTTTGTCACCTTTTTCGAACAGGCCGGCGCCACGGTTTTCGGGTTCGGGGTGCTCGCGGTGGCCTCGTCGGTCGTCGGCTATTTTGTCTCGGGTTGGGTGTGGCGGCTGATCGTCGCACGCAAGCGGGCAAAACGCCTGAAGGTCATGGAAGCCCGGCTCGACCAGCGGCTCGGATCGCACTAGGATAAGGTAAATGCCCTTGCGGCAATCCGCCTGATGCTTCGATCCAAGGTTTGATGAACTTGCCCGATCCCCTTGATGATGCTGAACAAGCCCCCCGCGCGCCGCGCGCGGGCTGGCATGCGCTGGCGGCGCTGAACGGGCAAAACGGCGGCTTGCTGGCAGCCGTGCTGGGCGGGCTGGTTATCAGCGCGCTGATCCTGTTTGCCATCAGCGGCGAGGCTTTGCTGGCGGTCGCCTATCTCGGCGGGGTGTTGGTGCTTCTGGGCGGTGTGCTGTTCTTCGACAAGTCCGGTGATCGCCATGCCGGCAGCCAGCCCGGCCAACCCGATTGGACGGTGACGCTCGCCGCGATCGAGCGGGCTGACGAAGCCATTGCCATTACCGACCGCGCCAATCGGCTGGTGTGCGCCAATGCGCTCTATCGCGAAGCCTTTTCGCAAGGCGCGGCGCCTGCGGCCTTGCCGCTCGACAAGCCCGCCGCCGAAACCTTTTCGCGCCTTACCCGCGAAGCGTGGCGCGATGGCCGTTGCGAACTCGCCAGCCTTACCATGGCAGGCGGCGAGGCCGCCTGGCACATCCTGTGCGAGCGGGCAGGGCGGGGCGAGGATCATTTGATTTGGCGCTTGCGGCCGCTCGCGCGGGCGGTTCGCAGTGCGGCTGCCGAGATTGATCTGGCCGGCCCGCTTGGCCAGATGCTCAGCCGTGCCGGGATCGAAGCGGCGCTGACGACGGAGTCGGGGATTGTCTGTTCGGTCAGCCGCGGCTTTGCCGAACGGGCCGCCGGTGATCCCTCGGCGAGCCTTGCCGGGCGCGATTTTGTCGGCTTCCTGCGCTCGGATGATCGCGATCGCATCTATTTCGCCCATGAAGGGCGCGCGGGGACACCCCAGACCTTGATCGATGTCCCGTTGCGTGAGGCCGCAGCGGGCGACGCTGTGATCAATGAAGACGAGCCTGCCTCGCTGATGCTCCTGATCGATAGCGGTGTCGGCATTGGCAGCGGTTGGGAAGGCGCGGCGCAGGCTGGCCTGAGCCAGCTGGATGCGCTGCTGGGCCAGCTTCCGCTTGGTCTTGCGATGGTCGATCGCGACGGACGTTTCCTGTTTGCCAACGAAGCCTTCCTGCGCGCCGTCGGCCGTGAAGAGCGTGGCCTTCCGGTCTTCCCCACCGATCTGGTGGTGCGCGAGGACAAGGCCGCGCTCTCGGATGCCGTGCGCCGCCACGGGCGCGGCCCGGCAATCAGCGGCGACATGGCGGTGCGCCTCGTCGCCAGTCCCGAAGAGCCCGCAGTGCTGGGTCTTGCCAGCGTGCGCGGGCTGGGCGAGGCAGCGGTGCTGCTCAGCCTCGGTGACACCGCCCAGGAAAACCAGCTCAAGCGACAGGTCGCGCAGGCCACCAAGATGCAGGCGGTGGGGCAGCTCGCGGGCGGTGTCGCGCATGATTTCAACAATGTGCTGACCGCGATTATCGGCACCTGCGATCTCATGCTGCTGCGCCATATTCCGGGCGACAGCGATTATGACGACATCCAGCAGATCCGCGCCAATTCGAACCGCGCCGCATCGCTGACGCGCCAGTTGCTGGCGTTCTCGCGCCAGCAGACCTTGCGCCCGGAAATCCTGCAATTGCCTGATGTGGTGAGCGAGGTCAGCCCGCTGATCAAACGGCTGGTGGGCGAGAAGATCGATTTCTATGTCCAGCATGATCGCAATCTGGGCGCGGTGCGGGCCGATCCGCAGCAGCTGGAACAGGTCATCATGAACCTGGCGGTCAATGCGCGTGACGCGATCCAGTCGCATGGCAGCGGCAAGGGGCGGATTTCGCTGTTCACTCGCAGCCTCGAAGCCAAAGAAGTGGTCCAGCTCGGTTCGGAAGTGCTGCCTGCAGCCGATTACACCGTGCTGATCGTGCAGGATACCGGCGGCGGGATCGCGCCCCACGTGCTCCCCAAGCTGTTCGAGCCCTTCTTTACCACCAAGGAGCAGGGCAAGGGCACCGGCCTCGGCCTTTCGACGGCTTACGGGATCGTCAAGCAATCGGGCGGCTTCATCTTTGCGGACAATGTGCTCGACAAGAGCGGGCACCCGCTGGGCGCGCGCTTTACCATCTATTTCCCGGTGCACCGCGGTGAAGCCCCGCGGCGGCGTGCGGTGGCGCCGGTGGTCTCGTCCGACTGGTCAGCCGGCGGGAAGGTGCTGCTGGTCGAGGATGAAGACATGGTCCGCACCGTGGCCGAACGCGCGCTGACCCGCGCGGGCTATGAAGTGACAGCCTGCGCCAGCGGCGAGGAAGGCCTCACCGCCATCTCCGAAGGCGGGACTTTCGATCTGGTCGTAAGCGACGTGGTGATGCCGGGGATGGACGGGCCTGCGATGGTGCGCGCCATCCGCGCCTTGCGGCCCGATATGCCGGTGCTGTTCATGTCGGGCTATGCCGAAGAGCAATTGCGCAAGGATATCGACATTCCCGACATGCATTTCCTCGCCAAGCCGTTCAGCGTCGCCGCGATTGGTGACAAGGTCGGGGCGGTGCTGCGCGAGGCGCGCGCCGCGGCCTGATCACCGGCGCGCTTGCCCTGATTAGCAAGCTTCTGTAAATTCGAATGAAAATAATTTTCGTTCCTTACTTGTTCCAAAAGAACAAATAGGATACATCCTTGTTTGCCGCAGGGCCGTCGAAAACTGGCGGAGGCCCTCTAGGCAAGCGAAGGAGCGCATGCGATGGCAACGCAATTGAAGTTGGTCGTAGAGAAGGACAAGGACGTGGATCGGCAAAAAGCGCTCGAAGCGGCTCTCGCGCAGATTGATCGCGCTTTCGGCAAGGGTTCGGCGATGAAGCTGGGCTCCAAGGAAACCATGCAGGTCGAAGCGATTTCGACCGGCTCGCTCGGGCTCGACATTGCGCTTGGCATTGGCGGTCTGCCCAAAGGGCGCGTGATCGAAGTCTATGGCCCGGAAAGCTCGGGCAAGACCACGCTGGCCCTGCATGTCATTGCCGAAGCGCAGAAAGCAGGCGGCACGGCAGCCTTCGTGGATGCCGAACACGCGCTCGATCCGGTTTATGCCAAGAAGCTGGGGGTCGATATTGACGAGCTGATCGTCTCGCAGCCCGATACTGGCGAACAGGCGCTCGAAATCACCGATACGCTGGTGCGTTCCAACGCGATTGATGTGCTGGTGGTCGATTCGGTGGCAGCACTGGTGCCGCGCGCCGAAATCGAAGGCGAGATGGGCGATTCGCATGTCGGCTTGCAGGCCCGTTTGATGAGCCAGTCGCTGCGCAAGCTGACCGGCTCGATCAACCGCTCGAAGTGCATGGTGATCTTCATCAACCAGCTGCGCATGAAGATCGGGGTGATGTACGGCAACCCGGAAACCACCACCGGCGGGAACGCGCTGAAGTTCTATGCCTCGGTGCGGCTCGATATCCGCCGCACGGGTCAGATCAAGGATCGCGACGAGATCATTGGCAACACCACCCGGGTCAAGGTGGTGAAGAACAAGGTCGCGCCGCCGTTCAAGCAGGTCGAATTCGACATCATGTATGGCGAAGGCATTTCCAAGATTGGCGAGATTCTCGATCTCGGGGTCAAGGCGGGAATTGTCGAGAAATCAGGGAGCTGGTTCTCCTATGACAGCATCCGCATTGGTCAGGGCCGCGAAAACGCCAAGACCTATCTGCGCGAGAACCCGGAAGTTTGCGACCGTCTCGAAGCTGCCATCCGCAGCCGCACCGACGAGGTCGCCGGGGGGATGATGACAGGGCCGGACGCGGACTCTGAAGACTGAACCCCAAGCGGGCCAGACGGGATAGTCTCCCGGCCCGGAAGACCGTGAAACCGGCGCACGTCCGCTTTTAGCGGATGTGTGCCGGTTTTTCGTTGTGGGAAGCGTCTGCCAAATCCTCGGCGGATTGTTGCGGCTTTGCCGCAGAGCAGGGCTGCCGCGCGTGCTTGCGCGCGGCGTCCTTACGGGCTCCATTGCACAAAGCCGCGCCATTGCCTAACTGACCGCGCATGACTTCGACTAACGAAATCCGCCGGTCCTTCCTCGACTATTTCGCCAAGGCCGGACACGCCGCCACACCTTCGGCACCGTTGGTGCCATATAATGATCCGACGTTGATGTTCGTCAACGCGGGCATGGTGCCGTTCAAGAACATCTTCACCGGGCTGGAAACCCCGGCGATCCCGCGCGCGGCCTCGTCGCAGAAATGCGTCCGCGCGGGCGGCAAGCATAATGATCTCGACAATGTCGGCTACACCGCGCGCCACCACACCTTCTTCGAAATGCTCGGGAATTTCTCGTTCGGCGACTATTTCAAGGAAACAGCGATCGAGCATGCCTGGACGCTGCTGACGCGCGAATGGGGCTTGCCCAAGGATCGCCTCACTGTCACCGTCTTTCATGATGATGATGAAGCGCACGGGTTGTGGCGCAAGATCGCCGGCCTGCCCGATGATCGCATCATCCGCATCGCGACCTCGGACAATTTCTGGTCGATGGGCGATACCGGCCCCTGCGGCCCGTGCTCGGAAATCTTCTATGATCATGGCGATCATATTTTCGGCGGCCCTCCGGGCAGCCCCGATGAGGACGGCGATCGCTTTGTCGAGATCTGGAACCTCGTCTTCATGCAGTTCGATCAGCAGGCCGATGGCACCCGCCGCCCGCTGCCCAAGCCCTCGATCGATACGGGCATGGGGATCGAACGTATTGCCGCTGTCATGCAGGGAGTGCACGACAATTACGATACCGACACCTTCAAGGCGCTGATTGCCGCCTCGGAACAGCTCACCGGGGTTGCGGCGCAAGGCGATCATGCCGCCAGCCACCGCGTCATTGCCGATCACCTGCGCTCGACCAGTTTCCTGATGGCCGATGGGGTGCTGCCTTCGAACGAAGGGCGCGGTTATGTCCTGCGCCGCATCATGCGCCGCGCCATGCGTCATGCCCACCTGCTTGGCGCTTCCGAGCCGCTGATGCACCGGCTTGTGCCCGCGCTCGTGACCGAAATGGGCCAGGCCTATCCCGAATTGACCCGCGGCCAGGCGCTGATCCAGGAAGTGCTCGAGCGCGAGGAAACCCAGTTCCGCCGCACGCTCGACAAGGGCCTCAAGCTGCTGGACGAGGCGACGGGTGACATCGCCACCGATGGCGAGCTGGACGGTGAAGTTGCTTTCCGGCTCTACGACACCTTCGGCTTCCCCTATGATCTCACTGAAGATGCCCTGCGCGCCCGCGGCATCGGTGTCGACAAGGCGGGCTTTGATGCCGCGATGGCGCGCCAGAAGGCCGCCGCGCGGGCCGCATGGAAGGGCAGCGGCGATGCCGCCTCGGATGAGGTCTGGTTCGACATTGCCGAGCGTGAAGGCGCGACCGAATTCACCGGCTATGCCTCCACCAGTGGCGAGGGCAAGGTGGTCGCCATCGTCAAGGATGGCGCCGAAGTTGCGAGCGCCAAGGAGGGTGATGTCGCGATCATCCTGACCAATCAGACGCCTTTCTATGGCGAAAGCGGCGGGCAGACCGGCGATGCTGGGCGCATCGCAAGCCTCAAGGGCTTTGCCGGTGAGGTGACCGATACCGCCAAGCCGCTTGGCCGCCTTCATGCCCATCAGGTGACGATCACCGCCGGAGACGTCGCCGTTGGCGACAATGTCCAGCTTGAGGTCGATAATGCGCGGCGCGATCGCATCCGTGCCAACCACTCGGCCACGCACCTCGTTCACGCCGCCCTGCGCAACCGGCTTGGCGGGCATGTCACCCAGAAGGGTTCGATGGTCGCCGAAGAGCGGCTGCGCTTCGATTTCTCGCATCCTGTCGCGCTCACGGCCGAGGATATCGCGGCGATCGAGGCCGAAGTGAATGCCGAGATCCGCGCCAACGAGCCGGTCTCCACCCGCTTGATGAGCCCCGATGATGCCGTCGCTGCCGGTGCGCTCGCTTTGTTCGGCGAAAAGTATGGCGATGAAGTGCGCGTGCTGGCGATGGGCCGCCCCGGCAAGGAAGGCCGCAACTATTCGGTCGAGCTGTGCGGGGGAACCCATGTGCGGGCGACCGGCGATATCGGCGTCTTCCGCATCGTCTCGGAAAGCGCGGTCTCATCGGGCGTGCGCCGCATCGAAGCGCTGACCGGCGAAGCCGCGCGCAGCTGGCTGGTGGGGCGTGAGGAAGCGCTCAAATCGGCCGCGTGTGTGATCCGCGCGACGCCCGAGGAAGTGCCGGCAAGGCTGGCGGCGCTGATGGAAGAACGCAAGCGGCTCGAAAAGGAATTGGCCGAGGCGAAGAAAGCGCTCGCGCTTGGCGGGGGCGGTGCGGCAGGCGGCAGCGCGGCCAGCGCCGATGAAGAGATTGCCGGGGTAAAGTTCTCGGGCCAGGTGCTCGAAGGGCTCGATCCCAAGGAGCTGCGCCCCCTGCTCGACGAGGCCAAAAAGCGGCTTGGTTCGGGTATTGCGGCGGTGATCGCGGTCAATGACGGCAAGGCGAGCATCGCCGCCGCGGTGACCGATGATCTCACCGCGCGCTTCAGCGCGGTCGATCTGGTGCGCGCCGGGGTCGAAGCGCTAGGCGGCAAGGGCGGCGGTGGCCGGCCTGATATGGCGCAAGGCGGCGGGCCCGATGGCGACAAGGCCAGCGATGCGTTGGCGGCGGTGAAGGCGGCGCTGGCGGGTTAGACCGAACGCAGTTTCGGCTTGCCACTGAGCCCGCCATCACGCTCAAGCTGCTCGCGGAATTCATCGCGCTTGGCATGGATCGAGGCGATCACCGGGCCCATCGCCACGCCGATATCCACCAGCACGGCTTCGGATAGCTGGAGCGAGCTTTCGAGCGTTTCGGGCACGGCATGGCTGGCCCCCGCGCGGTAAAGCGCGGCCGCATGATCGGTGTCGCGCGCGCGGGCAACGATCAGAAGATCGGGATAAGTCTGACGCAGCTTGACGACCAGACGCTGCGCCAGCACCGGCTCATCCATCGTCAACACCACGGCGGGTGCGGTTTCCACGCCGAGCCGCGACAGCGCATCGCCGCGCGCGGCATCGCCAAAGGTGGCGCGGTAGCCATCCTGTTTGGCGCTGGCGATAAGATCGGGGTTGGAATCAAGCATAACATAGGGTTTGGCGTGGGCTTGCATCATGTCGGCCACCAGCCTGCCGACGCGCCCTCCGCCGACGATGATGGTGCGCGCCTCATCGCTTTCATCCACGCTTGCAAGTTGGGGCGCGCCGTCCACCCGGCGTGCCAGCAGGGCGCCGAGCTTGGCGAGCAAGGGCGTGATGGTGAGGCCGATCGCGGTCACTGTTTGCCAGAACCGTGCGGTGTCCTGATCCAGCACGAGTGCGCTCGTCGCGGCGGCGAGCACGATCAGCGTGGTTTCTGACGGCGACGCCATCAGCAACCCGGTTTCCGCCGCTGTGCTGCGCCGCGCGCCCATCATCCGCAGCAGCACACCTGTGACGAGCGCCTTGAATGTCACCACCCCAACCACAGCGAGAGCGATGGCGCCAATCTGGGCACTGATTTCGACAAGATTGATGCTCATGCCGACGGTGATCAGGAACACCCCAAGCGCGAGGCCCTTGAATGGCTCCATGATCAGTTCGACTTCGGTGTGATACTCGGTCTCGGCGATCAGCAGGCCGGCAATCAGCGCGCCGACAATCGGCGAAAGGCCGACGAGCGCGGTGGCAAGGCTCGCGCCGATCACCACCAGCAGCGAGGCGGACAGGAACAGTTCAGGGCTTTTGGTGCGGGCGGCCTGTGCAAACAGGCGGGGCAGGGCAAAGCGCCCGGCAATCAGCAGCACGGCAATGACAACACCGCCCTGCCACAGCGTGGTGATTAGGCCTTCCCAGCCTTCGCCCTGTGCATTGGGTGCCAGCGCGCCGAGGATGAAAATGATCGGGACGATCATGATATCCTCGAACAGCAGCATCGAGAGCGCGGCGCGGCCCACGGGTGTGGTGGTGCCCGAAATCGGCAGCACGATCGCGGTTGAAGAGAAGGCCAGCGCAAAGCCCAGCGCGAGCGCTGCTGTCCAGTCCAGCATGCCGGTAAGGCCGAACAGTGCGGCAAACGAGCTGCCGATAATCAGCAATTCGAGCGCGCCGAGGCCGAACACCAGCCGGCGCATCTGCCACAGGCGGTTGAAGGAAAGCTCCAGCCCGATCGCAAACAGCAACAGCACGATGCCGAAATCAGCAAAGGGCGCGAGCGATTCCGGGTCGCTGATCGTGATGTAGTAAAGCCAGGGTATTCGCTCGACCAGCGAGCCAAGGCCAAAGGGGCCGACCAGCACTCCGATCAGGATGAACCCGATGATCGGGGTGATGCGGAAACGCGCAAAGACCGGGATCACGATCCCCGCCGCGCCTAGGATCACCAGAGCATCCGACAGGAAGGGGGAAAGGGTCAATTCGCCAGCCACGGCTCCGGCTTAACGCGGTGCGGCGGTGCTGTCACCCATGGGCAGGCAAGAAAAAAGCCGGGCGGAGATCAGTCCACCCGGCTTTGTTGATCATGATGCGAGGATCAGGCCCAGCTGGCCATTTCCTTCTCGAGGTTCTGGACAATGGTCTCGAAGAACTGCTCGGTGGTTTGCCAAGCCTGGCCCGGGCCAATCAGCAGCGCGAGGTCCTTGGTCATGTAGCCCTTCTCGACAGTCTGGATGCAGACCTTTTCGAGGGTTTCGGCAAACTTCACCACGTCCGGCGTGTTGTCGAACTTGCCGCGATACATCAGGCCACGGGTCCACGCGAAGATCGAGGCAATCGGGTTGGTCGAGGTCGCCTTGCCCTGCTGGTGCTGGCGGTAGTGGCGGGTGACGGTGCCGTGCGCGGCTTCGGCCTCGACGGTCTTGCCGTCCGGGGTCATCAGCACCGAAGTCATCAGGCCAAGCGAGCCGAAGCCCTGCGCCACGGTGTCCGACTGCACGTCGCCGTCATAGTTCTTGCATGCCCAAACGAACTTGCCCGACCACTTGAGCGCGCTAGCGACCATGTCGTCGATCAGGCGGTGTTCGTAGACGATGCCCTTTTCCTTGAACTTCTCGGCGAAGCCTTCGGTGTCGAACACTTCCTGGAAGAGGTCCTTGAACCGTCCGTCATAGGCCTTGAGGATGGTGTTCTTGGTCGACAGGTACACCGGCCAGCCGAGGTTGAGGCCGTAGTTGAAGCTCGCGCGGGCGAAGTCGCGGATCGAATCGTCGAGGTTGTACATCGCCATCGCGACACCGGCGCTGGGGAAGTCGAACACGTCGAGATCGATTGTCTCGCCATTATCGCCATCCCACACCAAGCGCAGCTTGCCGGGGCCGGGGATGCGGGTGTCGGTCGCCTTGTACTGGTCACCGAAGGCGTGGCGGCCGACGACAATCGGATCGGTCCAGCCGGGGACGAGGCGCGGCACGTTGTCGATCACGATCGGTTCACGGAAAACAACACCCCCAAGGATGTTGCGGATCGTGCCGTTGGGCGACTTCCACATCTTCTTGAGGCTGAATTCCTCGACGCGCTGTTCGTCGGGGGTGATGGTCGCGCACTTCACGCCCACACCATACTGCTTGATCGCGTTGGCGGAATCGATCGTCACCTGATCATCGGTCGCGTCGCGATTCTCGATCGAGAGATCATAGTACTTCAGGTCGATGTCGAGATAGGGCAGGATCAGCCTTTCGCGGATCCACTGCCAGATGATGCGGGTCATCTCATCGCCATCAAGCTCGACGACGGGGTTGGCGACTTTGATTTTTTGCATGGCTAATGCCCTATCCTTTCAGGCCCGGCGTCCGGGCTTCTTGTGGTCGATAGGATGTTCGTAACAGATCCCGCCGCGCGCTTTAGCAGAGGCGCGCGCGCATGCAAGGTGAGGCGGGTGGACGATGGCGGATCGCGCGTCAGGCCGGTTTGAGTACAAGCACGGACTGGGGCTCAGGATCCGTGCCCAGTTCGGCCACCACAGTCTTGGCATTGGCACAAAATGCGGATGGATCATAAGCGAATTGGGCAAGCTCACTCCCCAGCAGGGTGTGATATTGCCGCAGCGCCCGCCCGAGGTTGGCGGTGGCAACATCCTTGGCCGCATTGTCGGAGATCGGCTGCATGGTCCGCATCATCACAGCCGTCAGACGCTTCTGATCCACGGTATAATCGGCGCAGCTTGCACCAATGGCTTCCTGCTTGGCGAGAAGCACCATCCGCATGAAAATGCCGCTCCGTGCTGCATCGTCGGGAATGAATTGCTTGAGATCTTCCAACACGATGCCGTTCACATGCATGGCCATCCGACCATTAGGGCTGATGTCGCTGCGTGCAGCAGGCTTATCATTGGCGGTTTGCGCAGCGGCGGAAGTCATCAGCCCGCACATCACCAGCACAGATGCGAGAGCAGAAGCAAGAATACGGCGCATGAGTGTCTCCTCGGAACGCGGGGCTGGGCGCTTACATGCGCTTGAAATCGGTTTTGCCGCTGCGGAAGCTGTAGGCGCAGCGCCAGCGCTCGTAAGCGGGCAACCGCGGATTGGGACGGGCGCGCATGTACACATAAGCCCATTCGTCCGTCATTTGCTTGGCCTCGTCGATTGAGACATTGCGCAGCCGCTGAGTGCCCGACCGTTCAAGGCAAACAGTCCGCGCGCGTTCGAGATCGACTCCGAAACTGCCGAAATCGCCGTAACCGCCATCCCATCCCCCTTCGGATGCCGCAAATTCTGCCGAAGTTCCGAACGCCTGCTTTGTCCAGCTGTAGGAAACATAGCCGCGATCATAACATTGGCGCTGTCCCGGCACGCACACCACATTGGCGGCAGGGGTGAAAGGCTTGCCATAGAGCTCATCGTCCCACTGGCTGTCATGGCGGTGATCACCGCCATGCTTGGTGGTGCTGACGGCAATACCGATGCCGATTGCGGCGAGCCCGCCGCTCATGGCCGCGGTGCCATCCTTGGTTTCGGCTTTTTCATCGTCGCGTGCCTGCGCTGGCAAGGCATATGCCATCGCACCTGCCAGCGCGGCGCTGGCGATCCACAGGGTGGCTGTCTTCATGGCGTGACCCTCTCCGGTTGTCGCACCTGCAGGCTAGCACATGATCCGGGCCGTGCAAGGCGATGCGACGCCGGTTCGCCTCTTGGCCACGGCGCGGCAAACCGATGGTTCACAGGGTGCGCCCGGACAGCAGGATGACGTCACGATTTCTTGGGGTTTTTGCGCCATTGTGACGAAAGTATCGTATTTTGGCGGGTCGCATGAGCTTTTGCTGGACGAGCCAGCGAGGCTCCCTCCATCCATTTTACAGGGTGCTGAAAAGTTGCAGGCAATGCATCTCGGCGATGGGGAAACGGCCCGGCACCTGCCATCGGGCAAATGGAAGGCGGTGAGATGATCAACGGTGATGCACGCCATGCGTCCCCTTCCCGCCGCAGTGGCTTGCGCCGCGCCTTGCTGAGTGGCGGGGCGCTTGGCGTTCTGGTTGCTTTGCCCCACGTCGCGCTGGCACAGGATGTGACAGACGAAGGTGCGGAAACCCGTGAGGCAGATCAGCAGGTGATCATCGTGCAGGCGCGCCGCCAGAACGAAACCCTGCAGGACGTGCCGGTCACGATCACTTCAGTCGGTGCGGAAACGCTCGACAATTACGTGATGAACAATGTCTCGGCGATTTCGGCGCGTGTGCCGACCTTGCAGGTGCAGGTCGGCGGTTCGGGATCGGGCGGCCAGCTGTCCTTGCGCGGGGTGGGATCGTCCAACATTTCCGCAGCCTTCGACAGCGCGGTGGCCTTTGATTTCGACGGCGTGCAGCTTTCCACGATGCGCCTTGTGCAGGCGGGCTTCTTCGACATGAAGCAGATCGATGTGTTGAAAGGCCCGCAATCGCTCTATTTCGGCAAATCGGCCACCGCCGGAGTCTTCGCGTTGCAGACGGCCGATCCCACGCCCGATTGGGAAGTCGGGATGACAGGCAATTATGAATTCGAGGAACGCGGCTATCTGATCAATGGCTACGTGTCCGGCCCGCTGACCGATACGCTGGGCATCCGTGTCGCGGCGCAATGGAACGATATCGAGCGGTTCATCGAGCTTCAGCCCAATGTCAATTCCGGCAATGGTCCGTTTCGCGGCCAGTCGAGCCTGCTGGCCCGCGTGACACTGGATTGGGAGCCGACCAGCATGTTCGATGCCAACCTCAAGGTGCAGTATATGCGCAATGAGGGCGATGGCGCCGTGCAGCATTCCGATATCTTCTGCGGTGCCAATGGCATTGCCGATCCGGTGTGGCTGCTCAATGGTCTGGTGGCGATCCCGGCAGGGTATGATTGCAACTTCCGGGACAAGCAGTTCTTCATCCCTGATTCCGCCCCTGCCTTGGCCGGCGGGGTGCCCACGCCGTCGCGCGCAGCGGGCCGCAACGGGGTTCCCTTCAACGAATCCGATATCTGGTTCGGTCGCTTGCTGATGAATTTGCAGATTTCCGACGCGATCAAGCTGACCTCGACCTCGGGCTTTCTCAACATGGATGCGGTCGATTTCGATTGTTACGCCTATGGCGGGTTGGGGCCGGCATTCTCGCCGATTGGCAATGCTCTCGGGATCCCCGGCTTCCTCGCGGCCAATGCGCCTGCACTCGGCGCCACCAATGGCCCGGGCGTTGCGCAGGGCACCGGCTGTTCCGATCCGGTCAACCAGCTGACCCAATTTACGCAGGAATTGCGTCTGCATTCCGATTTTGACGGGCCGATCAATTTCATGCTGGGCGCGTTCTATGAGGACCGCGAATTCGTGTTCGAAACGGCGCAGCAGGCCGTGAATATCTCGCTGATCGCCCCTGATCCGGTGACAGGCTTTACCTATGACTGGGACAAGCGCCATGTTACCAAGACCGAGGCGGTCTCGCTGTTCGGCTCGCTGATCTTCGATATCACCGAAGATCTTGAACTGGTCGCGGGTGCGCGCTGGACCACTGAAGACAAGGTCCAGACAATCGCGGTGCCCTATCTCCACACCTTCCTGCAAGGGCCGGGTTTCGTCCGACCGGGCTTCTTCTCGGGCGCCATTCCCTTTAGCGACAGCAATGTCTCGCCCGAAGTGACCCTGAAATATCAGGCCAATCCTGATTTCAACCTGTTTGCGGCATTCCGCACCGGGTTCAAATCAGGCGGGATCGACAATTCGGCGCTGCCGTCGAACAGCCTGAGCCAGGCAGCGCTGAGCGGCAATTTCAACTCGCTGATCTTCCAGTCCGAAACCACGATCGGCGGCGAAGTGGGTTTCCGCTCCCAGTTCAACAACCGCCGTGTGACAGTGAACGGAACCGCATTCTACTATGTTGTCGATGATTTGCAGGTGCAGAACTTCGATGCGGTGAATGTGCAGTTCATCACGCTGAACGCCGGGCAATTGACCACCAAGGGGGTCGATCTCGAATTCAACTGGCGCACACCGGTGCAGGGCCTCACCATCTCGGCCAACGGGACTTATCTCGATGCCAAGTTCACTGCACCCTTCGTCTCGGCGGCGCGGATAGACCTTGATGGCCGCCGCGCGCCGCGAGCGCCCGAATTCTCGGGTAACCTCGCCTTCGATTGGACCATTCCGCTCGGCGGCAACCTTGATTTCGTGATGGGCGGCAATGCGCTTTATTCGGGCGAATATTTTGCCGACCAGCAGAGCTTCAATGATTTCGTGCAGGATGATTTTGTCACGCTCGACGGCAATATTGCGATCGGCCGCTCGGATGGCCGCTGGAAATTGTCGCTGATCGGGGTCAACCTCACGGAAGAGCTCTTCGTGGTGACCTCTGGCCCGCGTCCGTTCCTGCCGCCGGGAGGAGCAGGGGGCTTTGGCATCCCGCGCGGTGATGATGCGGTGGTTTTGATGAATCGTGGACGCCGGGTCTTCGTTCAGGCCAGCTTCCGCTTCTGATCGCGGTATCCGTGCCGGGCATAACAGGGCGGGCCTCCAGCGAGGCTCTCCCATGTTGCATGGCCTGTGCGCGCAGCTGGAAGCGGCGCTGCGCGCTTCTTATCACATTGTTTGCATGAGACGATTGGTCGGGGAGAGAGGATTCGAACCTCCGGCCCCTGCCTCCCGAAGACAGTGCTCTACCAGGCTGAGCTACTCCCCGACCGTGTCGTGCCCGAGGGGATTCGCATCCCGCATGGGCCGAGGCAAGGCGCGCCCTATAGGAGCGGATGCAAAGGGTGGCAAGCGGGCAAATGCAGCTTATACAACATCGCCATGGCCAGCCTTGCGAATCCTCCTGTTGCCGATCCTGCGGCGCATCCCGAACAGCAATATCTCGATCTGATGCGCATGATCTGGGAGACCGGGTCCGAGCGGATTGATCGCACCGGGATCGGCACGCGCTCTGTATGCGGGGCGATGCTGCGCTACGATCTGGCCGATGGCGCCATGCCGCTTATCACCACCAAGCGCGTTTACTGGAAAACCGCCACCCGCGAATTGCTGTGGTTCCTGACCGGGGAAACCAATATCCGCCCACTGGTGCTGCAAGGCGTGAAAATCTGGAACGAATGGCCGCATGCGCGCTATGTCCGCGAGAGCGGCGATGCGATCAGTCTTGAGGATTTCGTCGCCCGCATTGCCGCCGATGAAGTTTTCGCTGCGCAGTGGGGCGATCTCGGCCCGGTCTATGGCAAGCAATGGGTCAACTGGCCGACCTATCGCTACCGGCCCGATGGTCTTTACGAGCAGGGCGAGGGGATCAACCAGGTCGCACAAGTCGTCGAAAGCCTGCGCAGCAATCCCGGCAGCCGTCGCCATATCATCGAAGGCTGGAACGTGGCCGAGCTCGATCGCATGGCGCTGCCCCCGTGCCACAAGACCTATCAGTTCCATGTGGCCGACAACCGGCTCAATTGCCTGCTCTACCAACGCAGCTGCGATGTGGCGCTCGGGCTGCCGTTCAACCTGTGGTCCGCCGCCTTGCTCACCCGGATGCTGGCGCAGCAGACGGGCCTCATGCCGGGCGAGCTGGTGTGGATGGGCGGGGACGTGCATCTCTATCTCAATCACGCGGAACTGATCACCGAGCAGCTCACCCGTCAGCCGCAGGGGAACCCGCGGCTTGAAATCACCCGCCACCCCGAAACAATATTCGACTACCGGATCGAGGATTTTGTGGTGCATGATTACGCGCCGCTCCCCCCTTTGAGCGCGCCTGTTGCGGTGTGAGGCAAAAGCATGCGCGCCGCTTGACCGCACCCTGCGCTTGAAATAAAAATTCACAGCCAAGCAATGTTTGTGAGCCGCCCGCAGCGCGCTCGCCGTGCCACAGGGAGAGCGCAGCCATGGCCGATCCGGCCGATACTCCACCGCCCGCATCATCGCAGGGCGCGGGCAATCGCCCGGCGCTGAGCCTGCATGTGCCCGAGCCCAAGTTCCGCCCCGGCGACAAGGCCGATTTCTCCGATATCCAGATCCCGCCCGCTGGCGCGCAGCCGCGCCCGGATGAAAGCGCCAAACCGGCCGATATGGCGCCGCTCGCCTACGGGCTGGTGCGCGTGCTGGGCGAGGATAATCAGGCGCACGGTCCGTGGGATCCCAAGCTGAGCCCCGATACGCTGCGCACCATGCTCGGCCACATGGCGCTGGTGCGCGCTTTCGATGAACGGATGTTCCGCGGGCAACGGCAGGGCAAGACCAGCTTCTACATGAAGTGCACCGGCGAAGAGGCGACAAGCGTGGCCGCTGCGATGGCGCTGGCGAGCGACGACATGGTGTTCCCCTCCTATCGCCAGCAGGGTATCCTGATCGCGCGCGGCTATCCGCTGATCGAGATGATCAACCAGATCTATTCGAACAAGGCCGACAAGCTAAAGGGCCGCCAGCTGCCGATCATGTATTCGAGCCGCGCGCACAGCTTTTTCTCGATTTCGGGCAACCTCGCCACGCAAACCCCGCAGGCGGTGGGTTGGGCGATGGCGAGCGCGGTGCGGGGCGATAGCCGGATCGCGGCGACCTGGGTGGGCGAGGGCAGCACGGCGGAGGGCGATTTCCATTCGGCCTGCACCTTTGCGGCGGTCTATAATGCGCCGGTCATCCTCAACGTGATCAACAACCAGTGGGCGATTTCGAGCTTTTCGGGCTTTGCCGGGGCGGAACGCACCACCTTTGCCGCGCGCGGGTTGGGTTATGGCATTGCCGCCTTGCGGGTCGATGGCAATGATGCGCTCGCCTGCTTCGCCGCGCAGCAATGGGCCGCCAACCGCGCCCGCGCCAACCAAGGCCCGACGCTGATCGAATATTTCACTTACCGCGCGGAAGGTCATTCGACCTCGGATGATCCGAGCGGTTACCGCAGCGCGCAGGAGCGCGAGGAATGGCCGCTTGGTGATCCGATCACGCGGCTCAAGGATCACCTCATCGCGCTCGGCGAATGGGACGAGGATCGGCAGGCCGCGATGGACGCCGAATGCGCCGAGCGGGTCAAGGCCACCACCAAGGAAGCCGAGAAGAACGGCATCCTCGGCCATGGCCTCCATCACCCGTTCCACACCATGTTCGAGGATGTCTACGAGGAGCTGCCCTGGCACCTTGAAGAGCAGGCCGATCAGGCGATCCGCGAACGCATTGCCAAGTTCGGCACCGAAAGGCCGTTCGGATGAGCGACGATATTGCAACCGTGACCGAGGTGGCGGAACGCCGTCTCAACATGATCGAGGCGATCAACGAAGCGCTCGATATCATGCTCACCCGCGATCCCGATGTGATCATCATGGGTGAGGATGTCGGCTATTTCGGCGGGGTGTTCCGCGCCACGGCGGGTCTTCAGGCCAAGCATGGCAAGACCCGCGTGTTCGACACGCCGATCTCCGAATGCGGGATCATTGGCGTGGCGGTGGGGATGGGCGCCTATGGCCTGCGTCCCGTGCCCGAAATCCAGTTCGCCGATTACATCTACCCCGGGCTTGATCAGCTGATCTCGGAAGCCGCGCGCCTGCGGTACCGCTCGGCCGGGGATTACATCGCGCCCATGACGGTGCGCTCGCCCTTTGGTGGCGGGATTTTCGGCGGCCAGACCCACAGCCAGAGCCCCGAGGCTCTCTTTACCCATGTGGCCGGCCTCAAGACCGTGATACCGAGCACGCCGCATGACGCCAAAGGTCTGCTGATCGCCGCCATTGAAGACAATGACCCGGTGATATTCTTCGAGCCCAAGCGCATCTATAACGGGCCATTCTCGGGCTATTACGACAAGCCGGTGGAGCCGTGGAAGAAGCACCCCGACAGCGTCGTGCCCGAGGGCTATTACAAGGTGCCACTCGGCCAAGCGCGGATCGTGCAGGAAGGCGAGGCGCTGACGGTGCTTGCCTATGGCACGATGGTTCATGTCGCCGAAGCGGTCTGCAAGGCCAAGGGTGTGGATGCCGAGATCCTCGACCTGCGCACGCTGGTGCCGCTTGATATCAAGGCGATCGAAGCTTCGGTCGAGAAGACCGGGCGCTGTCTGATCGTTCACGAGGCAACGCGCACCTCGGGCTTCGGCGCGGAGCTTTCGGCGCTGGTTACCGAACGCTGTTTCTACCACCTCGAAGCCCCCGTCGAACGGGTCACCGGCTTCGACACGCCCTATCCGCACAGCCTCGAATGGGCCTATTTCCCCGGCCCCGTCCGCATCGGCGAGGCGATCGACAAGCTTCTCAAGGACTGATCGCACCATGGCGACATTCACATTCAACATGCCCGATGTGGGCGAAGGCGTGGCCGAGGCGGAAGTCGTCGAGTGGCACGTAAAGGTCGGTGACCGGGTCGAGGAAGACCAGCACCTTGTCGATGTCATGACCGACAAGGCGACGATCGACATCGAAAGCCCCGTGGCCGGTGTGGTGACCCAGCTTGCGGGCGCGGTGGGCGATACCATCGCCATCGGGGCCATGCTGCTGGTGATCGAGACCGAGGGTGAGGCGACACCGGCAGAGGCTGAAGCCGCTGCCGGACAGATTGAAGACGACATGTCGGATGCCGATGGGGCCGATGGACAGGCAGACCAGCCCCTTCCCGTTGGTGAAGAGGTTGGGGATGGGGGTTCGGCGCCCGAACCATCGCTTGTCCCCGCAGTCTCTGAACCCACCCCGCTGCCCCCCGCCCCCAAGGGCGCGGGAGAGGTGAAAGTCCTCGCCTCCCCCGCCGTGCGCCAACGCGCGCGCGATCTCGGGATTGATCTGGCGCAGGTGAGGCCTGCCGAAGATGGCCGGGTGCGCCACGGCGATCTCGACGCCTTCCTTGCTTATAATGCCGGCAGCGGATTTGGCGCGGCGGGCAAGGCGCGCGGGGACGAGACCATCAAGGTCATCGGTCTCAGAAAGCGCATCGCCCAGAACATGGCCGCGGCCAAGCGCCACATTCCGCACTTCACCTATGTTGAGGAATGCGACGTCACCGATCTGGAAGTCCTGCGCGCGCAGCTTAACGAAGGGCGGGGTGAGCGCCCCAAGCTCACCATGCTGCCGCTGCTGATCACCGCGATCTGCAAGGTGATCCCGCAATTCCCGATGATCAACGCACGCTACGATGATGAGGCGAACGTTGTCACCCGTTACGGCGCGGTGCATCTCGGTATGGCGGCGCAGACCGACAGCGGGTTGATGGTGCCGGTAATTCGCGATGCGCAGGCCAAGAACCTGTGGCAGCTCGCCCGCGAAATCGGCCGTCTGGCCGAGGCGGCACGCAGCGGCAAAGCGACCTCGGAGGAGCTTTCGGGTTCGACACTGACAGTCACGTCCTTGGGCCCGCTCGGCGGGGTGGCGACCACTCCGGTGATCAACCGGCCGGAAGTCGCGATCATTGGCCCGAACCGCATTGTCGAACGCCCGATGTTCGTCTCCGATGGCATGGGCGGCGAGCGCATCGCCAAGCGCAAGCTGATGAACATCTCGATTTCCTGCGATCACCGCGTGGTCGACGGGCATGATGCCGCGAGCTTCATTCAGGGCGTGAAGCGCCTGATCGAAAGCCCGGCGCTGTTGCTGGTCGACTGATTGGGGTAATGTCGGGGCCGTGAGGCCTTCGACATGACCTGTGATCCGCGCATCGACGATTACATCGCCAAGGCCGCGCCTTTCGCGCAGCCGATCCTTACCCATGTCCGGGGGCTGGTGCACCAGGCGCTGCCGGGGGGTGGAGGAGACGATCAAGTGGGGCATGCCGCACTTCATGGTCGGCGGGAAGAACGTGGTCGGCTTGGCCGCGTTCAAGGCCCATGCGGTGGTGGTGATCCATCATGAAGAGCGCACGGGTGAGGGCATGGGCGCGCTTGGCAAGCTGACGAGCCTTGCCGATCTCCCGCCCGACGAGGAACTGATCGCGCGCCTGCAGGCCCGTCCGGAGGCGCTTGCGCAGCCCAAGCCCAGGCGCTTGCCGAAGCCCGATCTGCCCGGTCCGCCTGCCTTCGCCGCTGCGCTCGACGCGGTGCCCGCGGCGCGCGCCGCGTTCAATGCCTTCGCACCCTCGCACCGGCGCGCATATGTCGAATGGATCGCCGACGCGAAGCGCGCCGAGACACAGGCCAAGCGCATCGCGCAGGCGGTGGAGTGGCTGGCCGAGGGGCGCAAACGCAACTGGAAGTATGAGAATTGCTGAGGGGCCACGCGACCTCTCAAAAATTGCCGATATGGCCGTTGACAGGTCTTCCGCACGGTCCTAATGGCGCTGCTCCACGAGCGGGACGGCATCGCCGGAATGCTTGCAAGGACAAGATGCGCGGGTGTAGCTCAGTCGGTTAGAGCGCCGGCCTGTCACGCCGGAGGTCGCGGGTTCGAGCCCCGTCACTCGCGCCACTTGTTCGGTGGAAGAGGCCTTTGAAGGCCAGGTGAAAGGCGGGCGTTCAGTCCGCCTTTTCTTTTGCCTCAGCCGCTTTGGGCGCGCTCCAGCGGCCCGTCTCCATCCAGATCAGGAACCGCTTGAGCGGCAGCAGCCACACCAGGCCGAGGATCACATAGACCACGGTCTGCGCGCCGCCCGACCAGGTGCCGATCACGCCCGGCGCATAGCGCGCGATCACCACGCCATAGACCATCAGACCGATAAACAGGCTGACGATGCCAAAGGGGATTCGCCAGGTCGGGGTTTCGCGCATTAGTCCAGTCCGTAGATGCGTGTCGGGGTGATGATGGCGGCAAGCCGCTGGTCGTGAGCTTCGATGGGAAGCGCTGCGCACAGCTGCACATCCCACCCGAGCCCAACCGCCAGCGCCGGGGGATGTTCCGCGAGCCAGCGATCATAGTGCCCGCCGCCTTGTCCGAGCCGGTCGCGCGTGGCTGTGAAGCCAACCAGCGGCACGAACAGCACATCGGGTACCAGTGCGTCTGCCGTGTGGCTGGGCTGGAGCATGCCGAAGGGGCCGAACTCGAGATCATCCTGCGCGTAAGGATCGGTGTGATGGCGGAAGCGCATCGGTGCCGTGCGCGCAGTGAAGTGGGGAAGGGCGATGGTGTGGCCGGCATCGCGGAAGAAGCGGGCATAGGCCGCTGCCGGTGCCTCGAAGGGCGCGGCGTGGTAAAGCCCGATCACCGCGTCCTGCGGCACGTGTGCGAGCAGCGGGGCGGGCGGGCGATGGAACATCAGCGCGCGCAGGTTTTCGGGCAAGGCATCGACATGCGCCTTGCGCGCGGCGCGCAGGCTTTTGCGGAGTTCGTTCTTATTCATATCCGTTGGCCTTGAGCCTCTTGGTGGACAGTCGGGCCCTTCAATCTTTGGAAAGCAGAAGTGCGAGGCTTCGACAAGCTCAGCCCGAACAGGGCTTGAGCTAAAAACGGCCCAAAAGGCCGCAAGGGCGACCGCCCGTCCGGAGGGGTTGCCCGAAGGGTCGGGCCCCCGGAGGAAACCGCGTCGCGCAGGCGGTGCGGAAAACAAACTAGCCCTCAAGCAGCGAAGCGGTAGGGCATCAAAAACGTGGCGGAACCACCATGGGTCGTTTGCGCTAGAAATCCTCTGACGCGTGGTACGTCAGGTGGGCGCCGTATACCCAAGTCTTCCGGACGAACCAGCAGGCAAGGATAGGGACAGCTCCCATTTGGATTACTTATAGCCTCAGGGATATTCAATCGGCTCGTGCCGGGCAGTCCCGCCACTGACCTATCTAGGCGCTCTCGCCATGGGCTTCAAGCGCGGCGGCAAGGGCTTCGGCACGCGCGGCCAGCGCCTCGAGGCTGTCGGCGACTGTATCGTCGGCGGCATGGGCTGGAGGCGCAACGAACAGATCGACTTGCGCGCTTTTCGGCACGGCCTTGCTGGCCTGTGCTTTCAACCGGGCAATTTCTTCCTGCGCCGCTTTTTCGACAAGCCGCAGCTGCGCCACCTGCGCTTCGAGGGCCGCGAGCCGATCCGGCGCGGCGGCCGCAACCTTGCGGCGGGCCTCGGCCAGTTCATCAGCCATGAAGAGCGCCGCAAACAGCATGTTCTGCGCTTCAAGCGGCGCCCGCGAGGCGCCGAGCTGCGCATATTTCTCGACAATGATCGCGCCCAGCGCTTCGATATGCGCTTCCTCGCCATCAGCGCAGGCGATGGGGTAGCTCTTGGGCCCGATCGTGAGAGTGACAGTGCTCATGCCGCGATGCTCACCCTTCAAGCTGCGCGATCAGCGTATCGAGATCGCGCAAGGTTTCCGCGACGTCTTCGCGCAGCTTTTCGTGGCTGTTGACGAGCTCGATCACCCGCGCGGATGCGCCCGCACCATTCCCGGCCGACGCCTGTGCAGCGGCGATCCGTGCAAGGGCGGCTTCGATCCGGGCCATCGCCTGCTCGATGCGGGTATCACTCATGCTCCTCATGTTACCAACAAGCGTATTGCTCCGCAAAGGGTTGGGGAGGGCTGTTGATAAATGCTCGCAATTCAAAGGCGCGGTGAGGGGACGAAGACAGATTGGTGGATCACTGCACGAGGTTGACCTGCTCTGGCCGCTCGGCAATGGCACGCGCACACGATCAGGGATCGAATCGCTGCGCCCGAAACCCCGTTGGCACAGGAGACGAGCCCATCAGGAGAGTTTTGCGCTCATGATTACCGACGCTGCCCGCCTGCAGGATATGGCCAACGCCATCCGCGCGCTTTCGATGGATGCGGTCGAGGCAGCCAATTCGGGCCATCCCGGCATGCCGATGGGCATGGCCGATGTGGCGAGCGTGCTTTGGGCAAACCATCTCAAGTTCGACGCGAGCGCCCCTCACTGGGCTGATCGTGATCGCTTCGTCCTGTCGGCCGGGCATGGCTCGATGCTGATCTATGCCTTGCTTCACCTGTCGGGCTATGCGCGTCCGACCATCGACGACATCCGCGATTTCCGCCAGATCACCAGCCCGTGTGCCGGCCACCCCGAGAATTTCCTGCTCGATGGCGTCGAATGCACCACCGGGCCGCTCGGTCAGGGGTTGGCGATGGCGGTTGGCATGGCCATGGCCGAGCGTCACCTTAACGCTGTCTATGGCGATGGGCTGGTTGATCATCACACCTGGGTGATTGCCGGCGATGGCTGCCTGATGGAAGGGATCAACCACGAGGCCATCGGCCTCGCCGGACACCTTGGCCTTGGCCGCCTCAATGTGCTGTGGGACGACAACCGTATCACCATCGACGGCGCGACCGACCTTTCGACCAGCGAGGATGTGGCCGCGCGCTATGCCGCGACCGGCTGGCATGTCACTGCCTGCGACGGGCATGATTTTGCTGATATCGAGCGCGCGATTGCCGAAGCCAAGGCCGATCCGCGCCCCTCGCTGATCGCCTGCCGCACCCTGATCGGCAAGGGCGCGCCCAACAAGCAGGGCACCAGCGCGACCCACGGCTCGCCGCTGGGCGCGGCGGAAGTCGCTGCTGCACGGGCCGAGCTGGGCTGGGCACATGAGCCTTTCGTGGTGCCCGAGGCGATCCTTGCCGATTGGCGTGCTGCCGGTGCACGCGGTGCGGACGCGCACAAGGCATGGGCCGCGCGGCTCGATGCTTCGCCGCACAAGGCTGAGTTCCTGCGCCGGATGGCCGGTGATCTGCCCGCCGACTTCTCGCTCGGCGCGCATATTGCCGGGCTGATCGCCGCGCCGCAAAAGATCGCCACCCGCAAGGCGAGCGAGATTGCGCTGGCTGCGCTCAACCCCGTGCTCCCCGATACCATTGGCGGCAGCGCCGATCTGACCGGATCGAACAACACGCTGGCAGGCGGGATCGGCACCTTCAACCGTGACAATTACGCCGGGCGCTATGTCTATTTCGGCATCCGCGAATTCGGCATGGCCGCCGCGATGAACGGCATGGCGCTGCATGGCGGGGTGATCCCCTATGGCGGCACCTTCCTCGTCTTCACGGATTACGCCCGCGGTGCGATCCGCCTGTCGGCGCTCCAGCAAGTGCGCGCGATCTATGTGATGACGCATGATTCGATCGGCCTTGGCGAAGATGGCCCGACGCACCAGCCGGTTGAGCATCTCGCATCGCTGCGTGCCATGCCCAATGTGCTGGTGATGCGCCCGGCTGATGCGGTCGAAACCGCTGAATGCTGGGAGATTGCCCTGCGCGAACGCACCCGGCCCAGCGTGCTGGCGCTGACCCGCCAGAACCTGCCGCAACTGCGCTTGACCGACGCGGGGGAGAATCTCTCGGCGCGGGGCGGCTACCGGCTCAAGGCGGCAGAAGCCGCGCGCAAGGTTGTGATCCTTGCGACGGGTTCGGAAGTTGCGCTGGCAACCGAATGCGCCGCCGCGCTCGAGGCGCAGGGGATCGGAGCCGATGTGGTCTCGATGGTTTGCACCGAATTGTTCGATGAACAGTCCGATAGCTACCGCGCGGATATCCTGCCGGAAGGGGCGCTGATCGTTTCGATCGAAGCCGCCAGCACCTTCGGCTGGCAGCGCTACACCGGCACGCACGGCCTTGCCATCGGGCTTGACCGCTTCGGCGCGTCGGCCCCGGCGGGCGATCTGTTTGCCCGTTTCGGCTTTACCGCGGAGGCAATTGTCCCGCAAATCCTGAACAAACTGAACAACTAAGCAGGAGTAGATATCATGGCCACGAAGGTTGCCATCAATGGGTTCGGCCGCATCGGACGGCTGGTTGCGCGCGCCATTCTTGAGCGCAGCGATCATGATTTCGAACTCGTCGCGATCAATGATCTGGCGGATGCCAAGTCGAATGCGCTGCTGTTCGCCTATGATTCCGTACATGGCCGTTTTGGCGGTGAGGTGAAGGCCGATGGCGATGCGATTATCGTCGATGGCAAGCGCATCGCTGTCACCAAGGAGCGCGATCCGGGCAAGCTGCCGCATGGCGAGATGGGCGTGGATATCGTGCTCGAATGCACCGGCTTCTTCCAGTCGGACGAAGCGAGCCGCCCGCATCTCGCCGCAGGCGCCAAGCGCGTGCTGATCTCGGCCCCGGCCACCGGCGTTTCCAAGACCATCGTCTATGGCGTGAACCACGACACGCTGACCGGCGATGATGTGATCATCTCGAACGCAAGCTGCACCACCAACTGCCTCGCGCCGGTTGCGAAGGTGCTGCACGAAACTGTCGGGATCGAGCGCGGCTTCATGACCACGATCCATTCCTACACCAATGACCAGCGCATGCTCGATCAGATCCATTCCGATCTGCGCCGTGCCCGTGCTGGTGCGCAGAACATGATCCCGACCACCACGGGCGCGGCCCGCGCGGTCGGCCTCGTGCTTCCTGAGCTCAAGGGCAAGCTCGATGGTTCGTCGGTGCGCGTGCCGACCCCGAACGTCTCGATGGTCGATCTGGTGTTCACGCCGTCGCGCGCGACCACGGCCGATGAAATCAACGCGGCTCTCAAGGCAGCGGCGGAAGGCTCGATGAAGGGCGTGCTCGACTACACCGACGAGCCGCTGGTTTCCTCGGATTTCAACCACTATCCGGCGAGCTCCACGGTGGACAGCCTCGAAACCGCCGTGCTCGAAGGGCAGCTGGTGCGTGTCGTCAGCTGGTATGACAATGAATGGGGCTTCTCCAACCGGATGATCGACACCGCCGGGGTGATGGCAAAGTTCCTCTGATCTCCTAGAGTAAGCCCGTTCGTGTCGAGCGATGTCGAAACACATCGCCACGAACGGGTCTCGACTGACGACGAAGTCGGCAGTTCACCCTGAGCCTGCCGAAGGGCTCGAACCGAACGGACAAGTTGGACCATGAGCTTCAAAACCCTCGATGATCTGCCGGTCAATCTCACCGGCAAGGTGGCGCTGGTGCGGGTCGATCTGAACCTGCCGATGAAGGATGGCTCGGCCACTGATCTCACCCGGGTCGAGGCGGTGAAGCCGACCATTCTGGAACTGGCGGACAAGGGTGCCAAGGTTCTGATGCTGGCGCATTTCGGGCGGCCCGGTGGCCAGCGCTCCTCCGTGCTTTCAACCAGCATGGTGGTGGGCGATGTCGAGGCGGTGCTCGGCCGTGAGGTGATGTTCATTCCCGAAATCGCGGGCCCGGTGGTCGAGAAGAGCCTCACGATCTTTGGCCCTGGCGATATTGGCCTGCTTGATAACACCCGCTTCTGGCCGGGCGAGGAAGCCAATGATCCTGCACTCGCCAAGGCCATCGCCGCGCATGGCGATTTCTACGTCAATGATGCCTTTTCCTGCGCGCACCGCGCCCACGCTTCGACAGAGGGGCTGACACACTACCTGCCGTCCTACGCCGGCCGTTCGATGGAAGCCGAGTTGAAGGCGCTTGATGCCGCGCTCGGCGCGCCGGAAATGCCGGTGGCCGCGGTGGTCGGCGGGGCCAAGGTTTCGACCAAGCTCGCCGTGCTCGAAAACCTGCTTGGCCGGGTGCAGCATCTCATCATCGGCGGCGGCATGGCCAACACCTTCCTCGCCGCGCGCGGGGTCAATGTCGGCAAGAGCCTGTGCGAACATGATCTGGCCGAAACCGCGGCGCGCATCATGGACGAGGCCGATGCCAAGGGCTGCACGATCCATCTGCCCTATGACGTGGTGGTGGCCAAGGAGTTTGCCGCCAATCCGCCGAGCTTGCGGGTCTGCAATGTCCACGAAGTGGCCGCGGACGAGATGATCCTTGATGTCGGCCCGCAAGCAACCGAGGCCCTCGCCGATGTGCTCAAGACCTGTCGCACGCTGGTGTGGAACGGGCCGCTTGGCGCCTTCGAAACCGAACCTTTCGACGCGGCGACCGTCGCGCTCGCGCGGACCGCGGCGGCTCTGACGCAGGAAGGCTCGCTTATCAGCGTCGCGGGCGGCGGGGATACCGTGGCCGCGCTGGCGCAGGCTGGTGTGAGCGCAGATTTCTCATATATTTCAACGGCGGGCGGCGCTTTTCTCGAATGGATGGAAGGCCGCATCCTGCCCGGCGTTGCTGCGCTCGAAGCCTGACATGGCTGATATCGCCGCCGATATCGAGGCGCTGGCGCTCACCGTGATGCGCAACTGGATCGCGGGCGATGCCAAGGCGATCAAGAAGCTGCTGCACCGCGATTTCGTGATGATGGTCGGCACGCTGCCGCCGCAATTGCTCGACCGGCCAAGCTTTGTGGCAAGTATCGAGCGCGGCTTTGTCTGCACCCGCTTTGCCTTTCATGAACTCTTTGTCCGCCAGCACGGCAAGGCGGCGTGGTTTGTCGCCGGGGCAGAGCTGGAATTCCGGCTCGGCGGCAAGGTGTGGGATGGGCGTTTCCTTGTCACTGATCTGTGGCGCTGCGGGACGCTCGGCGGGTGGAAACTGGCGGAGCGCAGCCTTGCCCGCCTCGATGAAGGCGAGCGTCTGCCCGGCGCGGTCAAAGCCTTGCAGTTGTGGACATGATGATGAGCGAAGCAGTCGAAACCAGTTACGGTGCCCTCAAGGTGATCGACACCGGCGAATTTGCCGGCTGGCGCTATTGGGAGGGCGATCCGTTCGAGACCCGCTCCGGCCCGTTCTTCTACCGCCGCGAGGCGGATGGCTCTTATGTCAGCGCCTTCCGCGCCGAGCCCCGCCACATGAATGGCGGCGGGTTCATGCATGGCGGCTGCTTGCTGACCTTTGCGGATTTCGCGCTCTTCGCGATCGCGACGGATGCCTTGAACGGCGATCACGCGGTCACGCTCAATCTTTCGGGCGATTTTCTCGGCTCGGTGCAATCAGGGGCGCTGGTCGAGGCGCGCGGCGAGGTGACGCGCGGCGGGGGCAAGACGATCTTCGTGCGTGGGTTGGTCACCGGCGATGGCGCGCCCGCGCTCAGTTTTACCGGCATCATCCGGCGGCTCGCCAAGCGCTGATCCGTTGCACCGCCACTGTGCAGTTGCAGCATGCTTAGGGCTTGGCTAAGGCGCCCCGGTGAAAGCGCTGCATAGGTATGCAGAACTTGGCCAACCGCGACATTCCGCGACCAATCGCAAAACGGGGACTTGGGTATGAACAGGCAGCAGATGATCGAATGCATCACGACCGGGCAGGGCTTCATTGCCGCGCTGGATCAGTCGGGCGGTTCGACTCCCAAGGCGCTGCGCGGCTATGGCGTGGACGATCACGAATGGTCGGGTGATGAGGAGATGTTCGCCCAGATTCACGCGATGCGTGCCCGTGTGATCACTGCGCCCAGCTTTGCCAGTGGCAAGGTGATCGGCGCGATCCTGTTCGAAAAGACGATGGACGGTGAAGTGGATGGCAAGCCGACCGCCGAGGCGCTCAAGGCGCGCGGCGTGGTGCCTTTCATCAAGGTGGACGAAGGCCTCGCCGACGACGCTGATGGCGTCCAGCTGATGAAGCCGATGGTGAAGCTCGCTGCTTTGCTCGAAAAGTCCGTCGCGACGGGCATGTTCGGCACCAAGATGCGCTCGGTCATCAAGGCGGCCAATCCCGCGGGGATCGCTGCGATTGTGGCCCAGCAATTCGAAGTCGCGTCGCAGATCCTTGATGCGGGCCTCGTCCCGATGATCGAGCCCGAATATGACATCACCGCCGAAGACCGTGCGGCGGGTGAGGATATCCTGCTCGCCGAAATCATGAAGCACCTTGATGCCCTGCCCGAGGGCCGTGAAGTGATGCTCAAGCTGTCGATCCCGATGAAGCCCGGCCTCTACAACCCGGCGATTGTCCATCCGCGCGTGCTGCGCGTCGTGGCGCTGTCGGGCGGGTTCTCGACCGACGAGGCGTGTGCGCGTCTGGCCCAGAACCCCGGCATGATCGCAAGCTTCAGCCGCGGCCTGTTGCAGGACCTGCGCAAAGGCCAGACCGATGCGGAATTCGATGCGGTGCTTGGCAAGGCGATTGATCAGATCGCAGCCGCCAGCATGGCCTGATTTGCAGGATTAATGATCTTGAGCCCTATGCCCCCGACCCAGCTTTACCTGATTTCACCGCTTGATGTGGGCGGCGATTTTCCGGCGCGTCTCGAACGCGCGCTCGCGGCGGGGGGCAAGGGGCAGGACGCGTTGATTGCCGCCTTCCAGTTCCGGGTCAAAGGTGTTGACCAGCACGCGGCAGCCGCACTTGCCGCGCCGCTTCAGGCGATCTGCGCCGCTCATGATGTGGCTTTTATCGTCAATGATTCGGTGGCGCTGGCCAAGCGGCTCAAAGCCGATGGCGTGCATCTCGGTCAGGAAGATGGCTCACCCAAAGAGGCGCGCGAAGTCTTGGGCCGCGAGGCGCAGATCGGTGTGACGTGCCATGCCAGCCGTCACATGGCGATGGAAGCGGGTGAGGCCGGGGCGGATTATGTCGCTTTTGGTGCCTTCTTCCCTTCGACCACGAAGGACAAGGGGCCTGATGCCGAGGTTCCCGAGCCCGAAATCCTGCAATGGTGGGCGAGCCTGTTTGAAATACCCTGCGTCGCCATTGGCGGGATCACGCCAGAGAACTGCGCGCCGCTGGTTGCGGCTGGGGCGGATTTTCTCGCGGTATCCGGCGCGGTGTGGGGCGGGGATGAAGTCGCCGCGATTGAAGCCTTCAGGAAGGTGATGCGCCCCTGAAGGCTTTGCCTTGCGGGCGCCGTGTTATCCTGATCGAAAATCGGGAAAGGCTTGGGAAGCGGCAAGTCCGCTCCCCAAGGCCCAATCATTCCGGTTGTGCGGGCCGATCGCAGCCCGCGCGGCGCTTATCCGGGAATGTGGATCGCGCAGAGCTTGTTGCCATCCGGATCGCGCACATAGGCGAGGTGGATTTCACCCATCGCCGATTCCCGCGGACCGGGCCGGTCTTCGATCGAGGTACCACCATGGTCCACCGCGATATCATGGAACTGCTGGACTTGCTCGGGCGAGTTGCATGAAAATGCCACGGTGCTGCCGTTCGATACGGTTGCCGGTTCATCATTAATCGGTTGGGTGACAATGAAGTTGGTGCCGCCTTCATTGCGGTAGAACAGGCGGGTGTGCCCGCTGCCGGCGATATTGATCAGGGGTTCGTCCACGCCCAGAACGCCAAGGACTGCATTGTAGAACTGTCTTGAACGCTCAATGTCATTTGAGCCGACCATGGTGTGAAACAGCAATTTCTCTCTCCGTGTGGTTGCCGGAACACTTGTGAGGGCGGCCGGGGGGGGTAAAGCAAGAGGCGATTGGGTTGAGCCGGAAATGGCCCCTGTAAGAGTGCCGGCTATGTTTGACGCCTTGTTGTTTCGCGGCTCGCGGCCAAAGCGGATGCCGCGGGCCGTCCGCTCAGTCCACGCCGCCCAGCCGGGTGCAGATCAATCGGCCAAGCGTGTTGTCCTTTTCCAGCGCTTGCAGTGTGTTGGCGCCAAGGCGGCGGAAGCGCTGATCCTTCTTCGGCCCGCGGGTGAACACCAAGGTCGTGCCATGCATCAGGTAAACCCCGCTACCCGCCTCGGTCTCGTAGCTTGATCCGGCGCCGATGCGGAAGCTTTCGGCGGGCTGTTCGACAAAGGCATCACCGGCGGCATCACCGGGCAAGGCGCATTGATAGAACCCGTGCTGCATGGTGCCGAGCATGTCGCCCACCACCGCATCACGGCCCGGCTGCGGGCGCGCGGCGGTGCGATCCTGCCCCGCCGCAACCGAAGGCACGGTCATGGCAAGGCTGGCAGCACACAGGGCAAGCAGGGCGGGGTGGTGAGGCTTCATGTTCGGCCCTCCCTAGCACTGCACGGCCGGTAACGCCAAGCCGCTGCGCAACGTCCCCGGATGAGGTTCGGGCGGTTTCCGTCACGATCATGGCCATGCTTGCCGAGCGGGGCGCTATCGGCTATCGGCGCCCATCATTTGCAGGCGCACGCCCTTGCGGCAGCGCGCCAATCTCGCTCTTTTCACCCGGTAAAGAAGGCCCACAGCCCCATGAAGATCAGCGGCGTCGATATTCGCCCCGGCAATATCCTTGAGTATGAAGGCGGCATCTGGAAAGTTGCCAAGATCCAGCACACCCAGCCGGGCAAGGGCGGGGCCTACATGCAGGTCGAGATGAAGAACCTCATCGATGGCCGCAAGACCAACGTGCGCTTCCGCAGCGCTGATACCGTCGAGCGCGTGCGCCTCGATACCAAGGACTTCCAGTTCCTTTATGCCGAAGGCGATGATCTCGTCTTCATGGACAACGACACCTACGAGCAGATCACGCTGCCGGGCGATCTGCTCGGCGATGCCCGCCCATTCCTTCAGGATGGGATGCAGGTCGCGCTCGAATTGTGGGACGAAAAGCCGATCAGCGTTGAACTGCCCGCGCAGGTCGAAGCCACCATCGTCGAAGCCGATGCCGTGGTGAAGGGCCAGACCGCCTCGTCGAGCTACAAGCCTGCGATCCTCGATAACGGCGTGCGCATCATGGTGCCGCCGCATATCGGCAGCGGCACGCGCATCATCGTTGATGTCTACGAGCAGGCCTATATCGGCAAGGCCGGCTGAGGACATATCATGGCAGCTATTTCCGGCCTCATCCGCGTGATGGAGCGCGCCGCGCGCAAAGCGGGCGCGCGCCTGCGGCGTGACTTTGGCGAAGTCGAACACTTGCAGGTGAGCCGCAAGGGGCCAGCCGATTTCGTCAGCAAGGCCGATATGCGTTCCGAACGCACGCTCTATGACGAATTGCTCGCTGCGCGCCCGGGCTGGGGCTTTGTCATGGAAGAAGCCGGAGTGATCGAAGGTGATCCCGGCATGCCGCGCTGGATCGTCGACCCGCTCGATGGCACCAGCAACTTCCTCCACGGCATTCCGCATTTCGCGATCTCGATTGCTGCGCAGGAACCCAAGCCTGATGGCTCGGGCTGGGGCGATGTGGTGGCAGGGGTCGTCTATCAGCCGATCACCGATCAGACCTTCTGGGCGGAAAAATCGCGCGGTGCCTGGCTGCATGATGCGCGCCTGCGCGTCTCGGCGCGCTCGCGTCTCACGGATGCGCTGGTGGCGACCGGCGTGCCGTTCTTCGGGCATGGTGATTTTGCCGAGTGGACGCGCATCTTCGGCGCAATCGGCCCGGAAGTGGCCGGGATCCGCCGCTTCGGCGCGGCCTCGCTCGATCTGGCCTATGTGGCGCAAGGGCGCTTCGATGGCTTCTGGGAAAGCGGCCTCAGCGACTGGGATACCGCAGCGGGCTGCCTGCTGGTGCGCGAGGCCGGCGGCTTCGTGTCCGATTTTCGCGGCCGCAGCGCGCCGATTCATTCCGCGCAAGTGCTGGCGGCCAATGATGCGCTCCATTCCAAGCTGCACAAGCTGCTGGCCGGGGCTTTGCGCTGAGATGATCATGCGGGCTGCGGTGGTGCTTGCCAGCACCGTCGCTGCTCGCTAACAGGCGGCCCGCTGGTCTTGCCTGTGCCCCTGTGGTGGAATTGGTAGACGCGCTCGACTCAAAATCGAGTTCCTAACGGAGTGCCCGTTCGAGTCGGGCCAGGGGCACCACCAGCATCGCGGGCAAGCCACGCTTCACCCCAGGCTTTTGCAAAAGTTCCTTGTAATTCCCGCCCGGCTTTGGGAAGCCTCGGGAACAGGGATTATGTTAGAGAACCCATCTTATCATGCCATCGCCGCCATGGCGGTGACGGTTGCCATGTTCATCGCCTTTGCGCGGGGGCGGGCTTCGGTCGAGATCATCTCGCTTATCACCATCGCGGTGATTGCCGTCGGGCTGTATTTTTTTCCGTTGGAGGGCGCCAAGCCCACTGATGGCCTCACGCTGGCTTTCAGTGGCTTTGGCCATCAGGCGCTGATCACGATCTGTGCGCTGATGATCATGGGACGCGGTCTGGTGGTGACAGGGGCGCTTGAGCCCTTTGCGCGCGTGCTCGAACGGGTGTTTCGCGCCAGTGCGCGGTTGGGCCTGCTCTTTGCCATCCTGATCGCATTTTCCCTCTCGATGTTTGTCAACGACACGCCGGTCATGGTGCTGCTCATTCCCATTCTGGTGGCGCTGGCGAGCAAGGGCGTGATTGCCTCGTCGAAAACGCTGATGCCGGTCAACGCGGCGGTGCTGATCGGAGGCATGGCGACAACCATTGGCACGTCGACCAATATTCTTGTGGTCAGCATTGCCGCGGATCTGGGCCTGCGTGAAATCCGCGTTTTCCAATTTACTCCGATCGTGCTGATCGCCGGGATTATCGCGCTGCCCTATCTGTGGCTGGTGATGCCGCGTCTGGTGCGCGACAATTCGGTGGTGGGCGATGAGGTGCGTCGCCTGTTCCACACCTATCTCCGGGTCGGAGCCAATTCGGTGTTGGCGGGTGCGGAGCTGGCCGCAGTGCAAGGCAAGCTGCCCAAGGGCATCACCTTTCATGACATCCCGCAAGGTGCGCTCCAGCCGCAGCAACGCTTGCATATTTCGGGCAGTCATGAAGCACTGGAGGAAGCGACCCGCGTGCTCAAGGGCGAGCTGGCGCCAAGCTGGGTGATGGATCGTATCCGCCGCCTTTCGGCCACGCAGGGCGAGGATATCGTCGCCGTCGAAATGACCGTGACCGCTGATTCAAGGCTGGTGTCACGCACGCTCGCCAGTTCCGGGATTGCCGATCTCTACAGCGTCGCGGTGCTCGGTATCCATCGCCCCGATCGCTTGCTGGGTGAACGCGATGCTTACAGCGAAGCGGGCGATCTGCGGATCCACGAAGGCGATGTGCTGCTGGTGACCGGGCTCGAAGAGGACCTTGCCAATTTCGCGCGCAACGATGGCTTGCTGCGTCTTGAAGGGGCGCGCGAATTGCCGCGCCGGTCGAAGGCGGCTTTGGCAGGGGCGATCATGGTCGGGGCGATTGCCACGGCCTCGATCGGGCTGCCGTGGTTCGGGCCTGATGGCTTCTCTCCGCTCAAACTGCCCATCGCGATCTCGGCGCTGGCGGGCGCGATTGCGATGTTCATGACGGGCTGCGTCAAGTTTGATCGGGTCGGGCGGGCCCTTTCGGCCAAGGTGATTGTCCTGATTGCTGCCAGCATTGCCATCGGGCGGGTAATTGATGCGAGCGGCGCGGCGCAATGGCTGGGGCAGGTGCTCTCGCTCGGGCTGGTCTATCTGCCACCTGCGCTGATCCTGTCGGCGATCATGCTGTTCGTCGCCTTTGTCACCAATTTTGCCTCCAACGCCTCGGCGGCGACCATCGGGACGCCCATCGGGTTCAGCATTGCCAGCCAGCTCGGCCTGCCGCCCGAACCCCTGGTGCTGGCGGTGCTGTTTGGCTGCAACCTGTGCTATGCCACGCCGATTGCCTACCAGACCAACATGCTGATCATGTCGGAAGGCGGCTATGAATTCGGCGATTATGTGCGCGCCGGCCTGCCGTTGGTCGGGCTGATGGCGCTTTCGCTCTCGGTGCTGCTGGCGATCTGGTACGGGCTTTGAGGAGGCCATGTGTTTCCTAATCACGCAGCGCTCGGCTATGCTGGCAGCAACAGACACCTGTTACCGGATTTGTGCGGCAGCGCGGCAGATGTGTTCGGGAAGTCAGGTTTTTGGCGTTAGGACAGTGTCTCAAGTGTCTCAATTTTAAGCTTTCGAGAGGGGAATCTGAACATGACGAGGCAAGCAATCCGGGCGGGCGCAAGTGCGCTGGCGCTGCTGGCGGCAGTTCCGGCAAGCGCGGATGATCTGCGCGCCGAGGTAACGGCGGCGATGCCCGCGTTGGTTGAGCTTTATCAGGATCTCCACGCCAACCCTGAATTGAGTTTCGAGGAATTCGAAACCGCGAAAAAGCTCGCCGCGCGCGCCCGCGCGCTGGGTTTTGAAGTCACTGAAGGTGTCGGCAAGACCGGGGTTGTCGCGGTGATGCAGAACGGCCCCGGCCCGGTTGTCATGTTGCGGGCGGATATGGATGGCCTCCCGGTGATCGAGCAGACCGGGCTGCCCTATGCATCCAAGCGCCGCGCCACGCCGGCAAGCGGGGTTGAAACCGGGGTGATGCACGCCTGCGGGCACGATACCCACATGACAGCATGGGTCGGCGCGGCTGAATTGCTGGCGGCGAAGAAAGATCAATGGTCGGGCACGCTGGTGATGATCCTCCAGCCCGCTGAGGAAATCGGCGAGGGCGCGCTCGCGATGATCAAGGACGGGCTCTACACCCGCTTTCCCAAGCCCGACTATGTGCTCGCCTTCCACGATGCCGCGCAGTTTCCGGCAGGACAGATCGGCTATTCCAAGGGCTTCGCGCTCGCCAATGTCGATTCGGTCGACATCGTGGTGCCGGGGGTGGGCGGGCATGGCGCCTATCCGCACACCACCAAGGACCCGATCGTCATTGCCTCGAGCATCGTGACGCGCCTGCAAACGCTGGTGTCGCGCGAGCTGAACCCGCTTGATTCTGCGGTGGTGACGGTTGGCAGCTTCCAGGCCGGGGCCAAGCACAACATCATCCCCGATGAGGCGCGCTTGCAGATCACGGTGCGATCCTATGCTGATGAGACGCGTGACCATCTGCTCAAAGGGATTGCCCGGATCGCCAAGGCCGAAGCGATGGCTGCCGGCATGCCCGAAGACAAGCTGCCGCGGGTGACAGTGCAGGAGCCCTATACCCCGGCCACCTTCAACACGGTGGATTTCACCGAGCAGGTGATGGCGCGGCTCAAGACCCGGTTCGAAGGCCGGGTGATGGAAACCCCGGCGGTGATGGGCGGCGAGGATTTCAGCCAGTTCCGCCGCGCCGATCCCGATAATGTCAAAACGCTGATCTTCTGGGTTGGCGGCGTGCCGCAGGACAAGTGGGAGCGTGCGCAAAAGGGCGAATTGGCCTTGCCTTCGCTCCACTCGCCATTCTGGGCACCCGATGCGCCGACGGTGATCGCCACCGCAACCGAAGCGCTGGTCGCCTCGACGCTGGATCTGATGCCGAAACAGGGCGGGTGATTTGCACCGCCTCGAAGGAGCGGTTGCGAGGCACAGCCGCAGGCTGAACCGGTAGGGTAACCCGAACGATTACGGCCGCCGGAGCGCCTCTTGCAGAAGCTCCCCGACGGCCGTTTCTCCTCCCCAGGAGAACTGTGAAACAGGTGTTGGCGCTTGGCCTTACTCGCTCGACGGGACGTAAGTCCCGAGCCGGTGGTGCAGTGCATTGATCTTGGCGAGTTCCTCGCGGTCCTCGGTGTTGCGGGCGTGGCTTTCCAGCGCACGGCGCAGCAGTTTCATATCAGCGGTCGAAAGCAGCGCGCGGGCGCGGGCCGGTTCGCGGCTGGCGGTGTCGGTATCGCTCATCATCACTCTCCTTGGGTGCTCGTGCCCAAGTCCTTAGTCGGTTCGATGACTTCCCGAAAGGCTGCGCAGGCTGCCTTCCGGGAATGTCACCAACTGTGTCGTTCAGGCTGCCTCAAACGGGTTCCCCGAGGCGGCCGTCAGGCTGCCTCAAACTGGTTCATCGTGTTGTGCACACCGCCCGCCTTGAGCGCGGCTTCCCCGGCGAAGTATTCCTTGTGATCATCGCCGATGTCCGAACCAGACATGTTCTGGTGCTTCACACAAGCGATGCCCTGACGGATTTCCTGCCGCTGCACGTTCTTGACGTAACCCAGCATCGCCTGCTCGCCGAAATACTCGCGTGCGAGGTTGTCGGTGCTGAGCGCCGCGGTGTGATAGGTCGGCAGCGTGATGAGGTGGTGGAAAATCCCGGCCCGCGCAGCGGCGTCGCGCTGGAAGGTGCGGATCTTTTCGTCAGCCTCGTCAGACAGCGGCGTGCCGTCATAGTCGACGCTCATCAGGCGGCTGCGATCATAGGCCGACACATCCTTGCCCGCCGCTTCCCATGCATCAAACACCTGCTGGCGGAAGTTCAGCGTCCAGTTGAAGCTGGGCGAGTTGTTGTAGACGAGCTTGGCGTTCGGCACGACTTCGCGGATGCGATCAACCATGCCCGCGATCTGTTCGACATGGGGCTTTTCGGTTTCGATCCAGAGTAGATCGGCACCATTCTGGAGCGAGGTGATGCAATCGAGGACGACACGATCTTCACCCGTTCCGGCGCGGAACTGGTAGAGGTTCGAAGGCAGGCGCTTGGGCGCCAGCAGCTTGCCGTCGCGGCTGATGAAGACCTGACCATTGGTGATGTTGGCCGGATCGACTTCGTCGCAATCGAGGAAGCTGTTGTACTGATCGCCGAGATCGCCGGGCTCCTTCGAGAAGGCGATCTGCTTGGTGAGGCCAGCGCCGAGCGAGTCGGTGCGGGCGACGATGATGCCGTCTTCCACGCCCATTTCGAGGAAGGCATGGCGGCAGGCGCGGATCTTCTGGAGGAAGTCCTCGTGCGGCACGGTGACCTTGCCGTCCTGATGGCCGCACTGCTTTTCGTCCGAGACCTGGTTTTCGATCTGGAGCGCACAGGCACCGGCTTCGATCATCTTCTTGGCGAGGAGGTAGGTCGCTTCGGCATTGCCGAAACCGGCGTCGATATCAGCGATGATCGGAACCACATGGGTTTCGTAATTGTCGATCGCGTTCTCGAGGCGCTTGGCTTCGACCGCGTCACCCGCCTTGCGCGCATCGTCGAGCGCGCGGAACATCATGCCGAGTTCGCGGGCATCGGCCTGCTTGAGGAAGGTGTAGAGCTCTTCGATCAGCGCCGGGACCGAAGTCTTCTCGTGCATCGACTGATCGGGCAGGGGGCCGAATTCGCTGCGCAGTGCGGCAACCATCCAGCCCGAGAGGTAGAGGTAACGCTGCTTGGTGGTGCCGAAATGCTTCTTGATCGCGATCAGCTTTTGCTGCGCGATGAAGCCATGCCAGCAGCCGAGCGACTGGGTGTACTTGGCGGGGTCAGCATCATAGGCGGCCATGTCGGCGCGCATGATCCCGGCGGTGTACTTGGCGATGTCGAGCCCGGTCTTGAAACGGTTCTGGATGGCCATGCGCGCCGCGCTTTCAGGATCGATGGCAGCCCAGCTCGGCCCATTGCCTGCGATGACTTGGCGCATCTGCGCGATCGTGTTCTGGTAGGTCATGGTCAGTTCCCTTTTCCGTCCTGGGGAGTCGGCCGCAGCCGGTGCTGGCTGTTCCTTGCCGTGTTGCAGTGCAGCGTGACAGGAAAAATTACAGAAAATCGTGTGGCTATGCAGACAATTTCGCCCAGACTTGTGTGAAGAAGTAAATTTATTTACAAGCTGTGGGATGGTCGAAGCATCTCTTCTCGCAGGCCCCGCCCTGCGCCGCCTGCGCAAGCGCGAGGGTCTGACCCAAGCCAATATGGCCGCGATCCTCGGCATCTCGCCATCCTATCTCAACCTGATCGAACGCAACCAGCGCCCGCTGTCCGCCCGCGTTCTGGTGCAGGTGATCGAGCGTTTCGATTTCGACCCGCGCAGCTTGCGCGAAGACGATGCGATCGGCGGGCTCGATGGGCTCGTGCGGCGCATGGCCGACAAGCGCTTCGCCGATCTCGGGATCGATCGCGAGGAAGTGCAGGAACTGCTCGCCGCCGCCCCGCAAGCGGCTGCGGCCTTTGCCCGGCTCTATGACCAACTGGGCGCAGGGCACACGCACCATGCGCAGATCGCCGCCGATGATCCCGAGGCCGCGGCCCGCCGCGCCATCGAGCGGTGGCAGAACCACTTTGCCGATCTCGATCATGCGGCGGAGGATCTGGCGGATGAATTGCGCCTGTCGCGCGGGGAAATCAGCGCCGCACTGGGGGAACGGCTGCGTGAAAAGCACCAGCTTTCGGTGCGCATCCTGCCCGCCGAAGTCATGCCGGGGCAAGTCCACCGGCTTGATCTTCACGCACGCCAATTGCAGCTTTCGGAAATGCTGCCCGGTGCAGCCCGCCGGTTCCAGATCGCGCGGCAGGTCGGTGCACTCGAACAGCGCGAAGCGATTGAAACCCTTGTGGCCGGAGCCAACCTCGCCTCCAGCGAGGCTCGCAATGTGATGCGTGAGCATATCACGGATTACGTCGCGGGCGCGCTGCTGATGCCTTATCGCCGGTTTCTGCGGGCCTGCGAGCAGACGGGCTATGATCTCGCCGTGCTGCAACGCCGCTTTGCCGTGAGCCTCGATCAGGTGGCGCAGCGGCTCACCACCTTGGGCCGGGTGGGCGAGAGGGGACTTCCGTTCTTCACCGCGACGATTGATCGCGCCGGGCGGATGATCGGTTTCACCGCAGGCGGCAGCGGTGCGGCCTATCCGCTGGATGGCGCGCGCTGGCCGGCGTGGGTGCCCTTTGCGACCTTTGAACGGCCGGGCACGGTGCTGACGCAGGCGGTGACCTTCAGCGAAGGCGAGGGCGCGCCGCGCCACTGGTTCACGATTGCCCGCAGTGTCGATGGCGATGGGGTGATGTGTTCGGCGCGGCGGGCGGTGGTGCTGGGGATCGAGGCGCGCTTTGCCCGTGATCTCGCCCATGCGCGCGGCATATCGCTCGATCCGCTGGATGCGGTGCCCTTGGGCGCCCCCTGTCCGCGGTGCGGGCGCGCCGAATGTCTGACGCCCGCGACCCCGCGTTTGGCGAGCGGGCTGGGGGCCTGATCGCTTGGCCGGGCGCATTGTAAAATTTACCGACACTTAAGCTCTGATGGGTAGGAACGGGGAGCGCCTGTCCACCCATGTGAGTTCGCCGTGTTCATGCCTTGCCTTCGCCCGCATCCTGCACCCGACGCCGTAGCGCGCAGCCGGCGCTGCGTATGCTTGGGACGGGCCCGGCGCAGCGCGGAGCGCGCGCGATGAGTTTCGGCCCCGGTCTGGAGCCCGCGATCCTGTATTTCGGGCATGTCGCGGGCGCCGTGCTAGCGGCGGCGGCCGGGCTTTGGTCAGCGCAATTTGGTGATCGCCAGCGGCCCGATCGCCTGCCGCTGCTGTTCGTCTTCGCCATCACCACGGCGTGGTGTATCGTGGTGGCGGCCTATGGCGCGGCTGCGCCGGGGGCCGAACTGGTCAGCAGTCTGCGCAATCTCGCCTTGCTGTGGCTGATTGAGCGCCTTTTCGCCGCCGATGGCCGAACTCGCAGCCTACGCCCGGTGCGTCCGTTGGTGATCGTGCTGCTCGGGGTTGAGCTGGTGCATATGGCTGCGGTGCTGCTGGTCGCGCTCAACGCTCGCAGCCTGACGGCTGCGGAGGCCTTCAGCCCCGCGCTGACCGGCATGGTGCACATGGTTACGGCGATTGGTGCGCTGTTGCTGCTGCACAATCTCTACGCCGGGGCATCGCCCGCCTCGCACCGCCTGCTGCGCTGGAGCGTGGGCGCGCTGGCGGCGCTCTATGCCTATGATCTCAACCTTTATGCGATTGCCTATCTGGGCAGCGCCGAGCCGGGCCTGCTGCTCGCTTTGCGCGGGTTGATGTCGGGTTTGGCGGCGATTGCGCTGGCGATCGGTGCCAATGCAGCAACCGCCCAGCTTGAGTTGCGCCCGTCGCGCACGGTGACGTTCCACACGCTCTCCCTGCTGGTGATCGGGGCCTATCTCGCCGCAATGATCCTCGTGACCAAGCTGCTGGCGCTGATTGGCGGCGATATGGTCCGCGTCAGCCAGATCAGCTTTCTGGTGCTCGCCAGCCTCGTTGCGATTGTCTGGCTGCCCTCGCGGCGGTTTCGTGCCTGGGCCAAGGTCAAGCTGGCCAAGCATCTCTTCCAGCACCGCTATGATTATCGCGAGGAATGGCTGCGATTGAACCGGACGATTGGCTGTGCCCCCAATGCCGGCGGCGAAAGCCTCGCAGCGCGGGCAGTCCGCGCGCTCGCCGATCTCACCGAAAGCCCCGCCGGGCTGCTGCTGGTGCCCAATGAACAGGCCGAGCTCGAACTGACAGCGCGCTGGAACTGGGCCACACTTGACGTCCCGGCGGTGGCGGCAGACCACCTGCTGTCCGGTGTGATCGAGCAGCACGGGCACATCATCGCGCTCGATGAAGTGCGCCATGGGATCGATTATCATGGCGAGCTGACGCACGTGCCGGATTGGCTGCGCGCCGCCGATGATGCCTGGGCAATGGTGCCGCTGATCCACTTCGAACGGCTGGTCGGTGTGATCGTGCTCGCCCGCCCGCATATTGAACGCCAGCTTGATTGGGAGGACGTCGATCTGCTCAAGGTCGTCGGCCAGCAGCTTGCCAGCTATCTCGCCGAACAGGCGGGGCAGGAAGCGCTGATGGAAGCGAACCGCTTTGACGAGTTCAACCGGCGCATGGCCTTTGTCATGCACGACATCAAGAACCTCGCCAGCCAGCTTTCGCTGCTCGCCTCCAACGCCGAGCGCCACGCCGAGAACCCGGCTTTCCGGGCCGATATGCTGGTGACCTTGCGCAATTCCTCGGACAAGCTGGCGAGCCTGCTCGCGCGTCTTGGCCGCTATGCCCAAGGGCCGGTGCAGCAACCGGTGGCGCTCGATCTGACCGCGCTGGCGCGGCGGCTCGCCGAGCGGTTCCGCGCGGTGCATCCCGTGACCGTCGCACGCGAAGCGCCCTTGTGGGTGATGGCCGATGCCGAGGCGCTCGAACAGGCGTTGGTGCATCTGGTGCAGAACGCGATTGATGCCAGCGAGGCAAAGGCGCCGGTGTTTCTTGATGTGACGGGCGATGGTCTGTCCGGCCAGATCGAGGTGATTGATTCCGGCTGCGGCATGTCGCCCGAATTCGTCCGCAATGCGCTGTTCAAGCCCTTTGTCTCGTCCAAATCCGGCGGGTTCGGGATTGGCGCTTACGAAGCGCGCGACATGATCCGGGCCATGGGCGGCCGGGTGATGGTCGAATCGCGCGAAGGCGTGGGCACCCGTTTTGCGGTGATCCTCCCCGTACCCGTTGCCCGCACATCCGATAACGCCGAGGTGGCATGATGGCTGACAAGAAACCCAAGCTGCTGATCGTCGAGGATGATCCCGGCCTGCAGGCCCAGCTCAAATGGGCCTATGATGATTTTGAGGTGGTGATCGCGGGGGACCGTGACAGCGCGCTCACCGCGTTGCGGGCCGAGGCCCCGCAGGTGGTAACGCTTGATCTCGGCCTGCCGCCTGATCCCGATGGCACCACCGAAGGCTTTGCGGTGCTTGATGCGATCATGGCGCTCAAGCCCGATACCAAGGTGATTGTCGCTAGCGGTCACGGCGCGCGCCAGAGCGCGTTGCAGGCGATCGAGCGCGGCGCCTATGATTTCTACCAGAAGCCGCTCGATATTGATGCGCTGGGCCTGATCGTGCGCCGCGCGCTGGCCCTGCACGAGATTGAGAAAGAAAACCGCCGTCTCGTGGCGAGCGCGAGTGCTGACAAGACGGTGCTTGGCCGGATGATCACCGCCGCGCCCGAGATGATCAAGGTAGCTCGCACCATCGAACGCGTGGCCAAGACCAGCGTCTCGGTCATGCTGCTGGGGGCAAGCGGGACGGGCAAGGAATTGCTCGCGCGCGGGCTGCACGATGTCAGCGACCGCGCCCATGGGCCATTCGTGGCGATCAATTGCGCGGCAATCCCTGAAAATCTGCTCGAAAGCGAGCTGTTCGGCCATGAAAAGGGCGCCTTTACCGGCGCGGTGAAAACCACCGAGGGCAAGATAGAAAGCGCGCATGGCGGCACGCTGTTTCTGGATGAGGTCGGCGATATTCCGCTGCCCCTTCAGGTCAAGCTGCTGCGCTTCCTTCAGGAACGCACCATCGAGAGGATCGGTGGGCGGCGCGCGATTGCGGTCAACACCCGGATCGTGTGCGCCACCCATCAGGATCTGGAACGGATGATCGCGGCTGGCACCTTCCGCGAAGATCTGTTCTACCGGCTGGCCGAGATCGTGGTGCGGATTCCCGGCCTTGCTGATCGGCCCGGTGATGCCGTGCTGCTTGCGAAAGCGTTTCTCAAACGCTTTGCCCGCGAAATGAACCCGTCGGTCACCGGCTTTGCCGCCGATGCGCTGGCGGCGATTGATGGCCATGATTGGCCGGGCAATGTGCGCGAGCTCGAAAACCGCGTGAAGCGCGCGGTCATCATGGCGGATGGCAAGCTGATCAGTGCCGAGGATCTCGATTTCGGCAGCGGTGACGAAGCCAGCGCCGATGTGCTCAATCTCAAGGCGGCGCGCGAGGCCGCCGATCGCCGGGTGATCCGCCACGCATTGGCGCGCAGCGAAGGCAATATCTCGAGCACGGCCAAGCTGCTCGGGATCAGCCGCCCGACGCTTTATGATCTGCTCCGCCAGTATGATCTGCAAGCCTAGGGGTTAGGCCTGCCGGCGGGCTTCGCTTGGCAAGGCTCGACAAAGCGTCGGGGCGCGGGCAAGGGCGCTCGGCCATGATGCTGCGCCGCCTTTCGATCTTTGCCGATCCGATGATCCTGACCCTGTTGGTGGCGCTGTCTGTCGCGGCGGTGCAGCCGGTAGCCGGGCATTCGGCGCAGATGGCGCGCGAGGTGTCGAATATCGGTATTTTCGTGCTGTTCCTGCTCAATGGCATGCGCATTCCGCGCCGCGAGATTGCGCGCGGCCTTGCCAATTGGCGCTATGTCCTGCCGCTGACCGTGTGGGTGTTTGGTGCGATGGCGCTCTTGGGGCTCGCGTTCCAATGGCTCGCTGCGGGCTGGCTTCCGCCGCTGGTGGCGCTCGGGTTTCTTTATCTCGGCGTCCTGCCATCCACCGTGCAATCGGCAACCTCCTACACCACGCTGGCAGGCGGCAATATCGCGCTGGCGGTGATCGGTGCAGCCTTGCTCAACATCATCGGTGTGATGGTGAGCGCGCCGCTATTCGCCCTGCTGGGCGGCGGTGCGGCAGCCGAGATCGGCCATGATGTGATCCTGCGCATCGGGCTGATCCTCGTCCTGCCTTTTGCCATCGGGCAGGCGGTGCAGGGCTGGACCGCGGAATGGATCAACGCGCGCAAGGCGCGGATCGTGTGGCTCGATCGCTTTGTGATCGGATTGTCCGTCTATGTCGCGGCATCGGGCGCGATGGCACAAGGGCTGATCGGCATGTTTGCACCAACCGACTGGGCCGTGCTGCTTGCACTGGTGCTGGCGCTGCTGGCGGCCGCCAGCTGGGGCGCGTGGGCGATTGGCGCGCCGCTCGGCCTGCCACGGGCAGACCGGATCGCCTTCCTGTTTGGCGGTTCGCAGAAAAGCATCGCGATTGGCGCGCCGCTTGCCGCCATCTTGTTTGCGTCCGATGTCGCCGGCTTCGTGATCGCCCCGCTGCTGGTGTATCACCTCGCGCAGCTGGTGCTGGCCGCGCCGCTCGCTACGCGCTTGGCGGAAGGCCCGCGTTAAGCGCTGCGCGCTTTTCCGCCCGGTTGTGGCGGATCGACCAGAACAGCGACAGCCCGATCAGTGTCGCGCCGATCAGTCCGGTGAAGGTTTCGGGGATGTGATAGCGCGCCGAGATCAGCATGATCGCGCCCAGCACGATGATCGCCCAGAATGCGCCATGTTCGAGATAGCGATATTCCGCGAGCGTCCCGGCCTTGACGAGGTGGACCGTCATCGAACGCACGAACATCGCGCCGACCGACAGGCCGATGGCAATCACGATCATGTTGTTCGACAAAGCAAAGGCGCCGATCACGCCATCAAAGCTGAAGCTTGCATCGAGCACTTCGAGATAGAGGAACCCGCCAAGGCCCGAACGCACGATCGCGCCGCTCGCCTTCTTGGCCGCCTCGCGCTGTTCGATGATCGCGCCGAGCGCATTGACGCCGATATAGGTCACAAGCCCGAGGACACCGGCTGTGAGGAAGGTAAGGGCATCATCCGGGCTCAGCATGGTGGAGACGCCATAGATCAGGGCCAGCACCATCCCGATCTCCACCGCGGGCACGGTGGAGAAGCGGTTGATCGTCTCCTCGACCACCGCAATCCAGTGCACCTCCTTGTCGGAATCGAAGAAGAAGCTGAGGCCAACCATCGCGAGGAAGGCGCCGCCGAACCCGGCGATCCCGATATGGGCGCTGGAGACGATGCGTTCATATTCATCCGGCTGCCCGAGCGAGAGTTGGATCGCTTCCCAAGGCCCGATCTGCGCTGCGATCGAAACAATCGCGATGGGAAAGACAATCCGCATCCCGAACACCGCGATCAGAATCCCGATGGTGAGGAAGCGCTGCTGCCACACCGGGTCCATTTCGCGCAGCACCGTCGCGTTGACGACCGCATTATCGAAGCTCAGCGAAATCTCGAGGATCGAGAGCACGAACACGATCCACAGGATCGAGGCGGTTGCCCCGATATTGCCGGTGCTCATCCAGCCGTAATAGCCCGCCAGAGCAAGCGAGGCCGCGGTAAAGGCGAGCGAGAAAGTGTAGAAGCGCAGCAAGGTCTGCATGGAAGGGCCGCTTTCGGGCTGGAGAGTGGATGAGATATCAGTCTTTGGGCTGATAGGTCTGTTCGGAGCCGGGAAAGGCGCGGCTGCGCACTTCTTCGGCATAGCGCGCGACTGTGCGATCGATCACGCCGGCAATATCTTCATAGCGTTTGACGAAGCGCGGCACCCGTTCGAACATGCCGAGCATGTCTTCGGTCACGAGCACCTGCCCATCGCAGCGCGCCGAGGCGCCAATGCCGATGGTCGGACAGGCAACCGCCTCGGTGGCGGCAATCGCAATCGGCTCCATTACGCCTTCAATGACGATGGCGAAGGCCCCGGCGGCGTCGAGCGCCTTGGCATCGCCGATGATCTTTTCCGCCTCGGCATCCGAGCGGCCGCGCGCGCCATAGCCGCCCAGCATGTTCACTGCCTGCGGGGTCAGCCCGACATGGCCCATCACCGGAATGCCACGCTCGCTCAGAAAGGCGACTGTGGGCGCCATCGCCGCCCCGCCTTCGAGCTTGACTGCGGCAGCGCCGGTTTGCTTGAGCAGGAAGGCAGCGCTTTCAAAGGCCTGTTCGGGTGAGCTTTCATAGCTGCCGAACGGCATGTCGATCACAACGACAGCGTGATAGGAACCGCGCACCACGGCGGCGCCGTGATTGGCCATCATCTCAAGCGTGACGGGAACGGTGGAAGGCAGGCCATAGATCACCTGCCCGAGCGAATCCCCCACCAGCAGCAGATCGCAATGCGCATCCAGCAACTGCGCCTGCCGCGCGGTGTAGGCCGTGAGCATCACCAGCGGTTCGGCGGTCGTGCCAGCCACTTTGCGCGCGCGAATTTTCGGCACGGTCAGCCGCCGCATCGGCTGCGGGGTGGGGTTGGCACGGCTGGTGCTGGTGTCGAGCTGGAAGGTGGTGGACATGGCGCGCCGCTTTAGCCGCTGCGCGCAGCGGGGGAAAGCCCTGTGATTTCGGCTTGTGTTGAACTTTTGTTGCGCTAGCGTCTTTCGCACAATGACAGTGCGCCGGGTGGGTGCGCGCTGGTGGGAGTTCATGATTGATGTTTCTCGATCGGATCAAGCCGCTGGATGCCATTCTGGCAACGGCGGAGAAGAAATCGCTCAAACGTTCGCTGGGTGCTCTGCAACTCATGCTGTTCGGGATCGGCTGCATTATCGGCACCGGCATTTTCGTGCTGACCGCGGCAGGTGCGCAGAAGGCAGGGCCGGGGCTGATGCTGGCCTTCGCGATTGCAGGCGCGATCTGCGTTGTTGCTGCGCTCTGCTACGCGGAAATCGCCTCCACCATCCCGGTTTCGGGGTCGGCCTATACCTACACCTACGCGACCATGGGCGAATTTCTCGCCTGGACAGTCGGCTGGGCGCTGGTGCTGGAATATGCGATCGCGGCCAGCGCCGTGTCGGTCGGCTGGTCAGGCTATTTTACCGGAACCATCCTTAACGAGACCTTCGGCATTTTCCTGCCTGCCTGGCTATCAGCGGGGCCGCTCGCGCTTGGGGGAGCGGAAGGCGGTTTCATCAATCTGCCCGCGCTGGTGATCGCGCTGCTTGTGACCTGGCTGCTCATGATCGGCACCAGCGAGAGCGCAACGGTCAATGCCGTGCTCGTGGCGATCAAGGTGACAGCGCTGATGGTGTTCATCGCGCTCACCCTGCCGCAGGTTGATCCCGACAAGTTCAATCCGTTTCTCCCGGCCGGCGTTTTCGGGGGCTGGGGTAGCGGCGTGGGCGCGGTGGGCGCAGCGGCGACGATCTTCTTTGCCTATGTCGGGTTCGACGCGGTTTCGACCGCAGCCGAGGAAACCAAGAACCCGCAGCGGAACGTGCCGATCGGGCTGGTCGGCTCGCTGCTGTTCTGCACCTTGTTTTACATTCTCGTGGCGGCCGGTGCGATCGGCACGATCGGAGGTCAGCCGATCATGGGGCCGAACGGGATTCCTTTCCCGGCAGGCTCGGAGGAATTGGCACGGCAATGCGCGATGCCGGAATATGCCGGCGCGCTGGTCTGTTCGGGTGAGGCGCTGGCGCATGTGCTGCGCCAGATCGGCTATTCCGGGATCGGTAACGCGCTGGGCTACGCCGCCTTCCTCGCGCTGCCTTCGGTGATCCTGGTGCTGCTGTTCGCGCAGACCCGCATCTTCTTTGTGATGAGCCGCGATGGTCTCTTGCCCGAAGTGCTCAGCAAGGTGCATCCCAAGTGGCAGACCCCGCATGTGGTGACTTTGGGAACGGGCATGGTGGTGGCGGTGGCCGCGGCCTTCCTGCCCGTGGGCAAGCTGGCTGATATTGCCAATGCTGGCACGCTTTACGCCTTTGCGCTGGTGGCGGTTGCGGTGATGGTGCTGCGGCGTCAGCGGCCCGATGTGAAGCGCCCGTTCCGGGTGCAGGGGCTGTGGTTTGTCGGCCCGGCGACGATTGCAGGCTGTATCTTCCTGTTTCTCAATCTGCCATCCGAAGCAATGATTGTGCTGCCGGCATGGACGGCCATCGGCGTGGTGATCTACTTCCTGTATGGGCGTGGTCGTAGCCATCTCGGGCGCGGGATTGTCGAAGTGGTCGATGATATCGGCGGCAGGGAAAGCATGGTGCCGATCGACGAGGATAAGTGAGAACTGATCTTTATCGTAAGGTATGCGAAGGGGCCGTCCACAAGGGCGGCCCTTTTTGCATGGCAGGGAGATTGCCAGAACGACGAATAGAACATAATAAGAACATATGAGTCGTTTTTCGCCCTCGCTGCCTGTACCATCCGTGGCCTCTTCCTATCCCGGCGGTGCGCGGCGTGCGGCTGCGCGCTGGCGACCGGGGCTGGCGAGTCAGCCCTTGCACAGTGAGATTTTCGCGCCTGGCCATCAGGCTTGCGGGGTCGGGCTGGCGCTGGCGCTGGCGCGCGATGCCCTGAAGGCAGCAGCGGACAGCGCAGACGCAGCGCGGCGGCACGTCCTGTGGGTGCAGGATCGCGCCGCGATCCGGCTGGGTGGTCGTCCCTATCTGCACGGCTTGCCGGCAGACCTGCGTTACCGGGTGATCCATGTCGCGGCGACATCGCCCGAAGATGCGCTGTTCGCGATGGAAGAAGGGCTGAAATGCCGCGATCTGGCCTGCGTGATCGGCGAGGTCGCGGGCAACCCGCGCACGCTTGATTTCACGGCCTCGCGGCGGCTCAGCCTTGCGGCCGAGCGGGCCGGGATTGCCCTGTGGCTGGTGCGGCTGGATGCCGCGCCCGATCTGTCCTCGGCGCGGATGCGCTGGCGGGCGGCAGCAGCGCCTTCGCTGCCGCCGCGCTGGAATCCCACAGCACCGGGCGCTGGCCGTTGGCACGCCGAATTGTTCCGGGCCCGTGCCCATCTGCCCGGAGAATGGATGCTGAGCGATGATGCAGGAGCCTTACGCGCCGAGCGCGTCTCCCCCCTTGCAGCCAGCCCGCCGGATCATGGCGATCTGGCTGATGGATCTGGCGCTCGATCGCTGGCGGCAGGTTAACCGCCTGGCGCGCGGCGAAGGGGCGGATGCTGCCCCGCTCGCGCTGATCAGCGATACGGCCCACGGCCCGCGCATTGATGCGGTCAACCCGGCAGCGCGGGCGGCGGGCGCAGCCGCGGGGATGCGCCTCGCCGATGCGCGCGCGCTGTGCCCCGCACTGGCCGCCGTTCCTTCTGATCCGGCGGGCGATCTGGCGTGCCTCGAAAAGCTGGCGCTGTGGGCGCAGCGCTGGGGACCGTGGAGCGCGCTCGACCCGCCCGATGGCCTGCTGGTTGATACCACCGGCGCAAGCCACCTGTTCGGCGGCGAAGCGCGCTTGCTCGCCGATCTCGCCGCGGCCTTCGGTCAGCGCGGCTTTGCGGCGCGCGCGGCGCTGGCCCCGACCGCCGGGGCCGCGTGGGCGCTCGCGCATTTCGCCGCCCATTCGCGGGCGCAACCCGCCATTCTCGCTCCCGGCGATGATCCCATGCGCCTGCTTGGCGATCTGCCGGTTGCGGCGCTGCGGCTTGATGGAGATGTCATCACCGTTCTGCGGCGGCTCGGGCTCAAGCGGATCGGCGATCTGGTCGGGCTGGGCGAGGGGGGCGATCCCGCCGCGGCGCGCGATGCGCTGCAACGGCGTTTCCGCAATCGCAAGTCTCCGGCGACCAATCCGCTGATCCGGCTTGATCAGTTGCTTGGCCTTGTTCCCGAACCGCTGCTTCCGGTCGTGGCGCAGCCCATGCCGCTGGTGCAGCGCCAGGTGACCGAGCCGATCCGCCACCGCGCCTTGCTCGATCGGGTGCTGGCGGATCTGGCCGCTGATCTCCAGCGCGAGCTCGCCGCGCGCGGCAGCGGTGCGCGCCGTGTCGAGCTTTTGCTGTGGCGGGTCGATGGCGAGGTTATCATGCGCCGGCTCGAACTGGCGGCGGCCACGCGTGATCCGGCGCATCTCATCGGGCTGCTGGCAGCCAAGCTTGACGGGATTGACGCCGGTTTCGGGATCGAGACCTTACGGCTCTGCGCGAGTTGGTGCGAACCGCTCCACGCTGCGCAGGCCGATATCGAGGCTGCCGCCGAAGCGCATGGCACCACGCTTGCGGGATGTCTCGATCGCCTGGCTGTCAGGCTCGGGGCAGGGGCGGTGACCCGGCCGGTGCCGCACCCCAGTCACTGGCCCGAACGCGCCCAGCGCTGGCAGGCGCCGCTCGAATCAGAGCCGGCTTCACAAGGCATGCTCAACTTCCATCAAAGACCACTGAAATTGCTGGATAAGCCCGAAAGTATCGCGGTGCTCTATGCCGCGCCTGATGGCTCGCCCCAGCGTTTCCGTTGGCGCGGCCAGGTGCGCGATGTTGTCCGGGTCGAGGGGCCGGAACGGATCGCGCCCGAATGGTGGCGCGAACGCTCGACCGCGCGGCTGCGCGATTATTACCGCATCGAAGATTCCTGCGGTGCCCGCTACTGGATTTACCGCCACGGCCTTGTTGGCGACGGGCGGGGCGGGGCGCCGCTGTGGTTCCTGCACGGGCTTTACGCCTGAACAACGGAATTCGCGAGGCAACTGCCCATTATCCGCTTGCCGGAAAATGCCTTAGGAAGTGACTGCTGTGCACCGCTGTTTGCCAAAATAAACAAGGCATTTCATGTGCCTATGGAAGATGTGCTCGCATGGACAGCTCTTGTGGTTCACGCGCTACGGGCTTTAACCACAAAATTCGCCTTTTTATCATGCTCATTTGTTGCGGCGCTTATCATTCCTTTACCGATTTGTGCGATCACCCGCGCATGAACCTCTACTCGATCCCACGTAACTCCGAACGCCGTCAGCTCAGCCTGCTGGTCAAGAGCCGGGTGCGTTCGCGCGAAGTCTATGTTGATCTCCTCGACATTTCCGAAAGCGGCTGCAAGATTCGCGGCAAGCCCGGTTTTGCCCAGTTGGGCGACCGGGTAATGATGCGCATGAACGGCATCAATGCGCCGCTCGGCACCATCGTGTGGATTGAAGGGGCCTTTGCCGGGGTTGCCTTCGAAGGCGAAATGCATCCCGCCGTTGTCGATTATCTGTGCGAGCAGGCAGGCAAGCGATTATCCTTCTTGCGTTCGCTGCGCCGCTGATACTCCCACCCGGTTCTTGCAAGCTTTGCATTTGGCCGAATCAAAGTAGGAACATATATAGAACACCTGTGTCCTTTCACAGGTGTTCCCATGGTTCAGCAGACGCTCCGGCAGAGACTCGAAATCCTCGCGGATGCCGCGAAATATGATGCCTCCTGCGCTTCATCCGGCACGGCGAAGAAAAACTCGCTGGGCGGGAAGGGCATCGGGTCGACCGAGGGCATGGGCATTTGCCACGCCTATGCGCCCGATGGCCGCTGCATTTCGCTGCTGAAACTGCTGCTGACCAATCACTGCATTTTCGATTGCCACTACTGCATCAACCGCAAGAGCTCGAACGTGGCGCGGGCGCGCTTCACCCCGCAGGAAGTCGCGGATCTGACGATCAGCTTCTACCGCCGCAATTATATCGAAGGCCTGTTCCTGTCCTCGGGCATCATCAAAAGCGCCGATCACACGATGGAGCAGTTGATCGAAACCGCACGCATCCTGCGCGAGGAGCATGATTTTCGCGGTTATATCCATTTGAAGACCATTCCCGAGGCGGATGCAGGGCTGATCCGACAGGCCGGTCTCTATGCCGATCGGGTGTCGATCAATGTCGAATTACCCACCAGCAAAGGATTGCAGCGGCTCGCACCCGACAAGAATGAACGCCAGATCGAAGGTGCGCTCGCGCAGACCAGCGCGCGCATCATAGAGGCTAAGGATGAAAGGAAGCGTTTCCGCCACGCGCCGCGCTTTGCCCCCGCCGGGCAATCGACCCAGATGATCGTCGGGGCTGACAGCGCGAGCGATGTCGACATCGTCGGCAAGGCGAGCCGGCTTTATGGCGCTTTTGGCCTCAGGCGCGTCTACTACAGCGCGTTCTCGCCGATCCCCGATGCAAGCGCCGTGTTGCCGCTCAAACGTCCGCCCTTGCTGCGCGAACACCGGCTCTATCAGTCCGATTGGCTGCTGCGCTTCTATGGCTACGGCGTCGAGGATGTCGCCAACGCGGCCGAGGCCGATGGCAATCTGCCGCTGGATATTGATCCCAAGCTGGCATGGGCGCTCAAATTCCGCGGCAGTTTTCCGGTTGATGTGAATCGCGCTGCGAAAGAGCAATTGCTGCGGGTGCCGGGTTTGGGAACGGTGGCGGTGAAGCGGATACTCGCGGCACGGCGGCACCGCCGCTTGCGGCTTGATGATGTGGCGCGGCTGACCGCTTCGATTGCCAAGGTGCGCCCCTTCATCTGCACGGTGGACTGGCGCCCGACACTGCTGACCGACCGGGCTGATCTGCGCGCAAGGCTGGCGCCTGCCGCGCAGCAGCTGGAGCTGTTCTGATGGCAGCGCGTTCCGGTGCCATGCCCTATGCCGCGATTGGCGCGCATTACGCCGTGCACCTGCCTGCGCCCGATGATGTCGCTTTCTGGCGGGAACGGGCGCGGGCGCTGATCCAGTGCGATGTGCCGCCTGATCGGGTTTCGTGGACCTTGCCGGGGATGGCAGGTGATCTGTTCGCCGGCGAAGCGCTTGCGCCCACGGATCGCCGCTTGCCCGTGCCGCCGGAAGATGCGCCCCCGGTGCGCGCCAACCGCCGCTTTCTCGGTCTGGCGAGCAAGGCGGCGCTCCATTCCGATCCCGAGCGGTTTGCGCTGCTTTACCGGGTGCTGTGGCGCTTGCAGCGGTTCCCGCGCTTGATGGAAGACCGCGCCGATCCCGATGTCCGCCGCCTGGAGGAGCTCGATAAAGCGGTGCGGCGTGATGCGCACAAGATGCATGCCTTTGTCCGCTTCCGCGAAGTCGAGGATGCGGATGGCGCGCTCCATTATGTCGCGTGGTTCGAACCCGATCACCACATCGTTCGCAGCGAAGCGGCGTTCTTCATGCGCCGCTTTGCCAATATGCGCTGGTCGATCCTGACCCCGCGCGGCAGCATCCACTGGGATGGCGAAGTCATGCGCGAAGGCCCGCCCGCGCGGCGCGAGGATGCGCCCAGTGGCGATCCGGTGGAGGATCTGTGGCGGTCTTACTACGCTTCGATCTTCAATCCGGCGCGGCTCAAGATCTCCGCGATGTTATCGGAAATGCCGCGCAAATACTGGAAAAACCTGCCCGAGGCCGAGCTTATCCCCGCGTTGATCGCCGGAGCACAGGCACGCGAGGCGGCGATGGTGGCGGCCGGGGCGCGTGAGGCTCGCGCCATGCCGCAGACATGGGACATGCTCGCCGCGCAAGTTCCGGCCTGCCGCGATTGCCCGATTGCGACCTGCGGCACCCGCGCGGTGCCGGGTGAGGGGCCGCGCGCTGCGACCCTGATGATTGTTGGCGAGCAGCCCGGTGATCAGGAAGATCTGGCGGGACGCCCCTTTGTTGGCCCGGCAGGGCAGGTGCTTGATGAACATCTTGCCGCCGCCGGGATTGATCGCGGCGCGGCCTATGTCACCAACGCGGTCAAGCATTTCAAGTTTACCTGGAAGGGCAAGCATCGCCTCCACCAGAGCCCCACGGCCAAGGAGATCGATACCTGCCGCTGGTGGCTGGAGGCAGAGCGCGCCTTGCTGCGCCCGCGCATCGTGCTGGCGCTCGGCGCCTCGGCGGCGCGCGGGCTGCTGGGCCGCACTGTCAGCGTCAACCGCGAGCGTGGCCGTGCGATTGATCTCGGCGACGGGACAGAGTTGTGGATCACTGCGCATCCTTCCTATCTGCTGCGGCTTGATGGTGCGGCCCGCGCGGAACAGACCGCGCGCTTTGCCGCCGATCTGGCACTGGTGCGCGCGCGGCTGAGGGCAATCGGGGGCTAGGATGCCCGATGCCCCGCTCACCCCTGATAAGCGCACGCTTGATATTGATCCTGCCGCGGTTGCAGCGCCGCCGCGCGCGCCCTTTGTGGAGCTCGGGTTGGCGAGTTGCTTCAGCTTCCTGCGCGGGGCTTCGGACGCGGTCGATCTGGTGCTCACCGCGCATGCGCAGGGCTATGATGCGATCGGGATCGCCGACGCCAATTCTTTTGCCGGGGTGGTGCGGCTGCATACCGAGGCCAAGGCGCTGAAACTCCGCCCGGTGATCGGCACGCGGATCGAGACGGTCGAGGGGCTGTGCTTCCTCGCCTATCCGAAGGATCGCGCTGCCTATGGCCGCCTCTGCCGCCTGATCAGCGCCGGACGGATGGCGACGCCTGAGGGCGCATGGCAGGACAAGGGGGTGTGCCAGATCACGCTGGCGATGCTGGCAGCGCACCAACAGGGCGTGCAGCTGATCCTGCTTCCGCCCGATGATCTCGCCGCGCGGTTCACCATTGCGGGGCCGAGCAACGTGGTGCCGCTGCGTGAGGCCTATGCGCCAATAAGCGCATGCACCGCCCCTTTCCCTGATCTCCTGCCGCATCTCACCGCTTTGCTGCCGAGCCTTGGCCACATTGCCGCAAGCTATCTCTATCGCGGGGATGATATCGCCCGGATTGACCGGCTTGATGCGCTCGCGCGCCAGCACGGTCTCACCCTGCTCGCCACCAATGATGTGCATTACCACGCGCCCCAGCGCCGCGCGCTGCACGATGTGATGACCGCGATCCGCCACAAGACCACGGTGGCCGCGGCGGGGCATCTGCTCTGGCCCAACGCCGAACGGCACCTCAAATCTCCGTCCGCCATGCAGCGCCTGTTCGCCCGCTGGCCCCACGCGATTGCGGCCGCGCGCGAGGTGGCGGATGCTTGCGCCTTCAGCCTCGATGAACTCAGCTACGAATATCCGCAGGAGATCTACCCGGACGGGCAGAGTCCGCAGGCCTTCCTCGAAAGCGAGACATGGGCCGGTGCGGCGCGGCGTTATCCCGAAGGCCTGCCCGATACGGTGCGCGCCACCCTGGAGCGCGAGCTCGCGCTGATCGCCAGGCTTGATCTCGCGCGCTACTTCCTCACCATCAAGGATATCGTTGATTTCGCGCGCAGTCAGGAGCCGCCGATCCTGTGTCAGGGGCGAGGGAGCGCCGCCAATTCGGCGGTCTGCTATGTGCTTGGCATCACCTCGGTCGATCCGGCCAAGCACCAACTGCTGTTCGATCGCTTCATCTCGGAAGAGCGCAAGGAGCCGCCCGATATTGATGTCGATTTCGAGCATGAACGGCGCGAGGAGGTGATCCAGTACATCTACCGCAAATATGGCCGCCACCGCGCGGGGCTGTGCGCGACGGTGATCCACTACCGCCCGCGCATGGCGATCCGCGAAGTCGGCAAGGTGATGGGCCTCAGCGAGGATGTGACCTCTGCCCTCGCACGCACCGTATGGGGCGGATGGGGGCGCGAGATTTCGGAAAAGCACGCCGCGGAAACCGGGCTCGACATCACCGATCCGCATTTGAAGCGCGTGCTCGCGCTGACACAGCAATTGATCGGGATGCCGCGCCATCTCGGCCAGCATGTCGGCGGCTTCATCCTCACCGAAGGCGCGTTGTCCGAGACCGTGCCGATAGGCAATGGCGCGATGCCTGAGCGCAGCTTCATCGAATGGGACAAGGACGATATCGAGGCGCTCGGCATCCTCAAGGTTGATGTGCTGGCGCTGGGGATGCTGACCTGCATCAGGAAATGCCTTGATCTGCTGCGCGCGCATCATGGCCGCGATCTGACGCTGGCCAGCGTGCCACGCGAAGACCCGGAAACCTACGCGATGCTGCGCAAGGGGGATTCGCTCGGGGTGTTTCAGGTCGAAAGCCGGGCGCAGATGAACATGCTGCCGCGCCTGCGCCCGCGCGAATTCTACGATCTCGTCATCCAGGTGGCGATTGTCCGCCCCGGCCCGATCCAGGGCGATATGGTGCACCCCTATCTCAAGCGCCGCCGCGGGGCGGAAGCGGTGCAGATCCCTGCGCCCGCGCCCGAACATGGCCCCCCGGATGAACTTACCAGCATCCTCGGGCGAACACTTGGCGTGCCGATCTTTCAGGAACAGGCGATGAAGATCGCGCTGGATGCGGCGAAGTTCACCAGTCTCGAAGCCAACCGGCTGCGCAAGGCGATGGCAACCTTCCGCAGCCGCGGGATGGTGGACGAGCTTCAGGACATGATGGTCGAACGGATGGTGGCGCGTGGCTATGATCGTGACTTCGCCCAGCGCTGCTTCAACCAGATCCGGGGTTTCGGCGAATATGGCTTTCCCGAAAGCCACGCGGCGAGCTTTGCCCAACTGGTCTATGTCTCAAGCTGGCTGAAATGCCATTTCCCGGCGGCCTTTGCCTGTGGCTTGCTCAATTCGCAGCCGATGGGCTTCTATGCCCCCGCGCAGATCGTGCGCGATGCGCGCGAACATGGGGTGGCGGTGCTGCCGGTCGACGTGAATGCGAGCGCGTGGGATTGCACGCTGGAGGGTGAGGGCGAGCCTTTCGCCCTGCGTCTTGGCCTGCGCCAGATCGACGGGCTGCCCGAACATGTCGCTGCCGCGCTGATTGCCGCGCGCGAGGCAGGTGGGCCGTTCCGCGATATCGCCGATGTGCGGGAGCGGGCCGGGCTTTCGCCTGCGCATATCGAACGGTTGGCAAGCGCGGATGCCTTCACCTCGCTGGGCCTGACCCGCAGGCAGGCCTTATGGGATGCCCGCAGTCTGATTGCTGCCCCCGATCTGCCGCTGTTCCGTGCAGCAGCGGTGCGTGAGGAAGGCAGCGAGCGCATGCCGGTGCGCCTGCCGGCCATGCCGCTGTCCGAGGAAGTGGTGGCGGATTATCAGACCACGCGCCTCAGCCTCAAGGCGCACCCGCTGGCCTTTCTGCGTGCCGATCTGGCCGAGCGCGGTTTTGTGCGCGCCGCCGAGCTGCGGGAGCGCAAGTTCCGCAGCATGGTGAAGGTCGCGGGCGTGGTGCTGATCCGCCAGCGGCCCGGCAGCGCCAAGGGCGTGACTTTCATCACGCTCGAGGATGAGACCGGGGTGATCAATCTGGTGGTGTGGCCCGATCTCAAGGAGAAGCTGCGCAAGGTGGTGATGGGTGCGCGGCTGATGGAAGTGCGCGGGCGGGTCGAATATGATGATGAGGTGATCCATGTGATCGCCGCGCACATGGAAGATGCGACCCCCGCCTTGCACGCGCTGTCAGACGATCTACTGGCTGCGCCCCTCGCGCGCGCTGATCATGTCAACACACCCTTGCAGGGACGAAGGCCGCCTGCACCGCGCGACATCATTGACGACCTTGCGCCCCAGCCCAATGTCACCGGCCATCCGCGCGATCATCGTATCTTGCCGAAATCGCGGGATTTTCATTAGCCGATGCGCGTTACACCGGCTCCAGCGCGTAGCCGGCCGAGCGGACGGTGCGGATCGGATCCTTGCCGCCATCGACAGTGATCGCCTTGCGCAAGCGGCGGATGTGAACATCGACCGTGCGCAGTTCGATATCCGAGCTGGTGCCCCACACGCCATCGAGCAACTGCCCGCGGCTGAACACGCGGCCGGGGCTTTCCATGAAGAATTTGAGCAGGCGGTATTCGGTCGGCCCCAATTGCAGCGCCTTGCCGCGACGCTGCACCTTGTGCGCGACCGGATCGAGCCGGATATCGCCAACCTCGATGGTCTCGCCTGCCAAAGCCGGGCGGATGCGACGCATCACCGCAGCGACACGGGCGAGCAATTCACGCGGGGAAAAGGGCTTGGTCAGATAATCATCCGCGCCGGTTTCAAGGCCGCGCACACGATCATCCTCGGCCTCGCGCGCGGTCAACATGATGATCGGCACATGCGCCGTTTCCTTGTCGCGGCGCAGGCGGCGGCAGACCTCGATGCCGCTGGTGCCTTCGATCATCCAGTCAAGGATGATGAGATCGGGCACATCCTCGCTGGCCATCACCAACGCATCATCGCCATCGCCGGTAACCCGGACCTGATAGCCTTCGTTCTGGAAGCGATATTCGAGCAGTTCGGAGAGCGCAGGATCGTCTTCGACCAGCAGCAATTTGGCAGCGGACATAATGGCCCCTCAAAATCCGCCAAGCGGGCGGCGTCTTGGCCTATGTTTCACTTGCGCTACAATTTGATGAAACCGCACCGGCTTTTGCACAGATCCCTGTGCACCAAAACGCCGCAAATCCGCGCCGAACTGCACAAAAATGCGCGAAAACAGTGCTTAGCGGTGATCATCCGGCGGATAGGTGCCGGTGGCGGCAAAATGCACCATTTCCGCCACGTTGGTCGCGTGATCGCCGATACGCTCGATATTGCGGGCCACGAACAGCAATTGCGCCGCGCTGGAAATGGTGGCCGGATTTTCCACCATGTAGCTCACCAGATTGCGGAAGATCGAATTGTAGAAGGCATCGACCTTGGCATCGGTGGCGATCACCTCGCGCGCCAGATCGGGATCACGCGCGGCATAAGCGGTGAGCACATCATGCACCATCTCGCCGGCCAGTTCGCCCATGGCAGGGAGCAGGGTGAGCGGCTCGAATTCGCCGCGCCGCTCGATCATGCCGACCCGCTTGGCGATGTTCTTGGCATAGTCGCCAATGCGTTCGAGCACGCCGCCGATCTTGAGCGCTGCGATCACTTCGCGCAGGTCATCCGCCATCGGCGCGCGCAGCGCGATGATCCGCACTGACAGCTTGTCGACCTCGGTTTCAAGCACGTCGAGCTTCTTGTCGCGCGCCACCACCTTGTCGGCCAGCTCGACATCGCCGCGCACCAGCGCATCAAGCGCTTCCTGAATGGCGACTTCGGCAAGGCCGCCCATCTCCGCGATCAGGCCGCGCAGCCGGGTGATGTCCTCGTCGAATGCCTTGACCGTGTGTTCTGCCGCCATCAGCCGTACCGTCCTGTGATATAGTCCTTCGTCCGCTCCTCGATCGGATTGGTGAAGATTTCCGAGGTAGGCCCGTATTCCACCATTTTGCCAAGATGGAAAAAGGCCGTGCGTTGGCTGACCCGGGCAGCCTGTTGCATCGAGTGGGTGACGATCACGATCGCATAGCGACCGGAAAGCTCGTCAATCAGTTCCTCGATCTTTGCCGTGGCGATGGGATCGAGCGCCGAGGCGGGTTCGTCCATCAGAATCACTTCGGGATCAACCGCAATCGCGCGCGCGATGCACAGGCGCTGCTGCTGGCCGCCGGAAAGCGCCGTGCCCGAGTCCTCGAGCCGGTCCTTCACCTCGTCCCACAGGCCCGCGCGCATCAGCGAGCGTTCGACAATGATGTCGAGATCGGGCTTCTTGTCGGCAAGGCCATGGATCTTCGGCCCATAGGCGATGTTTTCATAGATCGACTTGGGGAAGGGGTTGGGCTTCTGGAACACCATGCCCACCCGGGCGCGCAGTTGCACCACGTCCATCGCATCCGACAGGATGTTCTCGCCTTCGAGCTCGATCCGCCCCGTCACCCGCGCGGTGCCGATGGTATCATTCATGCGGTTGAAGCAGCGCAGGAAAGTCGACTTGCCGCAGCCCGACGGGCCGATGAAGGCGGTGACATAATCGGGCGAGATATCGATCGAGACGTGATCGATCGCCTGCTTGTCGCCGTAAAAGACGCAAACATCACGCGCCCGGATCTTGGCGCTCGCATCGTCCATATTGGGGTGGATTACAGTCACCAGTTTTTCTCGAATTTGTTGCGGAGGTAGATAGCCAGGCCGTTCATGAGCAAGAGGAACGCGAGCAGCACGATGATAGCCGCGCTGGTGCGTTCGACAAAGCCGCGATTGATTTCGTCAGACCACAGAAAGATCTGCACCGGCAGCACGGTGGCGGGCGAGGTAAAGCCTTCGGGCGGGGTGGCGACAAAGGCGCGCATCCCGATCATCAGCAGCGGCGCGGTTTCACCGAGCGCGCGCGCCATCCCGATGATCGTGCCCGTCAGCATGCCGGGCAGCGCCAGCGGCAGGACATGGTGGAACACCACCTGCACCGGCGATGCGCCCACCGCCAGCGCGCCATCGCGAATCGAAGGCGGCACCGCCTTGATCGCGTTGCGCCCGGAAATCACGATCACCGGCATCGTCATCAGCGCGAGCGTCATCCCGCCGATCAGCGGGGCCGATCGCATATTGGGGAAGACCGTCAGGAACACCGCAAGCCCGAGCAGGCCGAAGATGATCGAGGGCACCGCGGCCAGATTGTTGATCGAAACCTCGATCACATCGGTCCAGCGGTTCTTGGGGGCATATTCCTCGAGATAGAGCGCCGAGAGCACGCCGACAGGGAAGGCCAGCACCAGCGTGATGATCATGGTGAGGATCGAGCCCTTGAGCGCCCCCCAGATGCCGACCGCCTGCGGACTGGTGGCATCGGAACGGCTCATGAAGCCCCAGTCCCAGTTCTTGGCGAGCTTGCCTTCGCTGGCCAACTGCTTGGCGAGCGCCTGCATTTCGGGCGGGCCTTCGCCGCCCAGCCCCGACGCTAGATCCGAAGATGCGGCGAGTTGGAACGTGCGGGTGCCGGTGATCAGCGCCGGATCGGCCATCAGGGCAGCGGCGACATCGCGCCACGCATCGGGCGAGAGTTGGGCTGCGGCGGTCTCGCCCAGTTGATCCTCGGCATAGAACGCCACCACATCGGGCAGGCCGCCCATTTCGAGCGTCTGCAAGGCGCTGGGCGCGGTGAGCGAGATCGCATCGCCTTCGACTCCGGCCTCGGCAAAATTGATCGTCACGGGCATTTCCGCGCGCTGGAAACCGGCAAGGCCATTGATGAACATATTGCCGAGCAGGAACACCAGCACCGCCACCGACAACACGACGGCGGAAAGGCCCATCAGGCGGAAATTGCGTTCGGCGCGGTAACGCCGCGCAAGGCGCTGCTCGAAAGCAGGCGTGCGCGTGGGTCGAACGCCAGCGGATTCGGCGGCGAGGGCAGCGGGACTATTCATAGGCTTCCCGGAAACGTTTGACGACGCGCAGCGCAATGAAATTGAGCGCGAGCGTGACCATGAACAGGACAAAGCCAAGCGCGAATGCGCTCAGGGTAGCGGGGTGATCGAAATCGCCTTCGCCGGTCAGCATCTTGACGATCTGCACGGTCACCGTGGTCATGCGGTCGAGCGGGTTGAGCGTGAGATTGGCGGCGGTTGAAGCGGCCATCACCACGATCATCGTCTCGCCAATCGCGCGGCTGACCGCGAGCATGATCCCGGCGACGATGCCAGGGAGCGCAGCCGGGAACAGCACCCGGCGGATCGTTTCGGATTTGGTGGCTCCCATCGCCAGGCTGCCATCGCGCATTGCCGATGGCACCGCCGCCATCGAATCATCCGCCATCGAGGAGACGAAGGGAATGATCATAACGCCCATCACGATCCCCGCGGCGAGCGCGCTTTCGGTCGAGGCGTTGGACATGCCGAGTGCGACGGCGGCATCGCGGATTGCAGGCGCGACAGTCAGGGCGGCGAAATAGCCATAGACCACGGTTGGTACCCCGGCGAGAATCTCGAGCATCGGTTTGACCCAGGCGCGCACCTTCGGATCGGCATATTGGGTAAGGTAGATCGCACTCATCAGGCCAAGCGGGATCGCCACGACCATGGCAATGATCGCACCGATGAAGATCGTGCCCCAGAACAGCGGGATCGCGCCATAGCGAGTCGGATCGACCGCATCGACCGGGGTCATCGGATCCGGCCCCCAGTAGGTGCCAAACAGGAAGCCGACCGGCGAAACCATGCCAAAAAAGCGAATGGTTTCAAACACGAGGCTGGCAAAGATGCCAAAGGTCGTGAGGATCGCGACCAGCGAGGCCAGCAGCAGGATCGCCATCACGATGCGTTCCACCCGGGTGCGGGCACGGAAATCGGGTCGCAGCTTGAGGAAGGCATAGGCCCCGCCGCCAAAGCCGATCAGCACGGTTACGATCAGGCCGATCAGATTATACTGACGGATTGCCGCGCGGAACGGTTCGACCAGCGGTTCGGCGCCATCGTTGAAGACACCCGGCGCAGCGCCAAGGGCGACAGCGCGCGCTTCGGCCAGCCATGCATCGCGTTCGAATCCGAACGTCGGCAAGGTCTGCGCCGCGGGCGAAGCCAGCACGCTCTGTACCACCAATTGCGGCGCGATCAGCAGCCACAGCATGATGAAGCCGAGCACCGGAAGGCCGACCCACAGCGCAACATACCACGCATGATAGATCGGGCGCGCGGCGGGGCGCGCCTTGGGATCGCTGCTCTGGAAGCTCCACGCCTTGGCCCGGCCTGCCAGCCATCCGGCAAGGGCGAGCCCGATGGCAATGAGGAGCAAGGTAATCGGCGACATGAACGTGAAAACCTGTGTGACGAAGCGAAACGGGGCTGAGCCGCGCGGGCGCTTAGCCGCACACCCCCTGCCGTTTCAACACCCCTTATCCGCGCCCGCGATGGTCGAGAAATAAGACATGGCTATGACAATGGCTCGCTTTGCCGCGAAGAGGCACCCCGCGGGCTGCGATCAGGGTCGGCAATCGGGAGGCGCATGATCACCCGCGTGCCTTCACCAAGCGTGCTGGTGATATCAAGCCGACCGCGATGGCGCTCGATGATATGCTTGACGATAGCGAGGCCAAGCCCCGTCCCGCCCGACGCGCGGCTCCGCCCCGGATCGGTGCGATAAAATCGCCGGGTGAGGTGGGGGAGCTGATCGGGGGCAATGCCTTCGCCCTGATCGGCCACTGTCACACGCGCTTCGTTTTCCCGAGCGAGATCAAGCGTTACCTCGACCAGCGTGCCGGGATGGCCATACTTGAAGGCATTGTCGACGAGATTGCGCACCACCTGTTCAAGCTGGGCGACATCGCCGCGCACTTGCGGTTCGGTGGCGATGACAAGGCGCAGCCGATCAGCATTGACCGAACCCGCCGCATCATGCGCTGCCCGATCCACCAGCGGGGCGAGCGCGATCAGATCGCGCGGCAGATCGTGCTTTTCTGCCTCAACCCGCGACAGGCTCATCAAATCGCTGATCAGGCTTTGCAACCGCTTGGCCTCGCGTTCAATAATGCCGAGGAATTTTTGCGCAGTGGGCGAATCGAGATCTTCGCCGCCTTCTTGCAGCGTTTCGACATAGCCGAGAATCGCCGCCAGCGGGGTGCGCAGCTCGTGGCTGGCATTGGCGACAAAATCAGTGTGGGCACGGCTGATATCCGCCTCGGCGGTCTGGTTGATCAGTTCAAGCACCGCGATGCGATCATCAATCGCCTGCCGGTTGATCTGCCAGATGTCCTGCCGCCGGGCCAGCCCGCGCACGATCGCTGAGCCACTGCGTTCCTGCGCCAGCAGCGAGATCGCTTCGGGCTGGCGGAACGCCATGCGGGCGTCCTGCCCGATCATATGCGGACCCATCATCTGGCGCGCGGCGCGGTTGGCGATGGTGATCGTGTTGCGATCGGTGACCATCACCGGAGTTGAGGAATTCTCGATCAACTGGCTGATCGATTCGAGGCTGAGCTTTTGTTTGACCTTGGTCTTGGGCGGTTCGGGCGGGCGCCCGGCGGCAACCATCAATGTGCCGACCCACAGCACCAGCACCGCCAGCGCGATCGCCCAATCAAGCTGGAGCACCAGCAGGGCCAAGCAAGTGATGATGGCGAGGATAACCCCTGTCGCCGGAAAGTTCTGGCCCGTGCCCATGCCACGGCTCATACAGCCAAGCGCCCCGGCGGGGAAGCGCAAGCTGATGGGCAATGATGAGGGATTGTGGCGCAAACCGGGGGGGGCAAATTGCCACCACTGGAGAAGTGGTGACCCCTACGGGAATCGAACCCGTGTTTCAGCCGTGAAAGGGCCGCGTCCTAACCGCTAGACGAAGGGGCCACGCTCGGTTGCGAGAGCGCGCCAATAGGGGGGTGCGCCGAGCCGGTCAACCCCCGACTTGCGGCAAAATTCACAAAATTGCGCGGCGCGCTCAATCGGCGAAGGCAGCGTCTTCAAGGTGCAGCTCGGCGGCGGGGCGGCTGCCCCAGTCATCGAGCTTCACCCGCCCGGCGAGGTGAAAGCGGCGGCCCTGATGGCGATGCAGCAAAGTCTGGCCGAGTTCGCTCGAGGCGGCGCGAAAGGCGACGGCCTTGAACGAACGGCCATCATGGTCGCTGGCGATCAGACGCAGGTGATCCTTGCCGACAATATCCGCTTTCACGATCCGCACCGGGCCGATGGCGACGCGCGGGGCGGGCCAGCCAACCCCGTAAGGCCCGGCAGCTTCGAGCGTGGTCACCAGCTCGGGGGTCAGTCCGCCGGGCGCGAGCGAGAGATCAAGCTGCACTGCCTGCGCCATGCGCGCGCGTTCGACATCGCGGGCAAGCCGATCATGCAGGAATTCGGTGAAGGCGGAGAGCTGGCCAGCATCAATCGTCAGGCCCGCGGCCATGGCATGCCCGCCGCCCGCCACCAGCAGCCCGGCTTCGCGCGCGGCTATGATCGCCGCGCCCAGATCAACCCCGCTGATCGAACGGCCCGAACCCTTGCCAATGCCTTCCGCCTCATCGAGCGCAATGACGATGGCGGGCAGTCCGGCCTTTTCCTTGATCCGCCCGGCGACAATCCCGATCACCCCGGGGTGCCAGCCATGCCCGGCCAGCACCGGCACTGCGCAATTGCCGAGCCGTTCGAGCTGGGCTTCGGCCTCGGCCTGGACTTCGGCCTCGATGGCGCGGCGTTCCTCGTTGAGCTGCGAAAGCTGCGCGGCGATTTCGCGCGCCTCTTCGGGATCGCGGGTGGTGAGCAGGCGCACCCCCAACGTCGATTCGCCGATCCGTCCGCCGGCATTGATGCGCGGACCGAGCGCAAAGCCGAGGTCACTGGCCTGCGGCGCGCGGGCGAGGCGGCTTGCATCCATCAGCGCCGCCATGCCGATCCGCTCGCGCTTGGCCAGCACCTTGAGCCCCTGCGCCACGAAAGCGCGGTTGAGCCCGTGGAGCGCGGCGACATCGGCCACCGTGCCCAGCGCCACCAGATCAAGCAAGCCGATCAGATCGGGTTCGGGCCTGGTTTCGTGGAAAAAACCTTTGCCTCGCAGGTTCCTGACCAGCGCAATCGCCAGCAGGAACGCCACCCCGACCGCCGCAAGATGCCCGTGGCTCGCCGCCAGATCGCTTTCATCAAGCCGGTTGGGATTGACCAGCGCGGCTGTCGGAGGCAGCTCGGCGGAGCATTTGTGATGATCGACCACGATCACATCGACACGCGCGGCGCGTGCCATCGTCAGCGCTTCGAACGCCATTGCCCCGCAATCAACCGTGACAATCAGTTGCGAGCCTTGCTCGGCGAGCCGCACCAGCGCCTCGCCGCTCGGGCCATAGCCTTCGAGCAGACGATCAGGGATGTAATAGCCCGCCTCATGGCCGAGCATCCGCAAGGTCTCGACGAGCAGGGCTGCGCTGGTCGCGCCATCGACATCATAATCGCCGTAGATGGTGATCTGCTCGCCCTTGGCGATCGCCTGCGCAATGCGCTCGGCGGCGAGGTCCATGTCACGAAAAGCGGAAGGATCGGGCAGGAATGCGCGCAAGGTCGGGCGGGCATGGCGCGCCAGATCATCAGCGGCGACGCCGCGGGTCAGCAACAGCTGATCGAGAATCGCGTGTTCGAGCGCATGCGGATCAGCCTCGTCCAGCGCCATATTGCCGCCGCGCCAGCGCCACGCCTTGCCGGTGATCGACTGCGAGACGCCCAAAACGTGGGCGAGAGGAGGGTGCGCGTGGGTGGCCATGGCGGCGACCCTAGCGCATGCAGGCCCGAGCGCACAGGGCGCAGCGATTGACAATCGACAGGCCGCGCGCGCAGGCTTGGCCATCATGGCAAGCCCGCCGCATCTCCTGATTGTCTGGCACAGCCGCACCGGCGCGAGCGCGGCGATGGCGCGGGCCGCCTGTGCCGGCGCAGGAGAAGGCACACGGCTGTTGCGGGCGGACGAGGCGGGCGCTGATGATCTGCTGGCGGCGAGCGCCTATCTTTTTGTCTGTCCCGAAAACCTCGCCACGATGAGCGGGCTGATGAAAGAGTTCTTTGATCGCACCTATTATGATGTCCTCGGGCGGATCGAAGGGCGCGCCTATGCCAGCATCATCGCCGCGGGGTCTGATGGCGAGGGCGCACAGCGCCAGCTTGACAGGATTGTCACAGGCTGGCGGCTGCGCCGCGTGGCCGAGCCGATGATTGTCAACTTCGCCGCGCAGACCCCGGCCGCGATTGCCGCGCCCAAGCAGGTGTCTGAAGCGGTGCGCCAGAGCTGCCATGATCTCGGCGAATCGCTGGGCGAAGGGGTGCGGATGGGCCTGTTCTGAAAACGCCTCCGTTGCGGAGCAGCTTGACCCTTCAGGGACTCGACGATCGCGCGCTTTCGCGCCAGAACCAGCCATGTATCCGTGCAGGGCCTGCGGGGGGGCAATGGAATCACAAGCCGGGGGGCAAGCCAATGCCCCTGCCGTTTATCTGCTGTTTGAAGCGGGCCAGCGTCCTTCCGCCGCCGCGATCCATGCCTTTGTCGAGGCTTGGGACACGGTCTTGATCAGCCACGATCCGGCGGAGCCTTCTTCACCTGATAACAACCTCACTGATCCAGCTTTTCTCGATAAACAGAGAGAGGCCGCGGGCGCAGGATTGGCCGAGCGGTGGATCGAACTCTGGTATGAAGGGCTCACCTTCGATCTGTCAGGGCTGACACCCGGCCCTGCCTGCGCCCTGCCACCGATTGCGCACGCCTTTGATTGGCGCGATGGCCTGCCTCTGGATCGCTTCGAAGCGATCCGGCTCGGCGCTTCGCCGCATCTGCGCGGTGGGGAGCGCGCGCAGCCAGTGCTGCGAGCGATGATCCGCCTCGCACGCGATATGACCCTGTCTTTCGGCAGCCTCGCCGCGCTGGTCTGGCCCCCTTCGGCAAGCCTGATCGGGCGGCGGTTCTTCGAATCGACGGCGAGCGCGTGGCTCGATGGCGGCCCCTTTCCGGCGCTCGGGCTGACTGCGTTTGATGAGACGGCGGATGGCGGGTTGCAGACCGCCGGGCTTGCCTTGTGGACAGGGCAGGAACTGCACATCGCACCGGACCTCGCGCACGACAAGGTGGCCGCCACGCGGCTTGGTGTGCGTCTGGTCAATCATCTGGTGATGCTTGGCGGGATTGCCCGGGATGAACGGGTGACCGCCCTGGATGGCACGCGGCTTGTCATGGTGCCGTCTGCGGGCGGAAGATTGGTGCGGGTGCAGCGCGAATAGATGCTCCATCAGGGTCGCGCCGCTTTCCGACAGATTGTTCCTTTCCGCTCCATCAACCGCCGGGGCGCCCCCGGTTTCGATCCCGGCTTGCAGCGCCACCATCTCCTGCCGCGGCAAGTGATGCAGTGCGATTGCTTTGCCGCGATGTTCGCCATGATCGGCCCGCAGCGGTTGCGGTTCGATGATTTCCGCAGCAACGGCCTGTTGCTGCCCGCGACGGATCAGGCCTCGGTCCGCACCGGGATGCCGCTGCATCGCGGTCCGCACCCGCGTTACAACGAAGTGGTGATCGCGCGGGTCGGGCGGATCGAGCAGCAATGGGCGCGCGTTCGCCGCTATGATCCAGACAGCGCGCTGCGCACCGCCTTGTGGCAATTGGGGCTGTTGCAGGATGCGCTGCGCCGCGGCCTGTTGAGCGAGCGGCGCAGGCTCGTGCTCCATGCGCGCGATCCGCTGGGAACCGGGTTCGACTTTGCCGAACTCGATTCCATGGCGGAACAGCTATGGACGGTGGATTAGCAGCCTATTCCGCCGCCTCGGCAAGCGCGCTCCACGCGGAGTAGCCCGAATTGGCGAGCAGGGCCGCCTTGGCGGCGTGATATTCGCGCTCCATCCGCGCGACCAGATCCTCGACCGTGCCGACTTCCTTGATCGCACCAACGCCTTGGCCCGAACCCCAGATGTCCTTCCATGCCTTGGCCTTGGTGTTGCCGCCGCTGCCGAAATTCATCTTTGAGGGATCGCTTTCAGGCAGATTGTCAGGATCGAGCCCCGCCGCCTCGATCGAGGACCGCAGGTAATTGCCGTGCACCCCGGTGAAGAGGTTGGTGTAGACGATCCCTTCGGACGAGCCTTCGACGATGCCTTGCTTGTAGGCTTCGGTGGCATTGGCCTCCTTGGTGGCGATGAAGGCGCTGCCGGCATAGGCGAAATCAGCGCGCAAGGCCTGCGCGGCAAGGATCGAGGCGCCGTGCGCAATCGAGCCCGACAGCGCGACGAGACCGTCAAACCACTCACGGATTTCCTGCATCAGCGCGAAGGGCGAGAGCGCGCCAGCATGGCCGCCGGCCCCGGCGGCAACGGGGATCAGCCCGGTTGCGCCCTTTTCGATCGCCTTCATCGCAAAGCGATTGTTGATCACATCATGCATCGTGATCCCGCCCCAGTTTTTCACCGCCTGATAGACTTCCTCGCGCGCGCCGAGCGAGGTGATGACCATCGGCACCTGCCACTTCTCGCAAGTCGCCATATCGGCATCGATGCGATCATTGGTCTTGTGGACGATCTGGTTGACCGCAAAAGGCGCAGCCGGCCGATCGGGGTTCGCGCGGTTGTGCGCGGCCAGTTCTTCGGTGATCTGGTGAAGCCATTCATCGAGCTGCGATTGCGGCCGCGCGTTCAGGGCCGGGAAGCTGCCGATGATCCCCGCCTTGCACTGCGCAATCACCAGCTCCGGGCCGGAGACGATGAACAGCGGCGATCCGATCAGCGGCAGGCGCAGGCGATCGAACGGGGCGGGCAGGGGCATCGGTTTCTCCTCAAAACGTAACGGGCTTAACGGGCATCTCTAGCGCCCGTTCCCGCCGTGCCAAGCGTGATTTTGCGAGCGGGCATCGCGCGCTTCGCCGTTCGTGGCGATGGTAGCCGAGAGGCCTTGTGCAAGTGTCTCGACTACGCTCGACACGAACGGGGTTTATGGCCGTCCTCGGCTTAACCGAGCAAATCCTCAAGCCCGTAGAAGCGCGCGGCATTGCCCGCATAAAGCGCGGCTTTTTCGTCCGCGCTGGCCGAACGGGTGAGATGTTTGAAGGCGTTCCACAGCACCGCGTAATCCGCGCCCCAGTAATCGACCGGGTAATTGCTTTCGAACATGGCGCGCTGCGGGCCGAAGGCCTCGATGCAGGTTTCGATGTAGGGCCGCCACAGCGCCGCGAGGTGTTCGGAAGTATGCCCGGCCGCCGGGCCTTCTTCGGGCAGCGCGCAGAAGGCCATCGCCAGCCCGCCCAGTTTCACCACCACGTTTTGGCAGGCGGCGAGTTCGTGGATGTTATGGCGCCACGTGTCGAAGCGTTCGTGCAGCTTGCCCTTGTAGGACGCGATCCCCAGCGGGGTGCCGCAGTGATCAAGGCAGATCGGCTGATCGGGAAAGGCACGCGCCAGATCGATCACATCGGGTAGCTGCGGTTCCAGCAACCAGGCATCGAAGGTCATCCCGCGCTTGCCCAGTTCGGCAAAGCCTTCGCGGAACTTCGGATCACGATAGCGTCCCTCGGGCGCGTGGAACGGCGGGCCAAGAACCGTGGCATCGGCATCCCAAGCCGCAGCGTGGCGGATGCCCTTGAACCGGCGGGGTGCGGCGGCCTGCAAGGCATCCAGCACTTCGCCTGCCGCGCTGCCCAGCGTCAGATCGGCATGGCCGATGATCCCGGCGCAATAGCGCGAGGGCCCATACAAGCCGCTGGCCGATTGCGCGGCGACGCCATTGACATATTCGACCTCGCCCACCGGTTTGAGCGCTTCACCATAGGCGCTGTTGTAGAACGCCCCACATTCCATGAAGACCGTGCCGATGATGTTGTGGCCCGATGTCAGGTGTGCGTGGAGCTGATCGAAGGTATAAAGTGTATTGTCAGCAACTGCCGCGATGAACGGATGATGCGGCTCGGGGAACATCCCCAGCATCGGGCGCAGATCCCACAGGTGGTGATGCGGATCGATGATCGGTAGATCGGGTTCGAGGATCGGCTCGTTGTGGCGATTGGCAGGGGTCACGTCTCTCTCCCGATGGGGTTTTGTCAGATCACAGTGCGGCGATAGAGATGCCAGGTGGCATGGCCGAGCACCGGCAGCACGATGGCAAGGCCGAGGAAAGCGGGCAGCATCGCGACAAACAGCAGCGCCGCGATCACCGCAGCCCACACCAGCATCATCGCCAGATTGCCGCGCATCACCTTGAAGCTGGCAATGATTGCGGTGAGGAAATCGACCTTGCGATCCACCAGCATGGGCAGGCTGATCACCGTCATCGCATAGAAGGCGAGGGCCATCAGGCCGCCGACCGCGCTCCCGACGGTCAGCATCGCCAACCCTGCGGGGGTAAGCAGCGCGGCGAGGCTTTCGCCGCCGACGCCGCTTTCGGCCATGAAGATCGCAAAGATCGCGTGGGCGACAATCATCCAGAATGAAAAGGCGACGAACACGATCACCCCCATCGAAAGGATCTGATCATCGCCATGCCCTTTGAGCGCGCCGAGCACGCCGCGCCAACTCAGCGCCTCGCCCGCCTCGCGGCGGCGGCTCGCTTCGTAAAGGCCCACAGCGACGAAAGGCGCGACCAGCGGGAAGCCCGCAATCGCCGGGATCAGCCACGCCCATTCGCCCCCGGCGAGCGCGACATAGCCAATGGCAAGCCCGGTCAGCACATAGACCCCGCCGAAGAACAGCCCGTATTGCGGCATCGCACAGAAATCGCGCCAGCCTGCCCCCAGCACGGCTACAAGATCGCGCAGCGCCAGATCATCACGCACCCGCGCAGGCAGCGGGGGCGCAGTGGGCGGCGCCTCGATTGTGCTCATGCGCGACCTCCTCCCGTCGATAAGCGGGCCAGAGATTGCGCGCGATGCGTGCAATTGGCAAGTCAGCTTGCAGCGGTCCGGGCGACGGCGGCATTGGCCGCAGACAGCACCGCGCGAACGCTGGCGGTGGCGATATCTTCGTCAATGCCGCAGCCCCAGAGCGTGCGGCCATCAGGAGTGCGGCATTCGAGATAGGCTGCTGCGCGCGCATCCGTGCCTGCGCCGAGTGCGTGTTCGGTGTAATCGACCACCTCAAGCTCGACCCCGAAGGCTTCGCGCAAGGTGCCCATCACGCTGGAGATGAGGCCATTACCGCGGCCTGAAACGCTTTGTTCCGCGCCTTCGACCGCAATGGTCCCGGCAAAGATGCGCGTGCCATCGGCCGCGCGGCTTTCCTCGTAGCGGACCAGCTGGAAATGCTTGGGATGAATCTTGACGTGGTAGGCCTTGCGGAAGGCGTCCCAGATATCGGCAGCGTTGAGCTCGCGGCCCAACGCGTCGGCCATCGCCTGCACATGCTTCGAGAAGTCGGCCTGCATCTTCTTGGGCAGCTTGAGGCCTTGATCCTTCTCCAGCACCCAGGCGAAACCGCCCTTGCCGGACTGGGAGTTGACCCGGATCACCGCTTCATAATTGCGTCCGAGATCGGCCGGATCGATGGGCAGATAGGGCACACGCCAGCTTTCGTCATTCTGCGTCTCGCGCGCTTCAAAGCCCTTCTTGATCGCGTCCTGATGGCTGCCGGAGAAGGCGGTGTAAACCAGCTCGCCGCCATAGGGGTGGCGCTGGTGGACGGGGATCGCGTTGCAATATTCTACCGTCTCGATCACCCGATCAATGTCGGAGAAATCCAGTTTTGGATCAACGCCCTGTGTGTAGAGATTAAGAGCCATTGTCACAAGGCAGCAATTGCCGGTGCGCTCACCATTCCCGAACAGGCAGCCTTCAACCCGGTCGGCCCCGGCCATCAGCCCGAGTTCCGCCGCCGCAACGCCGGTGCCGCGATCATTATGGGTGTGGAGCGAAATCACCGCGCTCTCGCGGCCCGGCAGGTGACGGGCGAAATATTCGATCTGATCAGCGTAGATATTGGGGGTCGCCGCCTCGACCGTGGCGGGCAGGTTGAGGATGATCGGGTGTTCGGGCGTGGGGGCAAGCACCTTCATCACTGCCGCGCAGACCTCGATTGAGAAATCGAGTTCGGCGGTGGAGAAGGTTTCGGGCGAATACTGGAAATGCCAGTTGGTGCCGGGATATCTCGCCGCTTCATCGCGCATCACCTTGGCGCCTGCCACGGCGATGGCCTTCACCTCATCCTTCGACATGCGGAACACGATGTCGCGCCATGCCGGGCTGACCGCGTTGTAGAGGTGAATGATCGCCGCGTGCGCGCCTTCGAGGCTGGCGAAGGAGGTGCGGATCAGATCCTCACGGCTCTGGGTGAGCACCTGCACCGTCACATCATCAGGAATCGCGCCTGATTTGACGAGACCGGAGATGAAATCGAACTCGGTCGCGCCCGCGCTGGGAAAGCCGATCTCAATTTCCTTGAGACCGATTTCAACCAGCAGATCAAAAAAGCGGCGCTTCTTCACCGCGTCCATCGGATCGATGATCGACTGGTTGCCATCGCGCAAATCGGTCGAAAGCCAGCGCGGGGCCTTTTCGATCAGTTTCGAGGGCCACTGGCGATCCGGCAGATTGATCTGGCCGAAGGCACGATATTTGCGGGCAGGGTCTTTGAGCATGGTCATGGGGAAAGGCTTTTCGCGGAAATCGGACTGTCAGGTGGCGGCGGGTCCCTTGGGCGATGCGCCGCGCCGGATCATCCGCGCACGCGCTGTCACGCCCAAGGGCGTGTAAGTCGAAGCAGCGTAAGTCCGTTCCGCGTCATGGCGGGTCTCATTGCCGATTATTGCGCGCCTGGCAAGCCGGGAATGGCTTTGGTTGCGCGCACGCCTTACCCGCAGCGCGCATCGCGGATGATGTTCTGGGCATCCAGCATCAGCGACAGGCGCGGATTGGTGGGATCGGGGTTGATGAACCCGCCGCTGCCAAAAGCGACAAAGCGCAGGTTATCGCTGCGCCCCAGCGTCTTGACGATTTCGAGCCGGGTCGGCTCGTCCGCCAGCTTACCAATAAACGGCCCCATGCGGTTTGCACCGCAGTTCGCGGCGGCAGGATCGGTCGCGGTGCCGGGCATGAAGGGACCGGGCGCCGCGCCGGGCAAGGGCTGCGCAATGCGCGGCGCCACGGTCGCCGCCGGGGCCGGGGTGGGCGTCGGCGTGTTGGCATTGATCCGTGCGGCAAAGGCATCGGCTTCATCCGCCGAATCGACGGGCGCAGGCTCGCTGCTGCACGCGGCGAGCACCAGCGTGGCGAAGAGAGTAAGCGGGAGATGCGCGATTCGATGCATGATTGGCCCCTTGAACTGTCGCTGTTTTCCCAACGCGCCAAATCTTGCAGGCTTATGACATTCCTGGTCGCCCTATCGCTTCGCTGCTTGAGGGCGGTGCTTGCTGCCCTATCGCTTCGCTGCTTGAGGGCGGTGCTTGCTGCCCTATCGCTTGGCTGCTTAAGGGCGGGGCTTGCTGCCCTATCGCTTCGCTGCTCAAGCGCGCGGCAAAGTCTACCTGTAGCGCAGCCGATCACGCGTCAACTGATCCACCCGCGTTACACCCATCAGCCGCATTCCGCGTTCGATCTCGTCCTTGAGGATGCCGAGCGCGCGCTCGACCCCATCCTGCCCGGCTGCGGCCAGCGCGTAGAGATAGAGCCGTCCGCCCGAGGCGGCAGTCGCCCCGCTGCACAGGGCTTTGAGCACATGGGTGCCGCGCCGGATGCCGCCATCGCAGATGATCTCGATCTGCCCGCCGACGGCATCGACAATCTCCGGGAGCTGATCAAACGGCGCGCGGCTGCCGTCAAGCTGCCTGCCGCCGTGGTTCGAGATCATGATCGCATCCGCCCCGATTGCGACCGCCCGGCGCGCGTCGGCGACGCTCATCACGCCTTTGAGCACGAAGGTGCCGCCCCAATCCTGCCGGATACGCGCGGCGGTGTCCCAATCCATCGCGGTGTCGAGCATGGTGTTGAAATATTCAGCGATGCTCACCGCCTTGCCGCTGCCCTCGCTGACATGGGTGTCGAGATTGGGGAGGCGGAATTTTTCGCGCAGCACATAATCCAGCGTCCAGCGCGGCCGGGTGGCGTAGCTCCAGATGCTCGCCGGGCTGAAGCGCGGCGGGGTGGTGAAGCCCGAACGCAGGCACCGCTCGCGCTTGCCCGAAACGATCGTATCCACCGTCAGCGCCAAGGCATCGAATTGGGCTGCCTGACAGCGCTGGATCATGCTGGCGTTGAGGCCCTTGTCCTTGTGGACATAGAGCTGGAACAGCTTGGGGCCGGTGGTGAGCGCGGCGATGTCCTCGATCGAACGGGTCGCCAGGCTCGAAATGCCAAACCACAGCCCGAATTTCTCGGCCGCCTTGGCCACGGCCGTTTCCCCCTGCCAATGGAACGCGCGCTGCACGGCAGTGGGCGAGAGCATCAGCGGCAGTGCGGACTTCCGTCCTAGGATCCTGCAGGTGGTGTCGATGGTTTCGACCCCTGCCAGCACATCGGGCACCAGATCCGCGCTCCCGTAGGCTGCGGTGTTGCGCGCCTTGGTCAGCTCGTCATCGGCGGCACCATCAATGTAATCAAAGACGGGGAACGGAAGGCGCGCTTTCGCGAGCGCGCGGAAATCATCAATATTGTGGCAATCGGACAGGCGCATCGCAGCGACACGCCTGCCCGATTGGATATTCTTTGTCGAGTTCGCTTTCGCGAACGCAGACCTCCCGCCCCACCTCCCCGCCCGGCCACCATAGCCTGGTGATATCCTTGTTGGCCGGGCGGGGAGGTGGGGCGGGAGGTCCGTGCCACCGAAGGTGGCCGCCCAAAAGGCGCTATTACTGCTTTTCGAAGGCGACGCTGATGTCGAATTCGACTTCATCGCTGACGAAGGGGATGCCGTAATTCACGCCGAAATCCGACCGCTTGATTTCGGTTTCGGCCTCGAAGCCCACCGTTTCCTTCTTGTTGAAGGGGTTGGCGCCGGCGCCGGTGAATTCAGCGTCGAAGGTCACTTCCTTGGTCACGCCGTTGAGCGTGAGATTGCCGGTGATCGTGGCGGTGGTGTCACCGGTGCGGGCAACCTTGGTCGAAACAAAGCGGGCGGGCGCGGGGGCCGCGCCGAAGAAATCAGGGGCGGCACCGTCCTTGCCCGGGCGCAGCAGGTGTTCGGTGAGGCCCTTGCTCGCGGTGGTCACGCTGTCGACAGGGATTGTCACGTCAACCTTGGCCGCGGCAATGTTCGCCGGATCGAGGACCAGCGTGCCGGCGACATCACCGAAGATGCCGTAATAATCATTGAAACCGAAGTGGTTGACTTCGAACGCGATCAGCGAGTGCGCCGGATCGGCGGCATAGGTGCCTGCCGTTACGCGCGCCGGATCCTGCGCGCCCGGAAGCGCGGGGGCGCCTTGCGCGAACAGTGCCGGGGCAGCGAATAGCGCCCCGCCGGTGGCAAGGATCGTAGCGAAGGCGGCAGCAGCAAAAGTGGTGGGCTTCATCGGGGATTGTCCTTGTGTTGGCTTTTGCCAGTCCAATCCCCGAATTCGCCGGGGGTTCCAAGCCCGCGCGCCACCATTCGGCGCGCGCGCTTGTCGTTCCGTCAGATTCTGGCCGCTCAGTTCTTGGCCTTGTCGACCAGCTTGTTGGCCGCGATCCACGGCATCATGGCGCGCAGACGCTCGCCTGTCTGTTCGATCGGGTGAGCAGCGGCGGCCTTGCGGGCGGCCTTGAGTTCCGGCTGCCCCGCGCGGTTATCGAGCACGAAGTTCTTCACGAAGCGGCCCGACTGGATATCGGCGAGCACGCGCTTCATTTCGGCCTTGGTTTCGGCGGTGATGATGCGCGGGCCGATGGTGATATCGCCGTATTCAGCCGTGTTGCTGATCGAATAGCGCATGTTGGCGATGCCGCCTTCATAGAGCAGATCGACGATCAGCTTGGTTTCGTGGAGGCATTCGAAATAGGCCATTTCGGGAGCGTAACCGGCTTCGACGAGCGTTTCGAATCCGGCCTGGATGAGGTGGGTGATCCCGCCGCACAGCACCGCCTGTTCGCCGAACAGATCGGTTTCGCATTCTTCCTTGAAATTGGTCTCGATGATGCCCGAACGCCCGCCGCCCACCGCGCTGGCATAGGCAAGCGCGACATCATGCGCGCTGCCGGTCGCATCCTGATGCACCGCGATCAGGCAGGGCACGCCGCCGCCGCGCTGGTATTCGCTGCGCACGGTGTGGCCCGGTCCCTTGGGCGCGATCATGATGACGTCGATATCGGCCGGCGGTTCGATCAGGCCGAAATGGATGTTGAGCCCGTGGGCGAAGGCGAGCGCGCTGCCCGGCTTCATGTGGCCTTTGAGATCATTTTCCCAGATCGCGGCCTGGTGTTCATCGGGCGCCAGCACCATGATGAGATCTGCCCATTGCGCGGCCGCCGTGTTCGACATCACGGTAAACCCGGCGGCTTCGGCCTTCCTGGCGGTGGCCGAACCTTCGCGCAGCGCGATGGCGACTTCGGCAACCCCGGAATCGCGCAGGTTCTGGGCATGGGCATGGCCTTGCGAACCATAGCCGAGGATCACGACCTTCTTCGGTGTGATCAGGTTCAAATCGGCATCGGCGTCGTAATAGACTTTCATTTCGTGTTCCTGCCTTGCTGTTGTCACCGCCCCGGCCTTGAGCCGGGGTCCCACTGCCTTGCTGCCGGACAGAAGAAAGCGGGGTCCCGGGTCAAGCCCGGGATGGCGAAGTGAAAATTCCTGAAACTCTAAACCCCTTCGGCCCCGCGCATCATGCCGACAACGCCCGAACGGCCAACCTCGACCAGCCCGAGCCCGCGCATCAGCATCACGAAACTGTCGATCTTCTCCGGCGCGCCGGTGAGTTCGAAGACAAAGCTTGTCGTGGTGGTGTCGACAACATGCGCGCGGAAGATTTCCGCCACGCGCAGCGCTTCCACCCGCTTGTCTCCGGTGCCGGCGACCTTGATCAGCGCCAGTTCGCGTTCGACATGGGGGCCGGCCTCGGTGAGATCGATCACGCGGTGCACCGGCACGAGCCGTTCGAGCTGCGCTTCGATCTGGTCGATCACCTGCGGCGGGCCGTTGGTGACGATAGTGATGCGGCTGACCGCGTGATCCTCGGTGATATCGGCCACCGTCAGGCTGTCGATGTTATAGCCGCGCGCGGTGAACAGGCCGGTGATCTTGGCAAGGATCCCCGGTTCATTATCGACCGTGACAGTGAGAACGTGGCGCTCGGAAGCGGCCTCGGTGATTTTCATGGTGTTTGCTTTCCCGTGCGGCTGTCAGACCAGCGCCTTGGCTTCGTCGTCCATCGTGCCGTCAACCTTGTCGCCGTAAAGCAGCATTTCGGTATGCGCCGCGCCCGAGGGAATCATCGGCAGGCAATTGGCATCCTGCGCGACAAGGCAATCGACCATAACCGGCCCGTCATGTGCGAGCATCGCGGCAATACCGGCATCAAGCTCGCTCTCGTCATGGATGCGGATGCCCTTCCAGCCATAGGCTTCGGCGAGCCGCACGAAATCGGGCAGGCTGTCGGAATAGCTGTTCGAATAGCGGCTTTCATAGGTCAGTTCCTGCCACTGGCGGACCATGCCCATATATTCGTTGTTGAGGATGAACACCTTGACCGGCAGGCGGTATTGCGATGCCGTGCCGAGTTCCTGGATGTTCATCTGGATGCTGGCTTCGCCCGCAATGTCGATCACCAGCGCATCGGGGTGACCAAGCTGCGCGCCGATGGCGGCAGGCAGGCCATAGCCCATCGTGCCAAGCCCGCCCGAGGTCAGCCACTTGTTGGGATCATCAAACCCGAAATACTGCGCCGCCCACATCTGGTGCTGGCCGACTTCGGTGGTTATGATCGGCTTTTGCGCGTGGGTGAGGGCATAGAGCCGCTCGATCGCCTTTTGCGGCATGATCATGTTCGGATGCTTGGCCGAGCGTTCGGGATAGGCGAGGCATTCGCGCGCGCGCCAGCCAGCGATCCGCGCTTTCCATTCGCCCAGATCCTGCGCACGGCGCGTCCCCCATGCGGCGATGAGCTGTTCGAGCACCGTGCCGCAATCGCCGACAATGCCCATGTCGACCGGCACCACCTTGTTGATCGAGGAGCGATCAATATCGATGTGGATCTTCCTGGAATTGGGGGAGAAGGCATCGAGCCGCCCGGTCACCCGGTCATCAAAGCGCGCGCCCACGCAGATCATCACATCGCACTGGTTCATTGCCATATTGGCTTCGTAGGTGCCGTGCATCCCGAGCATCCCCAACCAATCGGGATGGACCGAAGGAAAGGCGCCGAGTCCCATCAAGGTCGAGGTGACCGGCGCGCCGGTGATATCCTGAAACTGGCGCAACAAGGCCGAGGCGTGCGGCCCGGAGTTGATCACCCCGCCGCCGGTGTAGAGGATCGGGCGCCGGGCGCTGGCGATCAGTTCCACTGCCTCAATGATCTGTTCAGCTGGCGCGACCATCTGCGGCGCGTAGCGGTGCGATCCAGCCCGCACCAGCGCGCGGCGTTCCGAGGGCACGGCGATCTGCACATTCTTCGGGATGTCGATCACGACCGGGCCGGGGCGCCCGGTCGTGGCGATGCGGAAGGCTTCCTCGATGGTGGCGGCAAGGTCTGCCGGGTCTTTCACGAGGTAATTATGCTTGGTGCAATGGCGGGTAATGCCGATGGTATCGGCTTCCTGAAAGGCATCGGTGCCGATCAGGCTGGTGGGCACCTGCCCGGTGATGACAACGAGCGGGATCGAATCCATCCATGCATCGGCAATGCCGGTGATGGCATTGGTTGCACCGGGGCCTGAGGTGACCAGCACCACGCCAGGCTTGCCTGTGGCGCGGGCATAGCCTTCCGCCGCGTGGGCCGCGCCCGCTTCGTGGCGGACGAGGATATGGCGGATGCGTTCATCACCGAACAGCTCGTCATAAATCGGGAGCACCGCACCACCCGGATAGCCAAAGACGAATTCCACGCCCTGTTCGATCAGGCACTGCACAAGGATCGCCGCCCCGCTCATGTGGGCTGGGGGTGTCTTGGCGGTTTGCTCCGGCTGGCCGGTCACAGGACTTGCTCCCTTCAGGCAGGACGGACGCGCCCTGCATCAGTGTGCGATAAATGAAGAGGCCCGATGCAGGGGGCATCGGGCCGCTCTCTTGGCGCCCTATGCATCACATTATGCCAAGTCAACCCTTATCTGTGTAATAATGATGCGAATTGATCTTCCATTTGGACATTTTCAGTCTCGTTGAGCGACTCCAGCCGGGGCCAATCTGCCGGGGGTTGCCGCCGGAACCAGGTGAATTGCCGCTTGGCGTAGTTGCGCGTTGCCTGTTGGCCGGTCGCGATCATCTGCGGAAGCGAGATCTCGCCCGCCAGGTAGGAAGCGATTTCAGGCACGCCGATGGCCCGCATGACTGGCAGATCAGGATCAAGCTGGCGGGCGAGCAAGTGTTCGACTTCCTCGATCGCACCGTTTTCAAGCATTGCGGCAAAGCGGGTGTCGCAGCGCTGATAAAGCCATGTGCGATCCGGCAGCAGGATCAGCGGGTGGAGCGTCACCTCTTCGCCAATGCCCCCCGCCTTGGCGAGCTGCCAATCGCCCAGCGTGACGCCGGTGGAGCGCTTCACTTCAAGCGCGCGCGCAATCCGCTGGCGATCACCGGGATTGAGTTCCGCGGCGCGCAGCGGGTCTTCGATCTGGAGCAGGCGGTAGGCCGCATCTTCGGGCAGGGCCCGCACCGCGCTGCGCACCGCCGGATCGATGTCGGGGATGGGGGCAATTCCGTCGAGCAACACGCGCAGGTAAAGCCCCGTGCCGCCGACAAGGATCGGCACGGCGTCTTCGGCGTGGAGCGCGGTGATCTCCTCGCGTGCCCGCGCCGCCCATGCCGCGGCAGAGCACGCCTCTGCCCCATCCCACGCACCGAACAGGCGGTGTTCGATACTGCCCATGTCTTGCGGGGTAGGCCGGGCCGACAGCACCGCCAGATCGGCATAGACCTGAGCGCTATCGGCATTGAGGATCACCGCGCGGCGTCCTTGGCCGGCGAGTGTCTCGGCAAGGCGGATCGCCATTGCGCTCTTGCCGCTGGCCGTCGGCCCTGCGATGAGCGCGACAGGCCTTGCTTGGCGGCCGTCAGTAGGAGTGTTGCGAGTGCTCATAGCGCGGGTGATAGCAGAAGGCGGCCCAAGGGAAACATCCGAGCTTGCGCGCTTGCTCGCCGCGCGCGGCATTGCGCTGGAGGCGGCGATGCCGCTGGCCGCCGCGCCCGAGGTGCTGGAACTGCGCTGTGCGGAGGGAGAGGCGGCTATGCTGCTTGCAGCGCTCGATGATCTCTTCGCCCCGCGCGCCAGCGTGGTGAGCGCGCAGGAGATTGCGGTGCCCCGCGTGTTCGTCTCGGACATGGATTCCACCATGATCGGTCAGGAATGTATCGATGAACTCGCCGATTATGCCGGGATCAAGCCGCAGATCGCCGCCATCACCGAACGCGCGATGCAGGGCGAACTCGATTTCGAAGCCGCGTTGCGGGAGCGGGTGGCCCTGCTCGAAGGGTTGGATGAAGGCACGATTGCGACCTGCCTTGGCGAGCGGATTCGCGCGACGCCGGGGGCGCGGGTGCTGGTACAAACGCTCGCGGCCCGCGGCGCGCGCTGCGTGCTGGTGACGGGCGGGTTTCACCACTTCGCCGATCCGGTTGCCGAGGCGCTCGGCTTCCACCGCGTGGTCGGCAACCGGCTCGATGTTGTCGAAGGCAAGCTGACGGGCGGCTTGCTTGGCGCGATCACCGATGCCGGGGTCAAGGCAGCCGTGCTCGAGGAAGAGGCGGCTGCGGCGGGCGAGGGCACGCACACGCTGGCGACGGGTGACGGTGCCAATGATATCCCGATGATCGAGGCGGCGACTTATGGCTTTGCCTATCGCGCCAAGCCCAAGGCGCGGGCCGCAGCCAATGGCCGGGTCGATGGCGAGGATCTGACCGATGTGCTGCTGCTGCTCGGGATCGGGCGCGATGCGTGGCGCGGCGGATAGCGACGGGGCGGGCGCATCAAGTCTATTTACACCAGTGTCAGTAGTGCTATGAATGCAGCATTGTCCAACCTCTGAGGTTACTGCGCCCGATGCCCGTGCTTGCTCCTGATTACAGCAATATGTTCGCTGCTGATGGCACTGTGCTGCGCCATCCCGATCGGCCTGAGCCGCGTTACCGGCCTCTGCGCGCGGTGCGCAATTTCCAGGCTTTGATGAAGGACAAGGAAGACACCAGCCTCGTCTTCAAGATCTTCGAATCGCTGCCCTCGGGCAGCTTCATGACGCGGGCGCGCGATCTGTGCCTTTCGGAACGCGGCGAAATGCTCCGCAAGACCGAACCGGCCTTGCCCGAAATCCTCGATGATCACGCCGCCTTGCGCCGTACGCCCAAGGGCAGCCTTGCGCATGCCTATTGCGATTTCATGGAAGCCGAAGGGCTGACCGCCGCGGGCTTGGTGGCCGAGGCTGAGCGGCTTGGCCGCGCAAAGTTCCCCGATCTGCTGCAATGGTTCATGGAGCGCTCGCGCGACACGCATGATCTCTTCCATGTGCTGACCGGCTATGGCCGCGATGCACTGGGCGAACAATGCGTGCTGCTGTTCACCCATGGTCAATCGCCGTCTCAAGGGCACTTGCTGATCGGCTATGCGGGCGCAGCCAACATCAAGAAGATGGTCAAGGACAGCAACGCACCGGTGATCGGCGCGGTGCGGGAAGCCCACCGCACCGGCAAGGGTGCGCCCAGCCTGATGGCGCAGCCGATCCGCGAAATCCTTGCCCAGCCGATTGACGACGTGCGCAAGGCCCTGCGCATTCCCCAGCCGCAGCTTTATCTCGAATGCCATTGCATCTGGCGCGAGGAGGGCATTGATCCCTATGATCTGCTGGCCAGCCCGCAGCTTGCCGACGAACAGGAATTGCTGGCGGCATAGGGTTTAAAGGGAGAGGGTAAGCCATGACTTTGCTGGATCGTCCGCTGGTTACCCCCGAACGCAAAACCTCGCGGTTTCGGCCTTTGAAGGCACTGCGCCATTTCCGCAAACTCGTTGCCGACAAGGAAGACACCGAGCAGGTGTTCCACATCATCGAGGCGATGAAGGGCAGGGCAAGCCACAAGCAAGCCTGGAATTTCATTGCCTCGCCCGAAGGCCAGCGGTTCCTGCACGAGGAAACCGATATTCCCGCGATGCTGGATGATCACGCGCGCTGGGCGGATTGCGGGCCGAACAGTGTGGCGGCGCATTATATCGCCTTCATGAAGCGGGAAGGCTTGTCAGCCGCTGGGCTGGTGGCGGAAAGCAACAAGTGGCAGCCGCCGCATGAACGCCCGCAGGATCTGACGCAGTGGTATTTCGATCGCTTGCGCGACACGCATGATCTCTTCCACGTGCTCACCGGTTATGGCCGCGATGCGCTGGGCGAGGCGAGCCTGCTTGCCTTCAGTTACGAGCAGAACCGCAATGCCGGCATCCTCTTCATCGCCTATGCGGGGGCGCGCCAGATCGGCAAGGTCAGCGGCACCCGCGCGCCGCTGTTCGATGCGATCCGCGAAGGGCGTGCGCTGGGCCGCGCCGCGGCGAAGATCGCGCATCAGGATATTGCCGCGCTGATGGCCGAAGATATCGAAGCGGCGCGCGCGCGGCTCACGATCGGCAAGCCGGCGGCCTACCGCCACTGCCTCGCCATCCTCGAAAGCGAGGGGATCCTGCGCGAACAGCTCGCGCTTGGCAGCGCTCAGGCAGCGTGACGGCGGAGGGGAGTTACCCCTCCATCCAGTCCTTGAAATAGCTTTCGTGGGCCGCGCGCAGGTCTGCGAGCGACACGCCGAGCAGGCTGTCGCCGCCCACGGTCCCGATTCGCTGGAGCCCGATCTGCGCGGTTTCCGCATCGCGCGTGCCCTTGGCCATCTGCGCGTTGAGCGCGGCGACATCGGGCACGGTGACAAGATAGCGCCCCTGATCCTCGCCGAACCACCACTGCGCCAGCGTGTATTCGGGATTGGCTGAAACTTCTGCGCCAAGCCCGCTGGCCAGCGCCATTTCCGCCAGCGCCACGGCAAGGCCGCCATCGCTGAGATCATGCACGGCGTTGACGAGGCCGTCGGCGATCAGCTCGCGGATGATCTCGCCGGCATTGCGTTCGATCACCAGATCCGTCGGCGGGGTCCGGCCGCCTTCCAGCCCCTTGATCTCGCGCAGCCAGAGTGACTGGCCAAGGTGCGAGCGGGTCGGATCAGGCCGCGCCCAATGCTCCGGGCCGACAAGATAGATCGCATCACCCGGCTGCTTGAAGCGCATCGTCATCATCTTCGAGACATCATTGATGATGCCGACCCCGCCAATCGCGGGGGTGGGTAGGATAGCGGAGCCGCCGCCGGTGGCCTTGCTCTCGTTGTACAGGCTGACATTGCCGCTTACGATCGGGAAATCGAGGGTGCGGCAGGCATCACCCATGCCTTCGAGCGCATGGACGAGCTGCGCCATGATTTCGGGACGCTGCGGGTTGGCAAAGTTGAGGCAATTGGTCACCGCCAGCGGCCGCGCACCCACGGCGCACAGGTTGCGGAACGCCTCGGCAATGGCCTGCTTGCCGCCTTCATAAGGATCGGCAAAGACATAGCGCGGGGTGCAATCGGTGGTGATCGCCAGCGCCTTGTTCGTGCCATGCACCCGCACCACACCGGCATCGCCGCCGGTCTGGAGCGTGTCGGCACCGACCTGCGAATCATATTGTTCGGCAATCCAGCGGCGCGAGGCGAGATCAGGCGAGGCCATCAGCTTGAGCAGATCAGCGCCCGGATCATCGCACACCGGCAAATGGCCCAGAGGCTTCACGCCCGCCCATGCCATGTATTCCTCACGGCTGAGATAGGGGCGATCATAAAGCGGCGCATCGGCGGCAAGCGGCCCGAGCGGAATATCGCAGACCACGTCGCCATTGAATTCGAGCATCATGTGGCCGGAGTCGGTCACTTCGCCGATCACCGCGAAATCCAGCTCCCACTTGCGGAAGATCGCTTCGGCCATGGCTTCCTTGCCGGGCTTCAGCACCATGAGCATCCGCTCCTGGCTTTCCGAGAGCATCATTTCATAAGGCGTCATGCCCTCTTCGCGGCAGGGCACCTTGTTCATGTCGAGCCGGATACCGGCCTTGCCATTGGTCGCCATTTCGACGCTGGAGGAAGTAAGCCCGGCTGCGCCCATATCCTGAATTGCGACGATCGCATCGGTCGCCATCAGTTCGAGACAGGCCTCGATCAGCAGCTTTTCGGTGAAGGGATCGCCAACCTGCACCGTCGGGCGCTTGGCTTCGGCATCCTCGCCGAAATCCGCGCTCGCCATGGTGGCGCCGTGGATGCCATCGCGCCCGGTCTTGGAGCCGACATAGACAATCGGGTTGCCGACGCCGGTCGCCGCCGAATAGAAAATCCGGTCGGCATCGGCGATGCCGACAGTCATCGCATTGACGAGGATATTGCCATCATAGGCGGGGTGGAAATTGGTCTCGCCCGCCACGGTCGGCACGCCCACGCAATTGCCATAGCCGCCGATACCCGCGACCACGCCCTGCACCAGATGTTTCATCTTGGGATGATCGCGGCGGCCAAAGCGCAGCGCATTGGCATTGGCGATAGGGCGTGCACCCATGGTGAACACATCGCGCAGGATCCCGCCGACGCCCGTCGCCGCGCCCTGATAGGGCTCGATGTAGGAAGGGTGGTTGTGGCTCTCCATCTTGAAGATCGCCGCCTGCCCATCACCAATATCGATCACGCCCGCGTTCTCGCCCGGGCCGCAGATCACCCACGGCGCTTCGGTCGGCAGCTTCTTCAGATGCAGGCGCGAGGATTTGTAAGAGCAATGCTCCGACCACATGACGGAGAAAATGCCCAGCTCGACAAGGTTCGGCTCGCGTCCCAGCGCATGCAAAACGCGCTCGTATTCCTCGGGGGAAAGGCCGTGCTGTTCGACGATTTCGGGGGTGATGGCTGACATGAAAGGCGCTCCTTGCGATGCGCCCTTAGATCACGACGGGGACCACGCCAAGCCGCGGCGCACCTTGATCCCGCGATTTGTGCTGACCCAGACCGCAAGCGCGGTCAGCAACCCGAAGGCAAGCAGCGCTTGCACGAACAGGAACGGCCCGGCTTCGGCTGGATGGGGCGCAAACCAGTTGAATGCCTGCAAGCCCAGCATCACCGCCAGCAGCACAAATGGTGGGCCTGCCGGCCCGCGCGTGCGGCGGAAGTAAAAGGCAAAAGCCCCGCCGATCACCGCCAGTTCGAGCGGGATGGCAAGCCACGGATAATTCCACAGGCCAAGGCCATATTTGGGCGGCTCGCCCCCCAGCGTCAGATCAGGGACATGCACCAGCCAATCAAGCAGCCAGTGCGACAGCACGACCAGTCCGGCCAGCAAGCCGCCAAGCGCATTGCGCTGCCACACTGTCACGATGGTCGCAAAGACCGCCGAAAACACCAGCGTCCCCGCCAGCGAATGGGTGAAAGGCATGTCATAGAGATCAAACGGCACCATCACGCTGGCAGCCGGATCGATCCGCATGTGTTCGACCCCGACCAGCGCCAGGGTGAAGAAGGCCCAGTCGACCAGCTGCGCGGCAACGAACAGTGTCCCCAGCTTGGGACTGCGCGGGCTGAAAGCAGCGGCGATAAACGCGGGAGCGAAGTGACCGATAAACACGTGCAGGCTTATGAAGCGAATTTGAGCGTCACGTAAGTCGCAATCGTGCTGGCCGTCCCGGTGGCAAAGGCGCCCCACAGGATATCCTTCAGGCTGATGTGGGTCGCCCACACCTTGAAGACCGCCTGACTGGTCAGATCGAAGGTCGCATAGCACAGCGCGCCGAGCAGCACGCCGTTGAGCAGGGTTGTCATGACCGATCCGGCCTCGACACCGGGGCGCACGGCAAACCACACCATCCCGGCGAGATAGATGAAGTAGAACGCGAGCGCCGCGCCCCAGTTCACGTCCTTGGCCATGATTTCGCCGATTGTCGGTTGGTAGAGGTTGGGCGCAGCCCAGCGCAGCCACACCGCATCCATCGCGCCAAATGCCACCGCCGCGGTGATATAGGCCACACCCCACTTGATCATGCGAGCAATCCTCTTTTGCCGTGGCTTTGCGCCAATGCTTTCGCGCGCAGCCTTGACCATGCGCATTACCAGCGTCAATGCTGCAAGCCATGGACGAGGGCAAGGCTGCCGCTGCCAGCGGTGATGACATTTCGCAATTGAGTTTCGAGCAGGCGCTGGCCGCGCTCGAGGATATCGTGAAGCAGTTGGAGCGCGGCGATGTGCCGCTTGATCAATCGATCACGCTCTATGAGCGGGGCGAGAAGCTGCGCGCGGCCTGTCAGGCCCGGCTTGATGCGGCGCAGGCCCGGATTGAACGAATCGTGACGGGCGCGGGCGGCGCGGCCACCGGCACCCAGCCTTTTGATGCCGAAGGGTGAGCGTGATGCTGGTTGAAACCGCAGGCGATCTCCTCGCCGAAAGCCTCAAGCAGGTGCAGGCGGAAATTGATTCGGTCTTCGATGCGATGCTGCCGGTGCCGCAGGATGCCAGCGCACGGCTGATCGAAGCGATGCGTTATGCCGCGATTGGTGGCGGCAAGCGGGTGCGCCCGCTGCTGGTGGTGAGCACCGCCGGGCTGTTCGGCGTCAACCGCGATTGCGCCTTGCGCGCAGGTGCCGCCATCGAGGCGATCCATGTCTATTCGCTGATCCACGATGATCTGCCGTGCATGGACAATGATGACATGCGCCATGGCAAGCCGACCTTGCACAAGGTGTTTGACGAGGCGACTGCGGTGCTCGCGGGCGATGCGCTGCATGCGCTGGCCTTCGAAATCCTTGCTGATGTCGAGACGAGTAGCGATCCCTTCACCCGCAGCGAGCTGATCCTGACGCTCGGTCAGGCATCGGGGATGAACGGCATGGCGGGCGGCCAGATGATGGACATGGTCGCCGATGAGGAAGGGATTTCCTACGATCTCCATGCCGTCACCCGGCTCCAGCAGCTCAAGACCGGCGCGCTGCTTGCTGCTGCCGTTGAAATGGGAGCGATCCTCGGCAAGGTCGCGCCGCAAGGGCGCGCGCCGCTGCGGGCCTATGCCCGCGATATCGGCCTTGCCTTCCAGATCGTCGATGATTTGCTGGATGTCGAAGGCGATGCCGACAAGGCTGGAAAGACCCTGCGCAAGGACGCCGAGCAGGGCAAGCAGACCTTCGTGACCCTGATGGGCGCGCCCAAGGCGCGCGAGCAGGCGCGGGCGCTGGTCGATCAGGCGATTGGCCATTTGTCGATCTATGGCGCGGAAGCGGATATCCTGCGCGCGCTGGCCCGCTTCATTGTCGAGCGGGATCGTTAGGCCGGGCGCGCAGCGGAGAGCACAATCATGACATCGCGCGTCGGGATCTATCCCGGAACCTTCGATCCGATTACCCTTGGCCATGCCGACATTATCCGGCGCGGCTCCAAGCTGGTGGATCGCCTGATTATCGGCGTCACCACCAACCCATCGAAGAGCCCGCTGTTCTCGACCGAGGAACGCTTTGCCATGGTCGAGCGTGAGGTTGCGCAACTGGGGCTCAGCAATGTCGAGGTGGTGGGCTTCAACGCGCTGCTCGTCAAATTCGCGCAGAAGCAGGGCGCGAGCGTGATTATCCGCGGCCTGCGCGCGGTGGCGGATTTCGAATATGAATATCAGATGGCGGGGATGAACCAGCAGCTCGATGATGATGTCGAGACCGTGTTCCTGATGGCCGATGTCTCGCTGCAACCGATCGCGTCCAAACTGGTCAAGGAGATCGCGATCTATGGCGGCGATATCTCGCGATTCGTCAGCGATGCGGTGCGTCAGGATGTCGAAGCGCGGGTGCGTGAGCACGGCCTCAAGGGTGATTACTGAACGCCGCCTTGGCTGACGGGCAGCGCGGCGATCATTCATTGAGTTGTCAGGGGCAAGCAGCTAGAGCGCGCTGCTCTATCGGGATGGAACCATGATCAAGACCGCACCTTACCTCTTCTCTGGCAAGCTTGCTGCCGCAGCCATGCTGGCTGGCTTGCTGGCGGTGGGCGCGACGCCCGCGCTCGCGCAAAAAGGCCCCAAGGCGCCGCCTGTCGCGCTGGGTGACGACATGTCCGAAGAAGAGAAGAAGGAACGCACCGAAGCGGTCACCCAGGCAGCCAAAGTCTATCCGCCGGTGAGCTTTGATCAGAGCGTTGCTCCTGAAAACATCTGGGTGCTGGATCTTTCGAACGGCCAGCGGGTCAAGATCCGCCTGATGCCGGAATGGGCCCCCGCCCATGTCGAGCGGATCAAGACGCTCACCAAGCAGGGCTTCTACAACGGCATCATCTTCCACCGCGTGATCGAAGGATTCATGGCGCAGGGCGGCGATCCGACGGGAACCGGGCAGGGCGGTTCCGATCTTCCTGATCTCAAGGCCGAATTCAATCCGATGCCCCATGTGCGCGGCACGCTTTCGATGGCGCGCGCGGCTTCGGAAGACAGCGCGAACAGCCAGTTTTTCATCGTGTTCTATCCACGCTTTGCGCTCGACAAGCGCTACACCAATTTTGGCCGCGTGATCGAGAACATGGATGGCGTGGATGCGATTGTCCGCGGCGAGCCGCCTGCTGCGCCGACCCGCATTGTGCAGGCCTCGATGCTGACGGATAATCTGCCGCCGCCGCCACCCCCCGCGCTTGGGAATGATCAGCCGATCTCGGCGGACATGCTCAGCGCGCCCATCGGCTAAGGGGCTTTCGCCGGGCGCTCCAAGCGGCTAGTGGCCCGCGCCATGAAAGTTGATCTGTTTGATTTTGAACTCCCGCCCGAGCGGATCGCGCTGCGCCCGGTGCGCCCGCGCGATGCGGCGCGCATGTTGGTGGTGCGCGGACCGGACGCGCCCTTCGAGGATCGCGGTGTGCGCGATTTGCCGGGCCTGCTGAACCCCGGCGATGTGCTGGTGTTCAACGATACCCGCGTGATCCCGGCCCAGCTCGAAGGCCGCCGCGCCGATGGCGAGGCCAAGATCGGCGCGACGCTGCACAAGCGGCTCGATCTGCGGCGCTGGCAGGCGTTCATCCGCAATGCCAAGCGGGTGAAGGAAGGCGATAGCCTTGTCTTCGGCGGCGGGGTCACCGCGCTCGCCGAGGAACGCCACGCCGATGGCTCATTTACCCTGTTTTTCGCAGGTGAGGAGCCGGTCGAAGTGCTGCTTGATCGTGCGGGTACCATGCCGCTGCCGCCCTATATCGCGCAAAAGCGCGGGGTCGACGCGCAGGATCTCGAAGATTACCAGACGATGTTTGCGGCAGAGGATGGCGCCGTTGCCGCGCCGACGGCCTCGCTGCACTTCACCCCGCGGCTTGTCGATGCGCTTGATGCAGCGGGGATTGGCCGCGCGATGCTGACGCTCCATGTCGGCGCGGGGACATTCCTGCCGGTGAAGGCAGATGATACCGATGATCACCAGATGCATGCCGAATTCGGACGCATCAGCGCGGAGACGGCGGCGCAATTGAACGCCGCTCGTGCTGCCGGGGGCCGCATCATCGCGGTCGGCACCACTTCGCTGCGGCTGCTCGAAAGCGCTGTGGCCGAGGATGGCACGATCATGCCCTTTGCGGGCGACACCAGCATCTTCATCACGCCAGGCTTCAGGTTCCGTGCGGTCGATGGCCTGATGACCAATTTCCACCTCCCCAAATCAACGCTGATGATGCTGGTGAGCGCGCTGATGGGGCGTGAGCGGATGATGGCGGCCTATGCCCACGCCATCGCGAGCGAATACCGCTTCTATTCCTACGGCGATTCCTCGCTGCTATTGCCCACGCGATGAACCCGCCTCGCTTCGCCTTCACCTTGCACGCCACCGATGGCAAGGCGCGCACCGGCACGATTGCCATGCAGCGCGGCGAAATCCGCACGCCGGCTTTCATGCCGGTTGGCACCGCGGCGACGGTCAAGGCGATGAAGCCGGAAAGCGTGCGCGCGACAGGGGCCGATATCATCCTTGGTAACACCTATCACCTGATGCTGCGCCCCGGCGCGGAGCGGGTGGCACGGCTCGGCGGGTTGCACCGCTTCATGAACTGGCCGCGCCCGATCCTCACGGATAGCGGCGGCTATCAGGTGATGAGCCTTTCCGAACTGCGCAAGCTCACCGAACACGGTGTCGAGTTCAAAAGCCACCTTGATGGCTCGCGGCACATGATCACGCCCGAACGCTCGATGGAAATCCAGCGCTTGCTCGGTTCGGACATTGTGATGGCGTTTGATGAGTGTCCGCGTGCGGATCGCCCGCGTGATGAGATCGCGTCCAGCATGGAGCTGTCGATGCGCTGGGCGCAGCGCAGCCGCGACGGCTTTGACAGCGGCGAGGAGCATGCAGCCCGCGCCGCCTTGTTCGGCATCCAGCAGGGCGCGCTCCACGAAGACCTGCGCCGGATCAGCGCCGACAAGCTCATCGACATCGGCTTTGACGGCTATGCCGTCGGCGGGCTCGCGGTGGGCGAAGGGCAGGAGGCGATGTTCGGCGTGCTCGATTACGCGCCTGGCATGTTGCCGATGGATCGCCCGCGTTACCTGATGGGCGTGGGCAAGCCTGATGATCTGGTGGGCGCGGTCGAACGCGGGATCGACATGTTCGATTGTGTGCTGCCGACCCGCTCAGGCCGCAACGGGCAGGCTTTCACCTGGAACGGGCCGCTCAACCTCAGGAACGCCAAACATGCCGAGGATACCGGCCCGCTTGATGAACGCTGCGCCTGCCCGGTCTGCGCGAATTATTCGCGCGCCTATCTGCACCATCTGCAAAAATCGGGCGAAATTCTCGGCGCGATGCTGGTGACCGAACACAACCTGTTCTTCTATCAGGCCTTGATGCAGGCGATGCGCGATGCCATTGCGGACGCGCGTTTTGCTGCCTTCGCCGCTGATTTCCGCCGCGATTACCTTGGAAGTTCCTGATTGATGCCCAAACTCCCGGAAGACTGCCAGACCATGGTCGAGGTGCGTGAAGGCGTTGATGCGACGGATCGCGAGCTGGTGGCGCTGCTGGATCGGCGCTTCGGCTATATGCGCGCGGCGGCCCGTATCAAGGAAAGCCGCGATGCGGTGCGCGACGAAGCGCGCAAGGCGAGCGTCATCGCCGCCGCCATTGCCGAGGCCGATGCGCGCGGCATCCCCGCAGATGTGATCGCGGATATGTGGGAACGCCTCGTCGAAGGCTCGATCGCCTATGAATTCACCGAATGGGATCGGATTAGGGGCTAGGCCTCGCGCTTGAGAAAGGCCGCAAGGCGCAACTCTTTTCGCTGCGGCGCTTTCTGCCGGATGCTCCGGGCAAGGCGCGCGATCTTTGCTTCCCACTTGTGCAGCGCGCGCGGCGCGGTCTCCTCGCCCACTGGGCCAAGTGAAAGCGTGCGTACCGGCGCAAAGCCACAGAAGCCGAGCACCTGACCTTTCCAACGGCGGATCACCGGATTGCCGTGGTACCATTTAAGCACGAAGGGCGGGGTATCCATCGTCACGATCAGATCGGCGGAGCGGCCCACCATCAGCTTGTCCCACCACGGATCGCCGACGTGATAGGCAAAGGTGAATTTGGGCAGGAACAGTCGGTCGATCAGGCCTTTCAGCTCTGCCGGCTCCGCACCCCACCACATCGGAAATGCCACCACCAGATGATCGCAGGCGTCGAGCAGTTCGGCGAGGCGATGCAGATCGGGCTCCCAATCGGTGCGCTGCTTGTAGCCACGGCGCAGCACCGGGCTGAAGGCGAGATCGCGCACCGCGATACGGGTGACTTCGGCCGAGGTGGGCAGGGCGCTGGCGTAGACATCAAGAAGGTGCGTGGTGAGGCGTCCCGCATCAGGGTGCCCATCAAGCAGCAGAATGTTCATCAGGCGTGATCCCCCGCGCGATTCTTGCCGGCCGAGCTTTGCAAACCGCCGCGCAAATGAAAAGGGCGGCCCTTGCGAGGCCGCCCTTTGGAACTTGGTCTGGTCAACCGATCAGCGCGAGTAGAACTCGACCACCAGATTCGGTTCCATTGTCACCGGATAGGGGACTTCGTCGAGCTTCGGGACGCGGGTGAAGGCGACCTTGTCGGTGCCATCGGGCGCGACGTAATCGGGAATGTCACGCTCGGCGAGGCTCTGGGCTTCGATCACCAGCGCCATTTCCTTCGCCTTGCTGCCGAGGCTGACGACATCGCCCACATCGACCCGGCGCGACGCGATGTTGCACTTCACGCCGTTGACGTAGATGTGACCATGGCTGACGAGCTGACGCGCGGCGAAGATCGTCGGCGCGAACTTGGCGCGGTACACGATCATGTCGAGGCGACGCTCAAGCAGGCCGATCAGGTTCTGGCTGGTGTCGCCCTTCATGCGAGAAGCTTCGGCATAGGTGCGCTTGAACTGCTTTTCGGTGACGTCGCCGTAATAGCCCTTCAGCTTCTGCTTGGCGCGCAGCTGAAGGCCGTAATCGCTCATCTTGCCCTTGCGGCGCTGGCCATGCTGGCCCGGGCCGTAGGAACGCTTGTTCACCGGAGAATTCGGACGACCCCAGATGTTTTCGCCCATCCGGCGGTCGAGCTTATACTTGGCGCTCTTGCGCTTCGACATGTGTCGTATCCTTCAAATTGCTGGGCCGCCCCCATTGGGCAGCCATTGAACCCGGCATCGCACCGGCAGGAGCTTATCCTGACGCGGCCACCGCTTCACCGGGGTGCGGGGCCAATTGCGAAGGCGCGCCCTTAGCAGGATAGGGCGCGTGGTCAAGAGGAGTCAGGCCTTCGGCCCCTTTTCGAGGCTCGAAAGAACACCGCGCAAGGTGCGCACCTCAAGGTGGTTCCAGCCCGGCTTGGTCAGCACGCCGCGCAGCGTGCGGCGTGTCGCTTCGGCGCGTGCTTCGGGGAGGAAATAGCCGCGCGGCTCAAGCAACCGTTCGAGATGTGCGATCAGCCCTTCAAGCTCGTCCTGCGGGGCAGGGGGCAGGGTGTCCTCCTGCGTCGGCTGCACCAGCACATCGTCGCCACCTGCGATCTCGCGGCCGATGCGCGACCATTCATAGGCCACGAGGATCACCGCCTGCGCGAGATTGAGCGAGCCGAATTCAGGATTGATCGGGATGGTCAGGATATTGCGGGCCAGCGCCACATCCTCGGTCTCAAGCCCGGATCGCTCCGGGCCGAACAGCACCGCGTGGCGGCCCGCTTCGGTATGGACCAGCCGTCCCGCCTCGTCCGCCCCGATCACCGGCTTGGTCACCCCGCGCTTGCGCACGGTTGTGGCATGGACATGCTGGCAATCGGCCACCGCTTCAGCGGTGGTGGCATAGACCTTGGCCTGTTCAAGCACGATATCCGCGCCCGAGGCCGCCGGGCCGGCCGAAGGATTGGGCCAGCCGTCGCGCGGGGCAACAAGGCGCATTTCGGTCAGCCCGAAATTGAGCATCGCACGCGCCGCCTTGCCGATATTCTCGCCCAATTGCGGGCGCACCAGCACAATCACAGGCTTGTTGAGATCGCTCATCGCAGTCGGCTCAATCTTTCGCCGCGTCTTGCACGGCGCTGGCGAATTCCTCGAAATCGCGCGCTTCGGAGAAATCGCGATAGACCGAGGCGAAGCGGATATAGGCCACCGAATCGATCTGCCTCAGCCCTTCCATCACCAATTCACCGATCCGTGAGGAAGGCACTTCGGCCTCACCCGAGGTTTCGACCTGACGCTGGATGCCCGAAATCAGCTGATCGAGCCGCTCCTGATCGATCGCGCGCTTGCGGCAAGCGAGCGCGACTGAATGTTCCAGCTTGGAGCGATCAAATTGCTCGCGGCGATCACCCGATTTCACCACCACGACTTCGCGCAATTGCACGCGTTCGAAGGTGGTGAAGCGCGCCCCGCAGGACGAGCATTGGCGCCGCCGCCGGATCGAAGAGCCATCTTCGGTCGGGCGGCTGTCTTTTACCTGCGTATCATCGTGAGCACAAAATGGGCAGCGCATGCGCCAGGCTTATTTCTTGATACGCTGGTAGAGCGCAAAGCCGGCCCCGGCGAGCAGGCCGAGCGGCCACGACACCACCGGCAGCAAGGCGCCCGCGACCGCGCCGACCGCCGCGCCTGTCAGCACCGGCGCGGTCGAAGGATGGTTGAGGCCTTCCTTCGCCATGCCGGTAACTTCGCTCTTCACATCTTCCACCCAATCGGGGGACTGGCGCGGATCATTCTCGCTCATCGACGCGGCTCCTTACAGGCCCGGATAGACCGGGAAGGCGGCGCACAGCTGGGCAACGCGGCCGCGCACGCTTTCCTCGATCTGCGCATCGCCTTCGGGGCCATTCTTCGAAAGGCCTTCCACCACTTCGGCAATCAGCTTGCCAATGGTGCGGAATTCGGCCGGGCCAAAGCCGCGCGTGGTGCCCGCCGGGGTGCCGAGGCGGATGCCGCTGGTGACGAAGGGCGAACGGGTGTCAAACGGGATGCCGTTCTTGTTGCAGGTCAGCCATGCCCGATCGAGGCCCTTTTCGGCGTCCTTGCCGGTGACATCCTTGGCGGTGAGATCGACCAACATCGAGTGGTTATCGGTCCCGCCCGAAACGATGCGCAGGCCGTTTTCTTCGAGGCTGGCTGCCAGCGCACGGGCATTTTCGACAATGCGGTGCGCATATTCGCGGAATTCGGGCTGCAAGGCTTCGCGGAATGCGACCGCCTTGGCCGCAACCACATGCATCAGCGGGCCGCCTTGCAGGCCGGGAAAGACCGCCATGTTGAGCGGCTTGGTGTATTTATCGTCATTCCACAGGATGATGCCCGAACGCGGACCGCGCAAGGATTTGTGGGTGGTCGAGGTGACGATGTCGCAATGCGGGAAGGGCGAAGGATGCGCGCCGCCCGCGACAAGGCCGGAAATGTGGCTCATATCGCACAGCAGGATCGCACCCACTTCATCCGCGATCGCGCGGAAGGCGGCAAAATCCCACTGGCGCGAATAGGCCGTGCCGCCGCAGATGATCAGCTTGGGCTTGTGCTCGCGCGCCTTGGCGGCGACTTCATCGAGATCGACCATTTCGGTTTCACGGTTCACGCCGTAGGACACCGGGTTGAACCACTTGCCGCTCATATTGACGGGCGAACCATGGGTGAGGTGCCCGCCCGAATTGAGATCGAGCCCCATGAAGGTGTCGCCCGGATTGAGCAGGGCGAGGAACACCGCCTGGTTCATCTGCGAGCCGCTGTTGGGCTGCACATTGGCAAAGTTGCACCCGAACAGCTGCTTCGCGCGCTCGATCGCGAGGGTTTCGACGACGTCGGCATAGTCGCAGCCGCCGTAATAGCGCTTGCCCGGATAGCCTTCGGCATATTTGTTGGTGAAGACCGAGCCGGTTGCTTCGAGCACTGCGCGGCTTGCGATGTTTTCCGAAGCAATCAGTTCGATCTTGTCGCGCTGGCGGGCGAGTTCCTTGGCGACCGCAGCCGCGATTTCCGGATCGGCCGTGGCAAGATCATCGCGCCAGAAGCCTTCCATCGAGGCGGCGGCGTGACGGGCGGTGAAATCGGCGGGGGCGGTGCTCATTGGTGGGTCTCGATGCGGTCAGAGAGGAAGGGCGGGCGGGAGAGCTTGCCAACGCGGCGCTGGTGGCGACCATGCGGATCGCCGGCATCGGCAAACTCGGTATCAAGAAATGTGGCAACGCAGGCCTTGGCCATTTCGATCCCGATCAGCCGCGCGCCAAGCGCAATGCAGTTGGCATCATTATGTTCGCGGGCCAAAGCCGCCGAAAGCGGCTCGCTCACCAGCGCGCAGCGGACATCGGGGTGGCGGTTGACGCTGATCGAGATGCCGATCCCCGAACCGCACAGCGCCACGCCGAATTCGGCGGTGCCTTCGGCAATGATCTCGGCCAGACGATAGCCATAATCGGGGTAATCGACGCTGACACCCGGTTCGGGGCCAAGGTCGGCCACGTCATGGCCTTCATTGACGAGCCATTCGGCAAGTTCGGCCTTGAGTTCAATGGCCGCGTGATCGGAGGCGATAGCGATGCGCATGGCTTTCCCATAAGCTTATGGGAACCGAATCGCCACCCCGTTGAACAGCCTTTTCGACGGGTGGCTTGGCCGGAGAAAGGGAACCGGGTGGTAGAGCGCAGGTCGTGGAACGGGTCCCCGCTCCTTTGAGCGCCGAACAGCGGCTCGCCCGCTTGTTTGATGACGGGCGCCCGCGCCATGTCGGCACAGGCTGGATCAGCGGCGTGCTCGGGATCGTGCTGGGCCTGCTCGCGCTGTTCGCGGTGCTGTGCCTGCATTTTCCGCACTACCTGACCTTGCCGGAACTGCGTAGCGCCTATCCGCTTGGCTGGGTGCGGCTTGCGATTGATCTGGGCCTGTTGGCGGCGATGGCGCTCGCCGGGCTGTCGATGCTGCTGCGCCGCCGCAAAGCGCTGGGGGTAGCGGGGCTTGCCTTGGCCGGCGCAGCGCTGGCGTTGGGGGCAGGGGGTGTCGCAATCCCGCGCGGGCAGGCAAGTGCCATCTATCTCGGGCTCGACTGGTTTGTGCTCGGCGTGCTGACCACGGCTGCGATTTTCGTGCCGCTCGAACGGGCCTTTGCCCTGCGCCGCCAGCAGGGTGCCTTCCGCCGAGGCTGGCTGACGGACACGCAATATTTCTTCGCTTCGCACGTGCTGGCGCAAGTAATGAGCGTCGCCGTGCTTGCGCCTGCTGTCGCGGTGGGAGAGGCCTTGGCTGTGCCACAAGCGCAGGCGGCGGTGCGGAGCCTTCCCGTGGTGGTGCAATTTGCCGCTGCGGTGCTGGTCGCGGATCTGGCGCAATATGGCGTGCACCGCGCCTTTCATGCCGTCCCTGCCTTGTGGCGGTTCCACAAGGTGCATCACTCGGTCGAGGTGATGGACTGGCTCGCCGGATCGCGGCTCCATCTGGTTGATGTGATCGTGACGCGGGGGCTGGTCCTGCTGCCGCTGGTCGTGCTCGGGTTCGATACCGCTGCTGTCTATGCCTACCTTGCGCTGGTGAGCTTCCACGCGGTGTTCATCCACGCAAACTTCGCGCCGCGCAGGGGCTGGCTCGAACGCTGGATCGCCATGCCCCGCTTTCACCACTGGCACCACGGAGCCGAGGCGGAGGCACGCGATGTCAATTTCGCCGTTCACCTGCCGATGATCGACCGGTGGTTCGGGACTTATCACATGCCGGACGGGCGCTGGCCCCAGAGCTACGGCCTAGCGGGCGAACGCGCACCGGAGGGCTGGGTGCGGCAATTGGTGTGGCCGCTGCGCAAGGGATAAGAGCGCACAACCTCACCAAACCGATCAGTTTGCTTGGTCTTCGGTCGCCTTTTTGATCCGCTCAAGCGCATCGGGATTAGCCATCAGAAAGGCCTCCACCTGTTGGCGCACATTGTCACCCTGTTGCTTGGTGACGGGGTCCACATCCTTGAACATGGTGGTGTTCGCAGATGCGACGGCAGGATCGCTCTGCAGTTTCTGAAGGCTCAGGAAGTAGCGCTTGCCGCTCGGGGTCTGGGCAAAGGCGCTGATATCGCGCAGCTCTTCCAGAGTATATTCGCGGGTGTAGGCAATCGCGGTCGCCTCGAAGATCGCCGGCAGATGCTTGGTGAAGGTGGGACGCAGGACTTCGGGAAGGTCCTTGAGGAACTGCTCCATAATCGCGCGGATACCAGGTTCCTCGAAGATCGGCCCTGACATGGTCCCGGCGGCCATCTGGTTGGCGACAGTGCTCGCGAGATCGAGGACCATCTGATCACGCTTATCCTCAGGATACATCGCCTCGATGATCACTTTCGCATAGGCAAGCTCATCAGCGGGCGCGACATAGGAGTCGGCCTGCGTGGCCAGTGCCGGGGATGCCAACGGAATCGCGGCAACAAAAGCGATGGCATGGCGTGCGACCCGCATGGCCTTATCTCCTACTGATCGAGGAACGAGCGCATCTTGCGCGACCGGCTCGGGTGCTTGAGTTTGCGCAGCGCCTTGGCTTCGATCTGGCGGATACGTTCGCGCGTCACCGAGAACTGCTGACCGACTTCCTCCAGCGTGTGATCGGTGTTCATCCCGATCCCGAAGCGCATCCGCAGCACGCGTTCTTCACGCGGGGTGAGCGAGGCGAGCACGCGGGTGACGGTTTCCTTGAGGTTCGCCTGAATCGCAGCGTCCACCGGGATGATCGCGTTCTTGTCCTCGATGAAATCGCCGAGGTGGCTGTCTTCCTCGTCCCCGATCGGGGTTTCGAGGGAGATCGGCTCCTTGGCGATCTTCATCACCTTGCGCACCTTCTCCAAAGGCATGGAGAGGCGCTGCGCCATTTCTTCGGGGGTCGGCTCGCGGCCTTCCTCGTGGAGGAACTGGCGCGAGGTGCGAACCAGCTTGTTGATCGTCTCGATCATGTGCACCGGAATGCGGATGGTGCGCGCCTGATCGGCAATCGACCGGGTGATTGCCTGCCGGATCCACCACGTGGCGTAGGTCGAGAACTTGTAGCCGCGGCGATATTCGAACTTGTCGACCGCCTTCATCAACCCGATATTGCCTTCCTGAATGAGATCAAGGAATTGCAGGCCGCGATTGGTGTATTTCTTGGCAATCGAGATCACCAGCCGCAGGTTCGCCTCGACCATTTCCTTCTTGGCAATGCGCGCCTCGCGCTCGCCCTTCTGGACCATGTTGACGATGCGGCGGAACTCGGTGAGGCTCATGCCAGTCTGTGCGGCGATATCAGCGATTTCCGAGCGGATGCGTTCGACAGCCGCGCCTTCGCGCTCGGCAAAGGCCGCCCACTTCTTGTCCTTCTTGGCCTTTTCGGCGATCCACGCATCATCCATTTCATTGCCGACATAGGCCGCAAGGAAATCCGCACGCTTGATCTTGTGTCGTTCGGCAAGGCGCAGCATCTGGCCGCCCAGCGTCGTCAAACGACGGTTGAAGGCATAGAGATTGTCGACCAGGAATTCGATCTTGGTCGCGTGGAACTGGACGCTCTCGACCTCGGCGGTGAGATCTTCGCGCAGCTGTTCGTATTTCTTCTCTTTGGCCGGGGCAAAATCATTGCCCGCCGCGAGAGTATCAACCCGCTCGGCCTGCAATTTCTCGAAGTCGTTGAAGAGCTTGGTGATTCGGGCGAAGCGTTCGAGCGCTTCGGGCTTCAGCGCGGCTTCCATCTGTGCAAGGCTGAGGGTGTTGTCTTCCTCGTCGTCCTCTTCGCGGCGACGCGGGGTGCCGTCCTCGTCCTCGTCATCCGAGGCTTCGGGCTCGTCCTCAACCTCGTCATCCTCGCGGATCGTCGGCCCGGCGGTCTCTTCCGAAATCTCGCCGTCATCATCCTCGGCATCATCCGCCATCTTGTCGGCGGGTGGTTCCTTGGAGAGCATGGCATCGAGATCGAGGATCTCGCGCAGCTGCATGTCGCCCGCATTGAGCGCTTCGGACCACTGGATGATTGCGTGGAAGGTGATCGGGCTTTCGCACAGGCCCATGATCATCATGTCACGGCCGGCTTCGATCCGCTTGGCAATGGCGATTTCGCCTTCGCGGCTGAGCAGTTCAACCGCGCCCATTTCGCGCAGATACATCCGCACCGGATCATCGGTGCGATCGCCGGTCGCGGTCTTGCGGTTGGCCGCGCGGGCATCCTTGACGCCGGGCTTCTTCTCGCCGTCGTCATCGTCCTCGGTCTCGTCGTCGTCGCTGCCGACAACCTCGACGTCCTCGCCATCCTCTTCGGCCTCGGCTTCGGCGTCTTCGTCGGTTTCGACGATCTGCACGCCCATTTCCGACAGCGCGGTCTGGATGTCCTCGATCTGATCGGGGCTCATCTCGCCCGAGGGCAGCGCCTCGTTCAACTCGTCATAGGTGACATAGCCGCGCTTGCGCGCCTTGCTGATGAGCTTTTTGACCGACGCCTCGTTGAGGTCGATCAGCGGGGCATCATCCTTGTCGGGGGTGTTTGCGCTCGAGGCCATGGGTCCTGCGTCGTTCCATCTTGCGGGGCTGCCGGGGCGTGCTGTTGTCCCGCACGACCAAAGAGCCCATCCGTTAATCCGTTCCCGCGCGGCGCGGGGTCTCGCTGTCGGTTGCCGCCATGGCCGCTTTGCGACGCCCGAAATGCTTCAGGCGTTCATTCACGGCGGCAAGCTGCAATCTGAGCCGTGCCTGCTCGGCGAAAGATCCTTCAGGATCATTTTCGAAACGCGCTATCGTGGCCGCAAGCGCAGCCTCAAGCGCGGGTCTTTCAACCAGCAGCGTCACAGCTTCGGCCAATTCCTCGCACGCATCGCCGGCCTCGGTGCCTTCTCTGAGGAAGGCGAATGGTGAATCCGCCGGCGGGGCAGGTTGACCTGTCTGGCTCCATATGGTGCTTGGGTCGTGCGAATCAAGCGTTTCTGCAAGTTCGAGCAGCGATTCGATCAGATCGGCGCTTTCGGGATGATGCCGGGCAAGCTGAACCAGCGCTTCGGCATGGCGTCTGATCTGCTGCGGATGAAGCGCCAGACCATGCAATGTGGCGATCAGCAGGTTCTGACGCTGTGCGCCCTGCATGAGTTTGCCAAGCGTCGTGCGTGCTTCGGAAGACAGGCCGGGCGGCGGCATATTCGCCCCGCGCCAATTGCCACGTTGTGCGCCCCCTGAAGGCTGATAGCGCGGCGCGGTTTGCGCGCGCGGCGGATAGGCAAAGGCGGAAAAGCGTTCCGACAGCTCGCGCCGGTAAAGCGATCGGATCTCCGGATCGGCAATCGTGTCGGCATGCGCCATCAACCGCGCCTTGAGCCCGGCCTTGGCCTCGGGCGTGGTCAGCGGCTGCGCATCGCGTTCAAACGCCCACAGCGTTTCGATGAGGCTGGCGGGCTGGCCGAGAATATCCTGCATCGCCTTGGCCCCGCTTTCACGGATGAGATCATCGGGATCAAGCCCGGCAGGGAGGCGCACAATCCCGAGCGAGCGCATCGGGGCCAGCAACGGCAGGGCGCGGGTGATCGCCCGCATCGCCGCGCGCTGGCCCGCCGCATCGCCATCGAAGCACAGCACCGGCACTTCGACCATGCGCCACAGCATCTCGAGCTGCATCTCGGTCAGCGCGGTGCCGAGCGGGGCGACCGCCTCGGCAATCCCCGCCTGCGCCAGCGCGACCACATCCATATAGCCTTCGACCACCACCACGCGGCCGGTCTGGCGCACCGCAGGCGCGGCGCGGTGGAGATTGTAGAGCGTGCGCCCCTTGTCGAACAAAGGCGTGTCGGGCGAGTTGAGATATTTGGCGACCCCGTCGCGCTTGTCGAGGATGCGGCCCCCGAAAGCGATCACCCGGCCACGCGCATCGTGGATCGGCAGCATCACCCGCCCGCGAAAACGATCATAGCGCTCGCCGCTATCGGTGACGATCCGCATCCCGGCTTCGGCGAGCATATCTTCGCCAAAATGCGGTAGGGCGCGCGGCAGGGCCTGCTTGTCCTCGCTGGCCCAGCCAAAGCCGAACTCGCGCAAGGTCGCAGCGCTCAACCCGCGCCGCTGAAGATAGTCGCGCGCCGCCGCGCCGCTTGCAGTGCCGAGGTTCTCCACGAAATAGCGCTGGGCGGCTTCGGTCACATCGATCAGGCTGGCGCGGGCCTCGGCTTTCTGGGCAGCGACCGGATCGGGCGCAGGAACTTCCATGCCTGCTTCAGCGGCAAGTTCCTTGATCGCATCCATGAACGCGAGGCCATTGTGATCGACCATCCAACTGATCGCATCGCCATGCGCCCCGCAGCCGAAGCAGTGATAGAACTGCTTGGCATCATTGACATAGAAGCTTGGCGTTTTCTCGCCGTGGAACGGGCAGCAGCCCTTGAACTCGCGGCCCGCACGCGTCAGCTTGACGCTCCGCATGACAAGCGACGACAGCGTGATCCGCGCACGCAGCTCGTCCTTCCATTGCGGGGTGATGGCCATGAACCCTAGGTGCGCCCGAACGGGCCGGCGTTCAAGCGCTAGCTGTGGAAGGGTCTGTGTGTGAGATCACGAAAGCGCCGCTTTCACCAGCGCGCTGGCGAGTTTGCCATCGAGCACCGCGCCATGACGCGCTTTCAATTCGGCCATCACCGCGCCCATGTCCTTCATGGTGGACGCGCCGGTTTCCGCCTTGATGGCCTCGATTGCTGCCTTGGTGGCGGCTTCGTCCATCATCTGCGGGAGGAATTCCTCGATCACGGCGAGTTCGGCGCGCTCCACCGCGGCGAGTTCTTCGCGCCCGCCGCTGACATACATCTCGATTGATTCGCGGCGCTGCTTGGCCATTTTCTGGAGCACGCTCACCACCAGCTCATCATCGGGAATCGCCTTGCCCGAGGTGCGCTCCTCGATGTCGCGGTCTTTGATCTTGGCGCTGATCTGGCGGAGCGCGGCGGTGCGGTCTTTTTCGCCCGCCTTCATCGCAGCAATGGTGGCGGCCTTGATATCATCACGGATCATGGTTGGTGTTTCCTGTGGATCACTGAATGCGGCGCGCCTCTAACGCAAATAGTAGGCCTCGCCTAGGTTGACGCGAAGGGCGCACACGCCTAGCGGACGAAACTTAGCACCCATCGTTGGAAACCCTGTCAACGGAGCGCCCCATGGCCGACCCCGCATCCACCCGCGCGCAACCATCAGGCGCGAGCGGAGTCCTTGTTCTGGCCGATGGCACGGTGATCTGGGGACGCGGCTTTGGCGCTGTCGGCAGCGCGGTGGGCGAGGTGTGTTTCAACACCGCGATGACGGGTTATCAGGAAGTGATGACCGATCCCTCCTACGCGGCGCAGATCGTCACCTTCACCTTCCCGCATATCGGCAATGTCGGCGCCAACCCCGAGGATATGGAAAGCCGCGTGGAAGGCGCGGTCGGCTGTGTGGTGCGCGAGGATGTGACGCAGCCTTCGAATTTCCGCTCGGCCGAAAGCTTCATCGACTGGATGGCGAAGGCGGGCAAGATCGGGTTGGCCGGCGTCGATACCCGCGCGCTGACCCGCCGCATCCGCCATAGCGGCGCACCCAATGCGGTGATCGCCCATGCGCCCGATGGCCAGTTCGATATTCCGGCGCTGCTGGAACGCGCCAAGGCTTGGCCGGGGCTCGAGAGGATGGACCTCGCCATCCGGGTCTCGCGCGAGGCACAGGAAGGCTGGGAAGGCGGCTACTGGACGCTCGGCAAGGGCTATGGCCGCGCGGCCTTCGATGCCAAGCCCCACGTGGTCGCGATCGACTACGGCGCGAAGGACAATATCTTCCGCAATCTGGTGAAGGCCGGTGCGCGGGTGACGGTGGTGCCGGCGAAGACCTCGCTCGATGATATTCTGGCGCTCAAGCCCGACGGCGTGTTTCTTTCGAACGGGCCGGGCGATCCGGCGGCAACGGGCGAATATGCGGTGCCGGTGATCAAGGCGCTTCTCGATGCCGACGTGCCGTTGTTTGGCATTTGCCTTGGCCATCAGATGCTCGCGCTCGCTGCGGGGGCGAAGACGATCAAGATGCATCAGGGCCACCGCGGCGCGAACCACCCGGTGCAGCGCGTGGGTGAGGGCTGGGGGGAGACCACCGGCCTCGTCGAGATCACCTCGATGAACCACGGCTTTGCGGTGGATGCAGCGACCCTGCCGGAGCATGTCGAGCAGACCCATGTGAGCCTGTTCGACGGGACGAATTGCGGCATCGCGATCAAGGGCAAGAAGGCCTTTGCGGTGCAGTACCACCCCGAGGCGAGTCCGGGGCCGCAGGATAGTTTCTACCTGTTCGAGAAGTTTGTCGGGGGGCTGGGGTGAGCCTCTCGCTTTCACTTCAGCAATTTTTGCGTGCAGTCGTATCCGAAGAAGGCGTGCTCAAGCCGATCCCGAATGGTGGATACTTTTCAAGGTTGGATTTGATCAAACTCATTAATGACAATGTCACGACCGAGCACTCACCCGGCGAAATCATGGACGCGGCTTCTTATAATGGCTTCCTTGATGCTCGTAATAAGCGAGGTCCGGTTTTCGAAGATTTCTATGTGACGAACGCAGGACGTGATTTCGTAAACGATCCATCCAAATTCGAGAATCTTGAAGATTCTACAGAAAAGGCTCGGCTGATCGACTCAACTGATTGGACTGGATTGTCGAAAGCGATCTCTTACGAGCAAAAGGTCGTAATTCGAGCCAAAGCCAATGAATTGCTCTCGTTAATCATACAGTCGGACGCGGACGAACAGACAAGACTCGACGCATGCAAACGCGTCGAAGCCGTGATTTGCCTCCTTGAAGCTCCCAATTCGCCCTGGCGAGACATCGTGACAATCCTGACGCATCCAGTGCTTCAGACTTTTTTCGCGTCAACAAGCCTCATCCAATTCATTGTTGGAATCGCAAGCTAATGCCCAAAAGAACCGACATTTCCTCGATCCTCGTCATCGGCGCCGGCCCGATCATCATCGGGCAGGCCTGCGAGTTCGATTATTCCGGCACGCAGGCGATCAAGGCGTTGAAGGAGGAGGGCTACCGCGTCATCCTCGTCAACTCCAATCCGGCGACGATCATGACCGATCCGGAGTTCGCCGACGCTACCTATATCGAGCCGATCACGCCCGATATCGTCGCCAAGATCATCGCCAAGGAGCGGCCCGATGCGCTGCTGCCGACGATGGGCGGGCAAACGGCGCTGAACTGCGCGCTCAAGCTCGATGAGATGGGGGTGCTTGCCGAATACGGCGTCGAGATGATCGGGGCCAAGGCCGACGCCATCGACAAGGCCGAAAACCGCCAGCGCTTCCGCGATGCGATGGACAAAATCGGGCTGGAAAGCGCCCGCTCGGGTGTCGCCAACACGCTCGAACAGGCGCGCGAAATCCTTGAACGCACCGGGCTGCCTTCGATCATCCGCCCCAGCTTTACCCTCGGCGGCACCGGCGGCGGGATTGCCTATAACAAGGCCGAGTTTGACCGGATCGTGGTCGAAGGCCTCGACGCCTCGCCCACCACCGAAGTCCTGATCGAGGAATCGCTCCTCGGGTGGAAGGAATTCGAGATGGAGGTGGTGCGTGATCGCAAGGATAACGCGATCATCATTTGCTCGATCGAGAATGTCGATCCGATGGGCGTGCACACCGGGGATTCGATCACTATCGCCCCGGCGCTGACGCTGACCGACAAGGAATACCAGATCATGCGCTCGGCCAGCATCGCGGTGCTGCGCGAGATCGGGGTGGAGACGGGCGGCTCCAACGTCCAGTTCGCGGTCAATCCCAAGGATGGCCGGTTGATCGTGATCGAGATGAACCCGCGCGTGTCGCGCTCCTCCGCGCTGGCGTCGAAGGCGACAGGCTTTCCCATCGCCCGCGTCGCGGCCAAGCTTGCGGTGGGTTACACGCTGGACGAGCTCACCAACGAGATCACCGGCGCGACCCCGGCCAGCTTCGAGCCGACCATTGATTACGTCGTCACCAAGATCCCGCGCTTTGCCTTCGAGAAGTTCAAGGGCGCAGCAAATGACCTCTCAACGGCCATGAAGAGCGTTGGTGAAGTCATGGCGATTGGCCGCAATTTTCAGGAAAGCGTGCAAAAGGCGCTGCGCGGGCTCGAAACCGGGCTTGATGGCTTCAACCGCGTGCCCGAGCTGGAAGGCCAGCCGCGCGATGTCATCAACGCTGCGCTCTCGCGCCGCACGCCGGACCGGCTGCTCAAGGTCGGCCAAGCCTTCCGCGAAGGGCTTTCGGTGGAGGAGATCGCCGCCGTCACCTTCTACGACCCATGGTTCCTGCGCCAGATCGAAGCGATCATCGCCGCCGAGCGTGCCGTGCAGAAAGACGGCCTGCCGATTGATGCAGCCGGGCTGCGCAAGCTGAAAGCCATGGGCTTTTCCGACCGCCGCCTTGCCACTCTCGCAGTGCGTTCGGTCGGGGTAGCCGGCGGACTTGCCGAGACCCAGGCCAAGCGTTCGGGCCTGCTCCACGATGCGCTGCAAGCCATGGCGGGCGCGACCAGCGAGGAAGAAGTGCGCAGCTTGCGGCACAAGCTGGGCGTCACGCCGGTGTTCAAGCGGATCGATAGCTGCGCGGCCGAATTCGAGGCGATCACGCCTTACATGTATTCGACCTACGAAGCCCCTAGCTTCGGTGAGCCTGAGTGCGAGTCCGCGCCGTCCTCCGCCAAGAAGATCGTCATCCTCGGCGGAGGGCCGAACCGGATCGGGCAGGGGATCGAGTTCGATTACTGCTGCGTCCATGCCTGTTTCGCGCTGGCCGAGGTCGGGTTCGAGACGATCATGGTCAATTGCAACCCCGAAACCGTCTCGACCGATTACGATACTTCGGATCGCCTTTATTTCGAGCCGCTGACAGCCGAAGATGTGCTGGAAATCCTGCGGGTTGAACAGCAGAACGGCACGCTGGTGGGGGTGATCGTGCAGTTCGGCGGGCAGACCCCGCTCAAGCTGGCGCAGGCACTGGAAGACGCAGGGATCCCGATCCTCGGCACTTCGCCCGATGCGATTGATCTTGCCGAAGATCGCGAGCGCTTTGCCAAGCTGGTCAGCAAGCTGAAGCTCAAGCAGCCCGATAACGGCATTGCCCGCAGCCGTGACGAGGCCGCCGCGGTGGCCGCCCGCATCGGCTATCCGGTGCTGCTGCGCCCGTCCTATGTCCTGGGTGGCCGTGCGATGGAGATTGTCGACAGCGAAGCGCAGCTTGATGATTACATCGCCACCGCGGTTAATGTCTCGGGCGACAGCCCGGTGCTGATCGACCAATATCTGCGCGACGCGATCGAATGCGATGTCGATGCGCTGTGCGATGGCACCGAAGTGCGCATCGCGGGCGTGATGCAGCATATCGAGGAAGCGGGCGTCCACTCGGGCGATAGTGCCTGCACCCTGCCGCCCTACAGCCTGCCTGCCGATATCATCGCGGAGATGGAGCGGCAGGCCGAGGCGCTGGCCCATGCGCTTGGCGTCAAAGGGCTGATGAACATCCAGTTCGCGGTGAAGGATGGCACGGTTTACCTGATCGAGGTCAACCCGCGCGCCAGCCGCACTGTGCCCTTCGTGGCCAAGGCCATCGGGCAGCCGGTGGCCAAGATTGCCGCGCGTGTCATGGCAGGCGAGCCGTTGAACAGCTTCGAGCCGTTCAAGCGCGATCTGCCCTATATGGCGGTGAAAGAGGCGGTGTTCCCCTTCGCGCGCTTCCCCGGTGCTGACCCCGTGCTTTCGCCGGAAATGAAATCCACCGGCGAAGTGATGGGGATTGACGCTACTTTCGAGGCCGCCTTCCTCAAGTCCCAATTGGGTGCCGGGATGGTGCTGCCCAAGTCGGGGACAGTGTTCGTATCGGTCAAGAACACCGACAAGGCCGCGATCACCCCCGCTGTGCGCCGCTTGATCGAGGCAGGCTTCAAGATCATCGCCACGGGCGGTACGCAAAGCTATCTCGCCGAACAGGGCCTTGCGGTGGAGCGGGTCAACAAGGTTGCCGAAGGCCAGCCGCATATTGTCGACCGGATCATCGATGGCGATATCGCGCTGATCTTCAACACCACGGAAGGGTGGCAATCGCTGCTCGACAGCAAATCGATCCGCCAGGCCGCGCTCGCGAACAAGGTGCCCTACTACACCACCGCCGCCGCTTCAGTCGCCGCTGCGCTCGCGATTTCGACAATCCAGCGGGAGCAACTTGCAGTCCGCGCAATGCAGGACTATTATAAAGCCTGACCGATCATTCCTCCCCCTTACATCGCAGGAGCTGGCGGCCGTATCTTGCGCGGCAGCGGTGGTTCTTTCGCCTGTGTGGGGGCTAAGTCGGTGAAAACAGACAGGACGAACGAAAGATGGCGACGATGGAAAAGGTTCCGATGCTGGCCGAGGGCTACGAGCGGCTGACCGCTGACCTCAAAGTGCTGCGCGAGGAACGCCCCAAAATCGTCGAAGCGATCGAAGAAGCGCGCGCCCATGGCGATCTTTCGGAAAACGCCGAATATCATGCCGCCAAGGAGCGGCAAGGTCAGGTTGAAGCCCAGATCGCCGAGCTCGAGGACAAGGTCAGCCGTGCGCAGATCATTGATCCGGCGACGCTTTCGGGCGACAAGATCATCTTCGGGGCGACCGTGACCATGCTTGATGAGCATGACAAGCCGGTGCGCTATCAGATCGTCGGCCAGACCGAGGCGGATGCCAACAAGGGCCGCATCAGCTACAATTCGCCGCTCGCCCGCGCGATGATCGGCAAGCAGGTCGGTGATGAGATCGAGGTGACGGTGCCTTCGGGCGAGAAGTTCTACCTCGTCGAGAAGATCGAATTCATCTGAGCGATCAGCCGAGAGGCTTTTCCATCGCATAATTGTGGATCGGGATAGCCCGTCCGGCGTGGGGAATGGTGAAGTCCCGGCGGTGGAGCAGTACGTATCCCGCGCGCGCGAACACCGGGCGGGCGAGTTCGCTCGCCTCGGTGAACAGGTGCTTGGCCCCCGCCGCGCGCGCCTGTTGTTCCGCAGCAGCGAGTAACGCGGTAGCCAGACCACGCCCGGCATGGTCGGGATGGCAATAAAGCATGTCGAGGTGCCCGTCCGGCTCGAGCACGGCATAGGCGCAGGCTGCATCATCGCCGTCGGCGGCCACGAGGATTGTGTCACCCGCCTTGGCGCGCGTGCAGAACCGCGCCGCATCGGTGTGACGTGCGGCCCAGCCTGCGACCTGATCGGGGCTATAGGCGCCCGCACCGATGACGCGGATCGCCGCCACGGTGAGCGCGGTTAGCGCCGGTGCATCATCCTCGCGGAAGCGGCGGATGCAAACGTCCATGCCGAGCGGCGCTGCCCCTAGTCTTCCGGGGTCAGCAGCTTGTGAATGTGGACGACGACGTACTTCATCTCGGCATCGTCAACCGTGCGCTGCGCCTGGGCGCGCCACGCGTCCACCGCGGCGTCATAGGAGCTGTAAACGCCGACAACGTGGATGCTTTCCGGGTCCTGGAATTCGAGCCCGCGCGGGTCTTTGACGCGGCCACCCATCACAAGGTGGAGCCGCTGGGTCGGGGTGGTTTCTGCCATGGTGCCTGTTCCTTGGGGAGGGGAAGATGGCGCGGCACATAGCGCCAGCGTCCCGCCAAGGGCAAGAGCAGGGCGGGCCTATCCCCTGACGCGCTTGGCGATATCGCGCGCTGCGCTTTTTGCCTTTGCGCGGGTGCTGCGGGCTAAGGCGCTCGAACTTTCCGCGGCTTCGCGGCCAAGCCGTTCGGCTTCCGACGCGGCCTTGTCAGCAATTTGGCCCGCGCGGGCACGGCCGGTGTTGGCACCTTCCAGCACCGCATCGAGCACTTGCAGCCCCTGCGCCACCAGCGCGTTGGCCAGCATCATGCCGATCTTGGAGCTCGCCTTGGTGGCAGCGCCGCTCGCAGCACGGCGCGTCTTGCCCGTGACCTGCGCGGCCGCCTTGCCAGCGAGCGCCCGGCCGGGCGAGGTCAGCAGCCCGATGACAAGGCACAGCACCAGCGCACCGGCCACCACCTTGCCCGGATTGGCCTTGGCATAATCGGTTGCCGCGCGCGCGGCATCGCGTGCGTCATCCAGCAAGGTGCGCTCGGCAATGCGGCGCTCGGCCGCTTCGATTCGCGCGCGCAGCGCATCGCGCTTGGCCTCAGCGAGATTGGGGGTGTGGCTGTTCATCGTTCAGGCTCCTTGATCCTCGTCGATGGTCCCGTCCTCCGCATCGGCCTCGTCGGCGGCATCAAGACCCAGCAATTCCATAAGCGGCGCGCGCGCGAACCACAGGATCAGTGCACCCACCAGCACCGCAAGCACGCCGCGATGATCGCTGGCGGTTTCCTTGGCCTGCGCCAGCACATCCTGCGCCCCGGCACTGATGCGGCGTTTGACCGAGCCGCTGATCTGCGCGCTGACGCGACCGGCGAGACCTTGATCGGCAAGGGTCGCCTTGAAATGTTCGATATCCGCCTCGAGCACGCCTTTGGCGGCATCGCGCAGCGCCTTGTCCTCGACATAGCGTTTGGGCAGCGTGGTCACTGGCCGCTCCCTTCGCCAAACATCACACCGAGCAGCTTGCCGCGCGCCTTGGCGCTGCGCGCCAGCAGCCCCGCGCCGAGCAACAGGGCACCCACCACCACGGCAATGGCTCCCCAGATGGTGATCAGCGGCTGCAAAGCCAGCACTGCGCCGATCGCCAGCGCGGTCAGTGCGATATTGAGCAGCACCAGCGCCACCACCAGCGCACCAATCGCCTTGGCGGCATTGTCGCCGGCAAGCGCAGCGCGGGTTTTCTGGAAGGCGAGCTCTGCCTCGGCATAGGTGCGGCCGCTATCGATCAGCGCGGCGATGTCCGCGCTGAGGGAAGTTTCCTCATCGCTCAGCGCTTCGTCGGGCAAAGTGTCATCCTGCGCGGCATCGGGGCCGCCCTGCGGCGTTTCTCGCATTATGGCGTCCTGCAGCACCGCGGGTCCGGGACCGCTCAGTCGCGCGATCCGCGAAACAGCCGCGCGATAAGGAAGCCGACGACCGCCGCAATCCCGACGGCCGTGCCGGGGCTCTTGCGCACAAAGGCGCGGGCATCCTCACCCAGTTCATCAAGGCTCTTGGTTTCGAGCTTGGCCGAGGCTTCGGTGAGGCTGCGCGATGCTTTGCGCGCGTAATCGCCATATTGTTCACCGAGCTTCTCATCGATCTGCGGCGCGGTATCGGCGACCACCTTGCCGAGCGAGGCGATCACGTCGCTCGCGACAGCCTTGCCTTCGACAGCGAGTTCACCGGCCTTGTGGAGCGCCTTGTCACCATAAGCGCGCGCTTCGGAGACGAGATCATCGCTCTTCATCAGCGCCTGTTCGCGGACGGCACCGGCGCGGTTTTCGGCCTCGGCGCGCAGCGCAGCCGCGCCTGCCTTGGCTTCTTCGAGCGCGGCGTTGAACCGGCTCTTGGCTTCCGTCACCGGCGCCGTGGGGGCCGCTGCCGTGGCCGCTGTCTTGCGCGAGGCGGCCTTGACCGGGCCCTTGCTCGCCGTGGTTGCACCTTTTGCTGATTGAGCCGGGGTCTTGGTCGTTTTGCGGGTCTTGGTTTCAGCCATGATGATCGTTCACCTCATCTTGTGTGTCGCGGCAAGGCCAGGGGGTAGCCCTGCATCGAAAACAGGAAGCGTGGCCGGGGCGATACCGCAGCTTGCGCCGCACGCAACGGGCGCATAGGGATCCCACGGCCGCGACGCCATCCAGAATCGTCGCCTCCAGTGTGCTATCACACTATAACACATTCTTGCCGGAGCCAAACATGACTGCGATCATCGACATCCACGGGCGCGAAATCCTCGACAGCCGGGGCAATCCGACGGTCGAAGTGGATGTGCTGCTGGAAGACGGCAGCTTCGGCCGCGCGGCGGTGCCTTCGGGCGCTTCGACCGGTGCGCACGAAGCGGTTGAACTGCGCGATGGCGATGCCGCCCGCTACAAGGGCAAGGGCGTGCTCAAGGCGGTTGACGCCGTCAACACCGAAATCCGCGATCTGCTGCTCGAAGCCTTCGATGCCGAAGACCAGCGCGACATTGATCTCACGTTGATCGATCTTGACGGTACGCCCAACAAGAGCCGCCTTGGCGCCAATGCCATTCTCGGCACCTCGCTCGCTGTCGCCAAGGCGGCGGCCAATGCGCGCGGCCTGCCGCTCTATTCCTACCTGGGCGGGGTTTCGGCCCATGTCCTGCCGGTGCCGATGATGAACATCATCAATGGCGGCGAACATGCCGACAATCCCATCGACATCCAGGAATTCATGATCATGCCGGTGGGGGCAGACAGCTTTGCTGAAGGCGTGCGCTGGGGCGCAGAGGTGTTCCATACCTTGAAGAAGGGGCTGCACCAGAAGGGCCTGGCCACAAGCGTGGGCGACGAAGGCGGCTTTGCGCCCGATCTCGCCAGCACCCGCGCCGCGCTCGATTTCATCATGGCCTCGATCAGCGAGGCGGGCTTCACGCCGGGCGAAGATATCGTGCTCGCGCTCGATTGTGCGGCGACCGAGTTCTTCAAGGATGGCAAGTACCAGATCTCGGGCGAGGGGCTCAGCCTGTCGGGCGAAGAGATGGCCGCCTATCTCGCCAAGCTGTGCGATGATTACCCGATCCGCTCGATCGAAGACGGCATGAGCGAGGATGATTTCGCCGGTTGGGCCGCGGTGACCGAATTGCTCGGCGGACGGGTGCAACTGGTCGGCGATGATCTCTTCGTCACCAACCCTGCGCGCCTGTCGGACGGGATCGCCAAGGGGCTCGCCAATTCGCTGCTGGTCAAGGTCAACCAGATCGGCACGCTCACCGAAACGCTCGCCGCGGTCGATATGGCGCACCGCGCGCGCTACACCTGCGTGATGAGCCACCGTTCGGGCGAAACCGAGGACGCGACCATCGCCGATCTCGCGGTCGCCACCAATTGCGGGCAAATCAAGACCGGCTCGCTCGCGCGGTCGGACCGGCTCGCCAAATACAACCAGCTCATCCGCATCGAGGAAGAGCTGGGCACCAGCGCGCTTTACGCCGGGAAGGGCTGCTTCGGCCGCTGAGAAGGCGCCGGGCGTTCAGGCGCCCGGCACCCCAGTCTCACCGTTCAGCCAAAGCGCCGAGCAATCTCGAGCAACGCGAGCGCGGCCTTGGCCGCCTCGCCGCCCTTGTCCTTCTGCGCCGGGTCAGCGCGCACCAGCGCCTGCGCCTCGTTTTCGACCGTGAGGATGCCATTGCCGATGGCAATGCCGTCCATCGTCAGCGCCATGATCGCGCGCGCGCTTTCGCCCGCCACGATCTCGAAGTGATAGGTCTCGCCGCGGATCACTACGCCGATCGCGACAAAGCCATCATAAAGATCGCTTTCGGCGGCGAGGGCAATCGCGCCGGGGATTTCGAGCGCGCCGGGCACGGTGAGCACCTCGACCTCATGCCCGGCCGCTTCGAGCGCGGCGCGCGCGCCCGCCACCAGCATATCATTGAGGTGCGCGTAGAACCGCGCTTCGACAATCAGGAACTTGGCCATGGGGAATTACTCCGGAATGGGTTGGTGATCGACAATCGTCAGGCCAAAGCCTTCGAGCGCGACCAGATCAGGGCGGGAATTGGACAGCAGCACCATGTCGGTGACACCAAGATCAGCGAGGATTTGCGAGCCGATGCCGATATTGCGCAGCTCTTCATCGCGGCTCCACGCGCCAGTGCCGACCCGGCCAGTCAGGATCACGATCACGCCCGCGCCATGCGCGCCGATCACATCCATCGCGCGCTGGAGCGTGCGCTTGCGCGGGCCGGGCTGGCCGAGCACATCATCGAACACCGAAATCGGATGCACCCGCGCGAGCGTCGGCTCGCCCGGCACGACATGGCCCTTTTGCAGCACATAGGCCTCGTTCCCGGCGACGCGATCACGATAGGTGATCATCCGCCATTGCCCGCCATAATCGGAGGTGAAGCTGCGTTCGTCGAGCCGCTCCACCAGATGATCATTGCGCATCCGATAGGCGATCAGATCGCGGATCGTGCCGATCTTGAGATCATGCTTGCGGGCAAAGCTGATGAGATCATCGAGGCGGGCCATCGTGCCATCCTCGTTCATGATCTCGCAGATCACGCCGGACGGGTTGAGCCCGGCGAGCCGCGAGATATCAACCGCTGCTTCGGTATGCCCGGCGCGCACCAGCGTGCCGCCATCGCGCGCCATCAGCGGGAAGACGTGGCCGGGTGTGACAATATCATCGGGGCCCTTGGCCGCATCAATCGCCACCGAGATCGTACGCGCGCGGTCTGCCGCCGAAATCCCGGTGGTGACCCCTTCCTTCGCCTCGATCGAGATGGTGAAGGCGGTCTGCATCGATTCCTTGTTGTTGCGGCTCATCGGGGTAAGGCCGAGGTGATCGACCCGCGCCTTGTCGAGCGCGAGGCAGATCAGCCCGCGTCCGTGCATCGCCATGAAATTGATCGCCTGCGGGGTCGCCATCTGCGCCGGGATGATGAGATCGCCTTCGTTCTCGCGGTCTTCATCATCGACAAGGATATACATCCGCCCGTTGCGCGCCTCGTCGATGATTTCCTCGATGGTGGCGAGCACCGGCTTGTCATCATTGGCGGCAAGGAAGGCGTCGAGCTTGGCGAGGGTCTCCGCCGTCGGGTTCCACGCGCTGTCGGTGCAATCGCGCAAGGTGTTGGCATGCAGCCCGGCCGCGCGGGCGAGACCGGCGCGGGTCATGGTGCCTGATGTGACAAGTTCACGCACGCGTGTGATTGTTGATGTGCTCATGCGTGCGCTTTATCACATCGCAGTGTGATAGCAAGCGCGCTGCTGCTTGAGCCGCGGGCTGGCCTAGCGAGACACGCCGGTGTCGGTGGCAGTCCACCAGCCGCGCAGGCGCGCCAGCCACGAGGGGCGCGGCGGCGGCGGGCTATCCCCCGTCCATACGCGTTCGGCGTCCAGCAGATTGAAACCCGATCGGATGCCTTCGACGGTTACGCGCTGGCCCGCCAAGTGCTCGCTCTGCGCTGGCAGATCGACAAACCAATGCGCACCATCCCCCAGATCGAGGCGGTGCATCCGTTGGCGCGTGTCTCACCGCAAGTCACCGGTGAGCGTGTGGCGTGTTCCCCTGGGGATAGCGTGCCTCTTCTTCCGTGAAGTCGGTGGCGGTGCGCCCCCGCATGCGACTTCACCCAAGAGCCTTGGTGATCGGGAAGTTAGTAAACCGACAGAGATCGGTCCCTGCGACCTTTAGGCTGGGAAGCCCTGGACATGCGTCGCAGGCTCCCCGACCATAAGGGTCAAGGATGCATAGGCCACAGACGGGCGGCCCATCCGTCTCTGTTCGGGGTTACTACGCCCCGGAAGCCGTGCGTGGCGACTTCGGCACGCTTTATCGGCCAAGCCGCGCAGCGAGGCAATACAATCTCGTGCAAGCCCTATGGGCTTGTTGTTCCGATCAAGTGAGGGAAGGGGATGGTGGACGCACTAGGGCTCGAACCCAGGACCCGCTGATTAAGAGTTAAAATTTGCCCCATAACAGGGCCTCACTTATCAAAACGTCTATCCCCAAAAAACCGCCTGTATTTCCTTGCAATGTGTCGCGATGTGATGCAATGTGACTAACGCGGGGTAACGATGCTTTACAGCCAATTCTGTTACCCCAGTGTTACCCCAGCGGACTTTTTGATGTCTGCAAAACGCAAAGGGCATGGCATGGCAAAGGCACTTTCGACCAAGGCAATCGAAGCCGCGAAAGCATCCGATAAGCGGCAGGAGATACCTGACGGCATTGTGTCCGGGCTTTATCTGGTGGTGCAGCCATCCGGCGCGAAATCGTGGGCGCTGCGCTATCGTCACGCGGGCAAGCCTTGCAAGCTGACCTTGGGCCGTTGGCCGATGATGGCGCTAAAGGATGCGCGGGAGGCCGCAGGCGATGCGATCGAGGCGGTGGAGCGCGGCGAGAACCCAGCCATCGAAAAGAAGGCGACCAAGGCCGCGAAACTGCAAGAGCAGTTGGAAGGCCGGAACAAGATTGCCAATCTGCTCGACCAATTCGAAAAGCGCCACCTCGCCAAGCTTAGATCGAAAAAGCAGGTGCGGGACTTTCTCGACCGCTTTGTTCTTGAGGCATGGGGCGAGCGGGAAATTCAGAGCATCAAAAAGCGGGACGTTATCGACCTGCTAGAGGAAATTGCCGACAGTGGGCGCGGCATAACTGCAAACCGCGTGCTTGCCCATTTGCGCAAGTTTCTGAACTGGTGCGTTGAGCGGGACGTTATCGAGGTGAACCCAGCGGCAGGCGTAAAACCGCCAGTGGATGAAACTGCGCGCGACCGCGTGCTATCCGATGATGAGATTCGCCTATTCTGGCAGGCTTGCGAGGCCGTGGGCTATCCGTTCGGGCCATTGGGCAAGTTGCTGCTGCTGACAGGCCAGCGGCGCGGCGAAGTGTCCGAAATCACCGACAGCGAGATCGAGGGCGACACATGGCACCTTGATGCCAGCCGGACGAAGAACAAGCGCGCTCATAGTGTGCCGCTCTCACAGGCCGCAGGCGCTATTCTGGCAAGCGTGGAGCGCATCGCAGGCAAGGCCGGTTATATCTTCACCACTACCGGAAAAACGCCTGTAAGCGGCTTTTCCAAGGCTCACGGCATTATCAGCGCCAAGATGGCCGAGATTGCCAGCCAAGAGGGCTTTGAGGTTAAGCCGTGGCGGTGGCATGATCTACGCCGGACTTGTGCAACGGGCTTGGCGAGGCTGGGCGTGCCTGTGCGCGTTACCGAAGCGGTGATAAATCACATTAGCGGGACAGGTGGCGGGATCGTCGCTGTCTATCAGCGCCATGACTACGCGGACGAAAAGCGCGAGGCGTTAGAGGCATGGGCCGTTGCCGTTGCTGACATTGTGGCTGGGCTCGATCCCGTTGCGGAAAAGAAGCGCCGCGATGATGAGGCGCGACTAATGCAGGCACAAGAGGCGCTCGAAGCGAAATTGGCGCTGGATGCCAAGCGCGCCCTAGAGGCCGAGATAGAGGCCGCTGATAACGTGGTGAAGCTGGCGGGGGCTAAGTGATGAGCGACTCCGTCCTTGATGAGGTGCTGGCGTGCGCCGAAGCTGGCGACTTAGAGCCGCTCGCATACAAGCTAGAATGGCTGCAAGCGCCCATGACTGATGCCGAGAGACTATTTCTTGCAAGGTATTTGCGGGGCGAGGTGAAGCTTGACGCAAACAGGCCCAAACAATCGCCGCGCATCAAGTGGGAGGCGCTGGCTATTCTCGACGTCATTCTTTGGGAAGAGCAGCAAGGCGGCAAGCGGAAGCACGCAATCGAGCATGCGGCGAAGGTTTGCGGATTAAGCGAAGCGACAATCAAAACTCGCCTGAAGCTGCTTAGCGATGAAGAGCAGCAATCAAGACGCGAAAGCCTTAATGCGTTTTTGAAGATGTGTGACGAACTGAACAAGCGAAGGCCGGGCCGAGGCGATTGGCAGAGAGAGGCTAAAAGAAAATCAGTCATGTCAGGTGAGTTATTTAGAGCGGCGCGGGTTGGCAAAAAAAGTCGGTAGTTTTTTGACCCCGCAATGCTTTGCGCTAGAGCATAACGCGTGATTATTAAGTGCCACCTTCACTAATGGAGCGTGGCAAATGCAACCTAATCAGACGTTACAAACCAACCCAGAGCGGCGAATTCAGGCCGCAGCCGTTCGCGATTTGCTGGGCGGTGTTTCCCATATGTGGATCGAGCGCAGGCTCAATAATCCGCAATCGAATTTCCCCCGTCCGGTAAAGATTGGCAATCGTCGTTTCTGGCGAGAGCGCGAGGTTCTGGCGTGGCTTGATGCCCAAGAGGGGGCCGCATGATGGATGCGAAAAACCCCCGCACCGGGCAGGGCGCGAGGGCTTCGAAATCCACGGCAGCGGACAAGAGCCCTTCTACCCCAAACCACCCCGAAAACCAACCCCGGCGGCTTTGGGCTGTCATCGTCAGGCGTGACGTTTGGGGCAAGATCGTGGTGGCAATCGACCCGCCAAGTATCTCGCACCAGCCGCGCACGTTTCGCAGCCATGACGAGGCGGTTAAGCACGCTCGCGATCTGGCGAAGCTGCATGATGCCCTTTTCATCGACATGGTGATGGAGGGTGACGAATGAGCGACCCCACACTTGCCTTTCACGTCAAGCAATACGTCCCGCAGGCCGAGGGCGATGAATTGGCGCATCGCATCACGCTTTTGAAGGCGCGTGACCATGCCGCAGCATTGCGCGGGCGAACTGATGGATGGCTTGCAACTGAGTGCGCCTGTCATGCCCATGACATTGCTGGGCGGTTCGTCTTTCGCCTTGGTGAGAGCGTGCCGCGCCTAGAGATGGCCGCAAACCTTTGCCGATACCTGGTGCGCGCTGCGTTGACTGCTGACAGCCTCAATTCCGAGGATGACCCCCTTTGACCGATATTGAACTTGATGCGCTGGCAGAGGCGCAGAGCCGCGAGTTTCTTGGCGATAACGTCCGGCAATCCAACGGCACCACTAGCGAGGATCAAATCGCGCTTGCCTTTGTGCGTCGGCACAAGGAGCGGCTGCGCTTCGATCACAGCGCCGGTAAATGGTATGACTACACCGGCACGCGGTGGCAGCGGAACGAAACCAAGCTGGCGTTTCACTTTGCACGCGAGTTGGCACGCGAGGCCAGCGATGGGGCAAAGGGTTTCTGCAAGGCCAGTGTGGCTAATGGTGTGGAGGCGTTTGCCCGCGCCGATCCTGCGCTTGCTGTTACGGCTGACCAGTGGGACCGCGACCCGTGGCTGTTAGGCACACCGGGCGGCACCATTGATCTACGCACCGGCGAGTTGATGCCCGCTCGCCATAGTGACCTAATCACCAAGCAGGCAGGCGCGGCACCGGATAGCGGCGAGCCTGTCCGCTGGCTGCAATTCCTCAATGAGGCGACCGCAGGCGATAAAGAGCTGATGCGGTTCTTGCAGCAAGTGGCGGGATACTGCCTCACCGGCCTGACAAATGAGCACGCGCTGTTCTTTATCTACGGGCCGGGCGGTAATGGGAAATCGGTTTTCCTTAATCTGCTCAACTATGTGTTGGGCGATTATGCCACCACATCGAGCATGGATACCTTCACCGCATCCAAGTTTGACAAGCATCCGACAGAACTTGCCATGCTGAAGGGTGCCCGGCTTGTCAGTGCCAGCGAGACAGAGCAGGGCAGGGCATGGGCTGAAAGCCGTATCAAGCAGCTTACCGGCGGCGACACCATCAGCGCCCGCTTCATGCGCCAAGACTTTTTCGAATTCGTCCCCCAATTCAAGCTTGTGATTGTCGGCAATCATGCGCCCATTCTGCACAACGTGGATGAGGCTGCACGGCGGCGCTTCAATATCATCCCCTTTACCCAGAAACCCGCAACGCCGGATCGAGAGTTAGAGGACAAGCTAAAGGCCGAGGCCGGACAGATCCTGTCATGGGCAATCGCTGGTTGCCTTGATTGGCAGACCAACGGGCTCGTCAGGCCGGAAGTGGTGACTGCCGCAACCGAAAGCTACTTCGAGGAACAAGACCTGTTTACGCAATGGGTCGAAGAACGCTGCGCGCCCGACATATCGCGGCGGGAAACTCCCACAGCGCTCTATAATGACTGGAAAGAATATGCACTTGCAGCCGGTGATGATCCCGGAACGCAACCCCTTATGAGAGCCAAGCTTGAGCGAGCAGGCTTCACGTTCGGAAAGTCCAACGGAATTCGCTTCTATCGCGGGTTCCGACTTAGGCCGAAGCGGTGAGGGCAGGGACGCTAGGGACGGATAGGGACGGGTTTTCTCTATAACCGACACATGCGCGCGCGCGTGGGCCGATAAATGCAAAGGGTCGACCCTATGCGACCCTTGTGACCCTATTTGGTTCAGGAAAATGGCCGCAAATCTGAACAACATTTTAGGGCTTTTCTTCCCCTTGCTGGCAGCAATCGACCGAGTTGCATCCGGGCTTGTGGATAAGATACCCTGATACTCTATCAAAAGGCCCACACTGCCTAACTACCTGTAACTGTGCGCTATCTATCATTCTTGGCTGCGGAATGATAAAAGTGGGGTAACGATAGGGTAACAGATAGGCCGATAGCCAAGCCAATGCCAAAGACTAGCGCCACCCATGACAAGCCATTGCCGCAATTCAGCACGCGCAAAGGCAATGCCGGTTTCGCCTTGGCTGGTGTGGATGGCCGCAGCCTTGTCGCTCGCCGATTTCGCGAAATCTATCTCAACATCGAAAGCGACTTGGGCGGCGATCTGTCCGAGGCGCAGCGTCACCTGATTGCCAGAGCCGCAACGCTCGCCTTGTGGTGCGAGGAACGTGAAACCGAATTGGCAGCGGGCGGTGAGTTTGATGCCGGAGCCTATGCCACGATTAGCAATGCCTTGCGCCGCCTGCTGTCTGATCTGGGGCTAGAGCGCCGCATGAAGGATGCCACGCCCACGCTCGCGCAATTCCTTGCTGACAGGGCTGCGCAGTGACCGTCACCATCCGCGACCTGATGACAGACCCGGCATTGTTCGGCGGGCAATTCGGCGGCGAGTCTTTCGCTAATTGGCGCACCCTACTAGCGGCAAAATACGGGCTTGAACTGTCCGAGGATGAGCGCATCACCCTAGAGGCCATTACAGGCCGCACAGATGCCCCACAGGACGCTTTCAGCGAACTATGGCTGGCAGTGGGCAGGCGTGGAGGCAAGTCACAGGTTGCGGCCCTGATCGCCACCTATGAGGCCGCGTTCAAGGATCACCGCGCCAAGCTTGCGACAGGTGAGTGGGCCACCATCCTGCTAGTGGCTGCTGACAGGGCGCAGGCTCGCACCTTGCTGCGATATGTCCGGGGCTTGTTCGAGCATCCGCTGCTGTCCCCGCTGGTGACGCGCACCACCGAAAGCAGCATCGAACTAGGCGAAACCCGCACCATCATCGAAGTCGGCACTGCATCCTATCGGGCATTGCGTGGCTACACCTTGGCCGCGTTTGTGGCTGATGAGGTGGCGTTCTGGTTCAGCGATGGCGCATCGCCTGACCGCGAGATTATCCAAGCCATCCGGCCAGCATTGGCAACGCTTGGCGGGCCATTGATTGCCCTGTCATCCCCTTACGCAAAGCGGGGCGTGCTATGGGATACCTACAAGCGCCACTTTGGGGGCGATAGCGCCCGCATCCTTGTGGCGCAGGCTCCCAGCCGCACCATGAACCCCACACTACCGCAGGCCGTCATTGATGAGGCGATGGCGGATGATCCCGAAGCTGCGCGGGCTGAATATCTGGCCGAGTTTCGCAGCGATATTTCCAGCTTCCTTGATGTCGAGCTGATCGAGCGCGCAACCCGTTCGCGTCCGCTTGAACTGCCCCCGCTTGAGGGCGAGCAATACTTTGGCTTTGTCGATCCCAATGGCGGCGGGAAGGATGAATTCACAATGGGGATTGCCCATGTCGAGGGTGATCTAACCGTGGTGGACATGGTGCGCGGGCGTAACGGCTCCCCGGCTGGCATTGCCGAGGAATTCGCGGCCATCTTCAAGCAGTATCGCATCGGGGCGGTGTATGGCGACCGCTATGCGGGGCGCTGGCCTGCTGATGAATTCCGCAAGCATGGCATTGAGTATCTGGCGAGCGAGTTAGACCGCAGCGCGCTTTATCTCGAACTGATGGCGCGGCTCAATTCCGGTGCGGTGATCCTGCCCCCTGATGACAAGCTGAAGCGCCAATTGGGCAACCTTGAACGCCGCACGCATCGCAGCGGGCGCGACACAATCGACCATCCCCCCGGCTCAAATGACGACCGCGCAAATGCCGTTGCGGGCGCGGTGGCATTTTCTCGAACCCGCAAGGCAACCGCAGTGACCAAGGCGGTCATTTTCTAAAAATGGAAGGTTAAATCATGGCTATTCGGAAATCAGTCGCAGCGTTGGATATCTTGAAGCGTGCCGAGGCGGCGAACCCGCAAGGCTGGGCAACGGAACTGGTGAACGGCGGGCGCAAGGCCACCGCGTTGCTGGAATCGCTCGAAACTGTGGCGGCAAAGCGCAATCCGACAGAAACGCCGGAGGCTCACGCGCTACGCGTGCACAAGGCGGCGCAAAAGGTTTTGCAGCAAGTCGAGGAACTGACCGCCAAGGCTAACGAGACGCGCACAGCGGCAGGCCGATCTATCTCTGAGCAGATACAGGCTCGCACGAAGCTGACCGATGGGCGGCGCGGTGCAGAGATCCGCACGCTGTTTCGTCAATTGCCCGCGCAGGATCGTCAAAGGCTGATGGAGGTTGCGATGCAAAATCGTGATGATGAGACGCTGGCGGCGTTGTTCGATGCACCCACTTATCTGTCCGGCATGGATGCGGATTATCAGTCCCGGATGAAGCTTCACTATGAGACGCTGATTTGTCCCGAACTGCATGAGCAGCTTGAAGCGGTGCTGGACGCTGACAATTCGATGAGCGTGATCCGCCGGGTGGTGCGAGAGGCCGCATCCGAGGCGCTGAACCCGTCTTACGTTTCGCGCATCGTTAAAGAGCAGGCCGAGGCCGAGCAGGCGCAGGCAGGGTTCGAGGGCGCAATTGCCAGCAATCTTTGAATAGCGCGGCGGGTTTAATCCTTTTCCCCGCCAGTGCGGGGCCGCGTGCATCTAGCCAGTGTGCGCGGCCCTAACCGCAGGAGAACGAAAATTTCAAAAGTCCTCAAAATAGTCGGAACCATTGCGGCGGGCGTTGCCATCTTGGCGACCGCTGGGGCTGCGCTTGGGCCTGCGCTGGGCCTGAAAGCCGCGACAATCGGCACGCTGAGCAAGGTTGCGACCATTGCCAGCACGCCATCCCACCCCACCCATATCGGTTACAGGATCACCCGCCATGACAATGCAGAACGGATGCAAGGACGCGACCACGGCCTATCTGTGGGCGGATACAGCCTATTGGTCGATGGCGACGGGCGATCTGGCATTTCACGACACGAAGGCTTTCCACTCGACGGATTGGCCGTGGGCGGCGAGCCTGACGACTTGGGGCGAAGTGTCCCCGATGCAGTTAGTGGGCGACATAAGCTATTCCGACACGAAGGACTTGGATAGCCTGCTGGCGAGCAGCGTGGATGCCTTGCGCGGTTTCGTGCGCGATGGCGGCGGCGGGCGCATCCTTGTCGCCAGTTTCGAGGGCAAGCCGCGTCTGCACATGATTGCCTGCCATGAGGTTTTCCCCGGATACGGCGCGTTTGAGCCGGTCGAGGTCGAGCATTTCACCTCATCTGCAAACGAGACTGAGGCCTATAGAGAGGCCGCAGGGGATATGACGCCGGAAGCGATGCGCCGCGTGATTGATGCGCAGTGTTCTACGCCATTTGTCGGACAGGGGCCGCTTGCCAAGCTGGGGCCGCGCATCTGGGTTGGCGGCAACATTGTGCGCGTCGAGGTTGGCGCGGATGGCGTAAAGACGGCAGTTGAACGGCCTGTCTAATGCTTGCGACGTTTCCTGAACGCGAGACAAGCCAAGCCTATGTCAGACTGTTTCGCGCAGTGCTGGCCGAGGCTGTGAAGCATGATGATGCGGCGGAATGGATACAGACCCGCGACGGGCAGTTAGTTTGCGATCTGGCGCTGGTGGAGCGCGAGGCGGTGGAGCGGGCTATTCTGCGCGGCGATGTGCCGAGGCGGAAAGCGAAAAAACAGGACGCTTGAAGCGTTACCCCGCTTGTTACCCCGGCGAAGTTTCGCAGCTTGGGAAGGGGTGAAATCGTCGCTAAGTGTTTGAAAAGGTGGTGGACGCACTAGGGCTCGAACCTAGGACCCGCTGATTAAGAGTCAGCTGCTCTACCAACTGAGCTATGCGTCCATACCGAGAGTTTCGGCATCGCGGACCGGGCTGCCAGCGGCGCGCCTTGATTCGCGTGAGGCGCTGCTATGAGCTGCGTCAGCGGGATTGGCAAGCGCTTTTCGCGGCCTGTCTCAGACAGAAAGTCCTGATTTGGGCGCTTCGCGATTCCAGCGGTTCACCATCATCAACAAGCCGATGCAGATCATGTTGGTCATCATCGATGATCCGCCATGACTCATCCATGGCAGCGGGATCCCTTTGGCCGGGGCCATGCCCATTACCATCAGCAGATTGATCGCGATGTAGAAGAAAATCGTCGCGGTGGCGCCCGCGGCGAGCAAGGCGCAGAAGCGGTCTTGCGATTCGCGGGAGACTTTCATCCCCCAGCGCAGGATCAGCGCATACATCACGAGCACGAACACCCCGCCCATCAGGCCCCATTCCTCGGCCATGGTGGCGAACACGAAATCCGTGTGCGGTTCGGGCAGGTATTCAAGATGGCTCTGCGTGCCGTTGTTGAAGCCCTTGCCGAACAAGCCGCCCGATCCGATCGCGATCTTCGATTGGGCAATGTGATAGCCTGCCCCGAGCGGATCATTTTCGGGGTCGAGAAAGGTCGTCACCCGCGCGCGCTGGTAATCGCGCAGCGCAAAGAAATAGATCAGCGGGGCCGCCGCGACCGCGCCGCCCCCGGCGAGCAGGAACCACCACAGCGGGAGCCCGGCCAGAAACATCACCACCACGCCGCCAAAGGCAATCGCCACCGAGGTGCCGAGATCGGGCTGCATCAGCACCAGACTGATCGGGAGAACGATCAGCATTCCCGAGGGGACGAGCGAGCGCCAGGTGCCGATCATCCCGTTCGGCAAGGTCGCGTAGAAGCGCGCCATCGCCAGCACCACCGCAGGTTTCATGATCTCCGAAGGCTGGATGCGGATCGGGCCGAATTCGAGCCAGCGCTGGCTGCCGCCACCGACCGCGCCGACAATCTCGACCCCCATCAGCATCAGCAGCACCAGCAGATAGGACGGATAGGTCAGCACGCGCACGGCTTCGCGCGGCATGGCGGCGATGATCGCCGCCATCACCATGAACACCCCGAAGCGGATGAAGTGCGAGGTGGCGAAAGGCTCCATCGAACCGCCGCCCGCGGAATAGAGCACCAAGCCGCCGAATGCGGTCAGCAGCATCACCGGGATCAAGACCTCCCAGGGCTGGCGGGCAATCGGTTCGGGAATGATGCTGCGGGTGGCGGGCTTCATGGCGTGGTCCCGCCTGGAGGCGGCCCAGGTGCTGGCGCGGGTGCAGGTGAAGGCGCCGCTGCGGCCGGGGCGGCACTCCCACTGGGGCTCGCCGCATCCGGGGGTGAGGCTGCCGAAGGATTGGCCTCGGGCCGCGGGGTCACCACCTCATTGGCGATGCTTTGCGAACGCGTCGCCGCGATCCGGGCCTCGGCCTCGACTTGCTCGAAGATGTCGCGATCCTGCCGCGGCGGCCGCGGCAGATCAGCGCCGCGCTCGCGGGCATAGGCCTCATAGCGCGCCGCAAGCCGCTGCTGGGCGGTGCCGCCCCATTGCTTTTCCAGCGCGAGCAGCGCGTCCATCCCTTTCGCCGGATCGAACAGAAAGGTCGTGACGTCGCGGGCGATCGGATAGGCCGCGCCCGATCCGCCGCCGTGCTCGATCACCACCGCACCGGCATAGATCGGATTGTCGAAGGGCGCGAAGAAGATGAACAGCCCGTGATCGCGATATTTCCAAGGGCCGGACTTGCCGTCCGACTTGCTGAGCGAGACAACCTGCGCGGTCCCGGTCTTCCCCGCGATCAGCACATCGGGGATCGGCAGGCGCGCACGGCCCGCCGTGCCGGGCCCGTTGACGACATCGCTCATCGCGCGGCGGACATAATCGACCTGCTCGCCCGAGAAATCGATCGTGTCAAAGCCCTTGGGCTTGGTGTCGAGCGTGAGGCGCGGCATCACATGGCGCCCGGTCGCAAGACGGGCAGACATCACCGCAAGCTGCAAGGGGTTGGCCAGCATGTAGCCTTGCCCGATGGTCGCGTTGACAGTGTCGAAGGTCGCCCATTCGCGCCCGAACTTGTTCATCTTCCACGCGGGATCGGGCACCGTGCCGTAAAACTGGCTGATCACGGGGAGGGGGAATTCCTGCCCCATCCCGCAGCGCCGCGCCATTGTCGCAATCGGGTCCATCCCGACCCGCTGGGCCATGGCATAGAAATAGACATCGCAACTCTGGTAGATCGCCTTGGCCATGTTGGTGGCGCCATGGCCGCGCCGGTTCCAGCACCCGAAGCGGCGATTGCCGACCTGCAAGCCGCCGCCGCAGAATACGGTCTCGTCAGGGTCGACGCCCTTTTCGAGCAGCGCCATCGACACCATCGGCTTCACGGTCGAGCCGGGCGGGTAAAGGCCCTTGAGCACCTTGTTGCGCAGCGGCACGCGTTCATCATCGCGCAGCATGGCATATTCGACGCTGCCGATGCCGTCGGAAAAGCTGTTGGGATCAAAGCTCGGCATCGAAGCCATGCACAACAGATCGCCGGTGCGGCAATCCATCACCACCACCGAGCCGCTTTCGAGCCCGATGCGCCGCGCGGCATAGTCCTGCAACGGGCCATCAATCGTCAGCCGCACCGGATTGCCCTGCACATCATCGCGGCTTTCGAGATCGCGCACGATCCGGCCCGAGGCCGTCACTTCGACGCGGCGGGCACCGGGAATGCCGCGCAGGTCTTTCTCGAACTGCTTTTCGACCCCGTCCTTGCCGATCTTGTAGCCCGGCGTGATCAGGATCGGGTTCGGGTCTTTCTCATATTCCTCGGCTGAAGCCGGGCCGACATAGCCGATGAGGTGGCCGACACTCGGCCCCGTCGGGTAGAAGCGCGAGAAGCCGCGCTGGGGCACCACCCCTGGAAGATCGGGCAGGCGTACGCTGAGCGCGGCATATTGTTCATAGGTCAGCCCGCTTGCGACCTCGATAGGGCGAAACCGCCGCGCCTCGGCGACATCGGCCTTGATATCGGCAATCCGGGTGACCGACAGGCCCAGCAGATTGCCGATCAGATCGATTGTCTTGTCGGGATCGCGCAGCCGCTCGGGGATCACGTCGACTCGAAAATCCGCACGGTTCGAGGCGAGCGGAGCCCCGTTGCGATCCAGAATCCAGCCGCGACGCGGCGGGATCAGCGACAGATTGACCCGGTTGCTTTCGGATTTGAGCTGGTATTTCTCGTTCTCGGCAATCGCGAGATAAGCCATGCGCCCGGCAAGCAGCACCCCGATGCCGCCTTGCACAGCCCCGATCACCACGGCCCGGCGATCAAACCGGTCACGCAGGATGCTGGCGTTGATCAGCGGGCCTGTGCGCTTGCCTTCACCTCCGAGCGGCCACCAGCCCATTATGCCAGCCTCCGCGTCCGGGTGAGGCGGAACCGATCAAGCCCGGCGATCACGCGCGCCAGCAGCGGGTAGATCAGGACCGCGGTGAGAAATTGCGGCAGCGCCGCGATCAGCAAGGGCTGCGACAGCACCGCACCCGATGTCACCATCGCCGCGATCAGGTAGAGCGTGACAGCAAAGCTGGCGGTGAACCAGTCCTGCCAGAAACCGCGCCACGGGAAGCGCGCTTCGAGCAGCTCCAGCCCGATCATCGCGAGCGACCACATCAGCACCGCGCTGCCGAAGGGCTGGCCGCTGATCAGATCATCAAAGGCACCCAGTGGCGCGCCGATCCACACCGGCAGGAGCCCGGGGCGCATGATCCGCCAGCCGAGCAACATCAGGAAACCCAGGGGCGGGGCCAGCGGCATCAGATCGGCAATCAGCAGCGCGGGCAGGAAGGATCCCGCCATGATGGTGAGATAGGGCACGCTCGTCGCCCGCAGCGGGGAGGGGGCGCGGTTGATCCGGCTGCCGTAGCGATCCGAACGGGAGCGCGGGTTCAACTGTTCCATTACCGTGCCGCCGCCTCGTCCGTCTGCGTGGCACCGCTCGTGCGGGCATTTTCTTCCGCCAGCGTGCGTTCGGGCTGGGTTTGCGCTGCTTTGACAGCGACCGGTTCGAACACCGGCTCGATCATCACGAAATTGGTGGCAGACGGTTCGGCCACCAGCCGGGCCAGCGCGCCATCGGGCTGCAATTCGGTCACCACCGCGACCGCAATGCCGGGGCGGTAATAGCCGCCGGCCCCGCTCGTCACCATCAGATCGCCTACCTTCAGCGGGTTGAGCCCAAGGTTGATCAGCTTGATCCGCAGGAACCCGTCCCCGCGCCCTTCGGCAAAGGCAACAACATCATCTTTCGCGCGGCGGACCGGCAGCACGCTCTCGCTATCGGTCAGCAGCATGACGCGGGTTGCGCGGCCCGCGACTTCGAGCACCCGGCCGATCACGCCCTTTTCCGAGATAACCGGCATGCCGGGCGCAAGGCCCTTGTCGGCGCCGATCGCGAGATAGGCATAGCGCCGCGCGCTCGCCGCGCTCGAACCGACGAGGCGGGCCACGGCAACCGGCTTGGCCTCGGTGCGCGACAGATCAAGCAGCGCCTTGAGACGGGCGTTCTCGGCGGCGACGGCTTCGGCCTCGGCAAGACGGACGCGGGCAATTTCGAGCTCTTCACGCAAGGCCGCGTTCTGGCTGCCCGCATGCCAGAAGCCGCTGATCGACGCCCAGATGCCCTGCGAACCACTGCGTACCGAGGCGGTGGTCTCGCCCGCCGGTGCTGTCACAGTCCCGGCCACACCGCGCAGCGGTGCAAAAGCGCCGGGCTCATAGAACGAGACAGCCAGCAGGATCAATCCGAGCAGCGCGCCAAGGGCCGCAAGCAGATAGCCGGTAAAGACCGAATATTGTGCTTTCCTTGAATAACCCGTTCGGCGCGATGCGGGGGGCGCCATGCTGCCTTAGTCCTCTTTGCCAATCATGAAGCGCGCACGGGGCGCGCAGGTCGCACAGCTCAGGCGTTCATCAAAACGCCGCGATAGATCGGATCTTCCATGGCACGGCCCGTGCCGATCGCCACGCACAGCAGCGGATCTTCCGCGATCGAGACCGGCAGGCCGGTTTCTTCCCGCAGATGCTCGTCGAGCCGCTGGATCAGCGCGCCGCCGCCGGTGAGCACGATGCCCTGGTCGACGATATCGGCAGCGAGTTCGGGCGCGGTGTTTTCGAGCGCGATGCGCACGCCTTCAACGATGGCGCCAATCGGTTCAGACAGCGCCTCGGCGACATGGGCCTGGTTGATGGTGATTTCCTTGGGCACGCCATTGACGAGATCGCGGCCCTTCAAGGTGATCGTCTCGCCTACGCCGTCTTCAGGGACGAGCGCAATGCCGTAATCCTTCTTGATCCGCTCTGCCGTGGCATCGCCGATCAGCAGGTTGTGGTGGCGTCGCACGTAGGAGACGATGGCTTCGTCCATCTTGTCACCGCCGGTGCGCACCGACGTGGTGTAGGCAAGGCCGCGCAGCGAAAGCACCGCGACTTCGGTGGTGCCACCGCCAATATCGACCACCATCGAGCCGACCGGCTCGGTCACCGGCATGTCTGCCCCGATAGCCGCCGCCATCGGTTCGAGGATGAGGTGCACTTCGGATGCGCCCGCATTGGAAGCCGCATCGCGGATCGCGCGCTTTTCCACCGAGGTCGAACCCGAAGGCACGCAGATCACGATTTCGGGGTATTTGAACAGGTTGCGCTTGCCATGCACCTTGCGGATGAAATGCTTGATCATTTCCTCGGCGATTTCGATGTCGGCAATCACGCCGTCACGCAGCGGGCGGATCGCTTCGATGCTATCAGGGGTCTTGCCCATCATCATCTTGGCATCATCGCCCACGGCCTTGACCCGCTTGATCCCGTTGATCGTCTCGATGGCGACCACCGACGGCTCGTTGAGCACAATGCCCTGATCCTGCACGTAAACGAGCGTGTTGGCCGTTCCGAGATCGATGGCCATGTTTTGCGAACCGAATTTGAACAGGTTGGACAGGAAGCTCATGATGTGGTCTTTTTCCAGTGATGACGGAAAGGCTCGCTCGCGCCGCCCGAAAGGGTGGCCACGCTGCACTGCTGATCCCGTTTATGACATGCGCCCGAAGCGCCTAGCGAATCCGCAGACAAAACGCCAAAAAATTTGTGCAATCGCTTGGTGATTATCGCACCGCTTCCCTCGAAATTGCCTCCGCCTGTCGCTAGCGTGACATGAAATGCCCGAAATCCGCCGTCTTCCCTCGCATCTCGTCAACCGCATTGCTGCGGGCGAAGTGGTTGAGCGCCCGGCTGCCGCGCTCAAGGAACTGGTCGAGAACGCGATAGACGCCGGCGCCGGGCGAATCGCCGTCGCGCTCACCGATGGCGGCTTGGGCCGTATCGAGGTGAGCGACGATGGCTGCGGCATGGCGCCGGATGCGATGGCGCTGGCGCTTGAACGCCATGCCACGTCCAAGCTGCCCGAAGCGCTGATCGGCGCGGATGAAGCGATTGAGCTGGTCACCACACTCGGTTTTCGCGGTGAGGCGCTGCCTTCGATTGCGAGTGTCGCGCGCCTGACGCTCGAAAGCCGCGAACACGGCGCGGGGGAGGGCTGGCGGCGGGTCGTCGATCATGGCGAACTGGTTGAGGATACGCCCGCTGCGCTGCCGCCCGGCACGCGGGTGCGGGTCGAAGCGCTGTTCGCGAAGGTACCCGCGCGCCGCAAGTTCCTGCGTTCCCCCCGCAGCGAGCAGGCCGCCTGCCTTGATGTGGTACGGCGGCTTGCGATGGCGCGGCCCGACATTGCCTTTGTGCTGGAAGCAAGCGGAGAGAACGGCAAGCGCAAGCTGCTGGACCTGCAAGCGGGTGAGGATCTCGCCACCCGGGTGGCGCGGATCATCGCGCATGAGCTGCGCGACAATGCGGTGGCCACCGCGGCAGAGCGCGAGACCACGCATGGCGTTATGCGCTTGTCCGGGGTGGCGGGCCTGCCGACCTATAATCGCGGGCTCGCCGATCACCAGTATCTCTTCGTCAACGGCCGCCCGGTGAAAGACCGCTTGCTCGTTGGCGCAGTCCGCGGGGCCTATGCCGATATGCTTGCGCGGGATCGCCACGCGGTGCTGGCGCTGTTCCTCGATATCCCGCCGCAGGATGTCGATGTGAATGTCCATCCGGCGAAAACCGAAGTGCGATTCCGCGACAGCGCGGGCGTGCGCGGGTTCATTGTGTCCGGGCTGCGCGAGGCGCTGGCGACGGGGGATCGGCGCAGCGCACAGACGCCGGATCGCGGCGCGATGGCGCGGTGGATGAGCGAGCCGGGCTTCACGTCGTCCCTCCCCTTGGGGGAGAAGACGGGACTTGGAGGTATGCCCTATACCGCATGGTCTGGCACACCTCTCCCCAGCCCCTCTCCGAGCGGGGAGGGGCTCTTGTTGCAGGAAATGGCACAGACCTTTGCCATGCCCCAAGGCCGCGCCGAGGAAGCGGCACCGCTCCCGCAGGAGGCGCAGCAATTCCCGCTCGGCATCGCGCGCGGACAGGTGGCCAGCACCTATATCGTTGCCGAGGCGGCGGACGGCCTGGTGCTGGTGGATCAGCATGCGGCGCATGAACGCCTCGTGCTTGAACGGCTCCGCGCAGGCGGCGCGGAAGAGGGCGTGCGCCGCGCGCAGGCTTTGCTCGTTCCCGATGTCGTCGAAATGGACGAGGTCGATTGCGACCGGCTTGAGGATGCGGCGGAAGGCCTCGCGCGCTATGGCCTGATGATCGAACGCTTCGGGCCTGCCGCGATGCTGGTGCGCGCGGTGCCCGCCGCGATCGCGCAGGCCGATACGGGCAAGCTGCTGCGCGACCTGGCCGATGATATTGCCAAGCATGGCAGGCAGGATGAGAGCGGTGCGCTGCTGCTGGCCGAACGGCTTGATCTGGTGCTGGCGACGATGGCCTGCCACGGATCGGTCAGGGCAGGGCGGGCGCTTTCGGTCGCGGAAATGAACGCGCTGCTGCGCGAAATGGAAGCGACTCCGCGCTCAGGCCAGTGCAATCACGGAAGGCCCACTTGGGTGAAGCTTTCCATGGCCGATGTCGAAAAGCTGTTCGGGCGGCATTGAACACTCTTGTCATCCCAGCGAGAGCTGGGGCCCAGGGCGGCGAAGGCTGTGTTCGCAGCCTGAGATCCCAGCTTTCGCTGGGATGACGGGAGGAGAGGTAGGGGCGCTACCCCTCACACATTGAATTTGAAGAGCAGCACGTCGCCGTCCTGCACGACGTACTCTTTGCCTTCTTGTCGCAGCTTGCCCGCCTCGCGCGCGCCCGCTTCGCCGCCGAGCGCGATGTAATCGGCATAGGCAATCGTCTCGGCGCGGATAAAGCCGCGTTCGAAGTCGGAGTGGATCTCGCCCGCTGCCTGCGGGGCCTTGGCCCCATCAGGGAAAGTCCACGCGCGCGCTTCCTTGGGGCCGGCGGTGAAGAAGGTCTTGAGGCCGAGCAGCTTGTATCCGGCACGGATCACGCGGGCGAGGCCGCTTTCGGAAAGGCCCAGCGCTTCGAGGAATTCGCCCCGATCTTCCACCGGCATGCCCACCAGTTCGGCCTCGATCGCGGCGGACACGACCACCGCCTCGGCCCCTTCGGCGGCCGCTTTGGCGAAGACCTTGGCGGACAGATCATTGCCCTCGGCCGCGTCTTCCTCGGCGACATTGCACACGTAGAGCACGGGCTTCGCGGTGAGCAATTGCGCTTGCTTGAAGACGCGCGCTTCTTCCTCGTCATTGGGCACGGTGAGGCGCGCGGGCTTGCCTTCGCGCAGCAGTTCGAGCGCTTGGCCCAGCACGTTGGCCATCACCTTGGCTTCCTTGTCGCCGCCGGTCGCACGCTTGGCGGCGGCCGGCACGCGCTTTTCGAGGCTTTCGAGATCTGCCAGCATCAGTTCGGTCTCGACCACTTCGGCATCGGCGAGCGGATCGACCTTGTTGGCGACATGCTGGATATCGTCATCCTCGAAACAGCGCAGCACGTGGACGATGGCGTCCACCTCGCGGATATTGCCGAGAAACTGGTTGCCGAGCCCTTCGCCCTTGCTCGCGCCTTTCACCAGCCCGGCAATGTCGACAAAGCCCAACTGGGTTGCGATCACCTTGGCGCTCTTGGCGATGGCGGCGATCTTGTCGAGCCGCTCGTCGGGCACGGCGACCTGACCGACATTGGGCTCGATCGTGCAGAACGGATAATTAGCGGCTTGCGCGGCCTGTGTCTCTGTCAGTGCGTTGAACAGGGTCGACTTGCCGACATTGGGCAGGCCGACAATCCCGAGGCGAAAACCCATGATCTCTCTTTCTCGCTGGAAGCTGGTGGCGGCCCCCTTAGCCGCGCTTCGCGGAGCTGGCTAGCGCCTCAACGCTGATGCACACCGCGGATCAGCGGGCCGACGCCCGAATTGCCCAGCCAGGCAACCTGCACCTGCGCGGTCACCGCGTTGATCGGCTCTTGCGGCTTGTTGCCGGGCGCAACCGGCAGGCGCAGCGGGCGGGTGCCGGGCGGCATGGCGATGAGATCGGCGATCGCCCGCGCGACATCCATCGGATCATTGCTGCGGCCCGAGCCATCCTCCATCCCCATGCGCGCCACCTGCTGGGGATAGCCTGCGGTGTGGATCGCTTCGGCGCGGGCCTTGAGTGCGCCAGAATAGGTGTTGCGATTGACCCATACCTTGGTGGGATAGCCACCGGGCTCGATGATGCTGACATCGATCTGATGCGGCACCAGTTCATAGGCGAGCTGCTCGCTCATCGCTTCGAGCGCGAACTTGGTGGCGGAATAATGCCCCGAATAGGGCGTGATGACCCGGCCAAGCTGGCTCGAGATCTGGATGATCTGCCCCCCGCCCTTGCGGCGCATTCCCGGCAGCACCGCCCGCGCCATCAGATGGGGGCCAAAGACATTGGTTTCGAACATCAGGCGCGTCGCCGCGAGATCCTGCACCTCGACCGGCGAGGTGATCCCGATACCGGCATTGTTCACCAGCACATCAATTGGCGCGCCATTGATCCGTTCGGCCCCGGCCACGCCTGCGGCGATCTGTTCGGGCATCGTCACGTCGATGGCGATGACATGGAGATCGAGCTTCTCGGTCCGGGCGAGCGCGCGCAGCTCATCCGCTTCGGCGCGGGGCATGCCGCGCATGGTAGCGAACACGCGGGCCCCCTGCCGCGCGAGCAATTCGGCAGCGAGCCGCCCGAAGCCAGAGGAACAGCCAGTGATCAGCACGCTCGTACCGGCGAGATTGGCGGGCTTGGCGGTGTAGGGCGCCTGCGCCTGCGCAGTGCTGGCGGCGCTGAGCGCGCCAGTCGCAGCGATGCCAGCCAGCAGGCTGCGGCGGTTGAGACGGGTCATGGCAAAGATCCTTGGCTGAAATGGGTCAGCCAAGCCTATTGGCATTTCGCCAATCTGCAAGCATCTGCGGATTGCGCAGCCGGATCACCTTGTCCGCATGGGGCGCGATATGGGCTTCGGTGCGCAGGCGGGGGCCGGAATTCCAGTTCAGCACGTACCAGAAGAACGCCGCATCGAAGCGTTCGGGGCAGCCTTCGGGCATATCGGGGCGCGATTGGCCGCGCAGGATGACGATCCGCCTGATCAGCCGCCACAGGCACAGGCGGATCGGGAAATCGAGATAGATCACCGTGTCCGCCCGTTCGAGCCGGGGGCCAAGCGTGCTGCCGTAATTGCCCTCGATCAGCCAGCGCTCCCCCGCCACAGCCTCGGCCAAGCGGGCATGGAGCTCGGCCTTTTCGGTTTCGACCCAGCCCGCCCGCCAGCCGAGCTGATCCATGTGGATGAGCGGCAAACCAAGGCGCGGTGCGATCTCGCGCGCCAGCGTGCTTTTGCCCGAACCGCACGGCCCGATGATGAGCACGCGCTGCATGGCGCGATCAGCCCTGCATCCGCAGGGCGACATCATTCATGAAGCGCACGTCGTCGCCTTTGGCCAGCCATTCGGCCTCGGCACCGATCGCGCCCAGCATCGCGGCGAGATCATCCTGCTCCACCTTGGCGAAATTGCCGAGCACATGGCCCGTTACCCGATCCTTGTGCCCTGGATGGCCGATCCCGATGCGCACCCGGCGGAAATCGGCGCCGCAATGCTGATCGATCGAGCGCAGTCCGTTGTGGCCCGCGGTGCCGCCACCCTGCTTCACCTTGACCTTGAAGGGCGCAAGATCGAGCTCATCATGAAACACCGTGAGCGCATCAAGGCCAAGCTTGTAGAAGCGCATTGCTTCGCCCACGCTGCGGCCGCTTTCATTCATGAAGGTGGCGGGTTTGAGCAGCAGGACCTTGTGCCCGCCGATCCGCCCTTCCTGCGTCCAGCCCTGAAACCGCGTCTGCACCGGGCCGAAGCCGTGCATATCCGCGATCACATCAAGCGCCATGAAGCCGACATTATGGCGGTGGAGCGCATAGCGCGGTCCGGGATTTCCGAGGCCGACCCAAAGTTGCATGTCCAATTCCTACCGAGGCTGGTGCCAAAACAAAACGCCGGACTTGCCCTGAGCAAGCCCGGCGCCTGTATGCGTTGCGTCGCGGGGCTTATTCGCCCGCAGCGTCCTCTGCCGCTTCGCCTTCGCTCTTCTTGAGCGCCGACGGGGCCACCAGGGTTGCGATCGTGAAATCGCGGTCGGTGATCGCGCTGGTCACGCCCTTGGGCAGGGTGACTTCGCTGATGTGGATCGAATCGCCAACATCCTTGCCGGTCAAGTCGATCTGGATTTCGCCGGGGATGCTTTCCGCCGGGCAGACCAGTTCGAGTTCGTGACGCACGATGTTGAGTACGCCGCCCTTCTTGAGGCCGGGCGAGGCGTCTTCGTTCACGAACACCACCGGCACCTGCACTTCAATCTTGCTGTCGCCGGTGAGGCGCAGGAAATCGGCGTGCAGCGGGCGATCGGTCACCGGATGAAAGGCAACGTCCTTGGCGAGGGTCTTGATGGTCTTGCCGCCCACGGCGAGCTCGACGATCGAGTTGAAGAAGTGGCCCGTCATCAATTGCTTGACGAGTTCCTTTTCCTCGACGTGGATCTGGACAGGGGCTTCCTTGCCGCCATAAATGACCGCAGGGGTCCGACCATCGCGGCGAAGTGCTCGGGAGGCTCCCTTGCCAGCCCGTTCGCGCGCTTCGGCCGGCAGGTTGAGAACGTCGCTCATGATACGTGCCTTTCGAATGCGTGTTGATAGAGTGTTCCCGGCGCCGCGCCTCCAGGGATGACCATGACGCCGAAGCGCGGCCCCTTAGAGAGCGCAGGCTGCTTTGGCAAGCAATTGGTAGGGCAGGGTGCCGGTCAGGTCAGGCGGATCAGGCGCCAGCCGCGCGCTTCGAGCAGGGCGACAAGACCTTCGGGGCCGACAAGATGGGCTGCGCCAATGGCGATCAGCGGACGGCCTGGGCCTGCCAGTTCGTTCTCGATCAGGGGAAGCCAACGCTGGTTACGGTTGATCAGCAAGGCATCGCGCAGGCGCGGATCAGCCATGATCCCGCGTTGGGATGCCGCTTCAAGCGCGGCAACATCGCCGCGCAGCCAGGCGCTTTGCAGCGCCTCGGCCTCGCGCTGGCCCTGCTTGCTGGCGTCGAGCACCGCCAGAAGCATGGCGCGCTGTTCGGCTTCGGATAGGCGATCAAAAATGCCGAGCTGTCCGCGGACGCCTTCAAGCTCGCGCACGGGCCGATTGGCAAAGGTGCGCAGTAGCGCGCGATCCACACCATTGGTCGGGTCGCCCAGCGCGTTGACCCGGGCAAGGATGAGGCTCGCGGCCCAGCTTTCGGTCTGGCGTTGCTGGCTCGGGCCAAGCCCCGCCTTGTCAGCCAGCACCGCCAGCTCGCTTTGCCGCGCAGCCGGCACCCGTGCGGCCAGCAGCGGAAGATCAGGCGAGGTGGCAAGTTGCCGGAAGGTGCGCGCCATGGCCTCTGCATCATCCAGCGCCGCGACCTCGACCACCAGACGATCAGCTTTGCCCATGGCATCGCTGATCGCAGGTGTGCGCCACGCAGTGCCTTCGGGCAGGGCATGGATGGTGCCGAGCATCCAGCCCCGCGCCGAGCCATCTTCGCGCGCGATCTCGTAGAACAAGGGGCTGGCAGCAGGCCGGCTGCCGCGCGCCTGTTCGCTTTCGTCCGCCCGTTCGGAGCAGGCGCCGAGCGCCAGCGCCACTGCGAAAACAAGGGCGAGGATGGCAAGGCGAAGCCATGGCTCCGCCTTGCCGGTGATCGCGGGTGATGATGCGCGGATCATCGCGTCCTCGCCTTATTTGACACGGGTGGAGGCAATGCCCTTGGCCGCGAGGTAATCCTGCACGCTCTTTTCGCCTGCAAGATGGCCTGCGCCCACGGCAATGAAGACCGTGCCCGGCTTGTCCATGCGGGTGGCAATCCACTCCGCCCAATTGGCGTTGCGCGAATGGAGCAGGGCATCCATCACCGCCGGATCATCCATGCCTTCGTTCATGATGGCGGCAAGCCGTTCGGCATCACCCTTGACCCAGGCGGCAACCATGCGATCGAGCATATCCTTGGCCTCACCAATGCCGGTGGCCGCTTCCATCAGGAACGCGATCTGCGAATCCTGCGGCAGGTTGTCGAAGATACCGAGCTGGAATTCGGCGGTTTCCAACGCGCCGCGCTCCTTGTTGCCCGCCTTTGAGATCAGCACCTTCTCGACACCCGAATTGAGATCATAGCCATTCATCATCAGCGGCAGCATGGTGAGGTTGAGGCCAGCAAACCACGGCTTGAACCCGTCCAGTTGATCGGCGACCTGCGGGGGCAGACCGAGGCTGGCAAAGGCGCCTTCGTAAGTGGCAAGCTGCTCCTTGTTCAGCAGCGAGCGCAGCTTGGTGCCCTGCGGCAACTGGCCCTTGGCCATGGTCACCTGCGCCAATTGCGCTTCGGCCTCGGGGCCCATCGGCAATTCCGTGACAATGACATCGGACTTGGCGAGCGCATCGGTGATGGTGACATCAAGCCATTGCACTTCCTTGGGCAGGATATGGACGGTGCCGAACAGGTAGATCGTGGTGTCGTCGTCGGCGACCTTCCACATCGCCGGGCCGGAAGCTGCGGCGGTTGTGGAGGCGGCCGTCTCGGTCGTCGGTGCCGCGACGTCTTCTGCCAGCAGCGGTGCTGCGGCGAACAGGGTGATGGTGGCACCGGAAAGCTTGAGCAGGTTGGCAAGTTTCATGAGACGTATCCTTTTTCTGTGGCAAATTCAGAATATGAATGAGCGGGTTAGCTAAGTGTTGAAAGAAAAGGCATAAATTTATGCTCGGATCCGGGCAATCAGGTAGGATGCGAACATCCCGAAAAACCCGAGCAGCCAGATGCCGAACGCGTGCGGCGGGGGCAGCATTCCGCCGGCATAAAGCACTGCCCAGATCGGGAAGCCGGCCAGCACGGCAAGGCAGCCGCCGGTGAACCCGATGAAATTATTTTCACGTTTGAACTCGTCGATTTGGCCAAAGCCGCGCAGTGGCAGGGCAATGAAGCCGATGACGAGCAGGGCAGAGACAAGCACGGCAATCGCGGGATTGAGTTTGAGCTTGTCCCAATCGCCCGAAAACAGGCTGCCGTCGCCTTGATCAAACGCGCCGGTCAGCCCACCGATGGTGCCGCCAATCACGACGCTTACGCCAAGAAAGATCATCTGGCGGCGCTGGCGGGTGCGGGTGCGCGCTTCGCCGGGGCCCAGAACGGATTTCTTTGCAAGGATCATGCGGTTTCTCCGTCGTCGAAAATGTCCTCGATCGGCATGTCGAACAGCCGAGCGATCTTGAAGGCAAGGGGAAGCGAGGGATCGTGTTTGCCGGTCTCGATGGCGTTGACAGCCTGCCGCGACACGTCGAGCCGTCCGGCGAGTTCCGCCTGGCTCCAGTCACGCTCGGCACGCAGCACTTTGAGACGGTTTTTCATGCTCCGTCCTCAGACCAAGCGCGATCACGGAGCCACTGGAAGCCATATCCGGCGTGATAGATGATCGCGAGCATGATCGCAGCGAGCTGCCCATCAAAAAATAGTGCTGCGGCGCCCGTGGGGCCCGGTGAGATGCCTGCGGACAGCATGCCCCGTCCTGCCGGTGACCCGACATCGGTCAAGTAAAGAAACCAACCGGCAAGGATGTAAAGGCTCAAGGCACATGCCACCCAGCGATGTCCGACGGCACACAGGCTCCGGTAGTAATCATCCGTGCGCCCAGTGACGGCAGAAGCTAGCAATCCGCCCACGGTGCCGCCGAAGACCCAACCATAGGGGAGGCCTTGTGCACCGAAGAGATAAAGTGGCAGCAGCACAACCGAACAGGCCGCGCTGAACCACACATATTTATAAGCGTAGCTGCGGTCGGTCTCAGTCATGGCGTAAGGACGGTAGGGCATTTCTTACAGCCCCATGGCATTGGCGATACGGGCGGCGGCGGTGCCAAAGGCATAGCCCGCTGCGCCCATCGTCAGGATGCCGAGCACCAGCCTTATCCGGGCGTTTCTGGTAAAGACGTCCATCACAGGTCTCCATCAGGTCTGCCTGACCAAATGTCAGGTATGTGTGACTATATGTCGTGATTCGCTGACTATGTCAAGAGAACCTGACTTTAAGTCTGCTCTGCCTGACTTCTGCGCGGCGCAACCCGCGGCAATCCCCGCTTGTGCTGCGTTGCGGCATTGACGCTTATCAGGCCTTCAGCCATGGCGATCCGCCATGAACGCTGCCCCATCCTTTGTCCCTGCGCCGCGCGATCCAGCGCGTTCGTTTCAGGACATGATCCTCACGCTGCATGATTTCTGGGCCGCGCAAGGCTGCGTGATCCTGCAACCCTATGATATGCGGATGGGCGCGGGCACGTTTCACACCGCGACGACCCTGCGCGCGCTTGGGCCAGAGCCGTGGAATGCCGCTTTCGTTCAGCCGTGTCGCCGCCCGACTGACGGGCGCTATGGCGAGAACCCCAACCGGCTCCAGCACTACTACCAGTATCAGGTGATCCTGAAGCCCTCGCCGCCGGACATTCAGGCGCTTTATCTTGGCAGCCTCAAGGCGATCGGGATCGATCCGCTGGCGCATGATATCCGCTTTGTCGAGGATGACTGGGAATCGCCGACGCTCGGCGCGTGGGGGCTGGGCTGGGAGGTCTGGTGCGACGGGATGGAAGTCACCCAGTTCACCTATTTCCAGCAGATGGGCGGGTTTGATTGCAAGCCGGTCGCGGGCGAGTTGACCTACGGGCTCGAACGGCTCGCGATGTACATCCAGGGCGTCGACAACGTCTATGATCTCGCCTTTAACACGGCGGGAGTCAGCTATGGCGATGTGTTCTTGGAGAACGAGCGCCAGATGTCGAAATGGAACTTCGAGGTCGCTGATACGGCAGGGCTGTTCGATCTCTTCGCCAAGGCCGAGGCCGAGTGCCGCAATGCGCTTGACGCGGGCGTGCCGATCGCCGCCTATGAGCAAGCGATCGAGGCGAGCCATGTCTTCAACCTGCTGCAAGCGCGCGGCGTGATTTCGGTGCAGGAGCGCGCCAGCTACATGGGCCGGGTGCGCGATCTGGCGCGTTCTTCATGTGAGGCCTATGCCGCAAAGATGACGCCGGAATGGCAGGCGAAGTATCCGGGGTGGAGTCTCGTCTGATGTCCTCGCCCCACACCCCCGTTCGCCCTGAGCTTGTCGAAGGGCCGCACTTCTTGAAAGAAAGGGCAGGGCTTCGACAGGCTCAGCCCGAACGGAATTTCTGATGGCTGACTTCCTGCTCGAACTGCGCTGCGAGGAAATCCCCGCCCGGATGCAGATGACTGCTCGCGAAGAGCTACAAATTCTGTTCCGTCGGCAACTTGACGAAGTAGGAGTTGATCCGGGTTTTGGGATTACCGTTTGGTCGACTCCGCGCCGTCTTACGCTGATCACGCGGGGACTTCCCAGTGAGACCAAGTCAGTCTTTGAAGAAGCTAAGGGGCCGCCGGTTGGCGCTCCAGACGCTGCGATTGATGGGTTTTGCAATAAGAACGGTGTGACCCGCGAGCAATTGCAGATTCGCGATGTTAAAGGGCGCGCGACCTACTTTGTTGAGCGGAATATTGCGGGCCGTCCGATAGTGCGAGTGCTTCAAGAAGCGATCTCGACCATCATTTATGACTTTAACTGGCCCAAGTCGATGCGCTGGGGCGAGGCTTCGCGTTCAACTGAGAGCCTTCGTTGGGTTCGTCCGCTCTCCGGGATCGTCGCCTTACTGGATGGCGAAGTGGTCGATGTCGAAGTCGGCGGCATCATTTCGGGCCGCGAGACTATGGGCCACCGTTTCCATGCCTCCGGCGCGATCACGATTGAGGGCGTGGACGACTACGCCGCCAAGCTACGCACCGCGCATGTCATTGTCGATCATGAGGAACGCGCGGCCCTGATCCGCGACGGCGCCGCCAAGGTCGCCGCCGAGGCGGGGCTGACGTTGGTCGCCGATGAAGGACTGGTGATCGAGAACGCCGGGCTCACCGAATGGCCGGTGCCGCTGCTTGGCCGCTTCGATGAAGTCTTCCTCGACGTGCCGCCCGAGGTGATCCAGCTTACCGCGCGGGTGAACCAGAAATATTTCGTGTGCGAGGACGCGCAGGGCAAGCTCGCCAATGCCTTTATTTGCACCGCCAATATCGGGGCGACGGATCCGGCGGTGGTGGTCGACGGCAACCGCAAGGTTTTGGCCGCTCGGCTTTCCGATGCGCGCTTCTTCTGGGAGCAGGATCAGAAGACGCCGCTCGCCGTCCATGCCGAAAAGCTGGCGCGCATCACTTTCCACGAGAAGCTGGGCACGGTCGCCGACAAGGTCGAGCGCGTGGCCAAACTAGCGCGGTGGTTGTGCGAAGAGGGGATAATCAAACCCAATTCCGTTCGTGTCGAGCGTAGTCGAGACACTCAAGAAGGCCTCTCGACTTCGCTCGAGGCGAACGGGGACGGCGTGAAGAGCTTGGCCGACCTCGCCGAACAGGCCGCGCGCCTGTGCAAGGCCGATCTCGTTACAGAAATGGTCGGAGAATTCCCCGAATTGCAGGGCCTGATGGGCGGCTACTACGCGGCGAAGGAAGGCCTGCCGCAGGAAGTGTCGGACGCGATCCGCGATCACTACAAGCCGGTCGGGCAGGGGGACGATGTGCCCACCGCGCCGGTGACGGTGGCGGTGGCGCTGGCGGACAAGCTGGATACGATCGCTGGATTCTTCTTCGAGCAGATGCCTCCAACCGGCTCGAAAGATCCTTTTGCGCTTCGTCGATCTGCTCTCGGCGTAGTCGCACTTGTTGAAAGCAACTCAATCAGGCTGCCCCTCCGGCGAGCGATCACTTTAGCGATTGCCTACCTCGGGCGTCTCATGGGTGCCCAAGCCGCGGCACCATATAATGCGCTCGTCAATGCACTAGACGCGCTGAACCTTGTTCCCTCGGCGCAGCTGCTTCACGACGCGAAGTCAGCGGCACTGAAGGACTTGTTGAGTGACGAAGCCAAAGAGCGACTTATTGTCGAGCGGGTACGTCCTGCGGTTGTGGAAGTCCTCGGCTTCTTCGCCGACCGCCTCAAAGTCCAGCAGCGTGAGGCCGGTGTTCGCCACGATCTGATCGATGCGGTGTTTGCGCTCGGCGGGGAGGACGATCTCGTCCGCCTGCTTGCCCGCGTCCATGCCCTGCAAGCCTTTGTCACCACTGAGGACGGCACCAATCTCCTCGCGGGCTACAAGCGCGCGGCGAATATCCTGAAGAAGGAAGGCTACCAATCTCCCCTCCCCACGGGGGAGGGGCCGGGGGTGGGGGGTGCCACGCCCGAGGTGTCGAGCACCCATCCCCAACCCCTTCCCTCAAGGGAAGGGGCTCAAGAGCTTTCCTACACCCCCGAACCGGCCGAGAAGGCACTGATAGAGGCGCTCGATGCCGCCGCCCCGCGCGCCGCGCAGGAGGTGGAGGCCGAACAGTTCGCCGATGCCATGGCCGCGCTCGCCACCTTGCGCGCGCCCATCGACCGGTTCTTTGAAGAGGTGACCGTCAACGCCGAGGAGGCGGAAAAACGCAGCAGCCGCCTTGCACTGCTGGCGCGCTTCCGCGATGCCGTCCACCGCGTCGCCGATTTCAGCCGGATCGAGGGATGATCCTGTCCGCCGCTCCAACACTTTTGCGGGAAGTGCCATGACATTGAAAACGGTCTATGTTTTTGGCGGCAATGCCGACCATTCCGATCCGCGCCAGAAGGACAAGACTGTCGCCGGGGGCAAGGGCGCAAACCTTGCGGAAATGGCGAGCATCGGCCTGCCCGTGCCGCCGGGCTTTACCATCACGACCGAAGAATGCGTGGCTTATCTGCGCGATGGTGCGGATTTCTCCGATCACTTGCGAAGTGCGGTAGCGGCTGCGCTGGGCCATGTCGAAGCCACGGTGGGCAAGACCTTCGGTGATGCTTCCGATCCGCTGCTCGTTTCGGTGCGATCAGGCGCGCGGGTCTCGATGCCGGGGATGATGGATACCGTGCTCAACCTCGGGCTCAATGATGCGACGGTCGAAGGGCTGGCCGCCTCTTCGGGCGATGCGCGCTTTGCCTGGGATTCCTATCGCCGCTTCATCCAGATGTATGGCGATGTCGTGCTCGGGATTGATCACGGGCTGTTTGAAGAAGCGCTCGAAATCGCCAAGGAAGACAAGGGCTTTTATGCCGACACCGAAATGTCGGCGGAAGATTGGCAGGCGCTCGTTGCCGAATACAAGGGCATTGTCGAAGAAGAACTCGGCCGCCCGTTCCCGCAGGATGTCCACGAACAGTTGTGGGGCGCGATCCGCGCGGTGTTCGACAGCTGGGATTCGGACCGGGCCAAGGTCTATCGCCGCCTTAACGACATTCCCGGCGACTGGGGCACCGCTGTCAACGTGCAGGCGATGGTTTTCGGCAATATGGGCGACACCAGCGCCACCGGGGTTGCCTTTACCCGCGATCCGGCGACGGGCGAGCGCGCCTATTACGGCGAATACCTGATCAACGCGCAGGGCGAGGATGTGGTCGCGGGGATCCGCACGCCGCAATACCTGACCAAGGCGGCGCGCGAGGCTGCGGGGGCCAAGCCGCTTTCGATGGAAGAGGCCATGCCCGCTGCCTATGGCGAGCTGGCGCGGGTGTTCGATCTGCTCGAGCGGCACTACCGCGACATGCAGGACATCGAATTCACCGTCGAGCGCGGCAAGCTGTGGATGCTCCAGACCCGCTCGGGCAAGCGTACCGCCAAGGCCGCGCTCAAGATGGCGGTCGACATGGTGCACGAAGGCCTCATCGATCAGCGCGAGGCGGTGCGGCGGGTCGATCCGATGGCGCTGGATCAATTGCTTCACCCGACACTCGATCCCGAAGCCGAACGCCATGTGCTTACCACTGGCCTGCCCGCCTCGCCCGGTGCGGCGGCGGGCCGGATCGTGCTCGATGCCGATACCGCGGAAAGCTGGGCGGGGCGCGGCGAGAAAGTCATTCTTGTCCGCGTGGAAACCTCGCCCGAGGATATCCACGGCATGCACGCGGCGCAGGGCATTCTGACAGCGCGCGGCGGGATGACGAGCCACGCCGCCGTCGTGGCGCGCGGCATGGGCCGGCCTTGCGTTTCGGGTGCGAGCGGGGTCTCGATCGATCGCACCGCGCGCACGCTGCGGATCGGTACGACCGAGCTCAAGGAAGGCGATGCCATCACGCTCGACGGGGCGAGTGGTCAGGTGATGCTGGGCATCGTGCCGACGGTCGAGCCGGAGCTGGCGGGTGATTTCGCGATCCTGATGGAATGGGCCGATGGCCTGCGGCGCATGGGTGTGCGCACCAATGCCGAAACGCCCGATGATTGCCGCATGGCGCGGCAGTTCGGCGCGGAAGGCATCGGACTGTGCCGCACCGAGCACATGTTCTTCGAAGCCAGCCGGATCAGCGCGGTGCGTCAGATGATCCTTGCCGATAACGAGGCCGGGCGGCGCAAGGCGCTGGCGCTGCTGCTGCCCGAACAGCGGGCGGATTTCACCGCGATCTTCGAGGTGATGGCTGGTCTGCCGTGCACCATCCGTCTGCTTGATCCGCCGCTGCATGAATTCCTGCCCCACGGCGATGCCGAATTTGCCGAACTTGCGGATGCGACGGGCCTCGGGGTCGATCATCTCAAGCGGCGCGCGGGCGAATTGCATGAATTCAACCCGATGCTGGGCCATCGCGGTTGCCGCTTGGGGATCACCTATCCCGAAATCTACGAGATGCAGGTGCGCGCGATCTTCGAGGCCGCCTGTGCGGTAAAGGTGGCGAGCGGAGAGGCGCCGCTGCCCGAAATCATGATCCCGCTCGTCGCCACCAAGCGCGAGCTGGCGATTCTCAAGGCGCTGGTCGATCGGGTCGCCGAAGAGGTGTTCGCTGAATTGGGCACGCGGATCGCTTACCTCGTTGGCACGATGATCGAATTGCCGCGCGCTGCGCTGATGGCGGGCGAGATTGCCGAGGAGGGCGCGTTTTTCTCCTTCGGCACCAATGATCTCACACAGACGACCCTTGGCGTTTCGCGCGATGATTCGGCGCGGTTCCTTGCGCCCTATGTCGACAAGGGCATTTTCCCGCGCGATCCCTTTGTCAGCATTGATATCGAAGGGGTTGGCCAGTTGGTCGAGCTCGCGGCGGAGCGGGGCAGGGCGACCCGGCCCGAAATCAAGCTCGGCATTTGCGGCGAACATGGCGGCGACCCGGCGAGCATCGCGTTCTGCGAGAAGGTTGGGCTCGATTATGTCAGCGCCTCGCCCTACCGCGTGCCGATTGCGCGGCTTGCGGCGGCTCAGGCTGCGCTGAAGGCCTAGGTTCCGGCGAGCGAGCGGCGCCCGGTGAGGGTGATGATTTCGAAGGTTTCGGGGGTCTTGCCGCTCTCGTCGGCACGCGAAGCGAAGGCGGCTTCGGCGCGCTGCCGGGCCGCCCGGCCGAGCGGAGCCGCGGCATCGGCGAGCGCGCTGCCAAGGCCCTGATCGCGCAGATCGCCCACCAGCGTCGCGAGCGAGGAGTAGCGCACGGCGAGGGCATGGGTATCCACCACCGGATCCTTCCACCCGGCGCGCTGGAGCAATTGCGGCGCGGCGCGCGGATCGACCAGCGGATGCATCCGCGCCGCCGGTCTTTCGGGCTCGGCGGCGAGCATGGCGGCACGAAGGCTCGCAAGGCTGGCGCCGCCGATGAAGCTTGCGATCGCCAGCCCGCCGGGCGCCAGCGCGTTGCGGATGTGGATGAGCGCGCCCGGCAGGTCATTCACGGCATCAAGGATGCCGATCACGGCGATGAAATCGAAGCCGGATGATGGCCATGGCGCTTCCGGATCAATCGCGGCAGCATCGGCCAAAACCGCGCCTTGCGCTTGCAAGGCTGTGTGCAACGCGCCGGTGATATCTCCCAGCACCATGGCGCGAGCGGGTTGGTGCTGCACAAAGGCGAGCCGTTCGATCACGTCCTCGGTGATATCATCAAGGATGTAGCGCGCCGCCGCCGGCCAGGCGGTTTGCTGGCGAGCGCAGGCGCGCTGCCAGCGACGCAAACGGCGCTGCGGGGCAAAGATCGTCGGAATGCGGGGCTCGGTCATCCCCGCGCTCCTGCCGCGCTTGCCAGCGGGGTGCAAGCCGTGAGACACTGGCAGCATGCACTTCGGGTCGCACCTTGCCGAAGGGCTGAAGCCGCTGGTGGACTTTGTCTACCCGCCGCGTTGCCCGCTTTGCGGCGCCGCTTTGGCGCGGCAGGGCGGCTTGTGCGCCGATTGCTGGGGCACGCTCGCCTTTCCCGAAGAGCCTGCCGAGAATGCCGGTGTCATGCCGGTGATGGCGGCAACGCTGTATAATGACACCTCGCGCCAGTTGGTGCTCAATCTCAAGCATGGGCGCAAGATCGCGCTGGCTGGGTTGATGGGGCGGCTGATGGCCGCGCGGCTGCCCGATCCCTTGCCAGATTTGCCTGTGCCGCTGTTGATCCCCGTGCCGCTGCATCGTTGGCGACTATGGCACCGCGGGTTCAACCAGGCCGCGTTGCTGGCGCGCGAACTGGCGCAGGCGGGCAAGGGCGATTTGCTGGTGGATGGTCTTGTGCGCCAAACCCGCACGCCAAGCCTTGGCGGGTTGGGGCGCGCGGCGCGGGCCGCCGCGCTTGCTGGCGCGATTACAGTGTCACCAAGACATGCTGCCAGAATCGCCGGGCGCGCGGTGGTGGTGGTTGATGATGTGCTGACCAGCGGGGCGACCACGCAGGCCTGTGTCCGCGCCTTGGACGCAGCGGGCGCGGCCAGCGTCGCCATTGTGTGCTTTGCCCTCGTGGCGGACTCGTCCGGCCGAACAGAATGAAAGCGAAGCCCCAAAACACAACGCCCGGGGCCATGAAGACCCCGGGCGCCACGTGACGAAGCGGTGAGGATCCGCTCTTTCGAGCTCAGGCTGCCACCCCCTAAATGGGCAACCAGGATCCGATCCCTCATCGTTCGGTCGTTCGTTCGCACTGGCACCCCGCTGCCAGCCTGCGTTACGACCGCCCCCTGAACTCTTCTGAATGTCGCCAGCGAGGCCGGCGACGAAAAATTCCGGTGGTGAACCTCGAAAGGCTCGGGTTGTTTCTTTCACTCCTGTTACGCTTGCGGAAGATGAATTTTCATTCAGGATGGTTTTTTCACCCCTTCTGTTGTCAGTCTGCAACATTCGCAGCATTTGCAGACTTTACCCTTAGCCGGACCAAGCCATGAACGAGACGCCCCTTTCCCCCGAAGAGCGCGAACAGGGAACGCGCTTTGCCCCCGTGTTCGATCCCGTCACCGGTCTGTTGACCGCCGTGGTGGTGGACGCGGCAAGCGGTGCGGTGCTGGTGGTGGCGCATATGAACCGCGATGCGCTGGCCGCGACTCTGGCCAGCGGAAACGTTACCTTCTGGTCGCGCTCGCGCGGGCGCTTGTGGATGAAGGGGGAAACCTCGGGCAACGTGCTCAAGGTTGCTGAGGTTCTGGTCGATTGCGATCAGGATGCGCTGGTGATTCGCGCCGTGCCTGCCGGGCCGACCTGCCACACCGGGGCAACGAGCTGCTTTTACCGGCGAGTCGAGCAAGGGGGCGAGGGGCAGCCTGTTCTCGTAAAGGTCAAGACTTGACGCTCACGTAAAGGGAAGGTATCAGCGGCGGCATGGCTACCGCACCTGTGAACCCGCCCGCGATCGATCCTGCGAATGAACACCGCCGCACCGGCGCGCATCTTGATCGGCCTGACAAGCACGCCCGCGAACAGTTCACCATTTCCGATCTCACCTCGGAATTCGGCTGCACCGCCCGTGCTTTGCGCTTCTACGAAGATGAAGGCCTGATCAGTCCGGCGCGGGTCGGACTGACCCGCGTCTATTCGAAGCGCGATCGTGCGCGGCTTGCCTGGATCATGCGCGCCAAGAATGTCGGGTTCAGCCTCACCGAAATCCGCGAGATGATCGATCTCTACGATCTCGATGATGGCCGCGTCGAGCAGCGGCGTGTCACGATTGAGAAATGCCGCGCGCACATTGCCAAGCTCAAGGCGCAGCGCGCCGATATTGATTCCTCGATCAAGGAATTGACGGATTTTGTCGCCGAGATCGAGCAGCTCGAATTGGGCCAGACCCGATAGCAACCTCCAACCCACTGCCTGAAATCACTGAAGGGATCTGAGTGATGCCGACCTACACCGCCCCCACCCGCGACACGCGCTTCATCGTCAACGAGCTGCTTGATCTGGCAAGCTACGGCAATCTGCCGGGCTTCGAGAACGCCACGCCGGACATGATCGACACGGTGATCAACGAGGCGGGCAAGTTCTGTGCCGAAGTGCTCGCGCCGATCAATCAGGCGGGTGATGAGCATGGCTGCACCCGTCATGATGATGGTTCGGTGACGACTCCGCCGGGTTTCAAGGAAGCCTATCAGGCCTATGTCGAAAGCGGGTGGGGCACGCTCGCCCAGCCCGAAGAGTTCGGCGGGCAGGGCCTGCCGCATGTGCTCGGCTTTGTGCTGGAGGAATATACCGGCACCGCCAATCAGGCCTTTGCGATGTATCCCGGCCTCACCGCCGGGGCGATCTCGGCGATCCTCGCCAAGGGTTCAGACGAGCAGAAGGCGATGTATGTCCCCAAGATGATCTCGGGCGAATGGTCGGGCACCATGAACCTGACCGAACCGCATTGCGGCACGGATCTTGGCATGATCCGCACCAAGGCCGTGCCGAATGGTGATGGCTCCTACGCGATCACCGGCACCAAGATCTTCATCTCCGCTGGCGAGCATGATCTCACCAGCAACATCATCCACCTTGTGCTGGCCAAGACCCCGGGCGCGCCCGACAGCACCAAGGGCATTTCGCTGTTCATCGTGCCCAAGTTCATTCTCGACGAGAATGGCAATCCGGCCGAGCGCAACGGTGTGTCCTGCGGCTCGATCGAAAAGAAGATGGGCATCCACGGCAACGCGACCTGCCTGCTCAACTACGACGGGGCCAAGGGCTGGATGGTCGGCGAGGAGAACAAGGGTCTTGCCGCGATGTTCATCATGATGAACGCGGCACGCCTTGGCGTCGGTATCCAGGGCTATGCCCAGGCCGAAGTCGCTTATCAGAACGCGGTGACCTATGCGCTTGATCGCCGTCAGGGCCGCGCGCTGGCGGGCCCGGCCGAGCCGGAGGCGAAAGCCGATCCGATCTTCGTGCACCCCGATGTGCGCCGCATGCTGATGGACGCCAAGGTCTTCACCGAAGCCATGCGGGCGCTGTGCCTGTGGGGCGCGCTGCAAGTCGATCTGACGCACAAGGCACAAACCCCGGAAGAGCGCGAGACCGCGGATCTGCTGATCGGGCTGATGACCCCGGTGATCAAGGGCTACGGCACCGACAAGGGCTATGACATCGCCACCAACATGCAGCAGGTCTATGGCGGCCACGGCTATGTCCGCGAATGGGGCATGGAGCAGTTCGTGCGCGATAGCCGCATCGCGATGATCTACGAAGGCACCAATGGCGTGCAGGCGATGGACCTGTGCGGGCGCAAGCTGGCTGCCGGTGGTGGCAAGGCGATCCAGTTGTTCTTCGCGATGATCGATGAGGAAATCGCCGCGGCCAAGCAGGTCGATGCGCTGAAGGCGATTGCCGAGCGGCTCGAAAAGGCGCTGGGCGAGCAGAAGGCGGCGACCATGTGGTTCATGCAGAACGCCATGGCCAATCCCAACCACCTCGGCGCGGGCGCGCATCACTACATGCACATCATGGGCATTGTGACGCTCGGCTTCTTCTGGCTGAAGATGGCCAAGGTTGCGCTCAGCAAGCTGGCGGGCGAGCCCGAGGACAAGGCGTTCTACGAAGCCAAGCTGGTGTCAGCAAATTACTATTCCGAACGCTTCCTGCCGGATGCGGGCGCGCTGCGCCGCAAGCTCGAAGCAGGCAGCGAATACATGATGAAGCTGCCGGCGGAGGCCTTCGCGACCGCCGCCTGATCGACGTTCCGATTTGAACACAAAAATGGGTCGCCCCGCTTCTGGCAGGGCGGCTCTTTCCGTTTGTGACACATCGAGCGGGTGCGATTGACAGGCGCGCTCGGGCCTGCGATCAGTATTTATCCATTGGATAATTATGAGGTCGAAACGATGTCCCTGTTTGAACTGATCCGCACCCAGCTTGCCACCAGCGTGCCTTTTGCCAGTCATGTCGGGGTGGAAATCACCGAAGTGTCCGATGGCCGCGCCACCGCCAGGCTTGCCCAGGCGCCCACCACCATCAATCACATCGGCACGCAGCACGCAGGTGCGCTCTTTACTTTGGGTGAAGCCGCATCGGGCGCGGTCATGGCCGGGAGCTTCGCGCAGCGCCTCGCCAGCGTCAGACCCGTCGCGGGCGCGGCCGAGATTCGTTACCTCCGCATCGCCAAAGGCACTATCACGGCCCAAGGCACGCTGTCCCGCGAGGCGGCTGAGTTGACCGCGCTCCTCGATGCCGAAGGCAAGGTCGCCTTTGACGTTGACGTATCGCTGCGCGATGAAGCGGGCGAGGAGGTTGCGGTCATGAAAGTCGCCTGGCACCTGAAAAAGCTGACGTGAGTAGTCGCGCGTCCTATCGCCACGGCGATGTGCGCAGCGAAACCATCGCGCTCGTCCTCGATCTGATCGAGGAGGTGGGTGAGCAGGGCATCACCATGCGCGCGCTCGCGCAGCACATTGGTGTTGCCCACCGCACGCTGCACCATCATTTCACCGACCGCGAAGGCTTGCTCCGCGAAGTCGGCGCACAGGGCTTCGCCTTGCTTGCTGCCGCGCTCGAAGCCCCCGATGAACCTGTCGCCTTTGTCGAGACATACCTGCGTTTCGGCCTCGCCCGCCCGCAGCTCTATGCGCTCATGATGCGGCAGCGTGCCGAAGCCGGGGAGGCGAGTGCCAACCTTGCCATGGAGCGCAACCGGGTGATCGCGCGCGCCCTAGCGGTGCTTGCGCCCGGCGAGAGGGATACCGATACAGCGCGCCGACGGGTGATGCGCACATGGATGATGTTGCACGGCGGGCTCTTGCTCAATGCCGCCGGCACGCTTGTTGCCCGCGAGCCTGAGCAATTTGTGGGTGAAATGCTCAGGATCGTGGGACTGGCCGAAGCCTAGCGCGCTGCCTCTTCAGCCAGCACGTAGAGGTAATCGACATAGGCCATGGTTGCCTCGTCGAGGCCATAGACCTTGGGATCGCTGCTTTCGATCAGGAACCACTCGTTCGGCGCATGGGCACCGCCTCCGCGCCCGAGCCCGAATTGCGAGGCGGGCAGGTTGAGCGGCGCGCCGTTGAACACGACGCCCGGCCAGCTCCCCGCGTTGCGCGGACGGATGGTGTAGGCAATGCCCTTCTCCTCGAACATCCGCTTCTGCGCGCGGATCAGCACCGAATCCTCGGCGGTTTCATTGGGGCCATAGCCGCCCGAAACCGTCACCTGCACATCATCGAAGCCGCGCTTGGCGAGGTGCGCCTTGAGCTTGGAAACAGCTTCGGCTTTGGTCATCTTGGGAACCAGTCGGAATTCGAGCTTGGCCTCGGCGCGGCCCGGCAGCACTGTCTTGCCGCCTTCACCGGTGTAGCCCGCAACGAGGCCCTGGATGTTGACAGTGGGCTGCGAGTAGAAGCGTTCAAGGCTCGTCTGGTAGTCCTCGTCACCGATCCATTTGCCAACGCCAAGCAGTGCCTTTTCCTGCTTCTCGCGCTCGGGGTTTGCGGCCTGTGCAATAAGTTCCTTTTGCCGCGCGGTCAGCGGCTGCACATTCTCGAACCAGCCATCGATTGCTGGCGTGTGGCCATCATCCGCCACCAAGGTGTCGAGCGCCTTCACCAGCCGCCACGCCGGGCTTTCGATCCGCGCATGGTTGGACGAGTGGACATCGGTCTTGGGATATTTGTCCGAGGTCTCGCCGCCCACCACCAGCTGGAATTCCACCGCGCCTTTGGCACCCAGCGTGATCTCGGCGCTGCCATCGCGGTTCTGGTTCGCGGCGGGGATGAAGACGCCCATGGTCTTCGCCAACGCCGCTTGAACTTCGGGCACGGCGATGACCTGGTCAAAGTGTGTCGAGGCGACTTCTTCCTCGCCCTCGGCCACCAGCACGATGTTGACGGGAAGCTTGCGCCCGCTGGCGTGGATCGCCTTGATCGCGGCGAGAAAGGCCATTTGCGGACCCTTCTGGTTGACGACACCGCGCCCGACCATGCTGACCCCTTCGCCGGGCCGTTCGACCAACCGCCCTTCGAGCGGCGGCGCATTCCATTCCGCCGGATCAAACTGCTTCACATCATACATGAAGTAGATGCCAAGCGTGGTCGGCGCCCCTTGATCGAGTGTCGCGAACACGGCGGGCACGCCATCGGTCGGAATGATCTTGGCCTGCTGGAAGCCTGCATCAAGCGCCAGTTGGCGCATATATTCTGCGCCTTCGGGGGTGCCACGCTTTTCCGCGGCGATGGTGGGCAGGGCGATCCAGTCACGCAGCGCCTTGATGGTGGCCTCATGCTGCTGATCGACCTTGGCCGCGATCACATCGCGCTGCGGCGTCTCAGCCGCCAACGGCGCGGCCATCAGGGCAATTGCCGCGACCATGCTCAAGCCTGCCAAATCTCGTTTCATGCTGTGTCTCCCTGTTTTCCTGCCGGGAGACGTATCAGGCAGACGCGGTTTGGCAATGTCCCGCGCGCGTTTACTCCACCGGCAGGAAATCCGGCACCGAAAGGTAGCGCTCGCCCGTATCGTAATTGAAGCCGAGCACCCGGCTGCCCGCCGGCAGTTCCGGCAATTTGCGCGCGATCGCCGCGAGCGTTGCGCCCGAGGAAATGCCAACGAGCATCCCTTCCTCGCAAGCGGCGCGGCGGGCCATCTCCTTGGCCTCGTCCGCATCGACCGCAATCGCGCCGTCAATCGCGGCGGTGTGGAGATTGCCGGGGATGAACCCTGCGCCAATCCCCTGGATCGGGTGTGGGCCGGGCTGGCCACCATTGATGACCGGCGACAGAGCGGGCTCGACACCATAGGCCTTCAGGCCCGGCCAATGCTTTTTCAGCGCTTCGGCGCAGCCTGTCAGGTGGCCGCCGGTGCCGACCCCGGTGATCATCACATCAATCGGGCTATCGGCAAAATCGGCGAGGATTTCCTGCGCGGTGGTGCGGGCGTGCACGGCGGGGTTGGCGGCATTGTCGAACTGGCTCGGCATCCATGCGCCGGGGGTGGTGTTCACCAGCTCTTCTGCGCGTTCGATCGCACCGCGCATGCCTTTCTCGCGCGCGGTCAGATCAAAGCTTGCACCGTAGGCCAGCATCAGTCGCCGCCGTTCCACCGACATGGATTCGGGCATGACCAGCACCAGCTTGTAGCCCTTGACCGCGGCAACCATCGCAAGGCCGATCCCGGTGTTGCCGCTGGTTGGCTCGACAATCGTGCCGCCGGGCTTGAGCAAGCCGCGCGCCTCGGCATCCTCGACCATGGCAAGCGCGATGCGATCCTTGATCGAACCGCCGGGATTGGCGCGCTCGGACTTCACCCAGACCTCGTGGTCGGGGAACATCCGGGCAAGGCGAATGTGCGGGGTGTTGCCAATCGTGGCTAAGATGCTGTCGGCTTTCATGTCAGGCCTCCTGAGAGTGGGTCTTGCGGGAAGGGTGTAGCAGTTCCGGCGGCGGATCGAAGGTCCTGGTGGTGCGCAGCACCGGAAACAGGCGGCTCCACACTGCGACGGTGATGATCGCGCCGACTCCGCCCGCCACCACGGCGGCGACCGGCCCGATCAGGAAGGCGAGACTGCCGGAGAAGAAATCGCCGCCTTCGTTGGATGCGCTGATGGTAAGCTGGCTCACCGAGGATACCCGCCCGCGCTTGTCATCCGGGGTGTGGAGCTGGATCAGCGATTGGCGGATATAGACGCTGAACATGTCCGCCGCCCCGACGATGAACAACATGGCCAGGCTGAGTGGCAGCGATGTGGATACCCCGAAGATGATGGTGGCCACGCCAAATACCGCGACCGACCACAGCATCTTGGGGCCGACATGGCTATCAATCGGACGCCACGAAAACCATGCGGCTGTCACCAGCGCGCCGACTCCGGGCGCGGCGGCCAACAGGGCGAGGCCCAGCTCGCCGCTTTGCAGGATGTCGCGGGCATAGACCGGAAAAAGCGCGGTGGCTCCGGCCAGAAACACGGCGAACAGATCCAGCGTGATCGTGCCGAGCACCATCTTGTTGCGCACCACATAAGCGAGCCCGTCGAGGATCTGGCCAATCGGGCGCACATCCTTGCGCAAGGCGGGTTGTTCGACCGTGCCGATCATCCCGAAGGCGATGAGCGTGATAGCCAGCAGCGCTGTGGCGACTGCATAGGGCAGGGCGGGGGCCACGCCATACAGCACGCCGCCGATGGCAGGCCCGGCAATCGTGCCTGCCTGCCACGCGATCGAGGAAAGCGCGATGGCCGTGGGCAAGATCGCCTTGGGCACCAGATTGGGCGCCAGCGCCGAGAGCGCTGGCCCTGAAAAACAGCGCGCAATCCCCAGCAGGGCGGCGACAGCAAACAACACACCCGGCGTGATCGAACCGCTGAACGTGGTGAGCGCGAGCACGCTGGCGCAGAGCAATTGCACTGCCACCATCGCTTGCCCAAGCCGGCGGCGATCAAACCGGTCGGCTGCCAATCCGGAAAAGGGGGTCAGCACGAAGACCGGCAGGAATTGGAACAGCCCGATAAGCGCCAGTTGTCCCGAGGCTTGCGCCACGCTCATTCCGGCATCGCGCGCGATGTTGTAGGTCTGCCAGCCAATGATCAGCAGCATGGCATACTGCGCCAGCGTCATCGCCAGGCGACCGATGAAGTAGCAGCGGAAATTGTGCACCCGCAGCGGATGCTGCCGGGGCTCTGAGGATGGTTCGTGCACAGTCACACCGCTGCCATGGCAGGCAGGCGCGGCGATGCCAAGCGAGCTAAACTATCGGGGGCTGGCAGCCCGGCTTCAGCGGTGACGGCGCAGCCGCGGATTGGGCTGCAAGCGATCGAGAATCTCGTCCATTGCATCAAAGCGGATGATGCGTTCGAACTGGAAGCCGGCGCGGGTATCAGCGGTCCAGATCACGTAGGCCTCGATCCGGCCGACCACGGGCAGGCGGATCATCACGCGATCACCCCGCTGCAAGGCGGGCGCATCGTCGATCATGAACCCATGCGCCGAGAGATTCCGAATATGCAGTTCGAGATCACCCTGTGTGAGATGCTCGACAACAGCCCGATAATTCACCGGATGGCGCGTTGCGCGCCGCAAGTCGGTTACGCTGAGATTGGCTCCCGCAGACACGGCCCGCGCTCCTCCTTATGAAATCGCGAGATGTGTAAGTGCCAGCAAAAGGCTGACATTTGGTAAAGCCGGGTACGGAAAAAAGCACTCAACCCGTGATAAGTGCGTGTTTTTTCTTGCCGAGGCTGAGTCGCAGGGTCTCACCCGTAGCAGGCTGGATCAGGTGCATGGGATCATGGATGATCGCCCCGTCCAGCTTGACCGCGCCTTCTGCCAGCTTGCGCTTGGCCTCGCCGTTGGAAGCGGTAAAGCCAAGCTCGGTCAGAGCAGCGGCAATCCGCACGCCATCCGGCCCGGCGACGAGGCTTGGCAAATCCTCACCCGCGCCGTTCCCGGCAAAGGTCTCGCGCGCGGTCGCCTCGGCCTTGCTGGCGGCATCGCGGCCGCGCACCAGCGCGGTGACTTCATTGGCCAGCACGATCTTGGCGGCGTTGATTTCGGCGCCCTCCAGGCTTTCAAGCCGGGCGATTTCTTCGAGCGGCAGATCGGTAAACAGGCGCAGGAACTTGCCGACATCGCGATCATCGGTGTTGCGCCAATATTGCCAGAAATCCCACGAGGGCAGGGCATCTTCATTAAGCCACACTGCGCCCGCCGCGGTCTTGCCCATCTTGGCACCATCTGCCGTCGTGAGCAGCGGGGTGGTGACGCCAAACACCTCGACCCCGTCCATCCGGCGGGTCAATTCGATGCCGTTGACGATGTTGCCCCACTGATCGCTGCCGCCCATCTGCAAGCGGCAGCCATAGCGCTGCGACAGCTCCCGGAAATCATAGGCTTGCAGGATCATGTAGTTGAATTCGAGGAAACTGAGCGATTGTTCGCGATCAAGCCGCTGCTTGACCGAATCAAAGCTCAGCATCCGGTTGACCGAGAAATGCTGGCCGACTTCGCGCAGGAAGGGGATGTATTCGAGCGCGTCGAGCCATTCGGCATTGTCGACCATGATCGCATCGCTCGGCCCGTCACCAAAGGTGAGAAAGCGATCGAAAATGCGGCGGATCGAGGCGACGTTCTCGGCGATCTTATCGGTTGTGAGCAGGCTGCGGGCTTCGTCGCGCAAGCTCGGATCGCCGATCTTCCCGGTGCCACCGCCCATCACCACGATCGGCTTGTGCCCGGCCTGTTGCAGGCGGCGCAGCAGCATGATCTGCACCATCGAACCAACATGCAGCGACGGTGCGGTCGGATCAAAGCCGATATAGCCGGGCACGATCTGCTTGGTCGCCAGCGCATCAAGCGCGGCGGCATCGGTCATCTGGTGGATATAGCCGCGTTCGTCCAGCAGGCGCAGCAAGGCAGATTCGTAAGTGCTCATAGGGGCGGGCCTGTAACAGTGTGGGCAGGCGAGGTGAAGTGTCTTGCCCTCGGGCGGGGCAAGCGGCATCACACTGCCATGCAACCCCTGATGCTTCATGTCGCCTGCGATCTCGGCCCTATCCGCGCTGTCACTGCGCAAATCCGTGCAACCGAAAGCGGTTGTGAGGCAGAGTTCAGACTCGATGGCAAGATTGATCGCATTGTCGTGCCCGAGGCCGCGCCGCCGCTGCGCACCGATAATCTGTGGCAGACAACCTGCTTCGAAATTTTCTGGCAGCCGATCGGCGGCACCTATTACCGCGAATTCAATCTCTCGCCCTCAACCCGGTGGGCGGCCTATGATTTCGATGCCTTCCGCGAAGGAATGCGCGATGCATCGGTCGAGCGCGTCGATATCACCTGCGTCCACGATCGTGATGAGCTGGTGCTGAAGGCGCAGATCGCCGCCGAGCTGCCCGCGCCTGCGCAGGTCGCGCTCAATGCGATTGTCGATCACGGCGATGGCACCCTGCAATTCTGGGCGCTTGCCTTCCCGCCGGGCAAGCCCGAGTTCCACTCCGAAGCCTGCCGTCAATGGATCGTTGAGCGTTAATCCGTCGCCGGCATGATCCGGCCGCGGAACGGCGCATTGAGCTGCACGATCTTGAGATTGAGGATGAAGGCGAAGCTGACCCAGGCGAAATAGGGAACCAGCAGCCATCCGGCAAAGCTCGATCCGGTCAGGCGCGGCACGCCCAGCAGCAAGGCTGCCACCGAAAGCCACAGCAGCGCATTTTCCGCCAGCGCCCAATCCGGCCGCTGCAAGTGGAAGAACAGCGGTGACCACAGGAAGTGCAGCACGAAATTCATCGCGAACAGCGCGCTGATGATCGCCAAGGCCTCGGGCGAAGGCGCGGCTGTGATGGCGATGTAGAAACTCCAGCCCGCAAGACCGAGGATCACCGTCCATGCCGGGCCAAACAGCCAATCAGGCGGCTGCCAGCGCGGTTTGCGCAGGGCGCGATACCAGCTGCCGATTGTGGTGAGCGCACCGCCCGCACCACTCAGCGTAAGCGTCCATGCGATCGCAATCAGCGCGGGGGTCCATTCCATCATCACCATATGGGGACGATCGGCGCGATTGCCATTGCCTTTGCGTGATTGCTCATCCAACCCTGCGAACATGAAGTTCGGAATTGATTGCCTCCTCACCGATCCTGCCTTGCTTCGCCAGCTGGACAGCCGCCGCGTCGCGCTGATCGCACACCCGGCGAGCGTGACAGCGCAGCTCGATCACAGCCTTGATGCGCTGATCGGGGCGGGGGTGAACATCACCAGTGCCTTTGGCCCGCAGCACGGCTTGAAGGGCGACAAGCAGGACAACATGATCGAGACCGCGGACGAGATCGATCCCCGTTACGGCATCCCGATCTTCTCGCTTTACGGCGAGGTGCGGCGGCCGACCGCACAGATGATGGCGAGCGCAGATGTGTTCCTGTTCGATCTTCAGGATCTCGGCTGCCGGATCTACACCTTCGTCACCACACTGCTCTACTTGCTCGAAGAGGCAGCGAAGCACAGCAAGGAAGTGTGGGTGCTGGATCGGCCCAATCCCGCCGGGCGTCCGGTCGAAGGCACCTTGCTGGTGCCAGGGCAGGAAAGCTTTGTCGGCGCGGCGGCCATGCCGATGCGCCATGGGCTGACAATGGGCGAAATGGGCCACTGGTTCATTCGGCATTTCGGCCTTGATGTCGCCTACAAGGTGGTGGCGATGGAGGGCTGGCGCCCTGATGATTCGGATGGGTATGGCTGGCCAGCATCGCGCATCTGGATCAATCCATCGCCGAACGCCGCCAATCTCAACATGGCGCGCAGCTATGCGGGCACCGTGATGATCGAAGGCACCACGCTGTCAGAGGGGCGTGGCACCACCCGTCCGCTCGAAGTGCTGTTCGGCGCGCCCGATGTGGCGGCGGGCGGCGTGCTCAAGGTGATGCGCCAGCTTGCACCGGAATGGCTGGCGGGCTGTGCCTTGCGCGAATGCTGGTTCGAACCGACTTTCCACAAGCACGCAGGAACCTTGTGTAACGCCCTGATGATCCACGCTGAAGGTGGCTTTTATGGGCACGACGCTTTCCGCCCGTGGCGGTTGCAGGCGCTCGCGTTCAAGGCGATCCGTGTGCTTTATCCCGATTATCCGATCTGGCGCGATTTCCCTTACGAATACGAGCGTGATCGGCTGGCGATTGACGTCATCAATGGCGGGTCTGCGCTGCGCCGATGGGTTGATGACAGCGCGGCGACGCCGCACGATCTTGACGTCATGGCGTCACAGGATGAAGCGGCTTGGATCGCCGATGTCCGCGACGTGCTGCTTTACGGCTGAGCCCCAAGGCCAGACAGATCATAAGATGCGGCGCCAAAGCCGCCGGTGAGGGGAGAGAGATATCATGGCAACCACCGCGGGCAGCATGCCCGGCACCCGTTCGGTCAGGGTGACGCTATGGATTCTGCTGATCGTCTACATCTTCAATTTTATCGACCGGCAGATCGTCAATATCCTCGCCGAGCCGATTGCCCGCGATCTCAAGCTTTCCGACACCCAGATTGGCTTGATGACCGGGCTGGCCTTCGCGTTGTTCTACACCGTGCTCGGCATACCGATCGCACGCTTTGCTGATCGCGCCACGACGAGCCGCCCGAAACTGATCGCGGTGGCGCTTGGCCTGTGGTCGGCGATGACCGCGCTGTGCGGGCTGGCGCAGAATTTCGTGCAACTCCTGCTGGCGCGCATCGGTGTGGGCGTGGGCGAGGCGGGCTGCACGCCGCCAGCCCATTCGCTGATCAGCGATATGGTTCCGCCGGCAAAGCGATCGTCAGCGCTGGCGTTTTATTCGCTGGGAATTCCTATCGGCACGCTGATGGGCATGATCATTGGCGGCACGCTGGCTGATCTGATGAGCTGGCGCGAGGCTTTCGTGATTGTCGGCCTGCCGGGCGTGGCGCTGGCGCTGGTGGTGTGGTTCGTTCTCAAAGACCCGCGTCAGGCGGATGCGGCAGCAATCCTGCGCGGGCAAAGCCAGCCCGCCGCGCTCCCGCTGGGGCAGGCCGTTGCCGAAGTGATGCGTTCGCGCGCCTTTGTGCTGCTGCTCTGCGCGGGCTCTGCCGCGGCGTTCCTGTCTTACGGCAAGACCACATGGACGACGATCTTTTTCCAGCGCACCCATGATCTGACCCCGGGACAGGTGGGCCTGTGGTTCGGGCTGATCGGCGGGCTCGGCGGGATGCTTGGCACGTGGCTCGGCGGTTATCTGGCGGATCGCTTTGGCGCGAAGAACCGGCGCCATGTGTTGAGCGCACCTGCCATCGGAATGGCGCTGGCGGTGCCGCTGGCGCTGGCGGCCTATCACGCGCCAAGCTGGCCGCTCGCACTGGTGCTGCTATTCGTGCCGACCGTGATGAATTCCTTCTATTACGGGCCGACCTATTCCGCCGCGCAAGGGCTTGTCCCGCTGCGCGCCCGCGCGATTGCGGCAGCCACGCTGCTGTTCTTCCAGAACCTGATCGGGCTGGGGCTGGGGCCGCTGTTCTTCGGGATGCTGTCGGACTGGTTGCAACCGGCCTATGGCGCCGAAAGCGTGCGCTATGTGCTCTACGGTGCGGCGCTGCTCGGACTGGTGCCGGCGTTCTTCTTCTGGCGCTGCGGGCTGCGGCTCAATGAGGAGCTCGATCAGAAAGGCTGATCGGGTTCTTTCACGGGTTGCACCAGCGTCACCAGCACGAAGCTGATCAGCATCAGCAGATACCAGCTGCCATATTTGGCGAGGCTGACCATCTGCCACTCTTTCTCCTGCCCCGGATAGTTCCAGGCATTGGCGAAGGTGGCGATATTCTCGGCAAACCAGATGAACAGTGCAACGAGCCCGAAGCCGACCAGCAGCGGCATCCAGCGGTGCGCGCGCCAGTTCCTGAAGTGCACGCGGGTCCGCCAGAAGATCACTGCCGTGGCGGCAAACAGGCCCCAGCGGATGTCGATGGTGTAGTGGTGAGTGAAGAAGTTGATGTAGATCGCCGCCGCCAGCAGCCATGTCATCCAAGCGGGAGGGTAGCCGGAGAAGCGGAAATCGAAGATCCGCCAAACCCGCGCAATGTAGCTCCCCACGGCGGCATACATGAAGCCCGAGAACAGCGGCACAGCCCCGATGTGGAGCACGCTCGCTTCAGGGTAGGTCCATGATCCGGCCTGCGTCTTGAACAGTTCCATCACCGTGCCGACAACGTGGAAGATGAGGATGACGCGCGCCTCGCGCCATGTCTCGAGCCGGAAGGCGAGCATCCCGGCCTGAATGGCGATGGCAGCGAACGTCAGGAAATCATAGCGGTGGAGCGGCGCGCTGTCGGGGTAGAATAGGTGCGTGCCCAGCAGCAGCACGAGCAGCAGGCCACCGAACAGGCAAGCCCAGCCTTGCTTGAAACCGAACAGCAGGAATTCATAGACCCACAGCCGCCACCCCGCGCCGGGATCGAAGGCTTCGAGCCGGAGGCGGACGGCTTCGAAGCGGGTGTGGCGAATGTCAGGCTGAGGCAATCAAGCCCCGTGCTTCCGGCTCAGCTCCCGCATCGCGGCATCGAGCCCTTCGAGCGTCAGCGGATACATCCGGTCATTGACCAGCTGCTTGATCATCTTGGTCGACTGCGAATAGTTCCACTGCTTTTCCGGCACAGGGTTGAGCCACACGGTGGCGGGGTAGGTGTTGGTCACCCGCTGGAGCCACACCGCGCCCGCCTCTTCGTTCATGTGCTCGACCGAGCCGCCCGGATGGGTGATTTCGTAGGGGCTCATCGCGGCATCGCCCACGAACACGATCTTGTAATCGTGCCCGTATTTGTGGAGCACGTCCCAGGTCTTGGTGCGTTCCTGCCAGCGGCGCTTGTTGTCCTTCCACACGCCTTCGTAAAGGCAGTTATGGAAGTAAAAAAATTCAAGGTTCTTGAACTCTGCCGTGGCGGCGCTGAACAATTCCTCGACCAGCTTGATGAAGGGATCCATCGACCCGCCAACATCGAGGAACAGCAGCAGTTTCACCGCATTGCGGCGTTCGGCGCGCATATGAATATCGAGCCAGCCCTGCTTGGCGGTGCCGGCAATGGTGGCATCAAGATCAAGCTGATCCTGCGCGCCTTCGCGGGCGAAGCGCCGCAAGCGGCGCAGCGCCATCTTGATGTTGCGGGTGCCCAGTTCCTTGGTGTTGTCGAGGTTCTTGAACTCGCGCTTTTCCCACACCTTGATCGCGCGGCCGTGCTTGCTCTCCCCGCCGATCCGCACGCCTTCGGGATTGTAGCCCGAATTGCCGAAGGGCGAGGTGCCGCCGGTGCCGATCCACTTGTTGCCGCCCTGATGGCGCTTTTCCTGTTCTTCGAGCCGCTTCTTGAGCGTCTCCATGATCTCGTCCCAATCGCCGAGGGATTTGATCTTCTCCATCTCCTCGGGCGTGAGGAACTTTTCGGCGACGGCCTTCAGCCAATCTTCCGGGATATCGACGGGGTTCTGGCCGTAATCGGTCATGATCCCCTTGAACACCTTGTGGAACACCTGATCGAAGCGGTCGAGCAGGCCTTCATCCTTCACGAAGGTGGCGCGGGAGAGGTAATAAAACGCCTCGGGCGTCTGTTCGATCACGTCCTTGTCGAGCGCCTCCAGCAAGGTGAGGTGCTCCTTGAAGCTGGCCCCGATGCCAGCGGCGCGCAATTCGTCGACGAAATTGAAAAACATGGCCTGAGAGATAGCGCGCGCCGCAGCGCCTGACCAGAGCACAAACGCTGGCATTTCTGCGAGCAAAGCGATGCGGGCTTAACCGCGCGCTAACCATCGCGCTCTAAGTCCGGCGGGGACATAGGGGACTGCTGGAATGAAACCGATCTCGCTTGATACCGCCAATGCCTTCGCACTTGCGAAGATTCCGGAAAGCTGCGGGGCGGTGACAGTGGGCTGCACCGACGTTGCAGGCGTGGTGAAAGCGGTGATCCAGTCGTCCGAAACCCTGCGCGCCGAACATGATGCGCTGCGCGATACCGTGGCGGCGCTCGAAGCCGATCAATCCAAGGTGGCCGAAGCGAGCGATGAAGCGCGCCTGCTGTCAGAGCGCGCCATCGAACGCCTCAGCGAAGGCACCTCGCTGATCCAGTCCTCGCTGGCGCAGATCAACACCTTGCTCGAACTGGTCGACGCATTGGGCCAGCATGTGACGAGCTTTTCCGCGGCGATGGAACAAGTGCGGCGCAGCGCGCAGCATATTGATGATATTGCCGAGACGACGAATATTCTCGCGCTCAACGCCACGATCGAGGCGATGCGGGCAGGCGATGCGGGCCGCACCTTTGCGGTGGTGGCGAGCGAGGTGAAGAGCCTTGCCAGCGACACCCGCAAGGCGACCGAGGAAATCACCCAGACAATCCAGACGCTGGATGGCGAAGCCGGTGAAGTGATCGCCCGTATCGAAGCGGGAGCAAAGGCGAGCGATGCGGCCAAGGCTTCGGTCGCGCGGATTGAAACCACCATCACCAGTGTCGGCGCGCTGGTGGAAGAAGTCGACAAGCAGAATGATGTGATCGCCCGCGCCACGGCGACGATCAGCGATCATGTCGGCAAGGTGCAGGGTGTGCTCGTCAGCTTCGATGGTGCGGCGCGGCGCAACGAGGCGCAGCTCGATGGCGCCAAGGACCGCATGGAAGAGCTCGAAATGACCGCGAGCGAGATGTTCGATGGCATCGTCCAAGCCGGCTTGTCGCCCGAAGACAGCGCCATGGTGGTGCGCGCGCAGCAGCTTGCCGCCGAGCTTACTGTCCATACCGAAGCCGCGCTGGCGAGCGGCGCGCTCAGCATGGCTGATCTGTTCGATACAGATTATGAGCCGATCAGCGGATCAAACCCGCCGCGCTTCCGCACCCGGCTTTCGGATTGGGCGCACCGCGAATGGCGGCCCTTCCTCGATAGCGCCAAAGCGGGTGACAGCCGCGTGCTCGCCGCGGCCTGCACCGACATGAACGGCTTTCTGCCGACCCACCTGACCGAACGCTCGCGCATGCCGACCGGTGATCTCGCGCATGACACCAAATATTGCCGCAATGGCCGGATCATCCTCGCGCCGATTGATCGCAAGGCCAAGGCGAGCCAGGCCCCCTACATGATGGCGGTCTATCGCCAGGAAGGCGACGGGCAGAACTATCTGGTGGTGCGCAATGTCAATGTGCCGCTGGTGATCAATGGCCGCCGCTGGGGCGATTTCGAACTGGCCTACAGCTTCGATTGATCGCGATGCGCGCAGCAGCCCTTATGAAGGGTTGCGGCGCGCCATGAAGGCCAAGCGTTCGAACAGCATGATGTCCTGCTCGTTCTTGAGCAGCGCCCCGTGCAGCGGCGGGATCGCACTGTTGGGGTTGGCATCCTGCAACACCTCGAGCGGCATATCCTCGTTCAGCAGCAGCTTCAGCCAGTCGAGCAATTCGCTGGTCGAGGGCTTCTTCTTCAGCCCCGGCACTTCGCGCAGGTCGTAGAAGATATCCATCGCCTTCTTCACCAGCACCTTCTGGATGCCGGGGAAGTGGACGTCGATGATGTCCTGCATCGTCTCGCGGTCGGGGAACTTGATGTAGTGGAAGAAGCAGCGGCGCAGGAAAGCGTCGGGCAACTCCTTTTCGTTGTTCGAGGTGATGACGACGATCGGGCGTTCCTTGGCCTCGATCCGCTCCTGCGTTTCGTAGACGTCGAAGCTCATCCGATCGAGTTCCTGAAGCAGGTCGTTCGGGAACTCGATATCTGCCTTGTCGATCTCGTCGATCAGCAGCACCGGAAGCTGGGGCGAGGTGAAGGCTTCCCACAGCTTGCCCTTCTTGATGTAATTGCGGATGTCGTGGACGCGCTCTTCGCCCAACTGCCCATCGCGCAGGCGGGCCACGGCATCATATTCGTAGAGGCCCTGCTGGGCCTTGGTCGAGGATTTGATGTTCCATTCGATCAGCGGGGCATTGAGCGCCTTGGAAATCTCGTGCGCCAGCACGGTCTTGCCGGTGCCCGGTTCGCCCTTCACGAGCAGCGGACGGCGCAAGGTCACTGCCGCGTTGACCGCCACCTTGAGATCATCGGTGGCGATGTAATTGCTGGTGCCTTCAAAACGCTGCGGCTGATCGGTCATAAGTTTTCCTGTGAGACTGATTGGCGGTGGCGCCAGCGATAAGGGCGCCTGCGCCGGGGCGCAAGGCCTTCGCGCTGCATCATTTTGCCAGCGCGGATCACGCGTCGATCAGATCGCGATCAATCTCGCCCGCGCGGTTCTGGATGAAGTTGAAGCGGTGTTCGGGGTTACGGCCCATCAACTCGTCGACCAGCCGGGCGACACCGGCGCGCTGTTCGAATTCCTGCGGCAACGTGATGCGGATCAGGCTGCGGCTTTCGGGTGCCATGGTGGTTTCGCGCAATTGCTGCGGGTTCATTTCGCCAAGACCCTTGAAGCGCGACACTTCGACTTTTTTGCCCTTGAACACCGTGGCTTCCAGTTCGGCGCGGTGGGCATCATCGCGGGCATAGCGGCTCTCCTTGCCCGCAGTGAGACGGTAGAGCGGAGGCTGGGCAAGGAACAGGTGCCCGCGCCGCACGATTTCGGGCATTTCCTGGAAGAAGAAAGTCATCAGCAGCGTGGCGATATGTGCGCCGTCAACATCCGCATCGGTCATGATGATGATACGATCATAGCGCAGTTGATCGGCATCGCAGTCCTTGCGGGTGCCACAACCGAGCGCGAGTGCGAGATCGGCGATTTCGGAATTGGCGCGGATCTTGTCGGCGGTCGCGCTGGCGACGTTGAGGATCTTGCCGCGGATCGGCAGGATCGCCTGTGATTTGCGGTCACGTGCTTGCTTGGCGCTGCCCCCCGCGGAATCGCCTTCGACAATGAAGAGTTCGGTTTCGCGGCCACCTTCGCCCGAACAATCGGTGAGCTTGCCGGGCAGGCGCAGCTTCTTGGCGTTGGTCGCGGTTTTGCGCTTGATCTCGCGTTCCTGCTTGCGCTTCAGCCGCTCATCCATGCGCTCCATCACTTCGCCGAGCAGCGCCTTGCCGCGCTCCATATTGTCGGTGAGGAAGTGATCGAAATGATCGCGCATCGCGGCTTCGACAAGGCGCGCGGCTTCGGGCGAGGTCAGACGGTCCTTGGTCTGCGACTGGAACTGCGGATCGCGGATGAAGACCGACAGCATCACTTCCGCGCCGGTCATCACATCATCGGCCGTGATGTCCTTGGCCTTTTTCGCGCCGACCAGCTCGCCAAAGGCTCTGAGGCTGCGCGTCAGGGCCATGCGCAGGCCCTGCTCGTGCGTCCCGCCATCGGGGGTGGGCACGGTGTTGCAATACCAGCTTGTCGAGCCGTCGGAGTATAGCGGCCAGGCAATCGCCCATTCGGCGCGGCCGCGCGACTGGCCTTCTTCGTCGAGCGCGAAGTCCTGCCGCCCGGTGAAGGGCTGGGCGGTGACACATTCGCGCGCGCCGACCTGTTCGGCGAGGTGATCGGCCAGCCCGCCGGGGAATTTGAACACCGCTTCTTCGGGCACATCGGCGCTCGCCAAGGCGGGCGCGCATTTCCAGCGTATTTCTACCCCGGCAAACAGATAGGCCTTGGACCGCGCGAGTTTGAACAGGCGTGCGGGCTTGAACTGTTTGTCGCCGAAAATCTCGGGATCCGGAACGAAGCTCACCGTGGTTCCCCGCCGGTTCGGCGCTGCGCCGAGATGTTGCAACGGCCCCTGCGTGATCCCCGCCGAGAATTCCTGCGCGTAAAGCTGCCGCTCGCGCGCGACTTCGACGCGGGTTTGCACCGACAGCGCGTTGACCACGCTCACCCCGACGCCGTGCAAGCCGCCGCTGGTGGCGTAGGTCTTGCCCGAGAACTTGCCGCCCGAGTGCAGGGTGGAGAGGATCACTTCGAGCGTCGATTTGCCCGGGAACTTGGGATGTTCGTCAACCGGAATGCCGCGGCCATTATCGGAAATGATCAGCCGGTTGCCTTCTTCGAGCCGCATCTCGATGCGCGTGGCATGGCCCGCCACCGCTTCGTCCATCGCATTGTCGAGCACTTCAGCGGCGAGGTGGTGCAGCGCGCGGTCATCCGTCCCGCCGATATACATGCCGGGACGACGCCGCACCGGCTCCAGCCCTTCGAGCACTTCGATGGCTGAAGCGTTGTAATCGCCGCTTGATGCGGGCGTTCCGGCAAACAGATCGTCAGACATGCGCCTGATATAGGCGGTGGGGGATCGCTCTCACAAGTCGCCCTGGCGTCGATTGTGCCAGCGCCCGCGCGCTTATCCCCCAAAGCCTTGCGGGGCAGGATCGACTTCAACCACTTCGCGCCCGCGCACTTCGCGCACTTCGAGCGCCCGCTCGATCACGCCGCTGCGGCCGAAGCGGAAGGCGCCATCGACGCCAAGGAACCCGCCGGCATCATAAAGCTGGCTTTGCGGGAAATCGCTGCCGACCTTCCAGCTGCGCGCGACCCGCAAGGTCAGCAGCACGGCATCATAGCCGAGCGTCGCCACACGAGCAGGCTTGGCTCCGAAGCGCGCCTCGTAGCTTTCGGCAAAGCGGCGGAAGCGCTGGTCCGACACGGCGGAGAACATCGCCCCGTTGAGCGCGGGTGCGCCAGCCAGCGCAGCGTCACCCGACCACAGATCCGTGCCGAGGATCCGCGCCCGCGCGCCGCGCTGCAATTCGCCTGCGGCCTGCAACGACAGCCGCGCGCCATCAGCAATCAGCACGGTGTCATAGCCGCCCGCCGTGCGCAGCCGCGAAGCGGCGCCGACAATCGAGGTGTTGCCGCGGGTGTAGCTTTGCCGGGCGACCAGCGCGCCGCCGAGATCGCGTAGGGCATTTTCCAGCGCCGAGATCGAACGCTGGCCATAATCGCCTTCGGGTGCGAGCACGGCAAAGCGGTTTGATCCGCGGGTACGGGCAAATTGCACGGTGCGGCGGATCGATTGTTCGGGGATCTGGCCCATCACGAACACACTGCCGCCCGCAACGCTGGTATCATTGGAAAAGCTGATCGCCGGGATCTTGCTGCCCCGCGTCGCTTCGACCACGGCGGGCACGCTATCGGCAAGCAAGGGGCCAAGGATCAGCTTGTTGCCATCGGCTACCGCCTGCCGCGCCGCGACGCTCGCGCCCTTGGCGGTATCATAGGTGGTGATGCGCAGGTTGCTCGCATTGGTATCGAGCAGCGCCATCGTGGTGGCATTGGCAATGGTCTGGCCGATCGCGCCGGTCTCGCCGCTCATCGGCAGCAACAGCGCGATCCGGTGGCGGCCCTGATCGGCGGGCAGCGCCGTGGCGCTGGGTTCAGGCGTCGGCGCAGGCGGCGGCAGGGCAGGGGCCTTGGGAATGACCTGACACCCGGCCATCAGCATGGCGAGCCCTGCCAGCGTGACGTGACGACGGCTCATCATGCGAGCCTTCTGGTTGGGCGTTGCAGCCCGTGATTGCGACCAACCCATGCGCTTCATCCTTGCTCCCGTCAGGGCCTTGCGCCAAGGCTTGCATCGTGATGACACCAGCGCCCGCCGCAGACCAATCCCAGCCCCTCGAAAAAGGGCTCTATATTGTTGCGACCCCGATTGGCAATCTTGGCGACATCACACTGCGGGCAATTGACGTTCTGCGGCGGTCAGATGTGATTGCGTGCGAGGATACGCGGGTTACGGGCAAGCTGCTGAAGCATCTGGGCATTGCTGCCCGCCTGCAACGCCATGATGATCACGCTTCGGATGCGGCACGCGCGCGGCTGATCGCGCTGGCGCAGACACAGGCTGTTGCGCTGGTGAGCGATGCAGGCACACCGCTGATCTCCGATCCCGGCTACCGCTTGGTAAGCGAGGCGCGCGAGGCAGGCATTGCCATTACCACCATTCCCGGTGCCTGTGCGGCAATTGCCGGTTTGACGCTGGCGGGCCTGCCGAATGATCGGTTCCTGTTTGCCGGGTTCCTGCCGGTCAAGGACAAGGCGCGGGCTGATACCCTCACCGGGCTTGCCGGGGTGGAAGCCACGCTGATCTTCTACGAAACCGCGCCGCGGCTCGAACGCAGCTTGCGCGCGTTGGCCGAAATCTGGCCGACCCGCACGATGGCCGTGGCGCGCGAACTCACCAAGCTGCACGAGGAATGCCGCCGCGGGAGCGCGGCCGAGTTGGCCGCCCATTATGCCGCGCATCCGCCCAAGGGCGAGATCGTGCTGCTGGTCGGCCCGCCCGTCGCCGCCGAGGCGTGCGAGGATCTTGACAGCGATGCGCTGCTGCGCGCAGCGCTCGCCGAGATGAGCCCGGCCAAGGCAGCGGGTAAGGTGGCCAAGGCCACCGGGCTGGATCGCGCGGCACTTTATGCCCGCGCAGTGGAGCTCAAAGCCGGATGAGTCCGAAGCGCGAACGGGCCGAACAGCGCGGCCGCGAGGGCGAGGCCGAAGCTGCCATGTGGCTGGTCAACCAGGGCTGGCGCATCCTCGCCGAGCGCGTCAAAACCCCGCGCGGCGAGATTGATTTGATTGCCCGCAAAGGCGCGCTGGTGGCCTTTGTCGAAGTCAAATGGCGCGCCCATGCCGCCGCGCTTGCTGATGCGATAGACGAACGCAGGCTCACCCGTGTAGCGGCTGCCGCCGAGATCATTGCCTATGATTACGCCGCGCCGGATGATGATTTGCGCATTGACGTGATCCTGCTTGCACCGGGCTGCCCGCCCACCCACATCGAAAACGCCTACCAGCCTTGAGGAAGCCCCCATGACTCTTCGTGTCGCCGTCCAGATGGACCCCTTGGACAGCATCAAGATCGCCGGCGATTCCTCCTTCGCGCTGATGCTGGCGGCGCAGGCGCGCGGCTACACGGTCTATGAATACCACGTCGAGAGCCTGACGCTTGATGCCGATGATCGCCTGTTTGCCCATGCCTATCCGGTAACTGTCCAGCGGGTCGAAGGCGCGCATTTCACCCGGGGTGAACAAGTGCGGCTCGATCTCGGGGCAGATGTCGATGTCGTGCTGATGCGGCAGGACCCGCCGTTCCACATGGGCTACATCACCGCCACGCATATGCTCGAACGCATCCAGCACCAGACCTTGGTGGTGAATGATCCCGCCCAAGTCCGCAATGCGCCGGAAAAGGTGATGGTGCTCAATTACCGCCGCTTCATGCCGCCGACGCTGGTGACGCGCAGCGTCGACGAGGTGCGCCGCTTCATGGCGGAACATGGCGCGATTGTGGTGAAGCCGATCCACGGCAATGGCGGCAAGGCGATCTTCCGCGTGCCCGAAAATGGCGAGAACCTCACCGCGCTGTTCGAGGTGTTCAACCAGACCTGGCCGGAGCCGCATATGGTGCAGCCCTTCCTTCCCGAAGTGGCGACGGGCGACAAGCGGATCGTGCTGATCGATGGCGTGGTGGCAGGCGCGATCAACCGGATTCCGGGCGAGGGCGAATTCCGTTCCAACCTTGCGATGGGCGGGAGCGCACAGGCGACGCAGCTCACAGCGCGCGAAAAGGAAATCTGCGATGCGCTCGGCCCGGATCTGAAGCGGCTCGGCCTTACCTTCGTGGGGATCGATGTCATTGGCGGCCAATGGTTGACCGAAATCAACGTCACCTCTCCCACCGGGATTGTCGCGATTGATCGCTTCAACGGCACCGACACGCCGGGAATGATCTGGGACGCGATCGAGGCCCGCGTCGCGGCAATGCAGGCTTAGGGGCAGGCCTAACGCTTGGCCGCGCGCGGGTGGGCGGCGCGATAATTTGCCAGCAGGCTGGCGGCATCGACCTTGGTGTATATCTGGGTCGAACCAAGTGAGGCATGGCCCAGCAATTCCTGAAGACTGCGAAGGTCGGCGCCCGCGCTTAACAGGTGTGTTGCAAAGGAGTGGCGCAGCGCATGGGGTGTGGCCGTATCGGGCAGGCCGAGCGCGCGCCGCGCCTGCGCCATCGCGCGTTGAACCATGCCGGGGGAGAGCGGCCCGCCCTTGGCGCCGCGAAACAGCGGGGCTTCGGGCACCAGCGGCCACGGGCAAGCGGCGCCATATTCGGCCACCGCCGCGCGCACGATCGGCAGCACCGGCACCACCCTTTGCTTGCCACCCTTGCCGGTCACTTGCAGCACCTCGCCGAGCGTCGCATCGCGCCCGGTGAGCGATAGCGCCTCGGCAATGCGCAAGCCCGAGCCATACATCAGCAGCAGCACTGCGCGATCGCGCGCACCGACCCAGTCCTCACCCGCGAGGCCATCGACAAGATCAGCCAGATTGCTCGCCTCATCCGGCGTGACCGGGCGGGGCAGGCCTTTCTTGAGCCGTGGGCCACGCAGGCGCGGCGCGGCAGGTTCGGGATCGCCGGCCTGCGCTTTTGCAAAGGTAATGAAGGCTTTGAGGGCGGAAAGCTCGCGCGCGGCACTGGCGTTGCCGAGGCCTTCGGCGCGGCGCTGAGCAAGATGCGCGCGCAAGGCATGGGCCTCGACCCGCGCCACGCTTGCCCAATCGGCAAGGCCCTGTGCGGCGATCAATCGCTGCGCCGCATCGACATAGGCCCGCACGGTGTGGGGAGAGCGCCGCCGCGCATCGGCCAGGTGATCGCGCCATGCGGTGATAAGCTCCGCCCCGCTCATGCGGCAACCAGCGTATCAGCAACAATCTCGGCCAACAGCGCCTCAAGCAGCGGGCGTCCGACCGCCGTCACGCCAAGCGTCGCCTCTTTGCGCCAGATCAGGCCGAGCGTGCTGAGCCGCGCCACGGCGCTCTCGTCCACCAGATCGGCAAGGCCAAAGCGCGCGCCAAGTGTGGCGAGATCGACCCCTTCGGTAAGGCGCAGGCCCATCAACAGCGCTTCGGCCGCCTGTTCGGGCAAGGGCAGGGCGCGCTGCTCGGCGATGCCATGGCCGTGTTCAGCAACCGCGCGCAGGAAATTCTCCGGCTTCTTGTGCCGCACTGTCGCCACTCCGCCGCGCCGCCCATGCGCGCCGGGGCCGATCCCGGCATAATCCTGATAGCGCCAATAAGTGAGGTTATGGCGGCTTGCCTCGCCGGGGCGGGCATGATTGCTTGTCTCGTAAGCGGGCAGGCCTGCCGCCGCTGTCATGTCTTGCGTGATCGCAAAAAGGTCAGCCGCTGCATCATCGTCGAGCGGGGTAAATACCCCGCGCCGCACATCGCTGGCAAAGCGTGTGCCGGGCTCGATCGTGAGCTGGTAGAGCGAGATGTGCCCGGTGCCGTAGGCGAGCGCCGCGCCCAGTTGCGCCTGCCAGAGCGCGGGCGTGTGATCGGGCAGCGCATAAATCATGTCGAAATTGACGCGTTTGAAGCACTTTTGCGCCGTTTCGAGCGCTTTTCGCGCGCTTTCGCCGTCATGCAACCGGCCAAGCCAGCGCAAGGTGGCATCGTCGAAGGATTGGACACCCAATGACACGCGGTTGATCCCGGCATCCGCCAAGGCCGCAAAATTCTCCGCCTCGACCGAGGATGGATTGGCTTCGAGGGTGATCTCGATACCCTCGGCAAAGCCCCACAGCCGCTCGGCCTCAGCCAGCAAGGCTGCAACCAGCGCAGGCGGCATCAGCGAAGGAGTGCCGCCGCCGAAAAAGATCGAGGTAAGCGCCTCGCCGCCGGCCAGCGCCGCCTCATGCTGCATATCGGCAAGCAAGGCGCTCTGCCACGCGGCGACATCAACACCGGCGCGGACATGCGAGTTGAAATCGCAATAGGGGCATTTCTTGGCGCAGAACGGCCAGTGAATATAGAGCGCGCGGGCCATGGTGGCACCTTAGCGGCCAAACTGCTCCGCGACCAGCTTGGCAAAGGCATCGGCGCGGTGGCTGATGGCGTGCTTTTCTTCCGGCGCGATCTCGGCAAAGGTCTTGCTGCCGCCCGCAGGCACGAACACCGGATCATAGCCAAAGCCCATCGTGCCGCGCGGCGGCCAGACAAGCGCGCCCTCGCAGCGGCCTTCGTAGATGGCGTATTCGCCATCGGGCCAGGCAATCGCCAGCACACAGTGAAAGGCAGCCGCACGATCAACATCCGACCCACGCTCGGCGAGCATGCCTTCAACCTTGCCCATCGCCATGTACCAGTCGCGGCCCGGCGCGCCTTCAAACCATTGCCGTTCGGCCCAGTCGGCGGTGTAGACGCCGGGGCGGCCATCAAGCGCCGCCACGCTGAGGCCGCTATCATCCGCCAGTGCCGCCAGCCCCGAAGCCTCCGCCGCCGCACGTGCTTTCAGCAAGGCATTCTGCGCAAAGGTAGTGCCCGTCTCGGCCGGCTCCGGCAGGCCGAGCGAGCCTGCCGCAATGCAGGTCATGCCATAAGGCTTAAGCAGCGCGCCGATTTCCTTGAGCTTGCCCGCATTATGCGTTGCAATCACCAGCGAGCCGGAGCCGAGACGGCGTGTCATTTCACCGCATCCAACTGCGCAGCAAAGATCCGGTCACAGCCAATCCGGGCGAGGCGCAGGAGGCGCAGCAGGCCTTCCTCGTCATAGGTTGCGCCTTCGGCGGTCGCTTGCACTTCGGCGATCTGCCCGCCTGAAAGCAGCACGAAATTGCCATCCGCTTCGGCGTTCGAATCCTCGTCGTAATCGAGATCAAGCACCGGCGTGCCCTTGTAGATGCCGCAGGAAATGCCCGCGACCTGCGCGGTGATCGGATCATGCTTGATATCGCCCGCCGCGATCAGGCCGTTTACAGCCAGACGCAGCGCAATCCACGCGCCCGAAATCGCCGCGGTGCGGGTGCCGCCATCGGCTTGCAGCACATCACAATCGAGCGTGATCTGCCGCTCACCCAGCTTTTGCAGATCGACAACCGCGCGCAAGCTGCGCCCGATCAACCGCTGGATTTCCTGCGTGCGGCCCGATTGCTTGCCTTTGGCGGCTTCACGGCTGCCGCGGGTGTGGGTGGCGCGCGGGAGCATCGAATATTCCCCGGTCACCCAGCCTTCGCCCTTGCCACGCAGCCACGGCGGCACGTTGCGTTCAACGCTGGCGGTGCACAGCACCCGGGTATCGCCAAAGCTGATGAGGCACGAGCCTTCGGCATGCTTGGTAAAGCCGGTCTCGATAGCGATGGCGCGCATTTCATCGGGCGCGCGTCCTGAAGGGCGCATGGGGGTCTCCGTTAATGTGTCGCGGCCAATAGGCGCGGGCCACTTGCCGCGGCAAGCGCAAACACTAAGAATAGCGCCATGGCCTCTGTCCCCATCACCGAATTGACCGATCGCGCGCGTGAAATCTTCCGCCGCGTTGTGGAAGGTTACATCGACAGCGGACAGCCGGTCGGATCGAAAACGCTGGCGGCGGATGGCACGCTCAATCTCTCGCCCGCCTCGATCCGCTCGGTGCTGGCTGATCTCGAATCGCTCGGCCTGCTGGCGGCGCCGCACACCAGCGCCGGGCGTTTGCCGACCGATGCGGGCCTGCGGATCTTTGTCGATGGCATGATGCGTGTCGCCGAGCCGACCGTGCAGGAACGCGCCGCGATCGAAGCGCGGCTTGCCGAAGCCGGCCCGGTCGAAGCGGCACTGGCGCAGGCGAGTGCGATCCTGTCCGATCTTTCAGGCGCGGCGGGCATGGTGATGATTGCCCCGCGCGAACAGCGTCTGGCGCAGTTCAGCCTTGTCGATCTCGGGCAGGGCCGGGCGCTCGCGGTGCTCGTCGGCGAGGATGGCGGGGTGGAAAATCGCATCGTCACGATTGGCGGCGCGTTGAGCCCCGGCGCGCTTGATCGGGCCTCGAATTACATCACGGCGCGGCTCGCGGGGCGAACCCTGGCCGAGGCCGCACAGATGATGCGCACCGAAATCGCGGCAGGCCGTTCGCAGCTGGATGATGCCAGCCGCGATCTGGTGGAACGGGGGTTGGCGGTGTGGAGCGCCGATGCCGCCGCGCGTCCGGTGCTGATCGTGCGCGGCGCGGCCAATCTGCTCGACGAAGCCGCGCTCGGCGATATTGAACGCGTGCGGATGCTGCTTGAGGATCTCGAGAACAAGCAATCAGTGGCCGAGCTGCTTGATTCGGCGCGCGAGGCCGAGGCCACCCGGATTTTCATCGGTTCGGAAAACCGCCTGTTCGCGCTGTCAGGTTCTTCGGTGATTGCCTCTCCCTATCGCGATCGCGAGGGGCGCGTGGTCGGTGTGCTGGGTGTTATCGGGCCAACGCGGTTGAATTACGCGCGCGTCGTCCCCATGGTGGATCTGACAGCCCGTTCGCTGGGCAAGCTGATTGCATGAAACCGTAATTTCAGGTCGGAAACCAGACACCATGATCGATAATGACAAGCCGCTGGATGAAGCGGCACAGGAAGATGTGAACACCACCGAAGAAGGCGCAGAGGACAGCGTCGAAGAGGCGTTGGATGCGCTGCGCCGCGATCTCGAGGCCGCCAAGCAGGATGTGCTTTATGCGCAGGCCGAAACCCAGAACGTGCGCCGCCGTCTGGAGCGCGAGAAGGACGAAGCGCGCGCCTATGCCGCAACCGGCTTTGCCCGCGATATCCTGAGCGTGGCCGACAATCTCCAGCGCGCGATTGCCGCAATTCCCGATTCCTTGCGCGAAGACGAGGCGATGAAAGGGCTGGTGTTCGGCATTGAGGCGACCCAGCGCGAACTCGAAAAGGTTTTCGCCAGCCACGGGATCACGCGCATTGCCGCGACCGGCCTGCCGCTTGATCCCAATCAGCATCAGGCGATGATCGAAGTCCCCTCGGATGATGCCGAGCCCGGCACCATCGTGCAGGAATTGCAGGCGGGCTGGATGATCAAGGATCGCTTGCTGCGCGCGGCGATGGTGGCGGTGGCGAAGAAGCCGGACTGATCAAGGCAAAAGGCGCGCGCGGTCTCAATCTGAACATTTGTTCATTTTGAAGCGGTGAAAGCTGTCTCACCCACGATGGACGGTGGAACGGACTGAGGGTCTTTCCTGTTGATTCTTTATGGTTTCAACAAGGAGGACCTTATGACCAACCGTCTGAAAATCGCCGTGATCGGTGCCGCATCGACCGTGATGCTTGGCGCATGTGCAGGCAATTATGCGGGCGAGGGCGCGCTGGGCGGCGCCGCCGTGGGCGCGGCCGCGACGGCTGCAACCGGCGGCAATCTCGCGCGCGGCGCGGCGGTCGGGGCTGCTGTTGGCGGGGTCGGCGGCGCTTTGATCCGCAAGAACGGCCAGTGCTACCGCGTTGATCGGCGTGGGCGCGAACGCCGTGCGCGTTGTTAAAGACAATCAGGCGGACAGGGTCGCCCCCGGAAAGCGCACCAGTGTTTCATAGGCGGCCCTGCCTGCCGCGCCTTCAACCGCGAAGCCCGACCTCAGCATGAAGGCGTGCTGCACGATCATCGCCTGCTGTTCGATCCCGTAGGCCGTAAGCGGTTTGCCCGGCACCAAGGTGTAGCGATAGCGGCAGAACGGGTGGCGGGCGAGGGGCAGATACCAGCGCCCGCGCGTCTGGGCCTGCCAGACATGCACCATCTCGTGAATGAAATGGCCTTGCAGATGGAGCGGTGCGGCAGCGAAATCATCGCAATAGGCTTCAGCCTGCGGGTGAAAGTGCAGATGACCCATCGGCGCCATCGTAATCCAGCGCGGCTGAAACGGCAGGAATGTGCGGCGCCGGATCGTGACCTGCGCATAGGCAATCGCATTACCAAACATGCCGCGTGCCAGCGCCACCTCACCATGGGTCAAGGCGCGGCTGCCACCCACCGGACAGGCCGGGGCAATGCCCGCAGCCTGATCGGTTGAACCTCGCGAATTCAGCGTTCAGCCCCCGGCGCCATGATGTCGGCCTCAAAGCTGTGGGTGGTGCCGCCCGACATGGTGAGCGTGACCTTCACCTTGCCACCCGGCGCCCAGTCCGCGGGCGGCTCCATCGCCATCAGGTGCAGGCTGCCCGGCTTGAATGACACTTGCGTGCCCTTTTTCAGCGCGACAGGCAGCGCTTCCATCATCTGCACTTTGTAATCATATTCGCCATAGTCGTGCATCATCGTCATGCCCGCACCTTCGACATCGGCCTTGCGAATGGTGAGGCCCTTGTCGCCTTCATAGGCGATATCGAAATAGACGACGGCCGGATTGGTCTTGACGGCATTGAGCACGAGCCGCGCATTGGTGACAGTCAGCCCGGCAACTGTCCCTGGCGTAGCCGCCTCGGTGCCGGCACCTTGTTCCGGCGCGCCGGAACAGCCGCTCACGACCATCAGCGCTGCGGCAAGGCCTGCTGCACCCAAGCCGCCCATACGCGCAGCAAGGCTTCGTCCCATTCTCTCCACCATTGCGATCTTTCTCCTTCAAAGCGCCGCAGCGCATGGTGCAACAACTAGGCGCGGCAATCTCTTGTGCCAAGCAAAACCGCTCCTATATCCGCGTCACAAACGAGCCGCCGAGGCGCTTTGCCGGATCATCGGGAAGCGTCGCGGGGCGGTGTCAAACCTATGAATGGATGGGATATTATGGGCAAAGTTATCGGTATCGACCTCGGCACCACCAATTCCTGCGTCGCGGTGATGGACGGGGGCAAACCCAAGGTTATCGAAAATTCCGAAGGCGCGCGCACCACGCCCTCGATCGTCGCTTTCACCAAGGATGGGGAACGGCTGATCGGGCAACCGGCCAAGCGTCAGGCCGTCACCAACCCCGACAACACCCTCTTCGCGATCAAGCGTCTGATCGGTCGCCGCTTCGACGATCCGCTGACCAAGAAGGACATGGAACTCGTCCCCTACACGATCACCAAGGGCAAGAATGGCGATGCCTGGGTGAATGCGGGGGGCGAAGATTACAGCCCGTCGCAGATTTCCGCCTTCATCCTGCAAAAGATGAAGGAAACCGCCGAGAGCTATCTCGGCGAAACCGTCACGCAGGCCGTGATCACCGTGCCTGCCTATTTCAACGACGCCCAGCGTCAGGCGACCAAGGATGCAGGGCAAATTGCCGGCCTTGAAGTGCTGCGCATCATCAACGAGCCGACCGCGGCTGCGCTCGCCTATGGGATGGACAAGGATGATGGCAAGACCATCGCCGTCTATGACCTTGGCGGCGGCACCTTCGATATCTCGATCCTCGAAATCGGGGACGGTGTGTTCGAAGTGAAGTCGACCAACGGCGACACCTTCCTTGGCGGGGAAGATTTCGACAACGCGATTGTCGAGCATCTGGCTGCCACCTTCAAGAAGAAGGAAGGCATGGATCTCAAGACCGACAAGCTCGCGCTCCAGCGGCTCAAGGAAGCAGCGGAAAAGGCCAAGATCGAGCTGTCGTCGTCGGCGACCACCGAAATCAACCTGCCTTTTATCACCGCCCGCATGGAAGGCGGCGCCACCACCCCGCTCCACCTCGTGGAAACGATCACCCGCGCCGATCTCGAAAAGATGGTCGGCGATCTGATCCAGCGCACGCTCGAGCCCTGCAAGAAGGCGCTGGTCGATGCCGGGATTTCCAAGGATCAGGTTGATGAGGTGATCCTCGTCGGCGGGATGACCCGCATGCCCAAGGTGCGCGAAGTCGTCGAACAGTTCTTTGGCGCCAAGCCGCACACCGGCGTAAACCCCGATGAAGTCGTCGCCATGGGCGCGGCCATTCAGGCCGGCGTGCTGCAGGGCGATGTCAAGGACGTGCTCCTGCTCGACGTGACCCCGCTCAGCCTCGGCATCGAAACGCTCGGCGGCGTGTTCACCCGCATGATCGATCGCAACACCACCATCCCGACCCGCAAGACCCAGACCTATTCGACCGCCGAAGACAACCAGAACGCGGTGACGATCAAGGTCTTCCAGGGCGAGCGCGAGATGGCGGCGGATAACAAGCTGCTTGGCAATTTCGACCTGATCGGCATTCCGCCCGCTCCGCGCGGCGTGCCGCAGATCGAAGTGACCTTCGATATCGACGCCAACGGGATCGTCTCGGTCAGCGCCAAGGACAAGGGCACCGGCAAGGAGCAGACGATCAAGATCCAGGCTTCGGGCGGCCTCAGCGATGCTGACATTGATCAGATGGTCAAGGACGCGGAAAAGTTCGCCGAGGAAGATAAGAAGCGCCGCGCCATGGCCGAAGCGCGCAACCAGGCCGATAGCCTCGTGCATTCGACCGAGAAGCAGCTTGCCGAACATGGCGACAAGATCGATGCGGCCACCAAGTCCGAAGTCGAGGCTGCGGTTGCCGCCGCCAAGACCGCGCTCGAAGGTGATGATGCCGACGCGATCAATGCCAAGGCGCAAGAGCTGACGCAGGCCGCGATGAAGATGGGCCAGCAGATCTACGAACGCGAACAGGCGCAGGGCGCTGATGCGGCGGCTGCGGGTGCGGGCGAAGACGCCGCGCCGCAGGAAGACGTGGTCGACGCCGAATTCTCCGAAGTCGACGAAGACAAGAAGGGCTGAGGCCCACCCTCGTGATGACCTGCCCAGTCATTCCGGCATAGGTCGGGGCCCAGCGTGTGAGGCGGCGCCTTGCATGTCCGGGTCCCGGCCGCAGCGGGGGTGACGGGCAGGGTTCGGAAGACAGCCCAGACCATGTCCAGCGCCCAACTCGATTACTACGCCACGCTTGAAGTCTCCCGCGATGCCGATGGGAACGCGCTGAAGAGCGCTTACCGCAAGCTCGCCATGAAATATCACCCGGATCGCAATCCGGGCGATGCCGAATGCGAGGCCAAGTTCAAGGCGATCAACGAGGCCTATGATTGCCTCAAGGACCCGCAGAAGCGCGCGGCCTATGATCGCTTTGGCCATGCCGCCTTTACCCAGGGCATGAATGGTGGCGGCGGCGGCGGACCGTTTGGCGGCGGGTTCGGAGGCGGGCGCGGCGACTTTGCCGATATCGGCGATATCTTCGAGACAATCTTCGGCAGCGCCTTTGGCGGGGGTGGGGGCGCGCAGCGTGCCCAGAACCGGCGCGGCGCCGATCTGCGCTATGATATGCAGATCACGCTCGAAGAAGCCTTCGATGGCAAAACTACCGAGATCGAGATCGAAGTCTCCCAGGCTTGCGAAACCTGCGATGGCAGCGGCGCCACACCCGGTACGAGCGAGCGCACCTGCAACCTGTGCAACGGCATGGGTTCGGTGCGCGCCAAGCAAGGCCTGTTCGTGATCGAGCGGCCATGCCCGGCATGCGGCGGGCGCGGCGTGGTGATCGAGGATCCCTGTCGCGATTGCCGCGGCGAGGGGCGGGTGGATCGCCTGCAAAAGCTAAAGGTCGATATCCCCGCCGGGGTCGATACCGGCACCCGCATCCGCCTGGCCGGGAAAGGCGAGGCGGGGCAGCGCGGCGCGCCGGCGGGCGATCTCTATATTTTCATGCATGTGAAACCGCACCCCGTCTTCGAGCGCGAAGGCACCACATTGGCGACGCGGGTTCCGGTCAGCTTCACCACCGCCGCACTTGGCGGCAGTGTCGACATTCCCGATCTTGCGGGCGGCACCAACACCATCGAAATTCCCGCCGGGATCCAGTCGGGCAAGCAGCTGCGCAAGCGCGGGGCCGGGATGCCGGTGCTGCAAGGGCGCGGACGCGGCGATCTGGTGGTGGAGATCGTCGTTGAAACCCCGACCAAGCTCAGCCGCCGCCAGCGCGAATTGCTTGAGGAATTCGCGGCCACCGAAACGGGTGAGGAATGCCCGGAAAGCCGCGGCTTCTTTGACAAGCTCAAGGATGTCTTCGGCGGGTAATCAGTCTGCGCCCATCCGTTCGCGGACTTCGGCGCGCAATCCTGCGATCAACCCGGCATCAAGCCGCCCGGCCTGATCTTCCTCGTCCAGAATGGCGAGGAAGGCTGCACGCTTGTGCCGCGCTGTGGCAGCGTGAGGCAGTCCGCCGGGCACGCTGGAGGCGATCAGATCGACCATGCGTTCCGCGCCGTGCAAACGGCCCCACAGGTAATCATTCTCGCGATAGGCGCGGCTGAAAAAGGCCCCGAAGTTGTAGAACTCGATCCCCCGCAAAGTGGCCGCGGTGCCGCCTTCGCGGATCGAGCGCGCATCTTCCGGCGAGATGCGATCAACCTTCACCGGGTTGAATTCGTCGAGCCCTTCGCGCTGCAGCAGCGGCAGGGTGGCGACATCATAAAAAGGAAAACCGAGATAGGTGAGCAGCATCCGCCGCTTCAATTCCTTGGGCATGGCCTCCAACGCGGTGACGAGCAATGCCTCGGCATGGAGATCGGTTTCGGGCAAGAGACGTTCCTGCGCCAGAAAATCGAGCACCGCACCGGGCCGTTCCAGCACGCCGCGCGCCAATTCGCGGAAATCATCGCGCAGCATCGCGCTGTCATCCGCGCGGTAATAAAGCGCAAGGATCGCATAGATCGCCTCGCGGGCGGCATCGCGCGCCTCATCGGGGATCGCCGGATCGGTCTGCCATTCGCGTGACAACTTCTGGGTCAGCAATTGCAACCGCCGGACACGGAAGCCGATATCATGCGCGCGGAAAAAGGCGATTGCCTCCGCGCTCGCCGCACCTCCGCTCTGCGTCAACCCTTCGAGCCCGCGCGACGCCAACTCATCGCGCAGCACATCGGCAATCAGCGAGGCATCGCCCAGCCCAAGCTCGGGCGCTGCGGCATGAGTCAGCCGAGCAAGCCGTGTGATGATCCCGCTGAACTTGGTTGCGGTGTAAGCGGCAAAGGCAAAGCCAGATTGCGCCGCCGCCGCAGTCTGGGCCTTGGCGCGCCATCCGGCGAGCCGCTTGGACGTGGGCCGGTCGAGGAAGAAGGTGTAGCCGAACAGGCGTTCCACCGCTGCGTCGATTTCGCTTTCCATGCCCTGCACGATGGCGCGCAAGCGCCGCGCATCGCGCGATTGCTGTTCGATCCGTTCCAGATCATCGCGGATCGGCTGTTCGCGCGGGATGGTGGAGAGCGCGCCGAAAATCGCGCCGAAGAAGCCGATCCTCGCACTTTCGCCCAAGGCCGGTGCGCGGCTGCGATCGGGGCGCGGGTCGATATAGACAAAGCGCCGGTCAACCTCGCGGTTGGCAGATCTTCCGTGGAGCGCATCAAGCGCGGCTCCGAACGGCGCGTTGACGAGCACCGCCCCATCGATCAGCGCTGCGCTGTCAATCGTGCCATCACGGACATGCTCGGGCATGATGCGGCGGAGGAATGCCATGCGCGATCCCCATTCTTGCCCTTGGGCAAGGGCAAGCTGATCGATCTCCTCGATCATCAGCGGCGGGAACGCACCCGGAAAACTTGCCGTGGCGCGTGCGGCGAGCACCAGTTCAAGCCTGTCCGCCAAGTGCGGCTGCGCGGTATCGGCCACCTTGGCGCGAAAGCGGATCGGCAGGCGATGTTCGGTCTCGGCCACGATGGCCGGCGAATGAAGCCGCAGCATTTCGGCATGGCCACGAAAATCCGTCGCGGTCACCGCCAGATCTACCGCATGGCCGGGCGGGAGCAGCGGCACCCCATCGCCCTGCTGCGCCATATGAGTCAGCGCCTCGTACAGCATCGCGGAAAAGCGCGCGCCGGAAAAGGGCGGTGCAAACCAGCGTAGCCGCACGAAATGGGAGACTTTCTCGCGCACTTCGCGGCGGGTTTCGGGGGCCACCGTCGCGCTCACCGTGTTGCCGGGGCGCTTCAGGAACCACTCGGCGATCGGCTGCGCCCAGAACTTGGCATGGCGCCAATAAGGCTCAGCCTCGGGATCGGTCAGCTCGCTGACATCGGCATTGGTGAGCCACAGGTCGGTGAGTGGTTCGAGACTGTCCCCCGCATGCAGCGCCTGGGCAAGGAACACCGCGTTGATCCCGCCCGCGCTCGCCCCCGTCAGGATATCGGGGAGCACCCGCATGCGCAGATCATGGCTGTGTTCGATATCCGCGAGCAGCGCATGATAGGCACCTGCCACACCCGAAGGCGGCGCAGCGCCGGGCGTATGGAACACGCGGCTGGCGCGGGCCAGGTGCCAGATCTCCTTGGTGATGCCGTGCATGTAGACCGCAAGGCTCACCCCACCATAGCATACCAGAGCAAGACGCAGTTCTTTCTGCCGCATCTCGCAAGCTTGACGACAAAGCGGGCAAAGCGCAATTGCGTTCTTACTCTGTTCTGATAAACACTGGCCATGGCGAAGACGAAAAAACGCTTTGTATGCACATCATGCGGTTCGGTTTCGCCGCGCTGGCAGGGGCAATGTGCTGATTGCGGTGAATGGAACACGCTGGTCGAAGATGTCCCGGCGACGGTGTTCTCGCAGAAGCATGATCTCTCGCGCGGGGGGCGAGCGGTGGCGTTCGAACCGCTCAATCAGCCGGTTGCCCTGCCGGTGCGCAAGTCAACGGGGCTTGCCGAATTTGATCGCGCGCTGGGCGGCGGGCTGGTGCCCGGCTCGGCCGTGCTGATGGGCGGCGATCCGGGGATCGGCAAATCCACCCTGCTGCTCCAGACCGCGGCGACGATTGCGCGCGGCGGCAATGATGTTGTCTATGTCAGCGGCGAGGAAGCGGCCGGGCAGGTGCGGCTGCGCGCCGCGCGCATGGGCGTGGCCGATGCGCCGATCCGGCTCGCCTCGGAAACCTCGGTCCGCGATATCCTGACAACGCTGGGGCAGGGGCCTGCACCGGCCTTGCTGGTGATCGATTCGATCCAGACGATGCATTCCGACACCATCGAAGGTGCGCCGGGCACGGTCAGCCAGGTGCGGGGCTGTGCGCTTGAGCTGATCCGCTATGCCAAGGAAAGCGGCTGCGCGCTGGTGCTGGTCGGCCATGTCACCAAGGATGGCACGATCGCGGGCCCGCGCGTGCTTGAACACATGGTCGATGTGGTTATGAGCTTCGAAGGCGAGCGAAGCCACCAGTATCGTATCCTGCGCGCGCTCAAGAACCGTTTTGGCGCAGTCGACGAAATCGGGGTGTTTGCGATGGCCGCCGAAGGGCTGGAGGAAGTCGCCAATCCCTCGCTGCTGTTCCTCTCGGGTCGCGAAGCGCCGCTTGCGGGCAGCGCGGTGTTCCCGGCGCTTGAAGGCACAAGACCGGTGTTGGTCGAAATTCAGGCGCTGATCGTGCGGCTGCAATCGGGCGCGACCCCGCGCCGCGCAGTGGTGGGATGGGATAGCGGACGACTGGCCATGCTGCTCGCGGTGCTGGAATCGCGCTGCGGGCTCAATTTCTCTTCGGCCGAAGTCTATCTCAATATTGCCGGTGGCTACCGTCTGACCGATCCTGCGGCCGATCTCGCCGTGGCAGCCGCGCTGGTTTCGGCCTTGGCGGACAGGCCCTTGCCTGACAAATCGGCATGGTTTGGCGAGATCAGCCTCGCCGGGGAAATCCGCCCGGTTGCCCATGCCGGGCTGCGCCTGCGCGAAGCGGGCAAGCTGGGGTTTGCGCGCGGCTATGGCCCTGCCGGCACCCAGCAAGGGACGGGCGAGATTTCCTATCGTGCCCTGCCAGCGCTTGCGAACCTCGTTGACCAGGTGATGGCCAGCGCATAATCCAAGGCGCTATGGCCGGTCTGGATCTCATTCTGCTGTTCGTGATTGCGGTTGCCGGGATCGGCGGCTTCATGCGTGGCTTGGCGCAGGAGGTGTTCTCGCTTGCCGCGTGGTTCCTCGCGGCCTTTGCGATCCACTATCTCCATACCCCGCTGACGAGCATGTTGCAGACCTATCTCAATGCTGAGATGACGAGCGCGTTGCTCGGCTTTTCCTTGCTGCTGCTGGTTCCTTATGCCGCGATGAAAGTGATCGTGACCAATGTCAGCGAAGCGCCTGAAGGCGGCGTCATCGGGCCGGTGGACCGCGTGCTGGGGTTCGGCTTTGGCACGGTCAAAGGTGTGCTGATCGGGGTCTTCGCCTTTGCGATGCTGATGATCGGCTATCATGACACCTGGGGCTATCGCGGCCGCCCGGTATGGATAGTCACGGCGCGCAGCTATCCGGCGGTTGATACCTTTTCGCGTGAACTGGTGCCGCTGATTTCCGCCAAGCGCGAAGAGCTGCGCTCGGCCGAAGAGGCCCGCGATGCTGCCGCTGGCAAGGCGGCCAAAGGTCGATGACCCGAGACATCATGTGACGCTTTATACGCCGCCGATCCTCGCCCTGGCGACTGCGCTGGCCGATTTCCCGCTGACCGACAGGCTGGACCACCGCACCACGACCCGTTCACGCACCTGCGGCAGTGTCATCACGCTGGGCCTGACGCAGGACGCGGCAGGGCTGATCGAGGCGGTGGGGATGCAGGTTTCAGCCTGCGCCATCGGGCAGGCCTCGGCGGCGATCATGGCGCAAGGTCTGATCGGGCGCAGCGATGATGATGTTCGGGCGGTTCATCAAGACTTGAAGGATTGGCTGGCGGGCGAGGGGGACTTGCCGGAATGGCCGCAGATCAGTCTGCTCGCGCCCGCCTTGCCACACAAGGGGCGACACGGCGCGCTGCTCTTGCCGTGGACGGCGGCGGTTGAGGCGCTTTGCAGCGCCGAAGCAAGGCGCTAGGGGCTTTGGCACAAGAGATGCCCGTTCGCAGTGCGGGCCAAGGGGTTTGAGGGATATGGCAGAAGCCGAAGCGCTCGCCGCGCGACAGCCGAGCGAGCAGGAAATCCGGTTGGTGATCGGCGCATCAAGCGCGGGCACCATCTTCGAATGGTATGATTTCTTCATTTACGGCACGCTGGCCTACATCCTCAAGGATGCGTTCTACGACGTTGATAATGATACGCTGGGGCTGCTGCTGGTCTGGTCGACCTTTGCCGTGGGCTTTGCCTTCCGCCCGATCGGCGCCATCCTGTTCGGGTTTCTCGGCGACAAGCTGGGCCGCAAATACACCTTCCTCGTCACTGTAACCCTGATGGGGATCGCAACGGCCGGGGTCGGCTTTATCCCGACGGTCGCCAGCATCGGGATTGCCGCCCCGATCATCGTGATCATCCTGCGGGTGCTGCAAGGGCTCGCGCTCGGCGGCGAATATGGCGGCGCGGCGATCTATGTCGCCGAACACGCGCCGCCGGAAAAGCGGGGTTTTTACACCAGCTTCATCCAGGCGAGCGTAGCAGGCGGGTTCGTGCTCTCGATCATCGTGGTGCTGGCCTGCCGCTTCCTGATCCCGGCGGATGAATTTGCCGCCTGGGGCTGGCGCGTGCCGTTCCTGCTGTCGCTGATCCTGCTCGCGATCTCGCTGTGGATGCGGCTCAAGCTGTCGGAAAGCCCGGTGTTCCGCGCGATGAAGGAAGCGGGCGAGACGGCGGGCAACCCCTTTGTCGAAAGCTTCACCTATCCCGGCAATCCCAAGCGCATCTTTGTCGCGCTGTTTGGCATCACCGGCATCCTGACGACGATCTGGTACACCGCGTTCTTTTCGGGGATGAGCTTCCTGCGCGGACCGATGCATCTCGATGATCAGGTGGTCGAACTGATCCTGTTGGTGTCCGGCCTGATCGCGATGAGTTTCTATCTGATCATCGGCAAATGGTCGGACCGGGTCGGGCGCAAGCTGCCTATCATCATTGGCGCGCTTGCCACGCTGGTGTTGCTGTTCCCGGCGTTCTGGGGGCTGGGCGCGCTCGCCAATCCCGCGCTAGAGCGCGCCGCGCAGGCCACGCCGATCACGGTCAGCGGACCGCAATGCGTGACCGATCCTTTCGCCGAGCTGTTCAAGCGTGAACAATCCGATTGCGGCAAGATCCTTGAAACGCTGACAGCCTCGGGCGTGCCCTACACGTTGACGCCGGGTGACGCCCTGACACTTTCCGCCGGTGGCACGCCGATTGCGATTGCTCCGGCTTGGCTCGAAAGCGGCGCCGCGCGGCGCGAAGGCATCCATGCTGCGCTGGGGCAATTCGGGTTTGATTTCAGCAAGCAGAAGCCCGGTCTCGCCAATCTGGTCGGGATCGTGGCGATCCTGCTGCTGCTCGGGATGCTCTCGGCATTGACCTATGGTTCGGTGGCCGCGCTGCTGTCGGAGATGTTCCCGCCCAAGATCCGCTATTCCTCGATGTCGATCCCCTATCATATCGGGGCGGGTTATCTCGGCGGCTTCCTGCCGCTGATCGCAGGCGTGATCGTGGCGAGCACGGGGAATATCTACGCGGGCCTGTGGTATACATGGGCGGTGGTCGCCTTCGGCCTTGCGGTCGCCTGGTGGGGCATTCCGTGGGGGCCACCGAAAGATTTCGCGGATGATTGATGCGCTGGCCCCGCCGCCCCCCTCATTGAGGCTGGTGGTGGACAAGGACGCACTGGCTGCCAACTGGCGGGCGCTTGATGCGCTGTCCGGCAATGCCCGGGCTGGCGCGGCAATCAAAGCGGATTGCTATGGCCTTGGTCTCGCCAACTGCCTGCCCGCGCTGCGCGATGCCGGTTGCACGCAATTCTTCGTCGCCCATTGGAGCGAGGTGGCAGCCGCGCTCGCCCATGTCCCGCCGCAGCAGATTGCCGTGCTGCATGGGCCTTTGAACGCGGCCGATGCGTCCTATGCCGCAGCGAGCGGCGTGATCCCGGTGATCAATTCGCTTGATCAGGCGCGGCTCTGGCATGCGGCAGGTGGCGGGCTGTGCCACCTGATGGTCGATACCGGGATCAACCGCATCGGGATCGGCCGCGACGAGGCCGGCGATCCCGCGATTGCCGGGTTGCATATTGATCTGCTGATGAGCCATCTTGCCAGCGCGGATGAAGATAGCGCGATGAATGCGCGCCAACTGGCAGCCCTGCACGCAGCGGCGACGCAGATCCCGCACCAGCGCAAGAGCCTTGCCAACAGCGCGGGGATTGCTCTCGGCGCGGACTATGCCTTTGATGTCACGCGCCCCGGGCTTGCGCTTTATGGCGGGGTGCCGCGCGCAGAGCTTGCGGGCACGATCCGCCAGGTCGCGCGAATCGAGGCTGCCGTGATCCAGCGGCGGCGGCTCGCGGCGGGGGAGAGCGTCGGCTACAACGCCACCTTCACCGCCACCGCACCGCTGGAGGTTGCAGCCGTCTCGCTCGGCTATGCCGATGGCTTCCTGCGCTGCCGCGGGCCGGGCAATGCCCTGATGTTCGGCGATGCGCGGCTGCCGATCCTCGGCAAGGTCTCGATGGATATGGTGGTGGTCGATTGCACCGCCGCGCCCGATCTGGTGACGGGCGACTGGGTCGAAGTGCCCTTCGCCTTGCCTGACGCTGCGCAGCAAAGCGTTCTTTCGCAATATGAATTGCTGACGACGATCGGGAGCCGCCTGCGCCAATCCTGACAATTCCCGCGCTGATATTGCGCTGCACATATTGCAGATGCTAAGCCTTGGCGCTCGAGGGATCAGGAACACATCATGTCACGCAAAGCACGTGAGGCTGCTGCTCAGGACGGCGCTTCGGTCATCATCAAGAAATACGCCAACCGCAGGCTCTATAACACCGCTTCTTCGAGCTACATTACGCTTGAAGACTTGGCCGGGATGGTGCGCGAGAATGTCGAATTCCAGGTGCTTGATGCCAAGACCGGGGATGACATCACCCATTCGATCCTGACCCAGATCATCATGGATGAAGAAGCCAATGGCGGGCAGCAGATGCTCCCGGTCAGCTTCTTGCGCCAGCTCATCGGCATGTATGGCAATTCGATGCAGGCGATGATGCCGTCCTATCTCGAAGCCAGCATGGCCAATTTCCGCGAGAACCAGTCAAAGATCCGAGAAGCCTTTGAAAAGGGCATCAGCGCGACGCCCTTTGCCGCGATCCACGAAACCAATATGGCGATGATGCGCGCGGCGGCCGAGGTGTTCCTGCCCGGCGCGGTCAGCAGCAAGCCTGCCGAGAAAAAGCCCGCGAGCCCGCCAGCGGCGTCGAGCGATGAGATTGCGGCCCTGCGCGAACAGATGGCCGCGATGCAAAAGAAGCTGGACGAACTCGGTAAATAACGAGAAAGCGCGCGCGCACCCGGCGGCACTGCTGCCGCCATGACAGTTCAGGAAGCCATACCCGTGTCCCAGATCCGCCACGCGCTCACCGTCAAGCGCGAAGACGACTTTGCCAAATGGTATCAAGAGGTGATTGCCGCCGCTGATCTCGCCGAGGAATCCGGCGTGCGCGGCTGCATGGTGATCAAGCCGTGGGGCTACGGCATCTGGGAGCGCATCCAGCGCCTCATGGATGATCGCATCAAGGCTGCGGGCGTGCAGAATTGCTATTTCCCGCTGTTCATCCCGCTCGCCAATTTCACCCGCGAGGCCGAGCATGTCGAAGGCTTTGCCAAGGAGATGGCGGTTGTCACCCATCACCGGCTGATTGCCGATGGCAAGGGCGGGCTGATCCCCGATCCCGAAGCCAAGCTGGAAGAGCCGCTGGTGGTTCGGCCGACCTCGGAAACGATCATCGGCGATGCCATGGCGCGCTGGGTGCAAAGCTGGCGCGACCTGCCGCTGCTCACCAACCAGTGGGCCAATGTGGTGCGCTGGGAAATGCGCACGCGGATGTTCCTGCGCACCAGCGAATTCCTTTGGCAGGAAGGCCATACCGCCCACGAGACCCGCGAAGATGCGCTGGCCGAAACCCACCGCGCGCTCGAAATGTATCGCGCCTGCGCCGAGGATGATCTCGCGCTGCCGGTGATCGCGGGCGAGAAGCCCGAGAACGAGCGCTTCCCCGGCGCGGTGGAAACCTGGTCGATCGAAGCGATGATGCAGGATGGCAAGGCGCTGCAAGCAGGCACCTCGCATTATCTTGGCACCAATTTCGCCCATGCTTCGGGTATCCAGTATCAGGATCGCGAAGGCAGCCAGCAATATTGCCACACCACCAGCTGGGGCACATCGACCCGGCTGATTGGCGGCGTCATCATGACCCACGGCGATGATGATGGACTGCGGGTGCCACCCGCCATCGCACCGCATCAGATCGTGATCATTCCGATGCTGCGCGAAGCGCCAGAGGATGCGGAGCTAATCGCCTATTGCGAGCAAGTCCGCGCCGCGCTCGCGAGGCAAACGGCGCTGGGTGAGCGCGTTCGCGTGCTGCTCGACACCAAGCCGGGCAAGGCCGCGGCCAAGCGCTGGGACTGGGTGCGCAAGGGCGCGCCGCTGATCATCGAAGTCGGCCCGCGCGACATGGCCGAGGGCAAGCTTGCCGTGCTGCGCCGCGACCAGCTGTGGAACGAGGCGAGCGGCAAGCCCGCTTTCACCTATCCTGCGCACAGCGCCTTTATCGCTGAAGCTGGCGTCCTGCTCGAAACCATCCAGCGCGCGCTGTTCGAAGAAGCCCGTGCGCGGCGCGATGCCAATATCACCCGCGGGGTGACGGCATGGCAGGTGGTGGTCGATCACTTCGAGAACGGCGGCAAGTATCCGGGCTGGGTCGAGGCCGAATGGGCCAAGCCGACGGGCGCAGCGCTCGAAGCGGTGGTCGAGAAGCTCAAGGCGGCCAAGCTCACCATCCGCAATGTGCCGATTGATGCCGCGCCGGCGAGCGGCACCTGCATATTCACCGGCGAACCGGCCAGCGAACGCATCCTGATCGCGCGCGCCTATTGATCTGGCGCGCGGCGCGCGTCACTAGAGGGCATGATCAAACATGCCCTGATGCTCGCCGCGCTGCTTTCCGCTCCGCTCGCTGCGCAAAGCCACCCTGCGGACAGCGTCTCAGAGGAGCGCCTGAAGCGCGATGTCGAAAAGCTTGTGAGCTTCGGCACGCGCCACACCCTTTCGGTGCAGGATGATCCCAAGCGCGGGATCGGCGCGGCGGTGAACTGGGGCCTCGATGAATTCCGCCGCATTGGTGCAAACTGCGGCAATTGCCTTGAAGTGCTGCCTGTGGGCGAAACCGTCACCGGGCCGCGCATTCCGACCCCCACGCTCGTGCGCAATGCCGTCGCGATCCAGCGAGGAACCCTGCGCCCGAACGAAGTCGTGATCGTGCAGGGCCATATCGACAGTCGCGTGTCCGATGTGATGGATGCCACCTCGGATGCGCCGGGTGCGAATGATGATGGTTCGGGCACCGCGCTGGTGCTCGAAGCGGCGCGGGTGCTCAGCGGAACGAAATACCCCACGACCATCATCTACGCGCTGCTTTCGGGGGAGGAGCAGGGGCTTCACGGCGGGCAGATCCTTGCCAACTGGGCCGAGGCGCAGGGCTTCACCGTGAAGGCCGTGCTCAACAACGACATCGTCGGCAATTCCTGCGGGAGTGACGGCTATTGCGAGCCCAAGGTTGTGCGTGTCTTTTCCGAAGGCCCGCGCGCGGATCTGACCGATCGCCTGCGCGCGGCGCAGACGCGGTTCGGGGGCGAGAATGACTCGCCCGGCCGCAATCTGTCGCGCTGGGTGGCCGAACTTGCCGCCAGGCAAAAGGACGGCCTGCAAGTGCGGCAGATCTGGCGCACCGATCGCATGGGACGCGGCGGAGATCAGGTGCCGTTCCTCCAGAAGGGCTATCCCGCGATCCGCTTTTCGGTCGGGGTCGAGGACTACGACCACCAGCATCAGGATCTGCGCACCGAAAACGGCGTGTTCTATGGTGACACCATCGATGAAATGGATTTCGCCTACCTCGCCAAGGTGACGCAGCTGAATGTGCGCGCGCTCGATATGCTGGCGCATGCGCCGATGCCCCCCAAGGTAAGCGTTGATGCCGCGGTGCGGACCGATACCGAACTGACGTGGAAGGCCGTGCCGGGCGCGGGGATCTATACCATCTTCGCCCGGCGGACCGATCAGCCCTATTGGGGCGAGATGCTTGGCGTAAAGTATATCGACGGTCCGCAAGCGGCCAGCGACAAGGCGGCGGCGGAAGGCCGCCAATTTTCCTTTATCGTCAAGCAACGCGGGGATGACTGGATCTATGGCATCCAGACCTGCGCCAGTGCGCGGGACGAAAATGCCTGTTCGCCCATCGCCAGCGCCGTTCCTGCCGGGGCGTTCGAGCCGGTGGGGAAGTGAAGTCGGTTCGCCTCGGACTTGGCCGACCCGCATCGACAGGGGGTGTCTCGACTTCGCTCGACACGAACGGGCTGGGGTAATAGGGCTGGATCATGCCCAAGCTTCCCAAACGCCCCCAAGGTATGCCGACGCCGCAACAGGTGATCGAATTCATCCAGTCTTCCGATGTGCCTGCGGGCAAGCGCGAGATTGCCAAAGCATTCGGGCTGAAAGGCCAGGAGAAGATCAAGCTCAAGGCGCAGCTCAAGGATATGGCCGAAGAAGGCCTGATCGATGGCAAGAAAACTGCCTATCACCGGATGGGTGGCGTGCCCAAGGTGACCGTCCTGCGGATCGTCGATGTTGATGATGGCGACCTTATCGCCATCCCCGATAGTTGGGCCGAGGATGCGCCCGGCACCCCGCCGCGCCTCACCATCCGGGAAACGCGCGGCAAGGGGCCGAAGCCTGCTGGCCCTGCGCTGCGGCGCGGAGACAGGGTGCTCGCCCGCACCGAGGAGACGGAAAGCGGTTGGCGGGCCTATCCGATGAAGAAGCTTCCCGCGCGCACCGAAGGGCTGATGGGGATTGTCGAGCGCGACGGCACCGGCAAGGCATGGCTTGCCCCGATCGATAAACGCGTGCGCCAATCGGCGCGCATTGCCGAGGTGGGCGAGGCCGAAGAAGGCCAGCTTGTGATTGCCGAACGGCTGGGCCGCTCGGAACGGGCCGGGGTGCGTGTGGTCGAAGTGATCGGCGATCCGCTGGCGCCGCGTTCGTTCAGCCTGATCGCGATTGCCAAGCACGGCATTCCGCATGTCTTCCCCGATGCAGCCATCGCGGAAGCGAAGCTGGCGGCGCGCCTGCCATTGTCTGCCGACAAGCGCGAGGATCTGCGCCATCTTCCGATTGTCGCGATTGATCCCGCCGATGCGCGCGATCACGATGATGCGATCTGGGCCGAGCCTGATGGCGAGGGGGGCTTTCGCGCGGTCGTCGCGATTGCTGACGTGAGCTTCTACGTGCGGCCCGGCAGTGCGCTTGATCGCGAGGCGCGCAACCGCGGCAATTCGGTCTATTTCCCCGACCGGGTGGTGCCGATGCTGCCCGAGGTGCTTTCGGCCGATGTCTGCTCCCTGAAAGAGGGGGAAGACCGCGCCGCGATGGCCTGCCATCTGCGGATCGATGCCGAGGGCAAGGTTACCAAGTTCCGCTTCACCCGCGCGCTGGTGCGGATCGCGCATAACATCGCTTACGAGGATGCGCAGGCGATCGTGGATGGAGAAACCCGTTCGCCTCGAGCGAAGTCGAGAGGCCATGACGAAGGTGTCTCGACTGCGCTCGACACGAACGGCGAGGTGGAAAAGATCCTCACCAACTTGTGGGATGCCTGGCGGGCTCTGGCGGCGGCGCGCGCCGCGCGCGATCCGCTTGAGCTTGAATTGCCCGAACGGCGCGTGGTGCTCGATGAACAAGGGCGGATCGCCAGCATCGCCGTGCGCGAGCGGCTTGATGCCCACCGCGTGGTCGAGGATTTCATGATCGCGGCCAATGTCGCGGCGGCCAAAGCGCTCGAAGCGAAAACCGCGCCGGTGGTCTACCGCGTCCACGAACCGCCGCAGCGCGAGAAGCTGATTGCACTGCGCGATTACCTTGCAACGATGGGCAAGAAGCTGAGCCTCGGGCAAGTCATCACGCCCAGCTTGTTCAACCGCATGCTCAAGGATGTGACCGACGAGGCCGAGAAAGCCCAGGTGATGGAAGCGGTGCTGCGCAGCCAGATGCAGGCCTATTACGGGCCGAGCAACGCCGGGCATTTCGGCCTCGCGCTGGGTTCCTACGCGCATTTCACCTCGCCGATCCGCCGCTATGCCGACTTGCTGGTGCACCGCGCGCTGGTGGATGCCTACAAGCTCGAACAGCCCGCGCCTGAGGCAAACTTGCCCGCCGCCAGTGGTCTTTCGGAACGCGACCGGGCGAGCCTGCAACAGGTGTCCGATGCAATCAGCCAGACCGAACGCCGCGCCATGGAGGCCGAGCGTGACACGATTGATCGCTATGTCGCAGCGTGGCTATCCGCGCGGATCGGCGAGGTGTTCGACACACGCATCACCGGGGTGCAGAGCTTCGGCTTTTTCGCCACGATCGTGGGCCTTGGCGGGGATGGGCTGGTGCCGGTCTCAACCCTCGGTGCAGAGCGATTCCGCCATGATGAGGCCGCCCAAGCGTTGATCGGGACTGATAGCGGTACAACCTATGCGGCGGGCGATAGGCTCAAGCTCAAGCTTGCCGAGGCCAACCCGCTGACAGGTGCGCTCAAATTCGTGCCGGTTGACAGCAACGGGCAGGCGATCGAACCGCGCGGTGTCCGCCCCGATGATCGGCGCAAGGGCCCGCGCAAGGTGGGCGGCTATATCGCGGGTAAGCGTGGGCGTCCGGGCAACATCCGGCATCAGGGGCGGCGCAAATAGCGCACCGCTCAATCGGTGGAATAATCAGCGGGGATGATGAAAAGCGGGCAGGGCAGATTGCCCGCCGCGCTGGAAAAATGCGTCACCAGCGGGCCCGGATTGTTCCCTTTGGCCGCCCCCAGCACCAGCGCTGCGATCCCGGGGTGCTTGGCAAGGTAATCGCTGATCACCTTCTGGCTGCTGCCGATCATCACCGAAATCGTCGGCATGATCCCGCTTTCCGCAAGCAGATTGCCTGCCACCGCATGGGCGAGCATTTCGGCGCGATCCCGCGCTTCGGCCTCGATCGTGGCCTGCACGCCGCCAAAGGCACTAAAGCTTTGCTGTGCCACCAGCGCAAGCAGATGCACAGCACCGCCGCAGCCCGCAGCTTGCGCCGCAGCATAGCGCAGCGCCGCCGAGGCTTCTTCGCTTTCGTCGATGATCACCAGAAAAGTGCGCATGGCATGCCCCGTTCGCCCGACCTATCCCTGCATTCGTATGGTTTGGCAAGACCGTGCGCGGCAAGCCTTGCGAGGGGGCCGCAAATTGGCCAGAGAGCCAGGGCAAGATGATCGTGTGTTCGGGAGTGGAAGTTCATCATGGCCTTGGAAATCAGGATGCCGGCCTTGTCGCCGACAATGGAGGAAGGCACGCTGGCGCGCTGGCTCGTCAAGGTGGGCGATACCATCCAGTCGGGCGACATCATGGCCGAGATCGAAACCGACAAGGCAACGATGGAATTCGAAGCGGTTGATGAAGGCGTGATCGCCGAAATCCTGATCGAGGCCGGAACAGATAACGTGAAGGTCGGCACCGTAATTGCCCGGCTCGCGGTCGAAGGCGAGGACACCGCACCGGCAGGCGCACCAGCACCCACGGCGGCGCCTGCGCCTGTGGTTTCAGATGCCGCTGCGGCGGCCTCGGCGGCGGATGGTCCGGCGGCGACACCGACAGCGCGCCGTCTGGCGGCGCTTCACGGCGTTGATCTGGCGAGCCTCACGGGTACCGGCCCCAAGGGCAAGATCACTAAGGAAGATGTCGAGGGAGCGATGGGTTCGGGTCAAAGCGGATCACCAGCGCCTCCTCCTGCTGCGGCCTCCGTGGCAGCCTCGGGCGAACGTGTGATCGCCTCACCGCTCGCCAAGCAAATCGCCGCATCGCGCGGAGTTGATCTGGCGCTGGTCAGCGGCACTGGCCCCAATGGCCGGATCATCAAGGCCGATGTCGAAAGCTTCGATCCTGCCAGCGTGGCGGCTTCCGTCCCTGCGGCCGCAGTCAGCGCACCCGCGCCCACACCGGCTTCTGACGTCGCAGGCGGCGCGCCTTACACCGAAGACAAGCTGTCCAATGTCCGCAAGGTGATCGCCCGCCGCCTCACCGAAAGCAAGCAGACCGTGCCGCACTTCTACCTCACGGTGGATATCCGGCTTGATCCGCTGCTCAAGCTGCGTTCGGAACTCAATGCCGTGCTTGAGCCCGATGGCGTGAAGCTTTCGGTCAATGATTTCCTGATCAAGGCGCTTGCCCGGGCGCTGGTGCGGGTGCCGCAATGCAATGTCAGCTTCCACGGCGACACGCTGCGCCGCTATGCCCGCGCCGATATCTCGGTGGCGGTGGCTGCGCCATCAGGCCTTATCACCCCGGTCATCACCGAGGCGGACAGCAAGAGCCTGCGCGTGATCTCGACCGAGATGAAGGCGCTTGCGGCCAAGGCGCGCGATGGCAAGCTGATGCCGCATGAATATCAGGGCGGCACGGCGAGCCTTTCCAACCTCGGCATGTTCGGGATCAAGCAGTTCGACGCGGTGATCAACCCGCCGCAGGGCATGATCCTCGCCGTCGGGGCGGGCCAGCAGCAGCCTTATGTGGTCGATGGCGCGCTGGCGGTTGCCACCGTGATGCATGCATCGGGCAGCTTCGATCACCGCGCGATCGATGGCGCGGACGGGGCGCAGCTGATGGAGGCGCTGAAGAGCCTCGTCGAGAACCCGATGGGGCTGGTGGTCTAACGCGATGCCCACGGGCGAACTGACGATCAGGGCAACCGCCATGCCCGCCGACACCAACCCCTATGGCGGGGTGTTCGGCGGATGGCTGATGGCGCAGATGGCGTTGGGCGCGGGCTCGCTCGCAAGCCGCGTGGGGCAGGGCAAGGCCGTGGTCGTCTCCGCAACCGATTTCGCCTTTCCCGGCGCGATGGCGGTGGGGGATGAGCTCTCGGTCTATTGCGACCTGCTCGCCACCGGCACCACTTCGCTCACCATCGCCGCCGAGGCTATGGCCCGTGAACGCAATGGCGAGGCGACCCAAACCGTCGCGCGCGGAACCTTCAAATTCGTGCTGATCGGCGAGGACGGCCGTCCGCGCGCCCTTACGAACAAACCCTCTCTTATCCTCCCCAAGGAAAGTTGAAATGGCTAATGATTATGATGTGATCGTGCTCGGCTCCGGCCCCGGCGGCTATGTGGCGGCGATCCGCTGCGCGCAGCTCGGGCTCAAGACGGCGATCGTCGAACGTGAGAACCTCGGCGGCATCTGCCTCAACTGGGGCTGCATCCCGACCAAGGCGATGCTGCGCTCGGCGGAGATCTTCCACTACATGCAGCACGCGGGCGATTACGGCCTCGTCGCGCAGGGAATCGAGGCGGATCTGGCCGCTATCGTCAAGCGCAGCCGCGGGGTGGCCAAGCAGCTCAACCAGGGCATCGGCCACCTGATGAAAAAGAACAAGGTCACCGTCCACATGGGTACCGGCACGCTCACTGGTGCGAACAGCCTGACGGTGAAAGGCGAAAAGGGCGAGGAAGCCCTCACCGCCAAGCACATCATCGTCGCCACCGGCGCACGCGCGCGCGATCTGCCCTTCGCCCCGGCGGACGGCAAGCGCGTGTGGACCTATCGCCACGCCATGACCCCGACCGAACTTCCGGCCAAGCTGCTGGTGATCGGATCGGGCGCGATCGGGATCGAGTTTGCCAGCTTCTACAACGACTTGGGAAGTGATGTGACGGTGGTGGAGATGCTCGACCGGATCGTTCCGGTGGAAGACGCGGATATTTCAAGCTTCCTCGAAAAGAGCCTCAAGAAGCAAGGCATCACCATCATGACCGGCGCCGGGGTGGAGGCCATCACGGTGTCCGACAAGGGCATCACCGCCACCATCAAGGACAAGGCCGGCAACGCCGCCACCAGCGACTTCACCTATGTCATCGTCGCCATCGGCATCGTGCCCAACACCGAGAATATCGGCCTCGAAGGGCTGGCCGAGATGGAGCGCGGGTTCATCCAGATCGATCCCTATGGCCGCACCAAGACGCCGGGCCTCTGGGCCATCGGCGACTGCACGCCCGGGCCGTGGCTGGCGCACAAGGCGAGCCATGAAGGTGTGACCTGCGCCGAAGCCATCGCGCAGGAACTCGGCAACACCGAAGTGCACCCGCATCCGCTCAACCGCAACGCCATCCCCGGCTGCACCTACTGCCACCCGCAGATCGCCAGCGTCGGCCTTACCGAAGCCAAGGCGAAGGAAGCGGGCTACGACATCAAGGTCGGCAGCTTCCCGTTCATCGGCAATGGGAAGGCCATCGCGCTCGGCGAGGCCGAAGGCTTCATCAAGACGGTGTTCGATGCGAAGACCGGCGAACTTCTCGGCGCGCACATGGTCGGCGCGGAAGTGACCGAGCTGATCCACGGCTACACCATCGGCAAGACGCTCGAGACGACCGAGGCGGAGCTGATGCAAACGGTGTTCCCGCACCCGACGCTGTCGGAAATGATGCATGAAAGCGTGCTCGACGCTTACGGGCGGGCGCTGCATTTCTGAAGGCATGTCTGGCGAAAAAGAAAAACCCTCGCATTTAATCAACTGATCGAAGCTAGGGCAATCCCTGCCATTCTTTAGGAACATTCATAGTGATGTCCTTGGGTGAGCCATCGCGAAGAACTTTCAATTGCATCGGCTGCGGCCCGTTAATGGAGTTCCTCCAATTCGTTGCGGTCGCAGGTAGATCATTAACTTGGATCACAATGTCGCCAGGAAAAATATCAGCATCAAAGGCGGGCGAGTTATCGCGCACAAATTGCACAACAAATGCATGGCGCGTTCCAATTTTTTTCATCTCCTCGCTCGAAAGATCGCGGACTTTTAGGCCAGAGCCTTTGCGAGGAATTTCCTTGAAATAAATTGCGGTCTTCGCGTACCGATTATTTGTGTAAGGAACAAATGAAGTCTGCGTTCCTTGAGTAGTAGTAGTGCCTGAATATGTGCCTTGCGCGTACCCTCTGGGTGTTTGTATTGATGCGGTGCCATTTGTATAAGTTGTAGTTGTGTTAGGCAAAACTAGCGGAAGAATACCAGTCTGGGAGGAAATAAGGTTGGTCGAAACGATCATATAACGCGCATGAATTTTTTTCCCTAAGCGCTCGCCATCATTTGTCTTGCTGTTGCTAGAGTTAAAGCTAGTGTACCCAACTGCTACAAATCCTCGGCGAAACATTGCCTCCAAATCTTTGTCTATATCCCCAAATGAAGGTAGCACCTCCGGCTCAGTAGTCGCATCGATCGCCCCTTCCTGGGGGACCGCGACGAAAAACTTCTCCCAATCGTTAGCGACTGCTGGCTGGGCAAATAATGCCAACAAAAACCAAGCCATCTTCCGCATAATTTCCCCCTAGTGCTTATTAGCCATGGTTCGCTGCGGCGTTATCAAGCCGCGCGCTCCTCCATGGCGAGTTGGCCATAGGCCACCCCTGTCAGCGCAAGCAAGACGGCGTAGCCACCGTGAACAAGAAGCGTCCCGCCGCTTGCGCCGATCATGAGGTAGTAAAGGTCGGCTCCGGGTATGACCACGGCCGCCACAAGCCAGACGAGCGCCGCCTCGCGATAGGATTTCCACAGGGCAAGCGGCAGGGCAATCGCGATGGGCCAGAGGTCCAGCAAGCCCTTGAACTGCCCGACCAGGAAGGCGAGCCTCGTTTCGGCCTCGTTCTGCGCAAGGAAACCGGTGCGTTCGGCGATAACGTCTGGGCCGCCGAACAACCAACCGAGGCCCGGCACGATCAACATGATGGCAGAAACAACGGCCAAGGCGTGAGCGACCCAATTCCAGCGCATCGATAGCGACTCTCTCAACATTCTGCATTCTTGGATGCAAGAGTATCACACGATAAGCAAGGATTTCAATGGGATAGGAAGAAATGGCGGACAGGGTGGGATTCGAACCCACGGTAGGCTTGCACCTACGGCGGTTTTCAAGACCGCTGCCTTAAACCACTCGGCCACCTGTCCGCACAGGGCACGCCCTCTAGCTCGTGTTCGTGCGGCTGTCACGACACTTCGCGCATTGGCGCTGGCGGCAATCTGTGACACAGTCAGCGGATGAACTTGCGCTTTGCTTTTCCTGCCCTTGCCCTGCTGACCATCGGCCCGGGTGCTACCCTGCTGGTCCATCCCGCACCGGCGGTTGCCCAGATGGGATCAGCCCAATCCTTCGATGCCTATCTCGAAACACTCAAGGCGCGGGCGCGTGCCGAAGGTGTGAGCGAGGCCACAATTGAACGCATGACTGCGGGACTGACCCCCAATGACCGCGTGATCCTGCTCGATCGTAACCAGCCCGGCAGTGGCACGTCGAGCGGGTTTCCGCGTCTTTCGCCCTATATCGCGACCCATGTGAACAGCGAACGGATCAATACCGGGCGCCGCGTCTATAGGGATTATCCCGGGGCGCTCGCTGCCATCGAGCAGCAATATGGCGTGCCCGGTGCGATCATCGTCGCGATCTTCGGGCACGAAACCAGCTATGGCCGCGTCAAAGGTGATTTCGATCTCGCGCGCAGCCTTGCCACGCTGGCATGGGAAGGGCGCCGCCGCGAACTCTTTGCCAATGAATTCATAGCCCTGCTCAAGATAGCTGACAGAGGTTTTGCGCGTTACGAACTGGTCGGCAGCTATGCCGGCGCCTTTGGCAATCCGCAATTCCTCCCGAGCGTCTATCTGCGCCTTGCCACCGACGGCGATGGGGACGGGCGCGCTGATATCTTCGCCAATCGGGCGGATACCTTCGCCTCGATTGCCAATTACTTCCGCGATGCCGGTTGGCGGCGGGGCGAGCCGTGGGGCGTGCGCGCCAGCGTGCCCGAGGGCTTCAACCCCGATCTCTATCGCCATCGCCTGGCCGCGCCGGTCTGCCCGCGGGTGCATGAGCGCCATAGCCAGTGGAAAACCGTGCGCGAGTGGCGCAGCCTTGGCGTCACGCCGTTCCGGACGATCGCGGATGATACGCTGGCGACCATCTTCCAGCCCGATGGCCCCGGCACCCCGGCATGGCTGCTCACCGGCAATTACCGGGTTATCCTCGAATATAACTGCTCGAACTACTACGCGATGAGCGTGGGCCTGCTGGCTGACGAAATCGTGAACTAGTCGCTGCGGGTGCCTCGCCTTTGCGGGCGGGCGCGCTTATGGAATCGGGCGTGACGAAGGCTGTTTTCTCCCTGATCGCGCGCTTGGCGCTGGTGCTGACGCTGGCCGCCGGTGCTGCTGTGCCTGTTGCCGCCCAGCGTAACCCGGCGCCAGTGACGCCAGAGCTCCCGCCTGCGGCGAGCGCACCTGTTGCCATGCTGGTCGATGTCTCGAACGGACAGGTGCTGCATGCCCGCAACCCGCAGCGGCGGTTTGTGCCAGCCTCGGTCACCAAGGTGATGACGCTTTACCTCGCGTTCGAGCTAATCGCGGAAGGCCGGCTTGACCCTGATCGGATGATGGTGATGAGCCCTGCGGTGTTCCGCGACTGGCGGCGCAAGGGCTCGAACATGTTCCTCAACCTCGGCGATCAGGTGCTGGTACGCGATTTGCTGATGGGGATCGCCAATGTCTCGGCCAATGATGGGGCCGCCGTGCTGGCTGAAGGCTTTTCCGGCTCGGTTCCGGCGTGGACAGACGCCATGAACGCCAAGGCCAGCGCCATCGGCATGACGGGCAGCTATTTTGCGAGCCCCAATGGTTGGCCCGATGAAGGCCGCACGTTCACCACCGCCGCAGATCTCGTGCTGCTGGCACGCACCATGATCCGGCAGCACCCGACGCTCTTCCGGCAATATATCGGGCACCCCGGGTTCATCTATAACGGGATTGCGCAGGTCAATCACGATCCCCTGACCGGGCGCTTCCCCGGCGCTGACGGGATCAAGACCGGCTTCACCAACGAAGCGGGGTTCAATTATCTCGGAACCGCCCGGCGCGGGGATCAGCGGCTTGTGATGGTGCTTGCAGGCGTCCCCGATGGTCGCACCCGCGCCCAGTTGGCGCGCCGCTACATGGAATGGGGCTTCACCGCTTTTGAGCGCCGCCCGCTATATCCGCGCGGGGCGGTGATCGGCGAGGCGCGTGTCCAGAACGGGGCCGCGCGCAAGGTTGCGCTGGTGCCGGAAAGCGCGGTGGCGATCAATCTGCCGCAAGGTCACCGCGCGCCGCTCACAGCAACCATCGACTATGATGGGCCGCTGAAAGCCCCGGTTATGGCGGGGCAGGAGGTCGCGATGCTGAGCATTACCTCACCCGGCATGGCGCCTGCTCGCATTCCGCTGGTCGCGCGCGAGGATGTGGCGCTGGCCGGCCCGCTGGATCGGCTGGTGAATGGGCTGGCCGGGTGGCTGCCGTGGTGATGCCGGGGCGGTTCATCGCCTTTGAAGGCGGCGAGGGCGCGGGCAAATCGACTCAGGCCCGCCTGCTGGCAGAAGCCTTGCGGGCGCAAGGGCGCTGCGTGGCTGTCACCCGCGAACCGGGTGGAACCCCCGGAGCCGAGGCGATCCGCGCGCTTTTGCTCGCACCGCCCGGAGCCAAAGATGGGCGCGCGGGATGGACGCCCGAAGCCGAAGCGCTGCTGTTCGCGGCGGCGCGGGCCGATCACGTGGCGCATCTGATCCGGCCAACCTTGGCGCGGGGCGAATGGGTGATCTGCGACCGCTTTGTCGATTCAAGCCGCGCCTATCAGGGCGGAGCAGGGGGCCTTGGCGACGAAGCGATCCTTGCGCTGCACCAGTTCGGGAGCGGCGGATTGCGGCCCGATCTGGTGATCCTGCTCGAAGCGGACGAAGCGCTTGCGGCCGAACGGCTGCGCGCGCGCGATGGCGATACCAGCGATGCCATTGGCGGGCGGGGCCTTGCCTATCACCGCGCGGTCGCGGCGCGGTTCCGGCGGCTTGCCGAAGATGATCCGCAAGGCTTTGCGATCATCGATGGCACCGGTTCTCCCGCCGCTGTCCATGCCCGGGTGATGGCCGCGCTTGCGCCGCTGCTGGAGGCCCGCGCGCCATGATCGCCTGGCCCAACCACACCGCCGCCTGGGCCGCATGGCGCGATGCGCTGGCGGGGGAGCGGATGCATCATGGTTGGCTGCTCGCGGGCAAGGCGGGCCTTGGCAAGATGGATTTCGCGCTCGCCGCGGCGCGTGAACTGGTCGCCGAACCCGGCGTGCCGCAGCCTGCGGGCGATCACCCCGATATCATCGTGCTCACCTATGGCCCCAAGGACGACAAGGCCGAGAAAGCTGCCGCCGATGGCAAGCCCTATGATCTCGCCCGCAGCATCCGCATCAAGCAGATCCGGGCGATGCAGAAGCGGCTGACGACCCGGCCAACGCTCGGCCAGCGGCGCGCCATCATCATTCATCCGGCGGATGATCTCGAAGTGGCAGCGGCCAATGCGCTGCTCAAGAGCCTCGAAGAGCCGCCGCAGGGCACCTTCTTCCTGCTGGTGGTCAACCGCGCGGCGCGGCTCCTGCCGACCATCCGTTCGCGCTGCCGGATGCTGCGCTTCCCGGTGCTGACGGATGCCGAGTTGGGAGCCATGCTTGCAGCGCAGGGCATTCCCGCCGATCCCGCCATGCTGGCTGCGGCGGAAGGCTCGTTCGGCGCGGCACTGCGCTATGCGGCACAGGATCTCGCGCCGGTCGCCGAAGCGATCGAGACGCTGATCACCCGCGGCGATCCGGGCTTTACGACGCGCGGCAGGCTGGCGGCGCTGATCGGCCCGCGCGCGGATCGCGAGCGGGTGCAGGCGGTGCTGGAGCTGGCGCAATCGCTCACCGCGCGCTGCGCCCGCACCACTGCGCACGAAGGCCACCGGCTGAAACTGGTCGATACCCACGCCGCGCTGGTGCAACTGGCCGTGGAAGCACCGACCTACAATTTCGATCCCGCCATGCTGCCCTTCGAGATCGGCAGCTTGCTTGTCGCCGCGGCCCCCGCTAGCGAAGCGGCCCATGGCTGACCGAGATCTCACCCCCTTCTACATCACCACCGCCATCAGTTACCCCAATGGCCGGCCGCATATCGGCCACGCCTATGAGGCGATTGCCGCCGATGTCATCGCGCGCTTCCAGCGCCTGATGGGGCGGCCCGTGCGGTTCCAGACCGGCACCGACGAACACGGCCTCAAGATGGCGCGCAAGGCCGAGGAGCAGGGCCGTACCCCGCGCTCGCTCGCGGATGAAATGTCCGGCTATTTCCGTGTGATGTGCGATGCTCTGAATATCTCTTATGATCGCTTTATTCGCACCTCGGAGCCCGATCACCACCGCGCCAGTCAGGCGATCTGGGAGCGGATGGCCGCCAGCGGCGATCTCTACCTCGATCGCTACGAAGGCTGGTATTCGGTGCGCGACGAGGCGTTCTACGATGAAAGCGAGCTGGTTGCAGGCGAGGGCGGGGAACGCCTGTCGCCGCAAGGCACGCCGGTCGAATGGACGGTCGAGGAAAGCTGGTTCTTCCGCCTTTCCAAGTATCAGGAACCGCTGCTCGAATTGCTGAACACGCCAGGCTTTCTCGAACCCGTCAGCCGCCGCAACGAGATGATCGCCTTTGTCGAACAAGGCCTGCGCGATCTCTCGGTCAGCCGCACCAGTTTTGACTGGGGGGTGAAGGTGCCCGGTTCGGACAATCACGTGATGTATGTCTGGGTCGATGCGCTGACCAATTATCTCACCGGGCTCGGCTATCCCGATGACACGGCGATGATGCGCGAATTCTGGCCGGCGAGCCTGCACCTGATCGGCAAGGATATCGTGCGCTTCCACACGATCTACTGGCCGGCCTTCCTGATGAGCGCGGGTCTGCCGGTGCCGCAGAAGGTGTTCGGGCACGGCTTCCTGCTCAATCGCGGGCAGAAGGAATCGAAATCGCTCGGCAATGTTACCGATCCGCTCGATCTGGCTGAGTCATTCGGGGTGGATGCCTTGCGCTATTTCCTGATGCGCGAAGTCGCCTTCGGACAGGATGGCAGCTATTCGCCTGAAGCCATTGTTTTGCGTGCCAATGCCGAGCTTGCCAACAGCTTCGGCAATCTGGCGCAGCGCACGCTGTCGATGATTGCCAAGAACATGGATGGGGCGCTTGCGGCCTTCGAGGTTGCCGAAGCTGATGCCGCCCTGCTTGCGACAGTGCAAACGGCTTGCGCCGACGAACTCCCGCGTGAATTCAACGATCTGTCGTTCTCGACCGGGATCGAGGCCTGGCTGCGCGCGGTTTATGCGTGCAACCAATATGTCGATGAGCAGGCGCCGTGGGCACTCAAGAAGACAGATCCCACCCGGATGAAGGCGGTGCTGCAAACGCTGTTCATGGCGCTGCGCGATCTCGCGATTGCGATCCAGCCCGTGGTGCCGAGCAAGGCAGCGTCCTTGCTCGACCAGCTTGGCATTCCCGAAGCCGAGCGCAACTTTTCCGCCCTTGAAGACCGCGCATGGTTCAACCGGCTCGTCGCGAGCGGCGACACCGTCGCCCCGCCGACCCCGCTGTTCCCCCGGCTGGAACTGCCCGCCGATGAGGGGGCAAGCGCCTGATGCTGATCGACAGCCATTGCCACCTTGAATACAAGGGCCTCATCGAGGAGCAGGCCATGGTGATTGCCCGTGCGCGGGCGGCCGGGGTAGGGGCCTTCCTCAACATCTCGACCCGGCAGAGCGAGTGGGATCAGGTGATCGCTACCGCCGCGCGTGAGCCGGATATCTTCGCCAGCGTCGGCATTCATCCGCACGAGGCCGATGCCCACGCCGATCTCGGCCGCGCGGTGCTGCTGGCGGCGACCCACCATCCCAAGGTCATTGCGATCGGGGAAACCGGGCTCGATTACTATTACGACAAGTCGGACAGAGCCGTGCAGCAAGCGCTGTTCCGCATGCATATTGATGTCGCGCGCGAAACGCAGTTGCCGCTGATCATCCATACCCGCGATGCGGAGGACGAAACCCACGCAATCCTCGCCGATGAAATGGGCAAGGGCGCTTTCCCCGCGCTGATCCACTGCTTTACTGCATCGGCCGATTTTGCCGAGAAGGTGCTGGCACTGGGGCTGACAATCTCGCTGTCGGGGATTGTCACCTTCAAGAATGCCAAGGACTTGCAGGATATTGCAAAGATCATTCCGCAAGATCGCTTGCTGGTGGAAACCGATAGTCCTTTCCTTGCGCCAGTGCCCAACCGGGGCAAGGTGTGCGAGCCTGCCTTCGTCGCTGACACCGCGCGATTTGTCGCGGAACTGCGCGGGGTTTCACCCGCAGTCCTCGCCCGGCAAACCACCGCCAACTTCGCCCGCCTGTTCGCAAAGGCCGGGCTGTGAAGCTGATCATGCTCGGCTCGGGCACGTCAACCGGGGTGCCCCGCGTTGGCGGCCCGGACGGGACGGGTGATTGGGGCGACTGTGATCCGGACGAGCCGCGCAACCGGCGGACGCGGGTTTCGATCATTGTCGAAAGCGCGGAAGGCGCGCGGCTGCTGGTCGATACGTCAAGCGATTGCCGCGCGCAGTTGCTCGCCAATCGTATCCCTTCGATCGATGCGGTGTTCTGGACGCATGATCATGCCGATCATTGCCACGGCATCGATGATCTCAGGGTCATGCGCTATGGCCGTGCCGGGCCGATACCCGGTTTTGCCGCGGCGGAAACCGTGCGGCGGCTTCGTCAGCGCTTTGGCTATGTCTTTGCCGGGCAGGATGGCTATCCGACGATTTGCACGATCGACACATTGGATCGCCTGCGGATGATCGCTGGCTTTGGCGTGGACTGGTGCCAGATGGCGCATGGCAGCGGCGAGACGACGGCCTATCGCTTTGAAGCGGATGGCAAGAGTATCGCTTATGCAACGGATTTCAGTGCCATTTCTGATGACATGATCGATCTGTTCTACAAAGTTGATATTCTGGTGAGCGATTGCCTGCGCCGTGAACCGCATCCCACCCATGCGCATCTCGCAATGGCGATTGAGCTGGCTGAACGCTGCAAGGCGGGCCGCGTCGTGCTCAGCCATCTCGACAAGAGCATGGATTACCGCACGCTGTGCGATGAAGTGCCGGAATTCGTTACCGTCGGGTTTGATGGGCTGGAGCTGGTGGCATGAACGAATGGTCGCAAGGTCAGATGATCTCGCTGGTCGCGATGGTCGGCTGGCTGATCCTGGTGGTGAGCGGGTTTGCGTCTTACTGGCTTGGCGCGCGGCAGATTGTGGGGATGGCGCTGGTGTGGGCCGCGATCTTTCTTGGCGCCTTTGTGGTTGTGCTGCTGTTGATGTGAGGGCGGCCGGGCTTGGGAGCCTCTGCACGTCTTGCCTAATTTAACATAATATATATTATCAATCTTGAATTGAGGTCTCCTTGCGATGCACGACCCCGCCACATCTCCCCCCATCAACCGACTGCTGGCCATCATGGCGCGGCTGCGCGATCCCCGCGAAGGCTGCGACTGGGATCTCGCGCAGGATTTCGCCAGCATCGCGCCCTATACGATCGAAGAAGCCTACGAAGTCGCCGATGCCATCGCCCGCAGCGATATGGCCGATCTGCGCGATGAGCTCGGCGATCTGCTCCTCCAAGTCGTGTTCCACGCCCGCATGGCCGAAGAAGCCGGCCTGTTCGGTTTCGATGACGTCGCCGCCAGCATCAGCGCCAAGATGGAAGCGCGCCATCCGCATATTTTCGGCGATCAGACCGGCGCGATGGATGAAGCGCGTTGGGAAGACCTCAAGGAAAAGGAACGCCAGAACAAAGGCGTAGAAAGCGCACTTGATGGCGTTGCTCTGGCGCTTCCGGCGCTGCTGCGGGCGGAAAAGCTTCAGAAACGCGCCGCGCGCACCGGGTTTGACTGGCCCGATCCCGCGGGCTCCGAGGCCAAGATTGCCGAGGAATTGGCCGAATTCAAGGATGCTCCGCCTGAGACCAAGCGTGAGGAAGCGGGCGATCTGCTATTCGCGGTGGTCAATTTCCTGCGCGCCCACGGCATCCCTGCCGAAGAGGCCTTGCGCGCGGCCAATGCCAAATTCGAACGCCGTTTCAAAGGGATGGAAGCGCTGGCCGAAGGCCGCTTTGCCACGCTCAACCTCGAAGAGCAGGAAAGCCTGTGGCGGAAAGTCAAAGCCGCCGAAAAAGGCGGCTGAAGAGCTACGCCGACAAGGCGGCGAATTGGCCCAGCTCCTTGGGGTTGAGGCGCACTGTCACCCGGCGTTGCGGGCCGCTTTCGCCGTCGGCCACATCGGCCTCGGCAATCACCTCGCCATGGGCATGCAGCCACGCCATGCGGCGGCCATCGCTGAGCGGCAGCATCACGGTAATTTCCTGCGCCCCGCCGGTCAGCATCGTGGCAAGCTGTTCCTCCAGCGCCGCGACCCCTTCCCCGGTCGCGGCTGACAGCATCACCGCCACCTGCCCTTCGGCGGCCTCGGTCAATTCGGCGCGCACATCAGCGGGCAGCAGGTCGCACTTGTTCCACACTTCAAGGATCGGGATCGCACTGATGCCGGTTGTGTCATCAACCACGCCAAGATCGGCAAGGACGTCCATCACCTGCTTTTTCTGCGCGGCGTGTGAAGGATTGGCCATATCGCGCACGTGGCAGATGATGTCCGCGCCCGTCACCTCTTCAAGCGTGGCGCGGAACGCCGCGACAAGCTGCGTCGGCAGATCGGAGATAAAGCCCACGGTATCGGACAGGATCGCCTTTTCGACGCCCGGCAGCCGGATCGCGCGCATGGTCGGATCAAGCGTTGCGAATAGCAGGTCTTCGGCCATGACATCAGCGCCGGTCAGCCGGTTGAACAGCGTGGATTTGCCCGCGTTGGTATAGCCGACCAGCGCGATCACCGGCCACGGCGCGCGCCCCCGCCGTTCTCGGTGGAGCGCGCGGGTTTTGCGGACCTGTTCCAATTCGCGCCGCAACCGGCCCATCCGCTGGCGGATCATCCGCCGGTCTGCCTCGATTTGGGTTTCCCCCGGCCCGCCAAGGAAGCCGAAGCCGCCGCGCTGACGCTCCAAGTGAGTCCAGCTACGCACCAGACGGCTCTGCTGATAATCGAGATGCGCGAGTTCGACCTGCAAGCGCCCTTCGGCTGTGGCCGCACGCTCACCGAAAATCTCGAGGATCAGCCCAGTCCGGTCGATCACCTTGCGCTTGAGCCGGGTTTCGAGATTGCGCTGCTGGATTGGCGTCAAGGCGCCATCCACGATCACCAATTCGGCTTCGTGCTGTTCGCACCACACCGCGATCTTTTCGACCTGGCCTGAGCCGAACAGCGTGTTCGGCTGCATCTGGCGAATGGGCAGGATCGCGGCGTGCGCGATCACAACGCCGATCGCCAGCGCCAGTCCGCAAGCCTCTTCGAGCCGTTCGCCCGCATCAATATCATAGCGCAAGGCTCTGATATCAGGGCACAGGACAAGCGCCCGCGCGCCGCGCGTCACCTCGTCCAGCAGGGTTTCATCAAAGCTCAGTCGTCTGCCCTATCGTCAAAATCATCGTCATAATCCTCGCCATCATCGCCATCGCTGGTGAGGTCCACCGGCTGCGCGGGCTGGATGGTCGAGACGGCATGCTTATAGGCCAGTTGCACCGCGCCGTCACGTTCGAGCAGCATGCAGAACAGATCATAGGCGGCAATGCGCCCTTGCAGCATCACGCCATTCACCAGGAACATCGTCACCTGCACATGGGCATCGCTCACCCGGCTGAGGAAGATATCCTGAAGCAGCTTGGCATTCTTGCCGCCGCCGCGTTGCTGGAACTGATCGGGGTTGAGCGACTGGCTCGGCATGATGGTGGAAATGGCGTGCTTGTATACAAGCTGCGATTGGCCATCGCGACGCAGCAGGATCGAGAAATTGTCAAACCACGTGACAATCCCCTGCAATTTCACGCCTTTGACAAGGAACATGGTGACCGGCACCTTGTTCTTGCGCAGCAGGTTCAGAAAAGCATCTTGCAGGCTGCCTTGCCGGCCACCCGCTGTGTTGCCACCACCGCCTGATTTTGCGGAGGCTGCCTCGCTGGTGGCGGGCCGAGGGCGCGGAGAGAGAGTTCGCCCGGTGGACATGTTCAATGCTCCTGTTCTTGGCTGGCCTTCGATGAGACCGGCAAATTGGCGAGACTATCCACGCCGGATGCTCGCAGGCGCACTAAATGGCGTGTCGCTGCCTTAGACGCAATGATTCAATGCAAGGGCAGTTCCCCCTGCCCGAGGCGCGGGCTTATTCTTCGCCCTCACCGCTGCGGCGATCAACCATGCCGAGCAGCTTCAATTTGCGGTGCAGGGCTGATCGCTCCATCCCGATAAAAGCCGCAGTTTTCGAGATATTGCCCGAAAAGCGGCGGATCTGGACGGCAAGATATTCGCGCTCGAAGCTTTCGCGCGCCTCACGCAGCGGCACACCCATCATCGCAAGGATGGTCTCGCCGCTGGCATTGGCCTGTTTGCCGGTGATTTCGGGTGGGAGCATGTCACGCTCGATCTGGGTCAGGCGCTCACGCGGGGTCATGATCACGGTGCGCTCGACGACATTGCGCAGCTGGCGGACATTGCCCGGCCAGTCATAGGCTTGCAGCGCGGCCATGGCATCGGGGAGCACTTCGGGCGGGGCGAGCCCCTGATCATTGGCGTAGCGGGTGAAGAAGTGTTCGGCGAGGGTCGGGATGTCCTCGCGCCGCTGGGCCAGCGGCGGAATCGCCACCGGCACCACATTGAGGCGGTAGAACAGATCCTCGCGGAAACGCTTTTCCTCCATTTCCAGCGTCAGATCACGGGTGGTGGAGGATACCACGCGCACATCAACCCCGATCTGGCGCGTGCCGCCAACCCGCACAAAGCTCTGGTCGGTCAGCACCCGCAGGATGCGCGCCTGCGTGGACAGCGGCATATCGGCGATCTCGTCGAGATAGAGCGTGCCGCCATCCGCCAGTTCGAGCAGACCGGGGCGCACCTGCTTGCCGCCGGATTCCTCGCCAAACAGCTCCTGTTCGAAGCGTTCGGGGGTTATGCGCGCCGAATTGACGAGGACGAAGGCATTGTCGGCCCGGCCGCTCCATGCGTGAAGCAAGCGTGCCGCCACTTCCTTGCCCGCCCCCGCCGGCCCCGAAATCAGCACCCGACTACCGGTGTTGGCAACCCGCTTGAGCGTCGCGCGCACCGCATTGATCGCAGGCGAATTGCCGGTGAACTCACCGCCGCCCCAGCTTCCTTCGCGCAGCCGCGAATTCTCGCGGCGCAGGCGTTCGGTCTCGGTGGCGCGTTCGACCAGCAGCAGCAGGCGCTCGGCCGAGAAGGGCTTTTCGATGAAGTCCATCGCCCCGCGGCTGACCGCGGATACCGCGGTGTCGATATTGCCGTGGCCCGAGAAGATGATCACCGGCAGGTTGGGTTCACGCGCCTTGATCGCATCAAGCAACTCCAGCCCGTCCATCTTGCTGCCATGCAACCACACATCGAGCAACACCAGCGACGGGCGGCGCTCGTCAATGGCGGCCAGCGCAGCGGTGCTGTCGCCCGCCGTGCGGCAGACGTAACCCTCATCGCCAAGCACGCCCGCGACCAGATCACGAATGTCGCGTTCATCATCAACAATCAGGATTTCAAGCGCCATCAGAATGTGCCTTTGCGGTGGTTCGGTGGGCAGAAAGTGGGGTGTGGTCAGCCATCACGCCGCGCCTCCCCCCGCCAGGGACGGGGTGCGAGCAAAGCGCAAGGTCACCAGCGTGCCGCCGCTGGCGCTGCTGGCAAAGCTGATCTCGCCGCCATGCTCGTCGATGATCTTGTTGACGATGGCAAGGCCAAGACCCGTGCCCTTTTCGCGGGTGGTGACATAGGGCTCGATGATGCGCTCGCGATCAGCCGGAAGGCCGATGCCATTATCCTCGATGGTGATCGCGATGGTTTCGCCCAGATCCTTCATGGTGACGGCGATCTTGCCCTGATAGCCACCGCGCGCTTCGGCGGTCCGGGCCTCGATCGCCTCGACCGCGTTCTTGAGCACATTCGTCATCGCCTGGCCGAACTGGTGGCGATCGCACAAGATCTCGCGATCCGTGATCGCCTCGCTGGAAATGGCAAAGCCGATCTCGGAATGCGCGACTTCTTGCAGGAACACTGCCTGCCGGACGAGATCGACAGCATCCTCGCGCCGGAACACCGGCTTGGGGAGCCGCGCGAAGGAGGAGAATTCATCGACCATTTTGCGCAGATCATCGACCTGACGGCGGATGGTGTCGGTCAGCTCGTCAAACAGCGCGCGATCATCCTCGCCGACCTGCTTGCCATAGCGCCGCTTGAGCCGTTCGGTGGCAAGCTGGATCGGAGTCAGCGGGTTCTTGATCTCATGGGCGATGCGCCGCGCCACATCCGACCATGCCGCCTGCCGCTGATCGAGGATCTGGCGGGTGATATCCTCAAAGGTGATGACATAGCCGCGGCTGCCCGGCGCGACGCGCACCGCCAGGGTGAGCAATTCACTGCCCTTGGCATGGGTGATGACTGCCCTGCCCTTGCCTTCGCGCGCCATCTGGCTGAGCTCGGGCGACAATTCCTCAAGCGCACGGCCAATCATCGCCCCGCCTTCGGCACTATCGGGCGCAAGCAGATTCTGCGCGAAACTGTTGATGAGCGTGATGCGCCCTGCATCATCGAGCGAGATCACACCGGCTGTCACTGATTCCAGCACGGCTTCGGTAAAGGCGCGGCGATCATCGATCTGGCGGTTGGCGCTGACGAGCGCCTGCGTCTGCTTTTCAAGCTGCGCCGTCATCCGGTTGAAGGCGCGGTTGAGCAGCCCGATTTCATCCGGGCCGGTGCGTCCATCCACCCGGAGCGCGAAATTGCCCTGCCCCACCTCGCGCGCGGCGCCCACCAGATTGGTGAGCGGTTCGACCTGCCGATCCGCAAAGCGCAGCGCGAACCAGATCGCAAGGCCCACCAGCAACAGGCTGACCGTCACCAGCGCGATGTTGAAGCGCAATTGCAGCGTGCGCGCGCTGCCGGTGAGCCGCTCATAGGCCACCACGATCGATTGCGCGCGCGTCCACGAATTGAACATCGATTCCTCGGTGGTGCGCGCATTGTAGAGGAAAATGCCCGCGGTCGGATCGATGGCGGAGAGCGCTTCGATCCGTTCAGGATTGCCCGAGACCACCACAAATTCGCCCGCATCGAGCCGGGGAAGCGCCGCCTTGGTGAATTCGAGCGGGCTGTTATCTTCGGTCAGATTGAGGATTGCCGCGGTCCGCAGCGAACCATCAGCCATGCGTTGCAGGATCGCGCTTTCGGAGATTTTGCGGCCCTGCGCTTGCAAGGCGTAGAAATCGGGAAAGTCGCGGTCGGTGATATCGAACCGTTCGAGGATGAGGCGCATGTCGCTCGCCATGGTGAGCGTTTCCTGCTGCACATCGCGCTGGTTCGCGTCGTAGTAATTCTGCGCGAGCGCATTGGCGTTTTCCATCAGCCCGCGCGAATCATCGGAAAACCAGAAATCGACCCCGGTCTGGAACAGGAAGGCGGCAAAGCCCGCCACCAGCAGCGTCGGCAGCGCTGCCACCATCGAGAAGAAGAACACCAATCGCACATGCAGCCGCGCAGTGCTGCCCGCCGCCCGCTTGAGCGCAAGCCTGCGTCCCCACAGCACCAGCAAGGCCATGGCGGGAACCAGCGTTGCCATCAGCAACAGCGATACTTGCATGGTGGGAAGCAAATCCGCCTCCCCCGGTGTGCGGGTATAGGCAAGGTAAGTCGCGCCGATCGCCATCACCAGCGCAAGCCCTGCGACCAGTTCCAGCCAGCCAAAGAAATTGGCGCGCCGTGCGCTCAGCACAAAACGCCGCCACCAGCGGGGTGGGCGATTGAGCGCAAGCGGGGAAGATTGACGCGGAAGGCCGACCATCGTTGCAGTGTTACAACACTGGTGTGGCAATCAGGCAAGGGTAAATCGGCAGGTAACCCACCGATGGGCTCATTTGAGCCGGGCACCCGGCCCGGTCTCGAGATCAAGTTCGCTGATCCGCTTGCGCAAGGTGTTGCGATTGATGCCCAGCAGTTCGGCGGCGCGCAGCTGGTTGCCACCGGTCCGGGCCAGCGCATGTTCGATCAGCGGACGCTCGAACACAGCCAGCACCCGGCGATAGATCGTGCCGGGGGCCGGGTTTTCCTCGGCGAGCCAGTGTGTCAGCGCTGCGGCGACACCGCAATCGGGAACCGGCCCGGCAGCCAGCGGCGCCGGGGCCTCATCTCCGATAATGTCGGCCACACTGGCGGCATCGATCACATCCTCGCGCGCCATCAGCGCAAGGCGATAAACCACATTGCGCAATTCGCGGACATTGCCGCGCCAGCTGCGCGCTTCGAGCTTCCTGATCGCATCGGCTGACAAGTGCCGGCGCGGCAAGCCATCTTCGGCCGCAAGGATCAGAAAATGCTGGGCCAGCGCCTCGATATCCTCGCGCCGCTCGCGCAGGGCGGGCAATTCGATCGGCACGACATTGAGACGGTAGAACAGGTCTTCGCGGAAGGTGCCCGCCGCGATCATCGGGGCAAGCGCGCGGTTGGTCGCCGCGATAATCCGCACATTGACCGCAATTTCCTGCCGCCCGCCAACCCGGCGGATACGCCCCGATTGCAGCGCGCGCAGCAGCCGGGTCTGGGCTTCGGCCGGCATGTCGCCGATCTCATCAAGAAACAGCGTGCCGCCATTGGCCTGTTCGAACTTGCCGATCGCCTGCGCCACCGCGCCGGTGAAAGCGCCTTTTTCGTGGCCGAACAGCTCGCTTTCCACCAGATCCGCAGGGATCGCCGCCGTGTTGACCGCGACGAAGGGGCCGGTGCGGCGATTGCCAAGCTGATGGATGGCTTCGGCCACCAATTCCTTGCCGGTGCCGCTTTCCCCGGTGATCAGCACGGTGAGATCATTGCGCAGCACGCGGGTGATCATGCGATAGACCCCCTGCATCGCCGGGCTACGCCCGACCAGCGGCATCCGCTCGCCATCGCCCGCATTCCCGATCTCGTCGACCCCGCCCGCGCTGCGTGCGCTCGCCGCCTGCTTCACCGCGTGAACCAGCTCATCAAGATCAAAGGGCTTGGGGAAATATTCGAACGCCTCGCTTTCGCTGGCGCGCACCGCCGTATCGAGCGTATTCTGTGCTGACAGCACGATCACTGGCAGATCGCCGGCACGTGCCCGCGCCGCGGCAAGCCCTTCGAGCCCGTCGCCATCTTCGAGCATCACATCGGTCAGCATCACATCGAAGCTCTGCTGGCCAAGCCACCGGTCTCGCTCGGCAATGCTCGCGCAATGGGTGATGGCAAAGCCTTCATCCTCAAGCGCGGCGGTGATCACGGTTGCGATGGCGCGATCATCCTCGACCAGCAGGACGTGCCGTTGTGTGCGTTTGCCCATCAGCCTGCCCTCCGGCGCGGAGCCTGCGGCAGATGCAGACGGAAATGGGTGAGCCCGCTGCGCAGGTCGCGATCATGGCTGACATTGCCGCGCATGTCGCGCACCAGCTTGCGCACCAGCGCGAGGCCAAGCCCCTGCCCCGCAGGCTTGGAAGAAACGAAAGGCTCGAACACATGATCGCGCAGCGCCGGATCAATCCCGGGGCCATTGTCAGAAACCGTAATCTCGATCGGCAGCGGGATCGCTTCACCCATGCGGATGGCGCTGAAATTGAGCCCGCTGACAAACCGCGTCTGCACCGTGATTTCAGGCGCGCCGTTTGTCAGCACGGCAGCATCGCGCGCATTCGAGATGAGATTGATCAAGACCTGCTCAAGCGCATCGCGATTGGCCAGCACCGGGGGCAACGAGGGATCAAACTCCTCGCGGATTTCAATCGCCGCGTCACCGCCCGCCTGCACCGTGGCGATGGCCGAACGGATCGCTTCGTAAGGATTGCACGGTTCGAGCGCGCCAATGCGCGTGCTGCCAAGCGCCTGCATCCGATCAATCAGCCGGGCAATGCGATCGACCTCATCGGTGATCATCCGCGCAAGTTTGCGATCTTCGGGCGCTAGCTTGCGTTCGGCAAGCTGCCCGGCGCCGCGAATGGCAGCGAGCGGGTTCTTGATTTCGTGCGCGAGAATGGCCGGGGCGCTCAACATCGCTTCACCGCTTTGATCGGGGGCGTTATCCTCATGCCCGAGAGCCGAGAGCGTGATAACCCGCCATCCGGGATGATTGCCCAGCGGGGAGGCGGTGAGGTTGACCCGCATTTCCGTCTCACCGATCACGAGCGTCAGATCGCGCACCACCAGCGCCGCGTCATTCACAGCGAGCCGCTGCGCCACCCGCGGATCGCTGATGCCAAGCCGATCCGTCAGATGCGTGCCAATCAGGCGCTTGGCACTGATGCCGAGCAGGTTTTCAGCAGCATGATTGGCCTCGGCAATGCAGCCTGCGTCATCGATCAGCAGCAGCGCAAACACCAAGCCACTGATCTGCGCGCGCGCGCTGGGGCGATCATCGCTTGCGGGCGAGGCCAGAACCGCCGCCACTTCCCCCGGCGCCGTGCTGTCGGCCACGTTCAGGCCGCCTCGCGCAGCAGGAACGGGGTGTAGAACCGCTCGATCTCGCCCAGCACCTGATCGGGATCATCGATGAAGTTCGCCATGTTGCGGAACTCGGCCGAGCCATGCATCCCCTTGGTGTACCAACCGAGATGCTTGCGCGCCATCTTGGTGCCGGTGTCGCGGCCATAGTGATCGAGCATGCGGTGGTAATGCTCCACCAGCACGGCATATTGTTCGTTGATTGCCGGATCGGGCAAAGCTTCGCCGGTGCGCCACCAATGCATGATCTGGCCGAGCAGCCACGGCTTGCCATAGGCGCCGCGCCCGATCATCACGCCATCGGCACCCGACAGCTCAAGCGCTTTGGCCGCATCGGCGATGCCGCAGATATCGCCGTTGACGATAACGGGGACGGTCACTGCGTCCTTGACCTTGCGGATAAAGGCCCAGTCGGCGTGGCCCTTGTACATCTGGTTGCGGGTGCGACCGTGGACGGTGATCATCCGCACACCGAGATCTTCGGCGATCCGCGCCAGTTCCGGCGCGTTGAGGCTGGCATGATCCCACCCCATCCGCATCTTTACGGTAACAGGAACCTTCACCGCATTCACGGTCGCTTCCATCAGTTTCACCGCCAGCGGCACTTCGCGCATCAGCGCGCTGCCCGCAAACTGGCCGACAACCTTGCGCACCGGACAGCCGAAATTGATGTCGATGATCGCCGCGCCATTGCCTTCCTGGATCTTCGCCGCTTCGGCCATGCTGGCGGGATCGCAGCCGACAAGCTGCATCGACACCGGCTCTTCGATCCGGTCCCACGCGGTCTTCTGGGTGCTCACGCGGGTTTCGCGGATCGCCGCCTCGCTCGCCACCATCTCGGTGACATTGAGGCCTGATCCATAGCGGCGCACAAGCGTGCGGAAGGGCATATCCGTCACCCCTGTCATCGGGGCGAGCACCACCGGCTCGGCCACCACGACGGGTCCGATCTGGATCGGCTTCATCGCCGGGGGAGTGGGTAGCGCGGTCATGGTGAGAGGGCTTTGCCTAAATTATGGGCAGCGCATAGTGGATTGCACAAAGCCCGTCCAGCGCTTAAGCGCTGCGCCGCTATGGCAGGTGCGCCTCCCTCCCTTCCCCCTTTTGCAGCCATCATCGTTGCCGCAGGCAAGGGGCTGCGCGTGGGCGGTGATACGCCCAAGCAATTCCGCAACTGGCGCGGCAAGCCAGTGCTGCGCCATTCAGCCGAGGCCTTGCTGGCAGCCGGTGCGGCTCCGCTGATCGTGATGACGAGCGCGGATGGCGCGGCGGCAGCCAACGCAGCGCTGGCAGGCCTGCCCTTTACCCTCGCACAGGGCGGCGCGACCCGGCAGGAATCGGTGCTCGACGGGTTGGAAGCGCTCGCAGCACAGGCGCCGCAAGCCGTGCTGATCCATGATGCCGCGCGGCCCGATCTGCCGCGCGCCGTGATCGCCCGGCTGCTCGGCGCGCTCGCCGATCAGCCGGGCGCCATTCCGGTGCTGCCGGTGGTGGATTCGCTTGCGGTTGATGATGGTGCCGGGCAGATGGTCGGCAAGGCCGAACGCGAGATGCTGCGCCGCGTGCAGACCCCGCAGGCCTTCCGCTACGCCGATATCCTCGCCGCGCACCGCGCCTGGGCCGGGCCGTTGGATGCGGGCGATGATGCGCAGGTGCTTGCGGTCAGCGGTGGTTCAGTCGCGCTGGTCGAAGGCGATGAACGCCTCAAGAAGATCACATTTGCCGAGGATTTCGTGGACACGACTGCACCTGCATTTCGCATCGGCCAAGGCTATGACGTCCACCGCCTCGAGACAGGTGAGGAGCTCTGGCTGTGCGGGGTGCAGATCCCGCATGACAAGGGCCTTTCCGGCCATTCCGATGCCGATGTCGCGCTCCATGCCATCACCGATGCGGTGCTGGGCGCGATTGGCGCGGGCGATATCGGCACGCATTTCCCGCCCAGCGATCCGCAATGGCGCGGCGCACGGTCGGCGCAGTTCCTTGAACATGCCGTGTCGCTCGCGCGCGAGGCGGGCTATACTGTTGCCAATTGCGACCTCACGCTGATTTGCGAAGCCCCGAAGATCGGGCCGCACCGGCCTGCCATGCGCGCGGCCGTTGCCCGGATCATGGACCTTGGCGAAGATGCTGTCAGCATCAAGGCGACCACGACCGAACGGCTTGGCTTTACCGGCCGGGGCGAAGGCATCGCCGCGCAAGCTATCGTCCTGCTGCAACGCGCCTGAACAGGAAAGACCACGATGAAACTCACCCAAGCTCTGGCCCCCGCACTGGCTTTGGCCGCCCTTGCCCAAGCGCAGGCGGCGCAGGCCCAACAAGCCTGCGTGCCGCCCGCTGATCTGGGCGATACCATCATCTATGCCCTGCCGATTGCCTATGATGCGGCGCGCACATCCTGTGCCAGACAATTTGCGAAGGACGGCTTTATCGCCCGCGGCGGTGACAAGTTCATCTCTGGCTTCCGCGCGCGCCAGAATGCCGCGTGGCCCGGCGCGATGCGCACGATGCAGGCACTGGTCGCCGGACAGCAAGGTGCGGGCAAGACCGGGGATCTTGATCTGGCAGGGCTGGCCAAATCGCTCCCGCCCGAAACCCTGCGCCCGCTGGTGGATGGCCTGATGGGGCAGATGATTGCAGGCGAAATCAAGCCGGCAAGCTGCGGCAAGATCGAACGGGCGATGGAATTGCTCAGCCCCTTGCCGGTCGACAATGTCGCCGGGCTGATGGGCTTCATGCTCGAAATCGCCGACATCAAGGAGCCGAGCATTTGCCCGGCCCAGATCCTCAAGAACACGCGCTGAGAAAAGACCCCCCCATGCCGCTTCATCTGGTTCCTGCTGATATCGCCGCGCTCGCCGAACGCGTCGTCGCCGAGAATGCGGCGCAAGGACGCAAGGTCGCGGTCGCGGAAAGCTGCACCGGCGGCTTGGTGGCGGGATCGCTTACCGAAATCGCGGGATCATCGGCGGTGTTGGAGCGTGGCTTTGTGACCTATTCGAACGAAGCCAAGATGGAAATGCTGGGGGTCGCGCAGGATATCATCGAAACCTTCGGCGCGGTCTCGATCGCCTGTGCGTGGTCGATGGCCAAAGGCGCGCTAGAACGCTCACATGCTGATGTTGCGGTGGCAATCAGCGGGGTGGCCGGGCCGGGTGGCGGCACCGCGCTCAAGCCGGTTGGCACAGTGGTCTTCGCGCGAGTCGTGCGCAACAGCGATGGCGAACCGGAGGGCGAACTCAAATTCTTCGAAGGTGGCGAAGGCCCCGATGGCCGCGCCACGATCCGCCATCAGGCGACGCTTTGCGCGCTCGAACTGCTGTTGCCGTAAAGCTGCGCGGCGCGGGTTTCGAAGGCTTCCACCATCTTGCGAAAGGCCTTGTCGAAATACTGGCCGGCGATCTTCTCGAACAGGCGGTTCTTGAAGGTGAATTCCACGAGGAAATCGATCTCGCAGGTGTGATCGTCGATCGCGCGGAAGGTCCAGACATTGTCGAGGTCGGAAAGCGGCCCGTCGACATAATGCACGTCGATCTCGTGCGGCCGTGCCTTTTTCACGCGCGAGGTGAAGCTTTCGCGGATGGCCTTGAAGCCCACCACCATGTCGGCGATCATCTCGGTTTCGCTGTTCGAGCGCACGCGGGTGGCGATCACCCACGGCAGAAACTCGGCATAGCGGCCGACATCCGCGACCAGATCGAACATCTGCTCGGCGCTGTAGGGGAGCCTGCGGGTTTCGCGGATGCCGGGCATCAGGCTTTCGCCAGCTTCGCCTCACGCGCGGCGCGCATTTTGGCGAAATCATCGCCCGCGTGATAGCTCGAACGGGTCAGCGGGCTGGATGCGACCTGCAGGAAGCCCTTGGCCCGAGCGATCGCGCCATAGGCCTCGAAGGCTTTGGGCGTGACGAATTCCTCTACATGCGCGTGCTTGGGCGTGGGCTGGAGATATTGCCCCATGGTGATGAAATCGACTTCGGCCGAGCGCATGTCGTCCATCACCTGGTGGACTTCGAGCCGCTGTTCGCCCAGCCCCAGCATGATCCCCGATTTGGTGAAGATCAGCGCATTATGCGCCTTGACCTCTTCGAGCAGGCGCAGCGAGGCATAGTAGCGCGCACCGGGGCGGATCGTGGGATAGAGCCGCGGCACGGTTTCGAGATTGTGGTTGTAAACATCCGGCCCGGCCTCGCAGATCATCTCGACCGCGCTGCGCATCTTGCCGCGGAAATCAGGCGTGAGGATCTCGATCGTGGTGTTCGGCGTGGTGCGGCGCAGCGCCTCGATCACCTTGACGAATTGCGATGCGCCGCCATCGGGCAAATCATCGCGGTCAACGCTGGTGATGACGATATGTTCAAGGCCCATCTTGGCCGCCGCGATTGCGGTGTGTTCGGGCTCAAGCGGATCAACCGCGCGCGGCATCCCGGTCTTGACGTTACAGAACGCGCAGGCCCGGGTGCAGACATCGCCAAGGATCATCACCGTGGCGTGCTTCTTCGTCCAGCATTCGCCGATATTGGGGCACGCCGCTTCTTCACACACGGTGTGAAGGTTGAGCTCGCGCATCAGCTTGCGGGTTTCTTTATACCCCTCGCTGACGGGCGCACGCACCCGGATCCAGTCGGGCTTACGCTGGCGCGCGGGACGCTCGGCAGGCTGTTGCGGTTGCGGGGTGCTGGCAAGATCGTTCATGGGGCTCATTTAGGCGCGCACAGGCACACTGGCAACGCCGGTGCGTCATCAAAAACCGCAAACGCGCTTGCAGAGGGCAAAAGAAAAGCGCCGACCTCGCGGCCGGCGCTCTGCTTGTCCGTGGTGGATCAGCGGGCTCAGCCGCCGATCTGCACGCCGTTCATCTTCTGCTTGGCATAGGCGCTCCACAGCATCGCGACCGGAGCGCGCGCCGGTTCGTCAACCTTGGCAAAGGTTTCGATCGCCGCCGCGTAATTGCCCATGCCGATCTGCGCCATCCCCATCCGCTGGAGCACTTCACCGCGCGGCGCGCCCGGCATCGCAAGCGCCTTTTCGAAATAACCAGCGGCCTTGGCATAGTCGCCATAGCTGAGGAAAGTACGGGCCGCGTTCAGCACCTGCGCCAAAGTCGCCCCCGGCTTGTTGGCGGCCGCTTCGGTGGCCGGCAATTCGGTGCGGTCACTCGCAAGGGTGCGGTTGGCCACGGTCATCTGTTCGTTCACCCAGGTATCGCTGCGGTTGACCGTTCCGCTGGCGAAGCCCTTGTCGATCAGCTCCTTGACTTCCTTCGGGTAACGGGCGGCGCGCGCCAGTTCGACGAATGCGAGGTAATCCTGCCCACGTTCAAGCGTGCCGACATCGCGCGACAGGCGCAGCAGATCGAGCAGCGCCTCTTCGTTGCCGCGATCATCCAGCAGGGCCAGATTGCGCACGATGGTGATCGAATCGCGCCAGATCAGCGCGCGGGCATCTTCGGCGAGCCACAATTGCAGCAGGTCATAGGTCTGCGGGGCGAGTTGGTTGTCGAGCCCGGTCTTGATGCCGTAGCCGAACCAGCCCTGCTCGATCGAGCCGACCTCGGCCTTGCGCGCCGCCATGGCGACCTTGAGCGCTTCAAAGCCCTCATCAAACATGCCATCGCCCATGTAGAGCTGCGCCAGCTGATACCTCATGATAGCGTCCGAAAGCTGCTCGTTCGTGAACTTGTTGTCGATCGCGCGCTGCAGGTAGGTGCGTGCCTGCGGCGAGTTCTTCATGCGGTAATTGAGCTGGAAGCCGATGTAGTTGAATTGTCCCAGCTGCTCAGCCGGAACCTTGCCGCTGTTCAGCATCAATTCGAGGCCGCGCAGCTGCATCGCATCGTCCTGACCCTTCACCGCGGCCGAATAGGACATTTGCCCGGCCTGGAGCTGTTCGTCGGGCGACACTGCCAGCGCGGTCAGCTCTTGCAGCTTGGGCGAAAGCGTCGCGAGATCAGCGCCCGCAGCAATCTGCGCTTCAAGCGCCTTGTAGGCTTCGATAAATTCCTTGGAATAGACGGGCTTGGCGGCGTTCTTGTCGTCCTTCTTCTTTTGCGCATGGGCCACATCGGCAAAGCCGAAGGTACCGACCAGCGCCGTTCCACTGACAAGAGCCACGGCCAGCGCCAGCTGGCGACCAAGACGCAGGGGACGGTGGGCGAGGAAAGGCGAAGTCATGGCAAGCTATCTCCCAAATATTCCATGGCACGCGCGCCAAACAACGCGCTGCTTGTGTGCGTTCATGCCGGGCCGCTCTTGAACGCAAGCCAGCGATTTTGCAATTCCCTCTAGGTGAGGCGGGCTGAACGGGCTTTGAATGGTGCAAGGCAGAGGCCATGCCGTGACAAAAGGGCGGCAAATGTGGAAAAACTGCCCGAAGTTCCCGTCATGTTCCCGCTGACTTGTAGCGCATTGGCACTGTCGGGCCTACATTGGCGCCATTCCCGAGCGCCCGATGCGCGCCACCCCTTTTTCGGAAATGGTCTGAACCTTGAGCGACGACAGCGACATCATCGATTCCCCTGCCCCTGTCCCGATGGGCGGCTTTGAACGCATCGACATCGTCGATGAAATGAAGTCGAGCTATCTCGACTATGCGATGAGCGTGATTGTCTCGCGCGCGCTGCCCGATGTGCGCGACGGGTTGAAGCCGGTGCACCGCCGCATTCTCTTCGCCAGCCAGGAAGGCGGCTTTGTCGCCGGGCGCCCCTATCGCAAGAGCGCGAAGATCGTCGGGGACGTGATGGGTAACTATCACCCGCACGGCGATGCCGCGATCTATGATGCGCTGGCGCGCATGACCCAGCCCTGGTCGATGCGGGTGCCGCTGATCGACGGGCAAGGCAATTTCGGCTCGATGGACCCCGATCCGCCCGCTTCGATGCGCTACACCGAAGCGCGATTGGCGCGAGTGGCGAATTCGCTGCTCGATGATCTCGACAAGGATACGGTCGATTTCACCGAGAACTATGACGGCAGCCGGCAGGAGCCGACGGTGCTGCCCGCCCGCTTTCCCAACCTGCTCGTCAACGGCGCGGGCGGGATCGCGGTTGGCATGGCGACCAATGTGCCGCCGCACAATCTGGGCGAAGTGATCGATGCCTGCTTTGCCTATATGGACAACCCGGCGATCTCTTCGGAAGAATTGATCCAATATGTGCCCGGCCCGGATTTCCCCACCGCGCCGCTGATCCTCGGCACGCATGGCGCCCGGCAGGCCTACACGACCGGGCGCGGCTCGATCCTGATGCGCTGCCGTCACGAAATCGAGACCGGCCGGAATGATCGGCAGAGCATCGTCTTCACCTCGATTCCCTATCAGGTCGGCAAATCGAACCTTGTCGAAAAGATTGCCGAAGCCGCCAAGGACAAGCGGATCGAAGGCATTTCGGATATCCGCGATGAATCTTCGCGCGAAGGCGTGCGGGTGGTCATCGATCTCAAGCGTGATGCCACCGCCGAGGTGGTGCTCAACCAGATCTGGCGGCACACGCCGGCGCAATCCAGCTTCCCCGCCAACATGCTGGCGATCCGCGGCGGGCGGCCCGAAACCCTTACCCTGCGCGACATCATCCAGAGCTTCATCACCTTCCGCGAGGAAGTGATCACCCGGCGCACCAAGTATGAACTCGCCAAGGCGCGCGAACGGGCGCACCTGTTGCTGGGCCTTGTCGTCGCAGTGTCGAACCTCGACGAAGTCGTGGCGATGATCCGCAGCGCGTCCAACCCTGCCGAAGCGCGCGCGCGTCTCCTCGCCAAGGAATGGCCGATCGGCGATATCGCGCAATATATCCGTCTGGTCGAAGCGATCGAGCCAAGCGCGGATGAAAGCGGCGGCACCTATCGCCTGTCCGAACGGCAGGTGAAAGCGATCCTCGAACTGCGCCTGCACCGCCTTACGGCGCTTGGCCGTGACGAAATCGGTGATGAGCTGAAGGAACTCGCGCTCGCCATCGAGGAATATCTCGCCATTCTGGCTGACCGCGTGAAGCTCTATGCGGTGATGCGCGAGGAGCTGGCCGAAATCCGCGCAACCTATGCGACCCCGCGCCTCTCCGAAATCGCACCCGCTTGGGATGGTCTTGAAGATGAAGACCTGATCGAGCGCGAGGAGATGGTCGTTACCGTCACGCATGATGGCTATATCAAGCGCACCGCGCTCAACACCTTCCGCGCGCAGGCCCGCGGCGGCAAGGGCCGTTCGGGCATGGCGACCAAGGACGAGGACGCCATCGTCGAGCTCTTCGTCACCAGCACGCACAACCCGGTGCTGTTCTTCACCAACACCGGCCGCGTCTATCGCATGAAGGTGTGGAAGCTCCCCGAGGGCGGGCCGCAGACCAAGGGCCGCCCGATGGTGAACCTCCTGCCGCTGGGCGATGAGGAACGGGTCACCAACGTTCTCCCCCTGCCCGAGGACGAGGCCGAATGGGCCGATCTCAACATCGTGTTCGCGACCGAACAGGGCATGGTGCGGCGCAATTCGATGGACGCCTTCGCCAACATCCCCACCGCGGGCAAATATGCGATGGGCTTTGTCGAGGGATCGGGCGACCGGCTGATCGGGGTGCAATTGCTGCGTGAGGAGCAGGAGATTTTCCTCGCCTCCGACAGCGGCAAGGCGATCCGCTTCTCCGCCACCGATGCCCGCGAAACCAAGAGCCGCACCGGCATTGGCGTGCGCGGGATGAGCCTCAAGAAGGGCGGCAAGGTGGTGAGCCTTGCGGTGCTCGATCCGCTGTCTGCCGATATGGAAACCCGCGAGGCCTATCTGCGCGCGGCGGCGTGGAAGAACAACGAGAACGCCCCCACCCTTCCCGCCGAGCAGATGGCAGCGATGGCCGAGGCCGAGGAATTCATCCTCACCATCACGGCCAACGGCTATGGCAAGATTTCCTCGGCCTATGAATACCGCACCACCGGGCGCGGCGGCCAGGGGATCACCAATATCGGCCAGCCTGAAAGCAATCCCGAGCGCAACGGCCCGGTGGTGGCAAGCTTTGCCGTCCACCACGGATCGCAGCTCATGCTGGTGACCGATCAGGCCAAGCTGATCCGGCTCGGGATCGATTTCCGCCACCTGATCGAAGGCGGGTTCGACAGCCTTAAGGGCTTTGCGATTTCCGGGCGTGGTTCCTCGGGTGTGCGGATCTTCGATGTCGCCAAGGGCGAACACATCGTGGGTGCGGCCCTGATCGAAGGCGCGGACGATGAAGAAACCGAGGCCGAGCCGGACGCGGTGAGCGGCGGCGAACCCTCCGTCACCTGACGGTGCGTTCGCCCCGCAAGGTCTGCACCACCCCGGTCGCGATCATCAGCTGGCCGGCATAATAAAGCGGCCAGATGAGATAGGTCGGCACGGGTTCGAGGCTCACCGGCCCCATGCGCGAGAAGATCAGCCAGTCGCTGACGATGAACAGCACTGCCCCGGTGCCGACACGGTAGCGGGGGAAGCGGCTGAGCCATGCTGTCGCCGCCATAGCGCCCAGCGCCGCCGCATAGAGCGCGATCTCGGGCTTGAGGCTGAGCAGGTAACTCACCAGCGGGGTGCTGATCAGCAGCGCCGCCGCCAGCAGCTTCTGGCTTGGCGTGGTGCGAATACGGCGCTGGCGCAGGTAGAACGCCACAGCCACCAGATGGGAGGCAAGGAACAGCGCGCCGCCCGCGTTGAAATCAAGTTCGAGCACCATGTCCCCCGCTGCTGACAGCGCGAGGGCCAGCACGAAGATCGCCCCGTCGAGCCCCTGCCCTGCCCGCCGCCACGCATAGGTCGCAAGCAGGCCCACGGCGGCGCCCTTGAGGGCAATCAGCCACACCTCCCCAAGCGGATTGTCGCGCAGGAAATAGTAGGCAACCGCCGCCGCCACGCTGGCGAGCAGCCACGGGCGATGTTCGATCAACGCCTGTTTTGCCATGATCTGCCGCCCTCCTTTGTCGCTTGCCCCAGCACAAATGCTTGCAGGCGGGCTAACACGCAATTACCCCGCCCGCCATGTTGGCAAGCACCCGAACACATGATGTGCACATAATTGGCGGCGGGCTCGCAGGCAGCGAGGCGGCATGGCAACTGGCGCAGGCCGGTGTCAGGGTGCGGCTGTCGGAAATGCGCGGCAGCGGTTCGATGACCCCGGCGCATCAGACCGATGGATTGGCGGAGCTCGTCTGCTCCAATTCCTTCCGCTCGGATGATGATACCAAAAATGCGGTGGGCCTGCTGCATCACGAGATGCGCGAACTCGGCAGCCTGATCATGCAGGCCGGTCACACCGCGCGGGTGCCAGCGGGCAGCGCCATGGCGGTGGACCGCGATGTCTTCTCTGCCGAAGTCGAGAAGGCTTTGCGCCAGCACCCCAATGTGACCATCGTGCGCGAGCGGGTGGATGCCCTTCCCGAAGCGGGCCTCACCATCGTCGCTACCGGGCCACTGACAGCAGAAAGCCTTGCGGCCAGCATCGTCAAGGCGACCGGGGCAGAGCGGCTCGCCTTTTTCGATGCGATCGCGCCGATCGTCTATCGCGACAGCATTGATATGAGTAAATGCTGGATCCAGTCACGCTGGAACAAGCGCACCGATGCCTCCAACGAAGGCGGCGATTACATCAACTGCCCGATGACGAAGGAGCAGTATCTCGCCTTTCATCGCGGTCTGATCGAAGGCGAAAAGGGCGAGTTCAAGGCGTGGGAGAAAGACACGCCCTACTTTGATGGCTGCATGCCGATCGAAGTCATGGCCGAGCGCGGGGTTGATACCCTGCGGTTCGGCCCGATGAAGGGCGTGGGGCTCGATAACCCCTACGATACCTCACCCGAATTCCCGCAAGGCCGCTGGCCCTATGCCGTCGTGCAATTGCGGCAGGACAACAAGCTTGGCACGCTGTGGAACATGGTCGGCTTCCAGACGAAGCTGAAATATGCCGCGCAGGTCGAACTGTTCCGCACCATTCCGGGGCTGGAGAATGCCGAATTCGCGCGCCTTGGCGGGCTGCATCGCAACACCTTCCTCAATTCACCCGAGGTGCTTGATCGCCAATTGCGGCTGCGCGCCGCGCCGCATATCCGCTTTGCGGGACAAGTTACCGGGTGCGAGGGCTATGTCGAAAGCGCTGCCATCGGACTTGTCGCCGGATTGATGACAGCCTGCGAACTCGCCGGGCAAAGCTGGCAACCCCTACCCGCGACCACCGCGCTCGGCGCGCTGCTGTCGCACATCACCGGCGATGCGGCGGCCGACACCTTTCAGCCGATGAATGTGAATTTCGGGCTGTTCCCGCCGCTGCACGAAGTGGGCAAGAAACAACGCAAGGAAGCCTATACCGAACGGGCCAAAGCGGATCTGGCGCGCTGGATCCGCGAGACCCGCTCGAAGGTTCCCGCCTAGCTCAGCACTTGCAGGTTGGCTTTTTCGCAGCCGCCTTGGGCGCGGTGGTGGCAAATTCTGCGCGGGTCAGATGGCCGTTGCCATCGCTATCCGCCCCGGCGAACTTATCGACCGTGGCGACCGCCCATTCCTCGAAAGTGAGCAGATTATTGCCATCCTTGTCGAGCTTGCGGAAAGGATCGGTGCGGGCGGCCAGCAATTCGTTGCGGCTGATGAGATTGTCGCGGTTGCGATCAAAGCGATCAAACCGCATTTCTTCGCGGGTGCGCGCGGTCACTTCAGGGGGAACCGGGCCTTTGCGCTCCCCCGGATCAGCGAGCGGCAGAGCATCATCGGGCGGTACCGGTGCGAGCGCGGGCGGCGGCGGGGCCTTGGCCTCAATCTCGGCGCGGCCCTGCCACCAGAACATGCCGATACCCGCGAACATCAGCGCCAGCACGGCTCCCAGAATGGTTCGCTGCATGGTCTGCGCCCCGCTGCCCGCCTACAATGGCGCGAGAATAAACCCAATCAACGCAAAAGGATAGCTGCCTTTGCCGCCTGAATGGCGGCACCGCGCCCTTCCATCAGAGGACGCCCGCCCCGCCCCAGCGCGCGCGCTCCCAAAGCGCCCAACACAGCAAGCGGGCGCGCAGGTGGATCGAGCCGGGCGCGCGTTTCTGCCGCGGCAAGCCCGAGCCGGACCAGCAGATCGCGCTCCGCCGGGCTGGAAACCCCGGCCGCCAGATCGGCAAGCGCCCACACCTGCGCAGCGGTGAGCGCCTTGGCAAACCCGCCGGTTCCTTCGCCGCAGCCGCAAGCGATGACCAGCGCCGCGCCGCGCCCGGCCGCAAAGGCCAGCACTTTGTCTTCACCCAGCGGTTGAGGATCGAGCAGATGTTCCCAGCCATCCACCATGCCGATCAGCGCCGCGCTGTCCCCGCCCCAGCTTTGTCCGATGGCATCAAGCACGCGGTCGCCCTGTGGCCGCTTCGCGAACGGCTGCTGCAAGGTCTCGCGCCACCATGCCAATCGCAATTGGCCCAGCATCGGTTCGGAGGTCTTGGCGACCAGCTGTGACAAGCGCTGGTCGAGCGCCAGCGCAGCCTCCAACTGTGCGCGCTGGCCCACCGGGCAGTAGCCCAGCGCAATCCGCGATGCGAGCGGCAAGAGGTCTTGATCAATCATAACCATCATGTCGCCGCTATGCCGGATTGACGAGGTCTGGCAAACATTGTGTCTCTTAACGAGGCCCTGCGCCAATCACGTAGTCTTTCGGACATGGTCTTTCGGACATGCTTAGCCGATCCTTAACCATGTGGCTTGAGACTCCGCTCACTATTTGCGGGTAAAAATTACGTTTGCATAGTCACTCGCACGCTTTGGGTCGGGTGCCTGGATGAAGGGCGTGTTAAGGAATGAGCCAGCGAATATTGCGGCGCAGACCGTTCTTGCGAGCGCTTCTGCGGGACACTTCGGCAAACACACTGGTGATCGCCGCGGCCTCGCTCGTGCCGCTGATTGCGACAATCGGTGGGGCAGTCGACATGAGTCGCGTCTATCTCACGGAGTCCCGTTTGCAATCCGCTTGCGATGCGGGCGCTCTTGCTGCGCGTCGCTCGATGCGCGGGGTGACGTGGACTGGTGAAGACCGGACGACTGGCGAGAATTTCTTCAACATGAACTTTCCTACGGGCAAGTATGGCACCAGCGGTCTTGCTGTCGAGTACTCCGCGAGCAACGATGGTAAGGTTACGGGTGTAGCCTCCACCTCGGTACCGATGACCTTGATGGCGCTGTTCCGGTCGGACAGCGTCCAAGTGTCGGTCGCCTGCACAGCAGATCTCAATCTTCCCAACACTGATGTCATGCTGGTGCTGGATACGACGCTGTCAATGAATGACCCTAATCCGGGCGATAGCATCCGTCGCATCGATGCGCTGACCAATGCGGTTATGTCATTCTACGATACGCTTGAGGCAGCCAAACCGGTGGGTGCCAATGTGCGTTATGGCTTTGTCCCCTACTCGCACACGGTAAATGTCGGCATGCTGCTGCACCGCGACTGGATCCAAGATTTCGGAACCTATGATTCGCGCGAGCCCGACGGGATTCATACCTGGCAGACACAGGGCAGTGCACCAAGCCAGACAATTACCAGCAGCACTTGGCGTACCTTGGGCGGCACCAACCAGACTCGCCCGCGCTATCAGGCGCCATCAGAAAACTGCCCGACCAGCCTGCCGCGCGAAAATTGGAGTGACACTTACACAGGCTGGAGCGCTTGGGATCCGTCAGCGAGCGCCCTACCGCGTAGCAGGACCCGTATTCGCACGCGCAATGGCACTGAGTTTTCGATCGCCCGTGACGCCAACGGCAATTGCTGGGTTACGCCGCGCGATTTCAACAATTTCCGCGAAGAACAAACGGAAACTGTCCGGGAAAACCCCAATGCCGGCAATCAGCCGGGGGTCAACACCAACACCGCACGACACTGGATCTATCGCCCGATCGATTATGATATGCGCCCGCTCAAGGGCTCAGGTCCTGGCGACGCTCCGGTATCGGGCGGCTCCTTCAACGCGCCTGTCAATGATAACCAGACGGATCGTGTGATCCGCTGGCCCGATGGCGACCGCGCCTGCATCGAGGAACGTGCCACACGTCGCACGAGCGAAACACTGCTGACTCCGCGTTACGACATGGATGTCGATCTGATCCCTGATCCAGACAATCCGGCGACACAGTGGCGCCCCTATCTGCCAGCGGTTGTCTACACGCGGAATGTCACCTCCGGAAACCGCGAGGCCGAGCAGCGCGTTTCCACCAACCCGCATCAAAATGGACAATGGATCTTCAGCCAGCTCGCGCCGACAAGCACACGGACGATCAGTCTCACCAGCACGCAGAACTACTTCAACCCGTTTGGCGGCAACTTCGGCGTTTACGAGGGCGCCTGTCCATCTCCTGCGCGCAAAATGGGCAGCATCACTCGCATGCAATTGCAGAGCTACATGAGCTCGCTTCGTCCGCAGGGGTATACGTATCACGAAATTGGCATGCTGTGGGGGCTGAGGCTTATTTCGCGCGAGGGGCTTTTCGCGCAGGAACACCGTAGTGCCGATGGGAATGGTGCGGTCCAGCGTCACATGATCCTTATGGTTGATGGCCAGAAGGATACCCGGCCCTTTACCTATTCGGCCTGGGGCGTGGCAGCGACTGCACGCAGGCGCACGCCCACTAATGCATTTCCTTCTCGCGCTATGGAAGACGCCGTTTCTGAAGAAAGGCTTGCCGAGCTTTGCACAGTCGCGAAGGATAACAAGAACATCACCTTGTGGGTCATCGCCTTCGGTACGAATCTTGACGAACAGCTTGTCGCCTGCGCTTCTCCCGGCCGCGCTTTCGAGGCACGCAATGCCGCAGAATTGACCGCGACTTTCACCAATATTGCGACACAGATGGCCGAACTGAGGCTTTCGGAATGATCGGACGGCGGCGAGCGGGGCGGGCATCGGCATGCTCGCTTCGCAAGGATCAGAAGGGCGCAACCATCGTCGAGTTTGCGATCGTCGCGCCCGTGCTCATTGCAATCCTCGTTTTCCTGTTCGACACCGGATACCTGCTTTATGCCAGCGCCATCCTGCGGGGCGAAGTCAATGCGGCTGGCCGATCATCGACCCTCGAAACGGCCAATGACACGACTCGCGCCGACTACGACGCGCAGGTCAGCGCCCAGGTCCAGCGGTTGGTTCCCCATGGGACAGTGTCCTTCACTCGGACAGCTTACAACACATATGGTCTTGCGCAGTCACGGGCAGAGCAATTCAACGACACAAATGGCAACAATGTCTGTGACAATGGCGAATCTTTCGTCGATGCCAATTTCAACGGTCGGTTCGACCTGGATGGTGGCCGTGATGGTGGTGGCGGCGCCCGGGACGTGGTGATATATACTGCAACGCTCGAATATGATCGGCTTTTTCCGGCAGACGCTGTCCTGGGATTTGACAGGACCGTTCGTATCGACGCCACGACCTTGCTGCGCAACCAACCGTTTGACGCGCAATCCGTGCCGCCGACGAGGACTTGCCCATGATCAGTCGACAACTTGCGCCCTTTGGCATCCGGCTGTTCGACTGCCTGCGCAACAATAGCAGCGGCCTTGCCCTTACGGAATTCGCATTCGCTCTGCCGATCCTAATGATGCTGATGGCTTCCGGTCTCGAGCTGGCCAATTATGTGATGACAACCAAACGCATGGGCGACCTTGCCGTGCTGGTGGCAGATAATGCTGCGCGAATGGGCACGCGCGGCACCCTCAATATCAATCAGATATCCGAGGCCGAGATTAATGACGTCTTCATTGGCGCGACCTTGCAGAGCGGCAATATGGATATCCAGACCCATGGACGCATCATTCTCTCCAGCTTGCAGAGGAACGCAGATGGCGGCCAATGGATCGCATGGCAGAGATGCCTTGGCGGTCTAGATGTCGACTCCGCTTATGGTCAGGAGGGAGAGGGTGCAACAGGCACAAGCTTTCCCGGCATGGGGCCCTCAGACCGGCGGATCGAAGCCGCCGCCGGATCGGCCGTGATGGTGGTGGAAGTTTCATACGAGTACCAACCTGCGGTCGGGCTGATCGCGCTCCCCTCAACCCGAATGACGGAGCTTGCCGCCTTTATCGTGCGAGAAGCGCGCGACCTGACGGCCACCCCCCGTAATCCGGAAGGAGTTGCCGTCTCGCAATGTGATTGACGGCACGCCGGTCAGCGATAGCAGACCTGACGCGCTGCCGCCGCAATGCGCGGCGCATCGATCAGAGCCAGCTTTTCGAGGTTCGCGGCGTAGGGCAGCGGCACATCTTCGTTGCAGACCCGCATGACCGGGGCATCGAGATGATCGAAGCCCTCCTCCATGCAGATCGCGATGATCTCGCTCGCGATGGAGCAGGTCGGCCAGCCTTCCTCGGCCACAACAAGCCGGTTGGTCTTGGCAAGGCTTTCCAGCACGGTTGCCTTGTCGAGCGGACGCAGGGTGCGCAGATCGATCACTTCGGCATCGATCCCTTCTTCGGCCAGCGTTGCCGCGGCTTCAAGCGCAAGACCCACGCCAATCGAATAGGATACGATGGTTACGTCCTTGCCCGCGCGCATGATCCGCGCCTTGCCGATGGGCAGGACATAATCCTCGACATCGGGGACATCGAAGCTGCGGCCATAGACCAGCTCGTTCTCGAGGAAGACAACCGGATCCTCGCAGCGGATCGCGGCTTTCATCAGCCCCTTGGCATCGGCTGCATCATAGGGCGCGATCACGGTCAGGCCCGGCACGCTCGCATACCACGGGCCGAAGTTCTGCGAGTGCTGCGCGCCAACGCGGCTCGCCGCACCGTTCGGACCGCGGAACACGATCGGGCAGCGCATCTGGCCGCCTGACATGTAATTGGTCTTCGCGGCCGAGTTGATGATGTGATCTATGGCCTGCATCGCGAAGTTGAAGGTCATGAATTCAACAATCGGGCGCAGACCGCCCATGGCTGCGCCCGAGCCGATCCCGGCAAAGCCATATTCGGTGATCGGCGTGTCGATCACGCGCTTCGGACCGAATTCGGCAAGCAAGCCCTGCGTGACCTTGTAGGCGCCCTGATACTCGGCGACTTCCTCGCCCATCACGAACACGCGCGGATCGCGGCGCATTTCTTCGGCCATCGCATCGCGCAGCGCTTCGCGCACCGTGGTGCTGGTGAAGCTGGTGCCTGCCGGGATCGCCGGATCAGCCTTTGCCGCGGCGGCCGCAACCGGCGCAGGCTTTTCAACCTTGGGGGCTGCTGCCGGAGCAGGCGCGGCCTTGGCAGCGGGCGCTGCCGTGTCCTCACCCTCGGCCGCGATCAGCGCGATCACGGTGCCGACCGCCACATCCTCGCTCCCCGCCGGGACCATGATTTTCGTGAGCACGCCTTCATCGACGGCTTCGAATTCCATCGTGGCCTTGTCGGTTTCGATCTCGGCCAGAATATCGCCTGCGCTGATCACATCGCCTTCAGCCTTGAGCCAGCGGGCGAGATTGCCTTGCTCCATCGTCGGCGAAAGGGCCGGCATCTTGAGTTCGATCGCCATGGCTCAATACTCCTCCACCAACACATCGGTGTAGAGTTCGGCCGCACCCGGCTCGGGCGAGTTCTCCGCGAAATCAGCGGATTCGGCCACTTGGGCGCGGATTGCCTTGTCGATGACCTTCAATTCGTCCTCGGTCTTGCCGGTTTCCATCAGGGTCTTCTTGAGCCCCTCGATCGGATCGTGATGATCGCGCTGTTCCTGCACTTCCTCGCGGGTGCGATACTTGGCAGGGTCAGACATCGAGTGGCCGCGATAGCGATAGGTGTTGCATTCCATCAGCACCGGCCCATTGCCCGCGCGCACATGGGCGAAGGCGACTTCGGCGGCGGCGCGCACTTCGAGCACGTCCATGCCATTCACTTCCATGCCGGGAATGCGGAAAGCGGTGCCGCGGCGGTAGAAGCGGGTTTCGGCCGAGGACCGCTTGGTTGCGGTGCCCATCGCATACTGGTTGTCCTCGACCACGAAGACAATCGGCAGCTTCCACAAGGCCGCCATGTTGAAGGTTTCATAGACCTGGCCCTGATTGGCCGCGCCATCGCCGAAATAGGCAAGGCACAGCCCGCCATCATTATTATATTGGTGCGCCAGCGCGAGGCCCCCACCCAGCGCCACCTGCGCGCCGACAATGCCGTGGCCGCCGTAAAACTTGTGCTCGGTCGAGAACATGTGCATCGACCCGCCCTTGCCCTTGGAAATCCCGGCTTCACGGCCCGTCAGCTCGGCCATGATCACCTTGGGATCGATCCCGTAGGCGAGCATGTGGCCATGGTCGCGGTAGCCGGTGATCACGCTGTCGCGCGCCGGATCCAGCGCCGATTGCAAGCCGATAGCGACCGCTTCCTGCCCGATATAGAGGTGGCAGAACCCGCCGATCAGACCGAGCCCATAAAGCTGGCCCGCCTTTTCCTCGAACCGTCGGATCAGCAGCATCTGACGGTAGAATTCGAGCATTTCCGCCTCGGATGCCTTGTAGCGCTTGTTTGCTTCAAAGGCGTCCTGCAACGAGTGCAACAGGAAGTCCGCGTCGTCAGACGAAGCTGGGGCGGAAGCCGGTTTGCCCGGACTGGAAGGCTGCTTGGCCAAGATCGATGTCCCTCTCTCTGGCGCACTCATGGGGAGGAGCTTGCGCGCCCATTGCTATAAGCGCTGGGCTAGGCAGAACGCAACGTCAAGCCGATCATGCAATGCTATGCGCAGACATAAAATGTCGCGCGGCTGGTTGGAAAATTCATTCGTCTTCGAGCGTGATGACGACTTCGTCTTCGCCCAGAACGCCGAGATTTTCGCGGACGAGTTCGCTGGCCAGATCGGGATCAGCGGCCTGCGGATCGAGCAGCATCACCCGGTTGCGCAGCGCATCGCGCTTGGCCGTGAGTTCGGCAATCTCGGCCTTGCGCTGATCCAGCGCGGAGAGGTTCTCGCTCCATGCAAGCAGCCCCGTCGGCCCGGCAATGGCAAAGCCCGTCAACGCCAGCAGGACTGCGAGCGCTGCAAATTGCCGTAACTGTTCGCGCTGTGGTTTACGCATGATCTGCAAGGTTCCCCGTTCCTGACCTTCACAGAATCACACTTGCGGGTTGGCTGCAAGCCTAATGCGCCGAGGCGGGATCATTATGCGCATCAATAACTGCGCGGGAGGCCGAGAACGTGTTCGGCGAGATAGGAGAGGATGAGGTTCGTCGAGATCGGCGCCACGGTGTAGAGCCGCGCTTCGCGGAACTTGCGCTCGACATCGTACTCTTCGGCGAATCCGAAGCCGCCGAAGGTCTGCACGCACATGTCGGCCGCCGCCCAGCTCGCTTCGGAGGCGAGCAGCTTGGCCATGTTGGCCTCCTCGCCCGGATTGCGGCCTTCGTCGTAAACCCGCGCGGCGTGATACACCATCAGCTCGGCGGCCCGCATCTGCGCGTAGCAGCGCGCGATCGGGAACTGCACGCCCTGGTTCTGGCCGATGGGCCGCGCGAACACGCTGCGATCCTTGGCATAGCCCGTCGCCTTCTCGATGAACCACTTGGCGTCCCCGATGCATTCGGCGGCGATCAGGATGCGCTCGGCGTTCATGCCGGAGAGGATGTAGCGGAAGCCCTTCCCCTCCTCACCCACCAGCGCCGAAGCGGGAATGCGCAGATCATCGAAGAACACTTCGCACGAGGAGTGATTCATCATCGTGCGGATCGGCTTGATCGTCATGCCGCCCGCCAGCGCAGCCTGCATATCAACGAGGAAGATCGAGAGCCCTTCGGTCTTGCTCGCCACCTCCTCGCGCGGGGTGGTGCGGGCGAGCAGCAGCATCAGATCGGAATGTTCGGCGCGGCTGGTCCAGATCTTCTGGCCGGTGATGACGTATTCGTCCCCGTCGCGGACGGCGCGGGTCTTGAGGCTGAGCGTGTCGGTGCCGCTGGTGGGTTCGCTGACGCCAAAGGCCTGCAACCGCAATTCACCGCTGGCAATGCGGGGGAGATAGGCCGCCTTCTGCTCGGGCGAGCCGTAACGCAGGAGCGTGTTCATGATGTACATCTGGGCGTGGGCGCTGGAGCCGTTGCACCCTGACGCCTGAATCTCCTCCATGATCACGCAGGCCGCCGCCAAACTGAGGCCGCTGCCGCCATGCTCAACCGGGATCAGCGCGGCGAGGAAACCTGCCTTGGTCAGCGCGTCGACGAATTCCGCCGGGTACGCCCGCACCGCATCCTTGGCGCGCCAATATTCCCCCGGAAAGCCATCGCACAGCGCGCGCACCGCGCGGCGGATTTCGGCCAGTTCCTCGGGCTCGTGGGCGGACTCGGACACGCATGCTCTCCTGTCTGAAGGCGATTGGCTTGCCGCTTCACGCGTCCCAAGTCCACCTCACCATTAGGACTGCTTTCGGACAAGACTTGACCCGTGGCAATCCCGTTTCGATCTGCTACTGACTGAAAAAACGGGAGAATCCACCATGCAGATCATCGCGCACGATCCCGCTCGCTTTACCGATCTTCCGGACTATCCTTTCGCCGAAAACTGGCTGCCGATCGATCTTGGCGATGGCCTTACCGCCCGGATGCACTACCTTGATGAAGGGCCAAAAGACGCCCCGCCGCTGCTGCTGTTCCACGGCGAACCTTCATGGTCCTACCTCTACCGCAAGATGATCCCGCTGCTGGTGGACGCGGGCTTTCGCTGCCTCGCCCCCGACCTCATCGGCTTCGGCAAGAGCAACAAGCCGGATGACCCCTCCTTCTACACCTATGCCCGCCACGTCGACTGGCTCAAGCAATGGCGCAATGCCGTGGTGCCGGACATCGCCGGGCTGTTCTGTCAGGACTGGGGCGGCCTGCTCGGCTTGCGCATGGCCGGGCAGGAACCAGGTCGCTTTGCTTTCGTCGTCGCGAGCAACACCTTCCTGCCGACCGGAGGTGGCAAGGCCTCACCCGGCTTTCTGGCGTGGCGCGAATTCGCCAAATCCTCGCCCGAATTCCGCATTGGCGGGATCATGCACCGCGGCTGCCAGAGCGGGCTCAGCCCCGAAGAGATCGCCGCCTATGATGCCCCCTTCCCGGACGAAGCGAGCAAGGCCGGCGCCCGCGCCTTCCCGCAGCTCGTGCCGATCGAGGATGACAAGGACGGGGTGGCTGACAACATCGCCGCGTGGCAGGGCCTCGCGGGCTTCGACAAGCCCTTCCTCACCCTGTTCGGCGAAGATGATCCCGTGCTCGGCCAAACCGCCCCCCTGCTCACAAGCCGCATCAAGGGGGCCGCAGGCCAGCCTCATGCGATGCTCCCCAAGTGCGGCCATTTCAGCCAGGAAGACCACCCCCGCGCCTTGTCCGATGGCGTGATCGCGATGGCGCGCAAGGCAGGGTTTCTGGTTTGAGCAAGCACCCCTCTCCTGCCACGCTGACCCGCGCCCAGGAATGGGCGCTGACCCTGTGTGTCGCGGTGGTCACGGCCAATGCCTATTACATTCATCCGATCATTGGCGAGGTCGCGCGCGACTTCGAGATCAGCGAAGCGCGCATCGGGATAGTCCCAGCGCTCAACCAGTTGGCGCTGGCGCTCGGCATCCTGCTGTTGCTGCCGCTGGGCGATATCTATTCGAACCGCCGCCTGTGTATCATCTTTGTCAGCGGCCAGACCTTTTGCATGCTCGGCATGGCGCTGGCAGACGGGTTGGCGCTGTTCACGCTCGCCTCGACGCTGTTGGGTTTCGTGACGATTGCCCCCTATCTCATCCCGGCCTTCGCCTCGAAGCGCGTGGCCCCTGCGCGCCTCGGTCAGGTCACCGCGCTGCTGACCGCCGGCGTGCTGTTCGGCATTCTCGTCGCGCGGGTGGGCGCGGGGCTGGTGGCCGAATATGCCGATTGGCGGATCATCTACTGGGCCGCCTTTGCGCTGATGGTGATGGTGACCCTCGCCTTGCCACTGGTGATGAAGAGCGAGCTTGCCACAAGCAAGCAGCACGGCGGCAGCTATGCGCGCCTGATTGCCTCGGTTTTTCATCTCGCCCGCGAACACCGCGACATGCGGATTTCGGCGCTGATCCAGGGGCTCAATTTCGCAAGTTTCACCGCGACCTGGCTGGCGCTGGCGCTCCATCTGACCAGCGATGCGATGGGCTATGGCACGGATGTGGTCGGCTATCTGGCCGGGATTGCCGCGATCAGCATTTTCTCGACCCCGCGGCTCGGGCGGTGGGCTGACAAAATCGGCGCGCGGCGCGCGCGGCTGATTGTGTCCGTGGTGCAGATTGCCGGGGTCAGCCTGCTTTATCCGCTGGGCTTTCATGTCTTGACCCTGCTGGTGCCGCTGCTGATCATCAACATGGTGGGGCCGAGCATTGATGTGACGGGCCGGATGACTTTCCTTGCGCTCGCCCCGGAGATCCGCACCCGGCTGACGACCTTCTATGTGGTTGCGATGTTCATCGGCGGGGCCATCGGCAGCGTCGCGGGCACGGCCACCTATGATGCGGGCGGATGGGGCGGCACATGCCTTTTGCTGCTGGCCAACGCGCTCGGCATTCTGGCACTGTCGTGGCATGCCGACCGGCAATTTCGCGCGCAGGAAAAGTGGTGACCCCGGCGCGATTCGAACGCGCGGCCCCCAGATTAGGAATCTGATGCTCTATCCGGCTGAGCTACGGGGTCCCGCGGCGAGCAATAGCAGGGTGAGCGTGGGGCGCAATATCGGCCCGTAGGGCCGCAAGGCGAAGGGCCTCAAGCAGTGCAACGATAGGCCAACAAGAACGCCCGCCCGCAGTGGGTGCAGCTATGCTGCGCGTCTAGCGAGGACCGCATCGCGGAGGCGATGCGGAAGACAAACACGTTTCAATTCAACTTTTCGGGCGGCGCGACCGGAAACAGGATTGGCGCCACCGGCACGCCTTCCTCGGCAAGCGCCTTGGCTTCGGCAAGACTGGCCTGCCCGTGGATCGGCGCCGGGCTCTCTTCGCCATAATGCATCGCACGGGATTTCTCGGCGAAGGCATCGCCCACCCAGGTGCTTTGCTTGAGCGCTTCGGCCTGTGCAGTGGCGATGGCTTTGAGCGCCTGCGCCATTTCGGGCGGGATCGGCAGGTTGGTCGCGTGGTGCGGAGCATCCGCGGGCGCAGCGGCAGGGACGGCCGCGGGGCGCTGGTTGCCCTTGGCAGGCACGGCCGGAGCCATGGGCGCCTTGGTCACCGCCGCAGAGCCACAATGCGGGCATTCGACCAGCCCACGCGCGCGCTGGCTTTCGTAATCGGCAGACGAACCGAACCAGCCTTCAAAGCGGTGGCCGCCCTCGCAGGAAAGATCGAAGACAATCATGACAAATCAGGATTTGGGAATGGGTCGGCGGTTGGCAAGAGCGGGCACCTGCGCGCGCACTTCGGCGATGCGGTTCAGATCGATCTCGCAGAAGGCGAGACCGGACGCGTCACCGCCCATGTCGAGCAACACCTCGCCCCATGGATCAACCACCAGCGAATGGCCAAAAGTCTCGCGGCCATCGGCGTGATGCCCGACCTGCGCGGGCGCGATGACAAAGGCGCTTGCCTCGATCGCGCGGGCGCGCAGCAGGGTGTGCCAATGCGCGCGCCCCGTCGGCACGGTGAAGGCGGCCGGCACCGCGATGCAATCGCAGCGGCGATTGCCAAGCGCCTCATAAAGCGCGGGAAAGCGCATATCGTAGCAGATCGACAGGCCAAGCCGCCCGACAGGCGTATCCTCGACCGTCACCACCGCCCTGCCCGGCTCATAAGCCGCGCTTTCCCGCCACGCCTCGCCCGTTGCGAGCGCGACATCGAACATATGGATCTTGTCGTAGGTGATCGGCGGTGCCAGATCGGGGCGGAAATAATGGCTGCGATTGGCCCACTTGCCGCCCGCTGTCGCCACCGGCATCGAGCCGATCGCGATTTCGAGGTGCTGCTTGGCTGCAATTTCCGAGATGCGGTCGATCATCTCGGATGGGCCATCGCTTTCGATCCACGCGCGCGCCCGCGCCCGGTCCCGGTCGAGCAGCAGCGACATTTCCGGCGTGAACAGCGCCAATGCGCCCTGCTCGGCACATTGCTTCGCGGCATCTTCGATCACCGCGAGATTGGCGTCGGGATCAATCCCCGAACACATCTGGAGAATGGCGATTTGCGGCATCAGCCTGCCAAAAGCGCGTCAAGCTTGCCCGCCGCTTCGAGCGCCGCGAGATCATCCGAGCCACCGACATGATAATCGCCGATGAAGATCTGTGGCACGGTCATCGCGTGCGGGGCGCGTTCGCGCATCTCGATCTGCTTGGGCCCGCCCATGGTGATGTCATATTCGGTGAATTCCGCGCCCTTTTCGGTCAGCAGACGCTTGGCCCGAACACAGAAGGGGCAGGCAAACTTGGTGTAGATATCGATTTGCGGGCGGGCCATCATCACCTCTTGAAACAGATTGTCGCCTCACCAGATAATGGCTGTTGCCACGTTTCGCCAGTCTCGGGAAACAGCGGTAACTTTCCCAGCGGGTGCTGCATGAGGCAGGCCCGCGCACTGAACCAAATTGCTCAGACAAGAGGATTTGTACCATGTCGCGTTTTGACCTGACCCCTTACCGCCGCAGCACTGTGGGCTTTGACCGCCTGTTCGACCTGCTCGAAAATCAGGCGCGCCTGAATGCCGGCGACAATTACCCCCCCTTCAACATTTCGCGCAGCGGCGAAGACAATTATCGCATCACGCTTGCTGTCGCCGGGTTCCGCCCGCAGGATATCGACATCACTGCCCAGCAAAACCTGCTGGTGGTGCAAGGCAAGAAGCGCGAAGAGCTGGATGATGGCTCGCAGTTCATCCATGTCGGGATCGCCAATCGCGGTTTCGAACGGCGTTTCGAACTGGCCGATTTCGTCCGCGTGGAACGCGCTGATCTCGCCGATGGCCTGCTGATCATCGATCTGGTGCGCGAAGTCCCCGAAGCGATGAAGCCCAAGAAGATCCCGGTCGGCGGCCAGCAGCCCTTGCAGGTTGTCACCAACGAAGCGGATGATCGCTCGTCCAACGCGGCCTGATCGCAGATTCTTCTGATCGGAAAACAAGAGAGGGCGGATCTTGCGATCCGCCCTCTCGCGGCTTGCGCCGCCCTGTCCGATCACATCCGTCCGGGTCGCAGAAGACGGACAAGACCGAGACAAGCTCTGTGTTTGCCTGAGAACCGTCCTGATCGGACGATCCCTACAAGCGGAAACTTTTTTGTGCCTTCGCGCCGCCTTGCGCAGCGTTGCTAGGCTGTCTTTAAGGCTGCCTTAAGATTTCGCGCAAGAGCAAACTTACATTCTTGTTAAGTACGGTGAAGCTGCACGGCCCGGTTCCGCAAGCCCCATCCCGAATTGGCACAACCCTGCCCGCAAATCTTGAACCCGATCACGGCTTTCCCGCGCGATCAGACAAGCCGCGATTGCTCCACCGCCGCGGCAATGAAGCCGGCGAACAGGGGATGCGGATCAAACGGCTTTGATTTGAGCTCGGGGTGGAACTGCACACCAATGAACCACGGGTGCTCCGGCCGCTCCACAATCTCGGGGAGCAGGCCATCGGGCGACATCCCTGCGAAAATGAGGCCCTGCTTTTCCAGCGGCTCGATATAGGCGCTGTTGACTTCGTAGCGGTGGCGGTGGCGCTCGGAAATCAGCTCGGACCCGCCATAGATGCGCGAGACATGGCTGTTGGCGCTGAGCTTGGCGGGATAGGCGCCAAGCCGCATCGTCCCGCCCAGATCGCCGCCCGATTGGCGCTGTTGCAGGCCTTCCTTGCTCATCCATTCGGTGATGATCCCCACGACCGGCGTATCGGTTTCGCCGAACTCGGTCGAGGAGGCCTTGGAGAAGCCCGCGGCGCGCGCGCCTTCGATGCAGGCCATCTGCATCCCCAGACAAATCCCGAAGAACGGCACGTTCCGGGTGCGGGCAAAGCGCACGCTGGCAATCTTGCCTTCGCTGCCCCGTTCGCCAAAGCCGCCCGGCACCAGAATGCCATGCATCGGTTCGAGCGCGGAAATCATCGCGGCTTCATCATCGCCTTCGAAGATTTCGGCATCGATCCACTTGATGTTGACCTTGACCCGGTTGGCGAGCCCGCCGTGGATCAGCGCTTCGTTGAGACTCTTGTAGGCATCTTGCAGGCCGACATATTTGCCCACCACCGCAATCGTGACTTCGCCTTCGGGGTTGAAATAGCGATCGGTGACATCGTGCCACGCCGTCAGATCGGGAGTCGGCGCATCGGTAATGCCGAAACTGCGCAGCACTTCGGCATCGAGCCCTTCGGCATGATATTGCAGCGGCACCGAATAGATCGAGGGGGCATCCAGCGCCGGGATCACGGCTTCGGGCCGCACATTGCAGAACTGCGCGATCTTGCGCCGGTCGCTTTCGGGAATCGGGTGCTCGGCGCGGCACAGCAGGATATCGGGCTTGATGCCAAGGCTGGCAAGCTCGCGCACCGAATGCTGGGTCGGCTTGGTCTTCAGCTCACCCGCCGCGGCGATATAGGGCACCAGCGTGACGTGAACGGACAGCGTCTGGAGCGGTTCGAGCTCGTTCCGCAGCTGACGGATCGCCTCCATGAAGGGCAGCGATTCGATGTCGCCCACCGTGCCGCCGATTTCGCACAGGATGAAATCGTGATCGTCCTGATCGGCGAGCGCGAAGGCCTTGATCTCGTCGGTCACGTGCGGGATCACCTGCACCGTCGCGCCAAGATAATCGCCGCGCCGTTCGCGCGCGATGATGTCGCGGTACACCCGGCCCGAGGTGATGTTGTCGCTCTGCCGCGCGGAAACGCCGGTGAAGCGTTCGTAATGCCCGAGATCAAGATCGGTCTCGGCCCCGTCGTCGGTCACATAGACTTCGCCGTGCTGATACGGGCTCATCGTGCCCGGATCGACGTTGAGATAGGGATCGAACTTGCGGATGCGGACCTTGTAGCCACGCGCCTGCAAAAGGGCCGCCAGAGAGGCTGCCATGAGACCTTTGCCGAGCGAGGAGACCACGCCGCCGGTGATAAAAATGAACCGCGCCATGGGAGTTGGGCCTTAAGCTGCGAGATGGATTCGAGGCAAGCGAATTGCGCTGGCCCGGGGCCAGCCATCCACAGCCTGGTTGCAAGATGGGGCCGGTCAGACCGGCGGTTGGACACTATGCAGGCATAGAGACGCGCTGGGCGCCGCTACGATTCCCGCACAGCTATCCCTGAAAGGGAAGGATTATTCCGCGAGCGGATCGGCGGCCGGAGGCGCGGCCTCCGGCGTTGCGGCTTGCGGGGCCGCTGCCGGCGCATCAGCTGGCGGAGCGCCGACCGGATCAGCGAGCAGATCATTGCTGCCGGCCGGCGGGGTCACGCTACGATCCAGCGTGGTGCTGACCGTCGAAGCCCCGCTTTCGCGCACCGCGAGCGCGGCCAGCACGATCGAGAGCGTGACGAAAGCCACCGCCAACCACTTGGTTGCGCGGGTCATGAAATCAGCCGCACCGCGCGCGCCAAGGGCACCCGACGGGCTGCCGCCAATGCCCAGCCCGCCGCCTTCGGAGCGCTGCATCAGCACCACGCCAACAAGCGCAGCGGCAATCAGCGCCTGCACCACAGTGAGAAAAAGAAACAGCGACATGAAACAGCTCTTATCTGGAAGATCAGCCCATCATCTAGGCGGGGTTGGTGCTCGCGGCAAGGGCAGCAAGCGCGAATTGGCATTGGGGCTCAATTGTCGGAGGGTTCCCCGACAGCCAGTGCGATGCCCATGAAACTGTCGGCAGTGAGGCTTGCACCGCCCACCAGCGCGCCGCCGACATCGGCAACCCGCAGGATTTCCCCGGCATTCTCGGGCTTGACCGAACCGCCGTATAGAATTCGCACATCGCCGCCCTGCTCTTCGCCGAATTGCTCGATCAGCAATGCGCGGATGGCGGCGTGCATTTCGCCGATATCCTGCGGGGTTGCGGTGTTGCCGGTGCCGATCGCCCAGATCGGTTCATAGGCAATGGTGATGCGCTCCGCGATATCGGCAAAGCCTTCGGGCAGCCGGGGAAGCGAAGCGGCCAACTGGCCGCGCACGAAAGCAATCGCCTCGCCGCTTTCGCGGGTTGCGGCGTTTTCGCCGCAGCACAGGATGATCTTGAGACCCGCAGCCAGCGCTGCCTCGGCCTTGGCGCGCACCAGATCGTTGCTTTCACCGTGGCCTTCACGCCGTTCGGAATGGCCAAGGATCACGAATTGTGCGCCCGCATCGGCGAGCATGGCGGCCGAGATATCGCCGGTGAACGCGCCGCCTTCGGCCTCGTGGCAATCCTGCGCACCGACAGCGATCAGTTCGGCTTCGCGGTGGATCGGGTGAATGAGTGTGTAGGGCGGCGCAATCGCCACCTCGACCTTGAGGAGCCGCTGCGCCGCGCGATCAATCGCACGCGCTTCGGACAGCATGGCGCGGGTGCCATGCATCTTCCAGTTTCCGACAATATATGGCCGACGCGCCATTGCAGTGTCCTGTTATAAAGCGAGAGAGAGGGAGGTCTGTTCTGTGATTCCCGGCGCCTTTAGGGCCGTCGGGGCCGCCGCGCTAGAGCAGGAACCGCTGCCAGTCAAAGCAACCGGGCTGATTTTGCGGGTGCTGCGAGCGCAAAATGACCAAGAGGCATGTTGCCGCGCGGCGCTCGCGCCGATAAAGCGCACCGCACACAACACCCTCGCGTGTTGCCATCATCTGACACCGCTGTCCGGCCCCCGCCTGGCATCGGAGGGATCATCTGACCTATGCTTTCGCTGTTCCGCCGCTTTTTCCAGTCCAAGATCGGCCTGCCGCTGTTTATCGGCTTTCTGGTGCTGATGGCCTTTGCTTTCGCCGCGGCCGACATCACCGGCACGTCCTTCAGCGGGGTTTCCGCCAGCAGCCGGGTGGCAGTGGTCGGCGGAGAGCCGCTTCCGGCATCCGAAGTCACAAGCGGCGCGCAGATCGCGCTCGAACAGGTGCGGGCGCAGGTTGACCCGACGATCACCATGCCGGCCTTCATCGCACAGGATGGGTTGGATGAAGTCGTCAAGCAATTGATCGATCGCTATGCCATCGGCGCTTTCGCCCAGAAATACGGCCTGCGCGCCGGGAAAAACCTGATTGATAGCGAAATCCTCACCATCCCTGCGTTCCGCGGGGCGACGGGCGAATTTGATCAGACCATCTATCAGGCTGCGCTGCGCCAGCGCGGGATTACCGATGCGACGCTGCGCCGCGATCTGCGCGATGGCCTGCTCGAACAGCAATTGTTTGAATCGACCATGGGCGCCCCGCGCATGCCGGAAAAGGTCGCGCGGCACTATGCATCGCTTGTGCTGGAACGGCGGCAGGGCGAAATCGCGCTGATCCCTTCGGCCGCCTTCGCTCCCACCGCCGATCCGACCGCGCAGCAGCTTGACGCGTGGTACAAGGATAATCGCGCGCGTTTTGTCCGCCCGGAACGCCGCGTGCTGCGTTTTGCGGTGTTCAGCGCCGATCAGCTAGGCCTTGATCCCACCCCGAGCGAAGCCGAAATCGCCGCCCGCTTCAAAGCCAATGCCGATGCCTACAAGGCCAGCGAACAGCGCGCTGTCAGCTATTTCATCGTCCCGACCGAAGATGCAGCCAAGAGCTTTGTCACCCGCCTCAAGGGCGGCATGACGCTCGAAGCGGCCGCGCGTGATGCCGGTTTCAATGTCGCCAAGGGCGATCTGCGCGGCAAGGACGAGCTGGCCAATTCCACCAGCCTCGCCTTTGCCGAGAGCGTTTTCAAGGCGAGTGAGCGCGGCGTTGTCGAGCCGACAAGCGGCACGCTGGGGTGGTATGTCGCCCGGGTCGACCGGGTGGTGCGCACACCGGCGCGCACGCTGGCGCAGGCCTCGTCTGAAATCGCCGCGCAGCTGCGTCAGGAAAAGCTCGCAGCGGCTGTGGCCCAGCGCACCAGCGAGATCGAAGCCGAGATCGACAATGGCACCGCACTGGCGGAAGTCGCCAAGGCCTATAATCTCAAGGTTGATACCACGCCCGAATTGCTCGCCGATGGCCGCATCTATGGGCCGCAGGGCGGACAGGTTATCGCGCAGCTGATGCCGTTGGTGGCGACCGCATTCCAGATGGAAGAAAGCGCGCCGCAGCTTGCCGAACTGACGCCGGGCCGCGAATTCATCATCTTCGATGTCGCCCGGATCGAGGAATCGCGCGCCGCGCCGCTCGCTGATATCCGGGCCGAGGCTGTCGAGGGCTGGAAGCGTGCCGAAGGCGCCAAGCTGGCGCGTGCCGCAGCGGATCGCGTGCTAAAGAAAGTCGTGGCCGGCACCCCGCTGGCTACCGCGCTCGCCGCCGAGAACAAGCCGGGGTTCGAGCGTGAAACCGTCAATCTCAAACGGCGTGAACTGATAGCGCGGCGCGATGGCAATGTTCCGCCGCCGCTGGTGCTGATGTTCAGCATGGCACAGGGTTCAGCCAAGAAGCTTGAAGCCCCCCGCGACCTCGGCTGGTATGTGGTCGATCTCGCTGCGATCACGACTGATCCGGTCGATTCCGAGCCGGGGCTGGTTGACCAGACCCGCCGTTCACTCGCCCCGACCTTGTCGCAGGAATATCGTGCGCAGGTGACGGCGGCGATCCGCAAGGAAGTCGGGGTTGAGCGCAACGAAGCGGCCATCGAAGCCCTGCGCAAGCAGCTCGCTGGCGGCGTCTAGGCTTGTCTGACCGCGCTGAAACCGTTTGATGTCTGATCCTGCCTCTCCTGCCGCGCTTCCTGCCGGTGCGCTTGAAAATGCCGCTGCGGCGGTGCAGGCACTGAGTGTCGGCAAGGCCGCGCTGGTATGGCGGCGGGTGATCGCCGACAGCGACACCCCGGTGGGCGCAGCGCGCCGCCTGATGATCGAAGGGCGCGGCGATTTCCTGCTTGAATCGGTCGAAGGCGGCGAAGTGCGCGGGCGTTACAGCCTGCTCGGCCTCGATCCTGATCTGGTGTTCCGAGCAAGCGATGCGCGCGCCGCGATCAACCGTAATTGGCAGGTCGATCGCGAGGCCTTCACGCCGTGCGCAGGCGATGCGCTGGTGGAATTGCGGGCATTGGTCGCGGCCTGCCGGATTGCCGATATTCCCGCCGCGCTGCCCCCGGCCCTCGCCTGCCTTGTCGGCTATTTCGGCTACGAGACCATCGGCCTCGTCGAAAAACTGCCGCGGGCTGCGCCGAGCCCGCTCGAATTGCCTGACATGCTGTTCGTGCGCCCGACGCTCATTCTGGTGTTTGACAGCCTGACCGATGAATTGTTCGCCATTGCGCCGATCTGGCAGGCGGAGGAACCGGCCCGCGCCGTCGCAGCGGCGGGTGAGCGGATCGATGCCTGCCTCGCCGCGCTTGGCCACCCGCGCCCTGCCGAACCGCGCGCACCGCTTGATGTCGCCCTGCCCGAACTGACACCGGTTTTGCCGGGTGAGGCCTACAAGGCGATGGCGCGCAAGGCGAAGGAGTATATCCTCGCAGGTGACATTTTTCAGGTGGTGCTGGCACAGCGCTTTACCTGCGATTTCCCGCTGCCGCCGCTGTCGCTCTACCGCGCCTTGCGCCGGGTGAACCCCTCGCCGTTTCTCTATTTCCTCGATCTGCCGGGCTTTGCGCTGGTCGGATCAAGCCCGGAAATCCTTGTCCGCGTGCGCGATGGGGAGGTGACGATCCGCCCGATTGCGGGCACGCGTCCGCGCGGCAAGACCCGCGAGGAAGATGCCGCGAACGAAGCCAGCCTGCTTGCCGATCCCAAGGAACTGGCCGAGCATCTCATGCTGCTGGATCTCGGGCGCAATGATGTGGGCCGCGTGGCCGCGGCGGGCAGTGTTACCGTCACCGACAGCTTCACCATCGAGCGTTACAGCCATGTGATGCACATCGTCAGCAATGTGGTGGGCAAGCTGGCCGCGCCGCATGATGCGCTCGATGCCCTGTTTGCCGGGTTCCCGGCGGGCACAGTCTCCGGCGCGCCGAAAATCCGCGCCTGCGAAGTGATTGCCGAACTCGAAGGCGAGACGCGCGGTGCCTATGCCGGCGGGGTCGGCTATTTCGCGCCCGATGGTTCGGTCGATTCCTGCATCGTGCTGCGCACCGCTGTCATCAAGGATGGGGTGATGCATGTGCAGGCGGGCGCGGGGATCGTCGCCGACAGCGATCCTGATTACGAGCTTGCCGAATGCAAGGCCAAGGCCGGGGCGCTGATCGCCGCCGCGCGCGAAGCCATGCGGATCGCGGCCGAACCGGAGTTCGGCCAGTGAAGCGCCTCGGTCTTGCCGTGATCATCACCATGCTCGCCGCGTGTTCGGAACAGCCCGCCGGTGAACCGGTGATGCGCGCGCGGCTTGATGGCAAACCCATCGCGGCTGCAACGGCGGCGCCAAAGCCCGATCCCTCACCCAGCGCCAGTGAAGCGCCCTCGGCCTGCCGTCAGGTGGTGTTCGAGGACGTGCCGCTCACCCATTGCATCGCCGATCCGGCGCAGCACCGCATCGCCATGGCCAATGCCGCAGCCGACGGGCAACCCTTCGGCTCGCTCGCGGCTTTTGCGGCCAGCACCGATGCTGCCACCATTGCCTTTGCCATGAATGGCGGGGCCTTTGGCGATGATCTCAAGGCGCTTGGCTACTATGTCGAAGGCGGCGAACGGCTCAGCGAATTCAACCGCGGCGATGCGCCCGAAGGCAATACCAACAATTTCTTCATGAAACCCAACGGCGCGTTCTTCGGCAGCGGCGGCACCTGGCGCGTGCTTTCGACCGACGCCTTCTACGCCACGGTCTCCGATCGCCCGCAATTCGGTACGCAGTCCGGGCCGATGCTGGTGATCGGGGGCAAGCTGCACCCGGAGATTCAGGACAACGGCCCCTCGCGCGCGGTGCGCAATGGCGTTGGCGTCGATGCCAAGGGCCTTGCGCATTTCGTGATTTCCGATGCGCCGGTCAGCTTCGGACAATTGGCGCGGTTTTTCCGTGACGAGTTGAAAACACCCCATGCGCTCAGTCTTGATTCCAAGGTGTCAGCGCTGTGGGACCCGGCGCGGGGACGGCTCGACAAGGCGCGCAACGGCCCGATCATCGTGGTGACGAAACGCGAAAAGGCGAACGCAGAATGATCCTCGTCATCGACAATTACGACAGCTTCACGTTCAACCTCGTCCATTACCTGATGGAATTGGGGGCGGACGTGCGCGTCGTGCGCAATGATGCGCTGACCGCTGCCGAGGCGCTGGCGAGCGGGGCGCAGGGCTTTCTCATTTCGCCCGGTCCCTGCACCCCGAGCGAGGCCGGGATCAGCCTTGATCTGGTCGCGGCCTGCGCAGACGCGGTCAAGCCGCTGCTTGGCGTGTGTCTGGGCCATCAGGCGATCGGCCAGCATTTCGGCGGGCGCGTGGTGCGCGGCGGCCTGATGCATGGCAAGACTTCACCCGTGACGCATGACGGCAGCGGCGTGTTCTCCGGGCTGCCCTCCCCCTTCACCGCGACCCGTTATCACTCGCTGGTGGTCGAAGATGCACCCGCTTGTCTTATCGCCAATGCCGAGGCGACAACGCCGGGGCTGGACGGCAGCAGCGTGATGGGTTTCCGCCATGCCAGCCTCCCGATCCACGGGGTGCAGTTCCACCCGGAAAGCATAGCCACCGAGCATGGCCATGCCCTGCTCGCCAATTTCCTCACGATCTGCGGCATGAACCCGCGCATGCCCGAAAGGCTGATCGGATGAGCGCCCTCCCCGATATCACCACCCCTCTGACCGAGGCCGAGGCCGAAGCCGCCTTCGGCATCATCCTCGACGGCGCCCCGTCAGAAGCCGAAATCGGCGCCTTCCTGATTGCGCTTTCGGCGCGCGGCGAAACGGCAAGCGAGATTGCCGGGGCAGCGCGGGCGCTGCGTGCCCGGCTGATCCCGATCGCCGCACCCGACAACGCCATTGATGTCTGCGGCACCGGCGGTGATGGGCATCATACGCTCAATGTTTCGACCGCGGTCAGTCTGGTGGTGGCAGCATGCGGCGTGCCAGTAGCCAAGCACGGCAACCGCGCAGCCTCGTCCAAGGCGGGCGCGGCCGATACGCTCGAAGCGCTGGGGCTCGATATGGATGCCGCCGGGCGCAGCGCGGAAAAGACGCTCGCGGAAATCGGCATCTGCTTTCTCTTTGCCAAGAATCACCACCCGGCGATGGGCCGCATCCAACCGATCCGCCGCAAGATCGGGCAGCGCACCATCTTCAATCTGATGGGGCCGCTGTCCAATCCGGCAGGTGTGCAAAGCCAGCTGATCGGGATTGCCCGCCCGGCCTATGTGCCGATCTATGCCGATGCGCTGGCCCGGCTTGGCACGGCGCGTTCGCTGATTGTCTCGGGCGATGAAGGGCTCGACGAATTGAGCCTTGCCGGGGGCAACGAAGTCGCGCTTGTCAGCCGCAGCGGGTTCGAAATGCGGCGGGTCGATCCGGGCGTGGCCGGGCTGCCCTCTGCGCCGGTCGAAGCGATCCGCGGCGGTGATGCCACGCATAATGCTGCCGCGCTCAAGGCCCTGCTGATGGGCGCGCCCGGCCCCTATCGCGATGCGGTGCTGTTCAACGCGGCGGCGGCGCTGCTGGTCGCAGGGGTCGGCAGCGGATGGCATGATCGGGTGGCATGCGCTGCCGAGGCGCTTGATTCCGGCCGTGCCAGGACGCTGCTGGAACGCTGGATCACGCTGGCGGTTTGAGAAAGACATGAACAAGCTCGAAGAAATCTGCGCCGCCAAGCGCCTCGTCGTGGATGCCCGCAAGCTTGCGACCAGCGATGCCGCGCTGGCCGCTGCCGCGCGCACCCAGACCCCGCCGCGCGGATTCGAAGCGGCGCTCCGCGCGTGCGCCGAAACCGGCTTCGCCCTGATTGCCGAGATCAAGAAAGCCAGCCCGTCCAAGGGCCTGATCCGCGAGGATTTCCAGCCCGCCGATCATGCCCGCGCCTATCAGGCGGGCGGTGCGGCGTGTCTTTCGGTGCTGACCGATGCGCCCTATTTCCAGGGGCACGAAGATTACCTGATTGCCGCACGTGCCGCCTGCGATCTGCCGGTGCTGCGCAAGGATTTCATGGTCGATCCGTGGCAATGCCTCGAAGCGCGCGCGATCGGGGCGGACGCGATCCTGATCATCGTGGCCGCACTGGAAGACAGCGTGATGGCCGAGATCGAGGCCGCAGCGCGTGAGCTGGGGATGGATGTGCTGATCGAAGTGCATGACGAGACCGAGCTGGAACGCGCGGTGACGGTGCTCGATTCGCGGCTGATCGGGGTCAATAACCGCGATCTCAAAACCTTCACCACCTCGCTCGCGGTGACCGAACGGCTTGCCCCGCTGATGCCCGAAGGCACGTTGGTTGTCGGCGAAAGCGGGATCAACAGCCACGGCGATTGCGTGCGGTTGGCCAAGGCCGGGGTGCGCACGTTCCTTGTCGGGGAAAGCCTGATGCGGGCGGATGATATGGCCGCCGCTACGGCCGCGCTGCTGGATGGCGCCGCCTGATCAAAGCGCTGACTGTCCTAATGCGTCCGAACGTGGCAAGACCTTCGGCATGACGCGCCCCGATCCTGTTTGCCGGACGTTTTCGGTATCGCCTGCAGGGGTGGTTTTTCCCGCTTATAACAGTGTCTCAATTGTCTCCATCACAGCTTGTGGCGCGCAAAAATGAACGAACAACACCCGGCCGGCCTCACGCATCTCGATTCTGAAGGCGCGGCCCGCATGGTCGATGTTGGCGGCAAGCCGGCAACGGCGCGGCGCGCTGTCGCAAGCGGCATCATCACCATGTCTCCCGAAGCGCTCGCGGCTATCCGGGCGGGCGATGCGCCCAAGGGTGATGTGCTCGGCACGGCGCGGCTGGCGGGGATCATGGCCGCCAAGCGCACCGGCGACGTGATCCCGCTGTGCCATCCGCTCGGGCTCGAAGCCGTAAGCGTCGATTTCGCTTTCGAGGATACCGCAATCCGCGTGACCGCCACCGCCTCGCTCACCGGCAAGACCGGGGTGGAGATGGAAGCCATGGTGGCGGCCAGTGTGGCCTTGCTGACGATCTACGACATGGCCAAGGCGATCGATAAGGGCATGGTCATCGCCGAAGTCCGCCTGATCGCGAAGTCGGGCGGAAAGTCGGGCGACTGGAAAGCCCCTGCGGGATGAGCGCGGCGCTCAGTCTGGAGGAGGCGCAAGCGCGGCTGCTTGCGCTGGCGCCTGCCCTTGCGCCGGAGGCTTGCGCGGTGGAGCAAGCGCTCGGGCGGTATCTCGCCGCCGATCTGTCCGCCGCGCGCACCCAACCCCCGGCTGACCTTTCGGCGATGGATGGCTATGCCCTGGGCGGGCAGGGCCCGTGGCAGCGCATGGGCGAAAGCCGCGCGGGCGCGCCCTTTGCTGGTTCTCTCTCCACAGGCCAATGCGTGCGCATCTCCACCGGCGCGCATCTGCCGCACGGGGCTGATCGGGTGTTGCTGCAAGAAGACGCCCACCTCGCCGGTGATACAATCAGCACCGATCAGGACCCAGCAGCAGGAAGCCATGTCAGGGCGCGCGGGTTTGACTTTCGCGAAGGGGATCGCCTGCTCGTGCGCGGGACGGCCATGACCCCGGCCCGCATCGCGTTGGTTCTGGCGGCGGGGCATGGCCAAGTTTCCGTGGCGCGCCCGGCGCGGATTGCGATCCTCGATACGGGGGATGAACTGGCTTCCGATCCGGCGCACTGCGCGCCCCACCAGATACCCGCCAGCAACGGCGGCATGCTGGCCGCCATGCTGGCGCCGCTCGGCTGCGAGGTTATCCGGCTTGGCCCCATCGGGGATGATCATGCCGCGCTGGCCGCAGCCCTTTCACAGGCCGAAAGCGCCGACATCCTCATCACCTCGGGCGGCGCATCGGTAGGCGATCACGATCTCGTGCAGGACGCGCTCACCCGCTGGGGCGCGCAGATCGCCTTCTGGCGGATCGCCATCAAGCCCGGCAAGCCGATGATGGTGGCGACCCGCGGCGCGCAAGTGGTGCTCGGCCTGCCCGGCAACCCGGTATCGTGTTTTGTGACGGCCTTCCTGTTTGCACTTCCGCTGGTGCGCGCGGCGATGGGCGCAGCCGCGCCCCTGCCCAGGCGTCATGCGCTGGTGGCAGGCGAGGCTTTGCCTGCCGTGGGCAAGCGGCGCGAATTCCTGCGTGCGGTGCTGGGCCCTGATGGCGCGCGGCTCAGCGGATCGCAGGACTCCAGCGCGCTGGCCTCGCTCGCCGCTGCGGACTGCCTGATTGATCGGCCTGCCGACAGCCCTGCCCTGCCCGCAGGCAGCACGATCACGGGCTTCCTTCTCCATAATGGCTGAATTGCGCCACTTTCCCATGTGGGCGCGCTTGACTCGGGTGTCGGAGTTGCCTAATTGTTCTGCATCCGTTCACCTTATTGGCGGATGGAACGTGCGCTGATCGCACCCGTGGACGGATCGTTCCGGGTGCCTTGGCAAGCACGCGAGCGATTATCATGAGCCGCTTCTTGGGAAGAGGCTTGTGGGTGCGACCACGGGAGATGTCTCAATGCTGACGGCCAAGCAGCACGAATTGATCCGCTTCATCCAGCAACGGCTTGAAGAAACCGGCGTCTCGCCGAGTTTCGAGGAAATGAAGGAAGCGCTCGATCTCAAGAGCAAATCGGGTGTCCATCGCCTGATCTCCGCGCTGGAAGAACGCGGCTTTATTCGCCGCCTGCCCAATCGGGCGCGTGCGCTCGAAGTCATCCGCCAGCCTGAGGATGCGACCCCGGCACCGCGCCCTGCGCTGCGGCTTGCGGCGGATAATGCGCCTGCGCCTGCGGCACCCAAGCTGCGCGAGGCAGCGAATGATGTGATTGATATCCCCCTGCACGGGCGGATTGCAGCGGGCGCCCCGATCGAAGCGCTCGAAGGCCAGACGTCGCTTCCCGTACCGGCCGCGCTGCTCGGTCCGGGAGAGCACTATGCGCTCGAGGTATCGGGGGATTCGATGGTCGAAGCCGGGATCTTCGATGGCGATTTCGCGCTGGTCCGGCGCACCAGCACCGCGCGCGAGGGCGAGATTGTCGTCGCGCTGGTGCGGGGCGAGGAAGCGACGCTCAAATATCTGCGCAAGGAAGCGGGCAAGGTGCGGCTCGATCCGGCCAATGCCATGTATGATCCGCAATATTATGAACCGCACGAGGTTGAGGTTCAGGGCAAGCTCGCCGGGCTTCTGCGGCGCTATCGGTGATCGGGATTGCGCTGCGTCTTCGGCCTTTCGCGGGATTGAAGGCGCGGCGCAACTTCTCGGTGCGCTTGCCACCAGCCATGCGCGCCCTGATCCTCGGCAACGCTGCGGATGCGCGCGCGTTCAAGATAAATCGCAAGCCCGCCCGTCTGATCAAGCATCCGGCGATCCGCCTTCAGCCAGTGCGGCCGGCAGGAATAGGGCAGGTAACGCTCCGCAATCACGATGTCGCTGCGCATGCAGGCGGCGGCGAGTGCCCGCTCTTCGATACGGATCCCGTTGCGCGCCATCAGCACGCGCCATTCCCGCCCGGCGCGGGCGATGGTCATCAGGCAAAATGCTTCCGAGCATTGCGCACCGGGCCAGTGGGTGATGGGCACCAGCTCACCGGCATGGCCCGCCAGCTCGATCAGATTGTCGCGGGTGTAATCTGATCGGCTGTCGCGCAAAGAGAGCAAACGGCGCGTGCCGCTGTCCATCACCACGAGCCCGACCTGCCGACCATCGCGGCTGACAAGGATATCGGGGACAGGGGTGGCAGCGATCATCGCCAGCGCCAGCAGGATCGGGGCGAAGCCAAGCAGACGCACACGCCCCTGCCACAAGGCAAGCCAGAGCGCGCCGATGGCGAACACACCCATGGTCGCACGGCTGATCTGCGGCATCAGCGTGACCGAACCGGGCAGCGCCGCCGTGGCATGCGCAAGCGCGAGCAGCCAATCCAGGGCAAGCTGGACGAGCCACCACACTGGCCCGCCCCAGCCCACCAGATCAAGCAGCAATGCGAGCGCGATCAGCGGCATCGCCACGAAAGTCACCAGCGGGATCGCCAGGAGATTGGCAAAGGCTCCGTAAAGCCCCGCGCGATGAAAATGGAAGAGCACGATCGGCATCAGGGCCAGTTCGATCACGAGCCCGGTCGCAAAAAGCAGCACGGCCTTGCGCCCCAAGCGCCAAAGGGCGGCCTCATCACGCGGGGCGAGGAAGGCCCGCACCGGCGCGCACGCCGACAGCGCGACAATCGCCACCACCGCAGCAAAGCTCATCTGGAAGCTTGGCCCGATAGCGCTCTCCGGCCAGAGCAGCAGCACGAAGCCTGCTGCAATTGCCACCATCCGCAGCGACAGGGCGTCCCGCCCCAGCGCCAGCGCCATCAGCACCAGCATCGCCGCCGCACAGGCCCGCACGGTTGGCACCTCGGCGCCGGTAAGCAAGGTGTAGCCCAGCCCCGCCAAGGCGCCGCAGCCCGCTGCCACCACCGGCAAGCACAGCCGCAAGGCAAGGGTCGTCGACAGCGCCAGCAACCGGATCGCCAAAGCATAGGCCGCCGCCACTACCGCGCTTACATGCAGCCCGCTGATCGAAAGCAGATGAGTCAGCCCCGCATCGCGCATCGCCGCTTCATCACGCGCATCGATCGCACCGCGATCACCGCTGGCAAAGGCTGCCGCAATCGCACCGGCGGAACCTGCGACGCGCGCCCGGACATGGGCGGCGAGCGCCCGTTGCATTGCGGGAAGACCACTATCGCGCGGGGCGGCGGTGATGATCTGTACCTCACCCAGCGCGCTCCCGGTTGCTGCGAGGCCCTTGAACCAGGCAGCCCGCGCAAAATCATAGGAACCCGGCAACATCGGCGGCGCGGGTGGCATGAGGCGCGCGCGCAAGCGGATCACCGCGCCCTCGGCCACGGCATCACGCGCTGCGGCAAGCTGATCAGCCGGCACATTGACCCTGATCTTGATCGCGGCACCGGTGTCAGCATCGCGCACCGCCAGCGTCAGGCGCGAGCGCGCTTCAGCGGGCTGATCCTCGCGCTCCAGCACATAGCCATCAACCTGCATGATCATGGGGCGCGCAATCGGGACTGCACCCACCAGCTCGGACCGCGCCCAGATCACAGCCACCCCGGCGCTGAACACGAGGCCGCAAGCGATGGCGGCCTGCCGCAGATGGCTGCGGCTCGCCTCCGCCGCGCTGCCAAAGGGCCACAGCAGCATTGCCCCCAGCGCGAGCAGGGCGCCGCCGGCTATCGCCGCCCACCATTGCCACGGGCTTGCCAGCATGAACCAGGCGAAGATCCCCGCCATGAACATGACCGCGAGCCACGGCGCCTTGTCAAACCCGGCCTTGCTGAGGAAATCCTCCACGGCGCCCGCCGCAGCCGGGCCCATCGCACCGAGCGATGCCCTGCTGGACAATCGCCCCCCACTTTGCCAAGGGGCAGCGCGATGCAGCGCGGCCTCCGGGCGTTCGTCGCCCTCGCCTGCCATCGGAATGATCGGTGCGTCACGCATCGGCCACTCCCTCGCTCGGCCCAGTGTGAACTAACCCGCTCGATAGAAACAGGAATTCCTGCCATATGGCAAGTGCAAGCAACGCAGATCACGTTCCGGTGACCCGCAAGGTCGTGACTCGTTTTGCGCCCTCGCCGACCGGCTTTCTCCATATTGGCGGCGCCCGCACCGCGCTGTTCAACTGGCTCTATGCCCGCCACCATGGTGGCACGTATCTGCTGCGCATCGAGGATACCGACCGCGCCCGTTCCACCGAACCCGCGATTGCCGCGATTTTTGACGGGCTCGCGTGGCTCGGCCTGCAAGGGGACGAGCCACCGGTTTTCCAGTTTGCCCGCTCCGAACGTCATGCCGCGGTCGCGCACCAACTGCTCGAAGCCGGCCATGCCTATCGCTGCTATCTGACGCAGGACGAGCTCGCTGCGCGGCGCGAACGCGCACAGGCCGAACGGCGCGCGTTCCGGATCGACAGCGAATGGCGCGATGCCACGCCCGATCAATGGCCCGAAGGCCAAGCCTATGTGGTGCGCATCAAGGCCCCCCGCAGCGGTGAAACCACGATTGCCGATGCCGTGCAGGGTGCCATCACCGTGCAGAACGCCGAGCTGGATGATTTTGTCATCCTGCGCTCGGACGGCACCCCGACCTACATGCTCGCAGTGGTGGTCGACGATCACGATATGGGCGTGACCCACGTGATCCGCGGCGATGATCACCTCAACAACGCCTTTCGCCAGCTGGTGGTGATCCGCGCAATGGATGCCATCGAAGGCGGCTGGCCCGATCCGGTCTATGCCCATATCCCGCTGATCCACGGGGCCGATGGCGCCAAGCTGTCCAAGCGGCACGGCGCGCTTGGTGTCGATAGCTATCGTGACGAGATGGGCATTCTGCCCGAAGCGCTGTTCAATTACCTGCTGCGTCTTGGCTGGGGCCATGGCGATCGCGAGGAGATCACCCGCGAGGAAGCGATCACGCTGTTCGATCTTGCTGGCGTCGGCAAAAGCCCGTCGCGCTTTGACCTGAAAAAGCTCGAAAATCTCAACGGGCACTATCTGCGGGCGGCCGATGATGCGCGCCTGGCGGGGCTTGTGGCTGAACGGATGGGCCATGATCCCGATCTTGCGCTGTTGGCAGAGGCCATGCCGGTGCTTAAACCGCGCGCGAAGAACCTCAATGAACTGGTTGAAAGTGCTGCCTTTCTCTTTGCAACGCGCCCGCTTGCCATGACCGAGAAAGCCGCCGAATTGCTCACCGATGAGGCGCGTGCAACATTGCGCGCAATTTACACAGCGCTCGCAGCGCAAAACGACTGGACAAGCGAGACGCTCGAAGCCACTACCAAATCGCTCGCCGAGGAACTGGGATTGGGCCTTGGCAAGCTTGCGCAACCCATGCGCGCGGCGCTGACGGGGACGACAACCTCGCCCGGCATCTTCGATGTTCTGGTCCTTCTCGGACGGGATGAAGCTCTGGCCCGGATCGACGCGCAGGCTGCGTAAGCTGCGACCATAACTTGGACAGGAGACACACCTTGGCAGACAAGCTTGCGAAACTCGAAATCGGCGGCCAGTCTTACGAATACCCGGTGATCGGGGGCAGCACCGGCCCCGACGTGATCGACATTCGCAAGCTTTATGCGCAAACGGGTGCCTTCACCTTCGATCCCGGCTTCACCTCAACCGCAAGCTGCGAAAGCGCACTCACCTATATTGATGGCGATGAAGGCGTGCTGCTGCACCGCGGCTATCCGATTGGCCAGCTCGCCGAACATTCGAGCTTCATGGAAGTCTCCTACCTGCTGCTCAATGGCGAATTGCCGAGCAAGGACGAGCTCGACGACTTCACCTACACCATCACCCGTCACACCATGCTGCACGAACAGCTGATGACATTCTACCGGGGCTTCCGCCGCGATGCGCACCCGATGGCGATCATGTGCGGTGTGGTGGGCGCGCTCTCGGCGTTCTATCACGACAGCACCGACATTTCCGATCCCGAACACCGCAAGATCAGTTCGCACCGCCTGATCGCGAAGATGCCGACGATTGCCGCGATGGCTTACAAGTATTCGATCGGTCAGCCGTTCATGTATCCGGACAATTCGCTGTCCTACACCGGCAATTTCCTGCGCATGACCTTTGGCGTTCCGGCCGAGGAATATGAAGTGATCCCGGCGGTGGAACGCGCAATGGATCGCATCTTCATCCTGCACGCTGATCACGAACAGAACGCCTCGACTTCGACCGTGCGCCTCGCCGGCTCATCAGGGGCAAACCCGTTTGCCTGCATCGCGGCCGGGATCGCCTGCCTGTGGGGTCCGGCGCATGGCGGGGCCAACGAAGCCGCGCTCAACATGCTCAAGGAAATCGGCACGCCCGACAAGATCAAGCACTATATCGAGCGCGCCAAGGACAAGAATGATCCGTTCCGTCTGATGGGCTTCGGCCACCGCGTCTACAAGAACTACGATCCGCGCGCGACGGTAATGCAGAAGACGGTGCGCGAGGTGTTTAACGCGCTCAAGGTCAATGATCCGCTGTTCGAGACCGCGCTCCAGCTCGAAGAAATCGCGCTCAACGATGATTACTTCATCGAGAAGAAGCTGTTCCCGAATGTCGATTTCTACTCGGGCATCATCCTCTCGGCGATCGGCTTCCCGACCACGATGTTCACCGCGCTCTTCGCGCTGGCCCGCACCGTGGGCTGGGTGGCGCAGTGGAATGAGATGATTTCCGATCCCGGCCAGAAGATCGGCCGTCCGCGCCAGCTCTATACCGGCCCGACGCAGCGCGATTACGTGCCGCTGGACAACCGCTGAACCGGGACGAGCGGCAAGCCATCGCGATGATCAAGCTTGCCCTCACCTTCCTTGGCGGCCTGCTGATGGCCTTCGGCGCCCTGTGGGCGCTGCAAGGTCTCGGCATTATCGCTTGGCCACCGCAAAGCGCCATGCTCGCCCAGCGCGAGTGGGCGCTTTACGGCGCCATTGCAGCCACTATCGGGTTGGTGATCCTGTGGTTGGCGAGCCGGATCGGCCGCACCCGGTAATCAGTCCGCGCGCGGCAATTCGAGCATGAACGAGGCGCCTTCGCCCTCGCGGCTGATCACTGACAAATCGCCGCCCATCGCACGGGCAAGCAAGCGGGCGATGTAGAGCCCGAGGCCCGATCCCTTGTCGCTGCCGCCGGCGCTGTCGCGGCCGAGCCGTTCGAACTTCTCGAAGATCCTGAGCACTTGCTCGGCGCTGATCCCCGGCCCTTCATCCCGCACGACAACGGCAACCCGCCCGTTCTCGGTCGTCACAGCGCTGATCCACACCGCGCTGCCTTCGGGCGAATAGGCAATCGCATTGCTGACAAGATTGATGAGGATTTGCAGCACCCGGCGGAACTCGGCCCGCGCCAGCACTGTGCCATCCGCGCCGGCCACATGCAGCGCGATGCGCCGATCATGGGCTCGCACGCCGAGAATGCCGACCGCCTTGCGCGCCGCATCGACCAGATCGACCTCTTCGGCGAGCGTTGTGAACCCCGGCGCTTCGACCACTTCGAGATCGGCGAGATCATCCAGCAGGCCCGCGAGGTGCTGCGCGGCATTCGCGATTGTCGCAGCGTAATGGCAATAATCCTGATGGAGTGGCCCCGCGAGCCGTGCACGGATCGTCTCGGCATTGGCGGCAATGCGCGCCAGCGGCTGGCGCAAAGCCGGGGTGAGCGTGCGGGCAAAGAGACGGCTGTCTTCGCGCGTTGCGGACGCAGGCGGCGTTGCCTCCTCCGCCAGCGATTCGTCAGCAATCAATAGCAACTCGAAGCCAAGCGGTTCGCGCCCGCCGCCATATTCGGCAATCGGCATCAAGCGCGCGCGCCAGTTGCGCGCCGAACCCGGCACTTCGCACGCGGCGCCATCAAGCAGCCGCCAATGCAACGGGCGGCGGTGGGCAATATCAGGCAGCGCGATCAGATCGCTCCACAAGGCACCCGGCTGCGCGGCCAGCGCGTCGGCGAGGCCTGCACCATCCGCGCTCAGCACACCAATAGTCTGGACATGCTGGCGTGCATCAAGCCGCAGCGTGATCTCGGCGCTCGCACGGTCGATGGCATCGAGATAATGGGCCAACGCATGGCTGCTGGCGAAAGCGGCCGGGCTGCGCTGCCAGCTTTCAACGAGCAATTCGCAGCCGCCCCCGGCCTCGATCCCGCGCGGATTGATCCGCACGAAGCCGCTGATCATATCCTCGCCATCGAAGGCCGAGAATGCCCGCGCAATCCGTAGTCCGATGGCGCGGGCGTGCTGCACCTGTTCGAGCAATTCGGGAATGGCGAGCGTGCCCGGCAGCGATCCGCCACAGCGCTCCTGCAACAGGGCCAGCGGCGTATCCGCAATCAGCAGCCGATCCCGCTCATCGGTCAGGCCGCGAGCGGCGGCGAAGCTTTCGGCCTGCTCCATCACCTAGCCACGCTCCAGCGCGATCGCATCAAGCTCGCCAAGACGCGCGCGGGCCTGCTGCGGCGTGATCTCAGCGATGTCCGCCAGCCACCCGCCCGGTGCCGCGATCAGCAGCATCTGGCGTTCGATCCCCGCAAGATCGAGCCCCGCAGCGCGCAGGCCCAGCGCCAGTCTCGGCGATTGTTGTTCGTGGCAGGCGTGAATGGCACCGGCGCGCTCCATGCCGGCCAGCGCGGCGAGCCCTTGGGCAAAGAGTGCAAGGCCCGCCCGGTCAAAAGCGAGGCACGCCACCACCGCACGGCGCATCGCGACGACGAGGCGTTCGAGCAACGCCAGACGGGTCGCCGCCTCGTCATAGCTCGCCATCAGCGCAGCCAGGCCTGCGGCGCTGCCGGGCTGGTCGCGGTTCGCGCCGATCTGCAAGGCTGTCCGGAACAGATCGGCGGGCAGTTCCGCAAGCGGCAATTCCATGCGCCGTTGGCTTTGCATGAACCGCGTCTGCGCCGCGAGCACGTTCATCGAGAGCTCGGCCACGGCCTGATCATCCGATGCGATCAGCTCTTGCAGCAGCGGGCTCAGCACCGGATCGAGCGAGAGCCGCTGTTCGAAACGCTCCGCCAACTGGCTCTCGAGCGCCAGCGTGTGAATATGCGCCAGCAACGCCTCATGCACCCCGAGCTGCACCACCAGCGCATCGATCTCGGTCGCCGCGTGATCACTCACCGCGGCCGGGCCGCGGCCACCGGCATGAAGCTGTGTCGCCAGATCGCGCAGCATCCCACGCACCCGCGCGACAACAGCTTCGCTCACCAGCGAGGGCCCATCGTTGGCCAGCAAATGGCGCAGCACCGGCAAGGTCGCAACCGCCGCACGCTGGCTACGGGCAAGCTCCGCCGCGAGCAAATGCCCGGGACGAAGATGCGCAGCGTGATCGGCAGAAAAGGTGCCCATAAAATCGCTTATAGGCCGTGATCGTTAATTCCGCCCCAAGAGATTCAAATTCAGTCTCATTACGGGAAGGGTCTTTCAGCTTTCATGAACAAACACTGCGCCAGCGCACCCAGCGCCAGCAGCGCGGTGGCCTCTGCCAGAAGGCCAAACCCGGCGGCGAGCGCGAGCACAGCAAGCTGCGCTGTGCGATCCCGCCAACAGGCTTTCACACCGGGTGGCGCCGCCTGTTCGGCCAGACGAATCGTGCCAATCGCCAGCAGGCCAAGCGCTGCGATCGGCCCCAGCCCCAGCGTCGCCGCCAGCACAGTAGCGGCGAGGACATCGCGTCCCGGCTCGCGCAGGTGGGTGAATGCCGCAGGCAGCTCCCGATCCAGCAGGCTTTGCCGGATCCGGGCAAGGTTCCCCGCCATATCGAAAGCAAGGCTGCCCAGCACCGCGGCAATCACGGCGGCAAGCGGCCAGCCCCACAACGCGCAGCCAAGCGCGATCAGCAAAAGCGCAAGACCGCCGATAGTGGCGCCCGGCGCGGCAATTTGCAGCCGCAGCACACCCATCCGCGCCGCCAGCACCGCCGCAAGCGCAAGCCCCGGTGCGTTCCACACTGCGGGCTGGCGGTGCTGCGCGATCAAGGCGTGTTCTTGGGCCGTGATCGCTGCGCTATCGCGCGCCCAGAACCAATCGCGCGGCGCGCGCTCGGAGGGCGACAGCACATGGCACGGGGTCCCGGCTTGCAGCGCCATGCGCAGCAGCAGCGAGATCGCGTTGCTTTCGGGCGCGAAGGCATCGAGGTTCTGCGCCGGAGCCGCGCGCATCAGCGCAACCCCCGCCCAGCACCGCGCGGCATCAATGCGCTCGCAATCGGCGGGAAAGGCCGTCGCTTGCGGATCATCATCGGGCAAACAAAGCACGATCTTGCGCAGCGGCTTGGCAGTCCCTTGCGGGGCCAGCAGCGGGGTCAGCAGCGCGCGATCGGGCACCAGCCCATCGCCCAGCATCAGCAATTCATCTTCGGCATGGAGCACCGCAGCCAGATCGGCAAAGCGGGCAAGGCGCTGGAAGGCGAGCCCCTTGGCTTTGCAGGCCTCTTCGAGAGCGACAACCGCCGCGCTCTTGCGCGCGGCCAGCACGATTATCCGCTGGCAGCCCAAGGCCTCGGCAACACCGGCCTGCCACGCCAGCACGCTGCGTTCCGCCAGCATGAGATCGGCGCGCAGGGCACCTTCATCGGTCGCCAGAAGGGCAGACAGCAAACCCGTGCGCATCAAATTCCCTTTGCCCGCCAAACCACTCCGCTGGGGTCAGAGCCTGTCGCATGACTATGCCACAGCACGGCTGGCGGGCAAGCCTGCGCATGCCGCAAGGGGTGTTGGCGGAATGGAACTGAAAAGGCTGCTCAGCGGGTGAAGCGGGCGAGAATGGCTTCGATCTGGCGGATCACCGCCGGTTCGCCCGGCGCGCTTGTCAGGGCGTTTTCCGCCGCAGCCATCAATTCATCGGCGTTGAAACTGGCTGCAAGGCCTTTCAACCGCATCGCAGCGACAGTCCAGTTGCCGTCGCATCTTGCACGGGTCAACAGATCGAGTTGGCGCCGCGCGCTCTCGACAAAGGCCGCGCGCAATTCATGCAGCAGGGCTGCATCGTCCCCGGCTGCTGCCGCGATTGTCGCATCGAGTGCACCATTATCAAAAGCCATGGCCCGCTTGTGCGAGAGTTTGGGTTAAAGAAGGGTTTATCCGTGCCCTTGGTGTGGTAGGATGGCGCATGGCAGAGAGGCACAGATTTCGCGCGTTGGACACCACCGCAGGTGGGGTCACGGATGGTCGGCAGGATGACACATCGTTGCTGCTTGATGAAGCCAGCATGCTGGCCGAGCCGGACATGATGGCGACCGCGCAGGATGATCCCGAAGCAGAAACGCGCGCCAGCACCCGCCTTGGGCCGCTGGTTCTGGCGATTCTGGCTGTCGCGGGCTGGAGCGGATTTTATCTGTGGGCGGTGCGCGGCGCCCTGCCCGTTACCCCGCGTGTTGGCGCTGGTCTGATCGCCGAATGGGCGATCCCGGTGCTGCTGATCGGCATCGTGTGGCTGATCGGGATGCGCCATTCGCGCGCCGAAGCGGGACGCTTTGCCGACAGCGCGGCCCTGCTGCGCCGTGAAAGCGCCTTGCTTGAAGAGCGGCTTACCATCGTCAACCGCGAGCTTAGCCTCGCACGCGAATTCCTTGGCACCCAATCGCGCGAACTCGAATCGCTGGGTCGTATCGCGGCTGAACGGATTTCCCAGCACGCGACCGAACTGCAAAGCCTGATCCGCCACAACGGCGCCGAAGTGAGCGCGATTGCCACCACCTCGGAAAGCGCGCTCAGCAATATGAACTTGCTGCGCGACAATCTGCCGGTGGTGACCAATTCCGCGCGCGATGCCACCAACCAGATCGGCAATGCCGGGCGCACCGCGCAGGAACAGGTGGATCGGCTGATCGCCGCATTCGAGCGGTTGAACCAGTTTGGGACCGCCACCACTGCACAGGTCAAAACCCTTGAAGGACGGATCGGCACCACGCTTGGCACCTTCGAGGAACAGGTTGGCCGGATCGAAACGCTGGTGTCCGATCGCTTTGCCGCGCTGCAAAGCCAGGTGACGAGCAGCCGCACCGAGATTGCGACACTCGAAGCCGAAGCGCTGGCCGCGCTCGAGACGCGCCTTGCCGAATTGCAAAGCGCCGCCGCGCACTATGATGCCGCGCTCGCCCAGCGTGCAGGCGCGTTTGAAGAACAGATCGAACAGCGTCAGGCCGCGTTTGAAACGCGCGAGGCACAGGCCAGCGAAGTGCTTGCCCAGCGGCTTGCCGAACTTGATGATGCGCTCGCACAGCGGCGCGAAGCCCAGCTTGCCGAAACCGGCAAGCTGGTCAGCCACGGTGCCGAGTTGTCGGCGCAGCTTGATGCGCTCAACGCCATGATCGGCCGTATCCAGCAGGCGAGCATCACCGCCCGTGACGAGTTGGGCCAAGGCCTTGGTGCCTTTGGCGAGCAATTGGCGGCCAAACAGGCGGCGGTCGACGAGACCCGCAACGCACTTACCGGTTTGACCGAAGCCAGCATCCGCATGCTCGAAATCATCCAGTCAGGCGCGCGCTTTGTCCGCGAGGATCTGGCCGGGAGCATTGCCGAAGCTTCCGGCACTATCGCCGAAGCCAGCACCAAGGCGTCGGCAACGCAGGGGCTGATGCTGCAAAGCGCCGCCGAGGGCGCAAGGCTTTCCGACTATCTGGTGACGACCCGGGGCGAAGTCGCGGCCACCGATGCCGCCATCCGCGAACTCGAAGCGGGCTTTGCCGCGCTCAATGATGATGCACTGGCGCGCCTGCAAGGCCTGCGCGGCGGCTTTGCCCGCCTCGCCGAAGAAAGCGGGGCGTTGACGCAAGAGAGCCAGGACGCGCTGCGCAAGGCGCTGGGCGACATCGAAGCCACGCTGGCACAAAGTCTTGCCAAGCTTGACGAGGCGGCGCGCAGCCAACTTCCCGCGCTGGCAGAGACGATGGCAAGCGATACGGTCGCCGCGCTCGAACGCAGCCTGCGCCATGAAGCCGCCGCGACAATCGGCAAGCTCGAACAATCCGCCGCCCATGCATCGGGCGTCGGGCGTGAAGCCGTGGTGCAGCTGCGCGATCAGCTTGCGCTAGTGAACGAATTGACGGGCAATCTTGAACAGCGGGTCGCGCGCGCACGCGAACTGGCCGAAGAACAGGTCAATAATGATTTCGCCCGGCGCATGGCGCTGATCACCGATAGCCTCAACTCTGCTGCCATCGACATTACCGGCGCCCTTTCCACCGAAGTCTCCGACACCGCATGGGAGGCCTATCTCAAGGGGGATCGCGGCATCTTCACGCGCCGCGCCGTGCGCCTGATCGACAGCGGAACTTCACGCGAGATTGTCGATCTCTACCAGCGGGATGAGGCATTCCGCGCCCATGTCAGCCGCTACATCCATGATTTCGAAGCCATGCTGCGCACGCTGCTATCCGCACGCGGCGGCAACGTGATGAGCGTGACGATGCTGGGATCGGATATGGGCAAGCTTTACGTGGCGCTGGCGCAGGCGATCCAGCGGCTGCGCGCCTAGTCGTTCAAGACGGAGGGCGGCTTGGGCAGGAAATCAAGATCCGCCATCGTCACCCAGCCCTGCTCATAATTGACGACGAACAGCGTGGTCAGCACGGCGGCGACCACAGTTGCGCGCGCGGCCAGACGGCGCGGGTTGAAATTGACGGGCGCGGATTCGGCCTGGCCCGGCACCAGCGGCTCACCCGCTTCTTCAGCGGTGCGCACACCGAAGGGCAGCATCAGAAACGCGCTGAACACCCAGAACAGGAAATAGATCGCGAGGATCGAGGTGATCTGCATCAGGCGGTGGCCCCGTGCGCTTGCGGCATCAGCACGCGCACTTGCGGGCGCTTGCCCGACCAGCGCTGCGCCGCGCGCCGCGTGGCAAGGCGGGCCGCTTCGTGCACCGCGGCGGGATCGCGCGCCGCTGCGCCCTTCAATTGCTGGAGCGCGACGAGAATATCGCTCTGCGCTTCGGCGATGAAATCGGGCATGTCTTCATCGAGCGGCAGGCCAATCGCTTCGATCAGCGGCGGCGCGCCCTTGGTCAGCACCACCACGATCACCCCTTCCCCGGCGATCCGGCGGCGCATGGTGATCGCCTCGCCATTGGCCGGGGCGATGATATCGCCATCAAGCACCAGACGGCCGGCGCGCACCTGCGCAAGCACGCCCGGTTCCCCGGGCGCAAGCCGCACCAGATCGCCATTGGCCTGCACCACCGATTTCGGAATGCCGCACTCCTTGCCCACCCGTGCCTGTTCGCGCATGTGCCGCATCTCGCCATGCACCGGCACGAGGATTTCAGGGCGCAGCCAGCCATAAAGCGCTTCGAGCTCGGGCCGGCCGGGATGGCCTGAAACATGGATGAAGGCTTGCCGGTCGGTCACCATCGTGATCCCGCGCGCGGCGAGCTGGTTCTGGATCCGGCCAATCGCAATTTCATTGCCGGGGATCTGGCGCGAGGAAAACAGCACCACATCGCCCGCGACCAGTTCGATCGGGTGGTTCTTTTCCGCAATGCGGGCCAGCGCCGCGCGCGGTTCGCCCTGCCCGCCGGTGGCGATGATCAGAACCTCGCCGCGCGGCAGCCGCATCGCGGTGTCAAAGTCCACCGGCTGCGGGAAATCGGCGAGATAGCCATTATCCTGCGCCACATCGATGATCCGATCGAGCGAACGGCCTGCGACACAGATCTGACGCCCGGTCTCGCGCGCGATATCGCCCAAGGTCTGAAGCCGCGCGACATTGCTGGCAAAGGTGGTAACGACCACCCGCTTGCCGGTGTGACGGGCGATCTCTTCCATCATCGCGCGATAGACCGCACCTTCGGAGCCCGAGGGTTTGGGATTGAACACATTGGTGGAATCGCACACCAGTGCGAGCACGCCTTCATCGCCGATGGCGCGCAGGTCTTCCTCGGTGGTCGGCTCGCCGATGATCGGTTCTTCATCGAGCTTCCAATCGCCGGTGTGGAAGATCCGCCCGTATGGCGTGTCAATCAGCAACGCATTGCCTTCGGCGATGGAGTGGGCCAGCGGGAGGTAGGTCACGGTAAAGGGGCCAAGCGCAATCTGGCCGTGATCCTCTTCGATGATGTTGAGTTCAACCTTGCCGAGCAGCCCGGCTTCCTCAAGCTTGCGCGCCACCAGATCAGCGGTGAACGGCGTCGCATAGAGCGGCACGCCCAGCTCGCCCGCGAAGTATGGCACCGCTCCGATGTGATCTTCGTGCGCGTGGGTCAGCACAATACCAATCAGATCATCGGCGCGTTCCTCGATGAAGTCGAGATCGGCAAACACCAGATCAACGCCGGGATATTCATTGCCCGAAAAGGTCATGCCCAGATCGACCATCAGCCATTTGCCCTGACAGCCATAGAGATTGACATTCATCCCAATCTCGCCCGAGCCGCCGAGTGCCAGAAACAGCAATTCGTCTTCGGGGGTAAAGTCTTTTTTCAATTCGGTTCCCGTTCGTAAATCCGGATCAGGCCAAAGCCTGCCGCGCCAGAATGGCGAGCCCATCAAGGGTCAGGTCTGCATCGACATGGTCGAAGATTTCGGTGGCATCATCAAACAGGATCGCCAAACCGCCGGTCGCCACCACCTTGGCGGGACGGCCGATTTCCGCCTGCATCCGTGCGATCAATCCTTCCATCATAGCGACATAGCCCCAGAACACCCCGATCAGCATCTGATCTTCGGTGTTGCGCCCGATCACGCTGCGGCTTTCGGGCGCGCGGATCGCGATGCGGGGAAGCTTGGCCGTCTTGCCCACCAACGCATCGAGCGACAGGTTGATCCCCGGCGCGATCGATCCGCCTTTGTAGGCGCCGGTGAAGTCGACCATTTCGAACTTGGTGGCGGTGCCGAAATCGACCACGATCAGATCCCCACCATATTTGTGATGCGCGGCAAGGATGTTGAGCGCGCGGTCGGCGCCGAGCGAAGAAGGCTGATCGACATCAAGCGCAAAGGGCCAAGCCGCCTTGCCCTGCCCGGCAAAAACCGGGGTGATGCCGAAATATTTCTGGCACAGCACAGTCAGGTTATGATCGGCCCGCGGCACCACCGAGGCGACAATCACATGCGCGATCTCGCTGCGATCCACGCCTTCGATCTTGAGCAGCTGGAGCAACCACACCGCATATTCATCCCCCGTCCGGCGCGGATCGGTGGCGATGCGCCAGCGCGCCCGCGTGGTATGCGTGCCGTCCGGGTTCAGATCGAACAGCGCAAAGACCACATTGGTGTTTCCGACATCAGCGCCGAGCAACATGGGGTTAGCCTTTCTTCAAACCAGATCGCCTGCGCGAATGACACGTTCTGTCCCGTCCGCCAAGCGCAGCCGCAAGGCGCCATCGGATTCTTCGAGCCCGGCGAAGGTGCCCGACAGTCTGACGCCTTCCGCATCATGGACTGTCAGCGCCGATCCCTGGCTGTGGATCGAGGCGTTGAGAAAGGCGCGCAAAGTGGCCGCAAGACCGAAGCTGCGCCAATCGGCGAGCCGTGTCGCAAAATGGCGGGCAAGGCTTGCGACAAAGGTTGCAAGCTGCGGTTCCACGCCATGATCGGCAAGAGCCGCCGTCTTGCGGTCGGGCAATTGCGGCGCGCGGGCAAGGTTCACCCCGATGCCCACCACCACATGACCGCGCACCATCTCGAGCAGGATGCCCGAAAGCTTGCCCCCGTCGAGCAGCACATCATTGGGCCATTTGAGCGCGAGCGCCTCGTCGCTGCCCAAAGCCTCGGCAGCCGCGTCGCGCACAGCGAGCGCGGCAACAAAGCTGAGCGAGGCCGGTGGCGGCGCAAGATCGGACAGCTGCACCGCGCATGATCCCATGAAATTGCCCGCGCCATCAAACCAGGTGCGGCCTTGCCTGCCGCGCCCCGCGGTCTGGCGCCGAGCGACCAGCCACTCGCCCTCGCGCACCGGCTCTCCCGCGCGCAAGGCGGCCGCGAGATCGGCGTTGGTCGAGCCGGTCTCCTCGATCAGCCGGAAAGCCCCCGAGGCGATGGTCACACCGCGAGGAACAGCGCGCCGGCCGCCTTTGCGGCAAGATCGGTCAGCGACGGCGTCAGCAGATAGCCGAGCGGCGAGATGATCAGCGCGGTGAGCGCCAGCAGCGCCCAATGCGCCGCGCCGCTCTTACCGGTCACGACACCGGCAGGCTCATCAAAGAACATCACCTTGACGAACTTGATGTAGTAGAAGGCCCCGATGACGCTGGCAGCAATGGCAATCGCGCCAAAGGCCACCAATCCGGCCTCAACCGTCGCCTGGAAGATCACGAACTTGCTGTAGAAGCCGAGCAGCGGCGGAATCCCGGCAAGGCTGAACATGAACAGCAAGAGCGCCCAGGCAATCGCCGGCTGTGTCAGCGAAAGCCCGCGAATATCCGCGAAGGTTTCAAACAGCGCGCCATCCTCGCCGCGCAGCATCAGCAGGGCAACAAAGCTGCCCACGCTCATCGCGACATAGATGAACAGATAGACGAGCATTGCCGCGGCGCCTGCCTCGTTGGCCACGGCAAGGCCGAGCAGGATGAAGCCGATATTGTTGATCGAGGAATAGGCCAGCAGGCGCTTGAGATTTTCCTGCCCGATCGCGCCGAGCGCGCCGAACACGATCGAGGCCAGCGCCGCAAACATCACAATCTGCTGCCATGCGAGAACTTGCCCGCCGAACACCTCGAACACCACCCGCGCGGTGAGCGCAACGCCAGCGACCTTGGGCGCGGTGGCGAAGAACGCCGTAACCGGGGTTGGCGCACCTTCATAGACATCGGGCGTCCACATATGGAACGGCACCGCCGAAATCTTGAAGGCGAGCCCCGCCATCACAAAGATGAGACCGAACATCGCGCCCAGTTCCAACTCGCCTTCGAGCCCGGCGCGCACGCCAGTGAAGCTAGTGCTGCCGGTGAAGCCGTAAAGCAGGCTCATCCCGTACAGGATGATCCCCGAAGCGAGCGCGCCCAACACGAAATACTTGAGGCCCGCTTCGCCCGAACGCAGATCGCGGCGCAGGATCGCCGCGAGCACATAGGCAGTAAGACTGTTGAGTTCGAGCCCGAGATAAAGGCTCATGAAATCGCTCGCCGAAACCATGACGCTCATGCCGACACAGGCGAACACCACCAGGATCGGATATTCGGCGCGCAGGCCCCGCTCGGTCCCGGCCGCCGCGCTGTTGAAGAAGGCCGGCGCAATGATCAGGGCCGCAATCGCGGCAAGATAGATCAGCGCCTTGGCAAATAGCGCAAAGCTGTCGATCCGCAGCAGGCCGCCAAAGGCAAGGGTTTCCGGCCCGTCAGTGCCGAAATGCAGCCCCGGCACCAGCATGAACCCGGCCGCAAACAGCGCGGCGACCGCAAGAATGCTGACAAGCCGCGCGGCCTTGTCGCCGCTGAAAGCCGCCACCATCAACAGCGCAAGGCCCGCGCCCGTCAGCAGCAATTCAGGCGCGATCAGCGCAAAGGAATGGGCGAAGTCCATTAGTGTGCGCCCTCCTCATGAGACGCGGTATGCTCAAGGGCGTTGGCGGCGTGTTCGCGCGGCGTGCCCATCACAGGGTTGCTGTCGCTTGCCGGGGCGGCGGTTGCGATACGCGCATCAAGCGCGGCGATATCGGCGCGCATCGGCGCAAGAAAGCTTTCGGGATAGACGCCCATCCACAGCACCACCGCGGCGATCGGCACCATCATGGCCCATTCGCGCGGCCTGATATCCTTCATCGCAGCAGCATCGGCGTTCTTCTGACCGCCGAAAGCAACGCGGCGATAGAGGTAAAGCATGTAGGCCGCGCCCAGAATGATCCCGGTGGTCGACACCAGCGCCACCAGCGTCGAGGTCTGATAAATGCCCGCAAGCGAGAGGAACTCACCGACAAAGCCGCTCGTCCCCGGCAGGCCAATGCTCGCCATGGTGAAAAGCAGGAAGAACAGCGCGTAATGGGGCATGTTGATGGCAAGGCCGCCGTAGCGGGCGATTTCGCGGGTGTGGAGGCGATCATAGATCACGCCCACGCACAGGAACAACGCACCCGAAACGAGGCCGTGGCTGAGCATGACGATCATCGCGCCCTCAAGCCCCTGCACATTGAAGGCAAACAGGCCGACGGTGACAATCGCCATGTGCGCGACAGAGGAATAAGCGATCAGCTTCTTCATATCGGCCTGCACCAGCGCGACCAGCGAGGTGTAGACCACGGCAATCATCGACAGCGTGAAGACCAGCCATGCAAACTGCGCCGATGCTTCGGGGAACATCGGGAGGCTGAAGCGGATGAAGCCATAGCCGCCCAGCTTCAGCAACACGCCCGCGAGGATCACGGAACCCGCCGTCGGCGCCTGCACGTGGGCATCGGGGAGCCAGGTGTGGAGCGGCCACATCGGCACCTTCACCGCGAAGCTGGCGAAGAACGCGAGCCACAGCCATGTCTGCGCGGCAGGCGGGAAATCATACTGCATCAGCGTCGGGATGTCGGAGGTGCCGGCCTCGGCCACCATCCAGAACATCGCGATCAGCATCAGCACCGAGCCGATCAGGGTGTAGAGGAAGAATTTGTAGCTCGCATAGATGCGGTTATCGCCGCCCCACACCCCGATGATCAGATACATCGGGATCAGGCCCGCTTCGAAAAAGACGTAGAACAGGAAAATGTCCTGCGCGGCGAAGGTGCCGATCATCAGCACTTCCATGAACAGGAAGGCCGCCATGTATTCGCCCACGCGCTTGGTGATCGCTTCCCAGCTTGCAAGGATGCAGATCGGCATCAGGAACACGCTCAGCATGATCAGCAGCAGCGCAATGCCATCAATCCCGAGCGCATAGCTGAAGCCCGCGAACAGCTCGGCGCGTTCGGTGAACTGCCACTGCGCACCGCCAATGTCGTAATTCGACCACAGCACCAGCCCGAGCGCGAAGGTAACCAGCGTCGCACCCAAAGCCGTCCACCGCGCCAGCGCAGCAGGAGAAAACAGGCAGATGGCCGCGCCTGCCATGGGCACGAGCATCATAGTTGAAAGAATGGGAAGGCCTTCCATTACGAAGCGCGCTCCTAGAACAGGACAAAGGTGACGGCGGCGATCAGGCCAAGCAGCATGATCAGCGCGTAGGTGTTGAGATAGCCGGTCTGCATCCGCTTGGCCGCGACCGAGCCGCGCGCCACTGCATCCGCCACCCCGTTGGGGCCAAAGCGATCAATGATGCCGACATCGCCCGCCTGCCAGAACAGCTTGCCCAGCGCAAAAGCGGGCTTGACGAAGATCGCGTCATAGAGCTCGTCGAAGTACCACTTGCGGTAAACGAACTGGTGCAGCGCGCCGAAGGTGGCGACAAACTTCGCCGGAAGATCAGGCTTGGCGATGTAGGCGAGATAGGCACCCGCAAAACCCAGCACCATCACGACAAAGGCCGAATACTTCACCCAGTAAGGCACGGCATGCATCGCGTGGATCAGCGGCTCGTTGTAAAAGATCGAGCCTGCCCAGAACGCCGCGCTGTCAAGGAAGCTGGGTGCGAACACCTGCCCTGCGGCCACCGCGCCGATGGTCAGCACCCCGAGCGGGATCAGCATCGACACCGGGCTTTCATGCGGATGATAGCCGCCGGTGGTGTCCTCGCCTGCTTGCTCGGGCGTCTTGTGCACGGAATGCTGGATGTGCTCGCTCTCGATCCAACGCGGCTTGCCCCAGAAGGTCAGGAACATCAGACGCCACGAATAGAAGCTGGTGAGCAGCGCCGCGATCACGCCAAGCCAGAAGGACATGACCGAGATCTGCGTGCCGCGCGCAAAGGCGACTTCGAGCACGGCGTCCTTCGACCAGAAGCCTGCAAAACCGACCCCGAGGTGATAAACGCCGAGGCCCGTGATCGCGAGCGTGCCCGCCAGCATCGCGTAAAAGGTGAGCGGGATGTGCTTACGCAGGCCGCCGTAATAGCGCATGTCCTGTTCGTGATGCATCGCATGGATCACCGAACCGGCACCGAGGAACAGCAGCGCCTTGAAGAAAGCGTGCGTGAACAGGTGGAACATCGCCACGCCATAGGCGCCGACGCCCGCGGCGAAGAACATGTAGCCAAGCTGCGAGCAGGTCGAATAGGCGATCACCCGCTTGATGTCCCACTGGGTGGTGCCGATGGTCGCGGCGAAGAAGCAGGTCGCAGCGCCCACCACTGTCACGATCGCCAGCGCCGTCGGCGCGGCTTCGAACATCGGCGAAAGCCGGCACAGCATGAACACGCCCGCGGTCACCATGGTGGCCGCGTGGATCAGCGCGGACACCGGCGTCGGCCCTTCCATCGCGTCGGGCAGCCAGGTGTGCAGGCCGAGCTGTGCGCTCTTCCCCATCGCGCCGATGAACAGCAGGATGCACAGGATATCCATGGTATAGAGCCGCATGCCAACAAAGGTGATGGCCGAGCCGCTCATCCCCGGAGCCGCAGCAAGGATTTCCGGGATCGACACCGTGCCGAACACAAGAAATGTCCCGAAAATGCCGAGCATGAAGCCAAGATCGCCCACGCGGTTGACGACAAAAGCCTTGATCGCGGCCGCGCCTGCGGAGGGCTTCCTGAACCAGAACCCGATCAGCAGATAGGAGGCCAGCCCCACCCCTTCCCAGCCAAAGAACATCTGGACAAGGTTATCGGCCGTCACCAGCATCAGCATCGCGAAGGTGAACAGCGAAAGATAGGCGAAGAAGCGCGGTTGATCCGGGTCTTCCTCCATGTACCCCCACGAATAGAGGTGCACGAGCGCCGAAACCGAGCAGATCACCACCAGCATGATCGCGGTCATGGTGTCGACCCGCAGCGCCCAGTCAAAGCTCATGCTGCCCGATTGCACCCAGCTGAGCACGGGCACGACTTCGGCAGTCGCGGTGCCACCGAGGAACCCGAGGAAAATCGGCCAGCTCAAGCCCGCCGAAAGGAACAGCGCGCCTGTCGTCACCGACTTGGCGGCCACATTGCCGATCATGCGGTTGCCGAGCCCGGCGATCAGCGCCGCAAGCAGCGGGGCAAAGACGATGAGGAGGATTTGCGTTTGCATCGCGCTCACCCCTTCATCCGGTTGATATCGTCAACCGCGATCGAACCGCGACCGCGGAAATAGATCACGAGGATCGCCAGCCCGATGGCGGCTTCGGCCGCTGCCACAGTCAGCACCAGCATGGCGAAGATCTGGCCGACCAGATCCTGCATGAAGGCCGAAAAGGCGACGAGATTGATGTTCACGCTGAGCAGGATCAATTCAATCGCCATCAGGATGACGATCACATTCTTGCGGTTGAGGAAGATCCCCAGCACTCCGATCACGAACAGGATCGCGCCCACAGTCAGATAATGTTCAATGCCGATCACAGCTCGACCCCTTGCCCGATTTCCGGGTTCTTCATGATGGTTGCCTCTTCCGGACGCCGACGGATCTGCTTGCCGACATCCTGCCGCGCCCGTGCGCCGGGCTTGGGCGGCTGGAAGGTCAGCACGATGGCGCCGATCATGGCCACCAGCAGGATGATCCCGGCCAGTTCGAACAGCAGGATATAGCGGCCGAACAGCAGGGCGCCGATCGCCTCGATATTGCTCGCGGTGGCAGGCTGCATCGCGCTGCCATCAGGCGCGCCGAGAGTCAGCCCGCCGGCACTATAAACGCCAACTGCCAGCAGCAATTCCGCCAGCAGGATTGCTGCCATCAGCAGGCCCAGCGGGAAATTGCGGATGAAGCCTGCGCGCATGGCCGCGAAATCGATGTCGAGCATCATCACCACGAACAGGAACAGCACGGCGACCGCCCCGACGTAGACAATCACCAGCAGCATCGCGAGGAACTCGGCCCCCACCAACACCATCAGGGCGGCTGCGTTGAAAAAGGCCATGATCAGCCACAGCACCGAATGCACCGGGTGCCGCGCCATGATCACCATGACCGCGCTGGCGACCACGATGGCCGCAAACAGGTAAAAGGCGAAAACCTGTATCATGATGTGCCTCCGCCGATCTGTCTCCCCGGCAAAAGCCGAGGTCCAGAAAGCGGCATTGTGATCCCTTAGTCCAAGTGTGACCCCGGCCTGCGCCGCGATCGCCACGTATCAATTGTAAGACCCCGTGTCCGTCCGGTGCGCCCTAGCGATAGGGTGCGTCGGCTTCAAGGTTGGCCGCGATGGCCCGCTCCCATTTGTCACCATTCGCAAGCAGCTTGGCCTTGTCGTAAAGCAGCTCCTCGCGGGTTTCGGTGGCATATTCGAAATTCGGCCCTTCCACGATCGCGTCGACCGGGCAGGCTTCCTGACAAAAGCCGCAATAGATGCACTTCGTCATGTCGATGTCGTAGCGCGTGGTGCGGCGGCTGCCATCGGCGCGCGGTTCGCTTTCGATGGTGATCGCCTGCGCCGGGCAGATCGCCTCGCACAGCTTGCAGGCGATGCAGCGTTCCTCACCATTCGGATAGCGCCGCAGCGCATGTTCGCCGCGGAAACGCGGGCTGAGCGGCGATTTCTCGAACGGATAATTGATCGTCGCCTTGGGCTTGAAGAAATACTTCAAGGTCAAGGCATGCGCCTTGAGGAATTCCCAGAGGGTGAAGCTTTTGATCAGATGCGAAACGGTCGTCATGCGAAATGCCCGGTGGCCATCAGATAGCCGGAAATGAGAACGACAAAGAACAGGCTCATAGGCAGGAACACCTTCCAGCCAAGCCGCATCAACTGGTCGTAGCGGTAACGCGGCACCGTCGCCCAGATCCAGCTGAACATGAAGAAGAACATGAAGGTCTTGAGCAGGAACCAGATGATCCCCGGCACCGCATAAAGCACCGGAATATCCAGCGGCGGCAGCCACCCGCCCCAGAACAGCAGCGTGTTGAGCGAGCACATCAGCAGGATGTTGGCATATTCGCCAAGCCAGAACAGCGCGAAGCTCATCGAGGAATATTCGGTCTGGTAACCGGCGACGAGTTCGCTTTCCGCTTCGGTCAGATCAAACGGCGCGCGCGCGGTTTCCGCCAGCGCCGAAATGAAGAACACCACCCACATCGGGAACAGCAGCGGGTGCACCACATAGCCGTTGATGATGCCGAGGCCGAAACCCTTCTGCGCCTCGACGATCCCGGTCATGTTGAAAGTGCCGGCAAACAGCACCACGCACACCAGCACGAAACCGATCGAGACTTCGTAGGAAATCATCTGCGCCGAGGCGCGCATCGCCGAGAAGAACGGGTATTTGGAGTTCGACGCCCACCCGCTCATCACCACGCCGTAAACGCCGAGCGACGAGATCGCGAGGATGTAGAGCAGGCCGACATTGATATCCGCCAGCACCACGCCCGCATCAAACGGGATCACTGCCCATGCGGCCAAGGCCACCGTGAAGGTGATGATGGGGGCGAGCAGGAAAATGCCCTTGTTCGCCGCCGACGGGATGATCGTTTCCTGGAGGAAGACCTTCAAGCCATCGGCAAAGGACTGGAGGATACCAAACGGCCCCACCACATTGGGCCCGCGCCGAAGCATGATCGCGCCGAGCACCTTGCGGTCGACATAGATCACCATGGCAACGCTGAACATCACCAGCAGCGCGATGATCAGCACGCCCGCGATGGTCGCGATGGTCCAGGCCCATTCGTAGGACAGGCCGAAGGATTGGAAGAAGGCGGTCACTTACATTCCTCCCCGGCACGGGGAGGGGGACCACGAAGTGGTGGAGGGGCACCCCGCCCGGTTCGATCTCTTGGAGTTGCGGAGCAGCCGGACGGGCCCCTCCACCATGCTGCGCATGGTCCCCCTCCCCTGAAGGGGGAGGATGTGCGTCGCGCTCATTCCGCAGCCTCCTTGATATCAGCGCCGTGGAGCAATTCGTCCGAGCACTGCTGCATCACCGCGCTGGCGCGGGCGATGGGGTTGGTGAGGTAGAAGTCCTTGATCGGATAGCCCGCAAGCTCGCCTTCGAACTTGGCGCCGCTGTCCGCCTTGGGCAGCGCGCCGTAATCCGCGAGGCCTTCTTCGCCCAGCGCGGGCACAGCGGCGATCATCTTGGCCTGCAATTCGCCGAAGCTGTCGAAGCCGACGGTCACGCCCAGCGCGTCCGCCAAAGCGCGCAGGATCGTCCAGTCCTCGCGCGCATCACCAGGCGCGAAGACCGCCTTCTCGGCGAACTGCACCCGGCCCTCGGTGTTGACGTAAGTCCCGTCCTTTTCGGCATAGGACGCGCCCGGCAGGATGATGTCGGCGTGATGCGCGCCCTTGTCGCCGTGGTGGCCGATATAGACCTTGAGCGACCCTGCGTAGGGCGCATAGTCCATCTCGTCCGCGCCGAGGCTGAGCAGCACCTTGGGGCTGGCCGCCGCAATGTCGCCCATCCCGTCCGGAAGCGTGAAGCCGAGCATCAGCGATGCCATCCGCGCCGCCGAGACGTGGAGCACGTTGAAACCGTTCCACCCGTCCCGCACCAGATCGAACTTGTCGACCAGCTTGAGCGCCGCCGGCAGCGCGCCCTTGGCCAGCGCCGCCGCACCGAGGATCACCGCCGGACGCTTCGCTGCCTTCATGACGTCACCCAATTCCTTGGGGACGCGGTTCAGGATCTTGAGATCAGAGCCGAGGAAGGTCGCCGGATAGGTCGGGTCCCATTCGGGGCCGATGATGAAGACCTTGGCCCCCGCCTTCACCGCCTTGCGCAGGCGGACATTGAGCAGCGCGGCTTCCCAGCGGACATGGCTGCCGACGATCAGGATTGCGTCAGCGGTCTCGATCCCGGCGAAGGTCGAGTTGAAATTCACCGCCGCGAGGTTCGACACATCGTAGGTCATGCCGGTCTGCCGCGCTTCGGTGAGGTTCGACCCGCAGGCATTGACCAGCGCCTTGGCGGCAAACATCGTCTCGGCGTCGAGCAGATCGCCCGCCACCGCTGCAATACTGGCCTTGTCGCCTTCCAGTGCGGAGGCGATCATCCCGAAAGCCTCGGTCCATTCCGCGGGCTGGAGCTTGCCGTCACGGCGCACCCAGACGCGGTCAAGCCGGCGCTTGGTAAGGCCGTCGACCTGATAGCGGCCCTTGTCTGACAGCCACTCCTCGTTGACGTCGTCATTCACCCGCGGCAGCGCGCGCATGACTTCGCGGCCCTTGGAATGCAGGGTGATGTTGGCGCCCACGGCGTCAGACACGTCGATGCTGAGCGTCCGCTTGAGTTCCCACGGCCGCGCCTCGAAAGCATAGGGGCGGCTCGTCAGCGCACCCACCGGACACAGGTCGATCACGTTGGCGCTCAATTCATGCGCCGCCGCCTGTTCGAGATAGGTCGTGATCTGCATGTCCTCGCCGCGGTAGAGCGCGCCGATCTCGTCCACGCCCGCGATCTCCTCGGAGAAGCGCACGCAGCGGGTGCAGTGGATGCAGCGGGTCATGATCGTCTTGATCAGCGGGCCCATGTACTTCTCGGTGACCGCGCGCTTGTTCTCGTGGTAGCGCGAACCGCCGCGGCCATAGGCGACCGCCTGATCCTGCAAGTCGCACTCGCCACCCTGATCGCAGATCGGGCAATCGAGCGGGTGGTTGATGAGCAGGAACTCCATCACCCCTTCGCGCGCCTTCTTGACCATGGGTGAGTCGGTGCGGATTTCCTGACCCTCGGCAGCCGGCAGCGCGCAGGAGGCCTGCGGCTTGGGCGGCCCGGGCTTCACCTCGACGAGGCACATGCGGCAATTGCCGGCGATGGAGAGGCGCTCATGATAGCAGAAGCGCGGGATTTCCTTGCCCGCCAGCTCGCACGCCTGGAGCACAGTCGCGCCCGCCGGGACCTCGATTTCCTGACCGTCTACGGTGACCTTAGGCATTGGGAAAAGCCTCGTTGTCGCGGAGAACCTTCCGTGAAATCAGAACCAGAAGGCTCATAAGCACGATGGGGGAGAGACAAGTAGCCACGTAACCCACGAGCGAAAGTTCACCGCCAGCGAATTCATCATATCGCGCAATCATCACGACAGGAGCGCATGCGAGAAGCACAAAAATCAGAAAACGATAAAGAATTTTCATCACTCCGCCGCCTCCGCGAATTGCGCGTTGTGTTCGTTGATCCGCCGCTCCAGCTCCGGCCGGAAATGGCGGATGAGGCCCTGGATCGGCCACGCCGCCGCATCGCCCAGCGCGCAGATGGTGTGGCCTTCGACCTGCTTGGTCACCTCGTGAAGCATGTCGATCTCCTCGATCGCCGCATCGCCGGTGCGCAGGCGCTCCATCATGCGCCACATCCAGCCCGTGCCTTCGCGGCAGGGGGTGCACTGGCCGCAGCTCTCGTGCTTATAGAAGTAGGACAGGCGACTGATCGCGCGGACGATATCAGTCGACTTGTCCATGACGATCACGGCCGCGGTGCCGAGGCCGGAACCGAGTTCCTTGAGCCCGTCGAAATCCATCGGCGCGTGGCGGATCTGTTCGGCGGGAACCAGCGGCACCGAAGAACCGCCGGGGATCACCGCCAGCAGGTTGTCCCACCCGCCGCGAATGCCGCCGCAATGCTTTTCGATCAGCTCTTCGAAGCTGATGCTCATCGCCTCTTCGACGACGCAGGGCTTTTCCACGTGGCCGCTGATCTGGAACAGCTTGGTGCCCTTGTTGTTCTCGCGCCCGAAGGAGGAGAACCACGCAGCCCCGCGCCGCAGGATCGTCGGTGCGACCGCGATGCTCTCGACGTTGTTGACCGTGGTAGGGCAGCCATAGAGGCCCGCGCCCGCCGGGAACGGCGGCTTCAACCGCGGCTGGCCCTTCTTGCCTTCAAGGCTTTCGATCATCGCGGTTTCTTCGCCGCAGATATAGGCCCCCGCGCCGCGGTGCATGAAGACGTCGAAATCATAGCCCGAACCGCAGGCGTTCTTGCCGATCAGGCCTGCATCATAGGCTTCGTCGATCGCCTTCTGGAGCGTTTCGGCCTCGCGGATATATTCGCCACGGATGTAGATATAGGCCGCCCGCGCGCGCATCGCGTAGCCCGCCACCAGCGCGCCTTCGATCAGCTTGTGCGGATCATGGCGGATGATCTCACGGTCCTTGCACGAGCCCGGCTCGGATTCATCAGCATTGATGACAAGGAAGCTCGGTCGGCCATCGCGGCTTTCCTTGGGCATGAACGACCACTTGAGCCCGGTCGGGAAGCCCGCCCCGCCCCGCCCGCGCAGGCCGGATGCCTTGATTTCCTCGATGATCGCGTCCTGCCCGCGCGCGAGCAGCGCCTTGGTGTTGTCCCAATCGCCGCGCATTTGCGCGGCTTTCAGGCCCCAATCCTGAAAACCATAGACATTGGTGAAGATCCGATCCCTATCGGCCAGCATCACAGCTTTCCTTGGTTTTTGGCGCGCTTCAGGCGCACCAGAGAAATCACTTGGAACACCAGTCCCATCCCCATCAGGATGACGCCCATTTCCGGTTTGCCCGTGGCGGTGAAGAATGCGCCAAGGGCAAAGCCGGTGAGCCCTGCTCCGGCAAAGGCGAGCGTCAACGGGTTCATCCGATCATTCCTTGTTGCCACAGGCCTGCCAGCGCCAGCACGATGAGCAGGATCACGCCCACGCGCACGAGGCCCATCAGCACCTTGTAGGCGATGAAGCCAAGCACCAGCGCGCCAAGCAGGGGGACAAGGCTGTTCATCCGTTGCCCTTGCCCCCGAACAAGCGGCTGAGCGCGCCGAAGCCGCCGAACAGGAAGCCGAGGATGGCCCACACCACCCAGCTATCCCCGCTGATCCATTCCCACGCCGCCAGCGTGAGGAAGATCAGGCCGACAAGACCGCCGCCGAGTTCAGCCTTTCTTGCCATCACCACTCGCTCCGGTAATCGTGGTTGGCGCTGACCATGTCCTTGAGCGTGGTCGGCCCGCCCGAAGGCTCGGAGGTGTGGCGGCCCGGCTCCTGCGTGCCCGCCTTGGGCGTTTCGCCCCGCGCCAAGGCATCGAGCACCGCGTCGAGACGTTCGACCGTCAGATCCTCGTAATTGTCATCGTTGATCTGGACCATCGGCGCGGTGGCGCAATTGCCCATGCATTCGACCTCGGTGAGGGTCCAGAGGCCATCCGCCGAGACCCCGCCCTTCACCATCCCGCGCTTCTTGCAGGCGGCGATGATGTCGTCCGAGCCGCGCAGCATGCAGGGCGTGGTGCCGCACACCTGCACGTGGAATTTGCCGACGGGTTTGAGGTTATACATGAAGTAGAAGCTCGCGACTTCGAGCACGCGGATCACCGGCATGTCGAGATAGGCCGCGACATATTCGATCACCGGCAGCGGCAGCCAGCCCTGCGTATCGGTTTCGCTACCCACCTGCCGCTGGGCGAGATCGAGCAGCGGCATCACCGCCGAACGCTGGCGTCCGGCCGGATATTTGGCGATGTGCCAATCGGCCTTGACCTTGTTTTCCGGTGTCCACGCGAACCCGCCCCAGCGGGCGCGCAGTTCGGGGGTATCGGGAGCAGGGGTACGGTCAGCCACGACGATCCCTCCAGATCGTCGCCCCCGCGAAAGCGGGGATCCCGCTTGGCGTGGCGACGGTGGAAAAGGTTAGATGGATCCCCGCCTTCGCGGGGATGACGGCAAGGGTAAGGTTCACCGATCACACTCCCCGAACACCACGTCGATCGCGCCGAGAATGGCGGTCGCATCGGGCAGCATGTGGCCGCGGCTCATCATGTCCATCGCCTGAAGGTGCGAGAAAGCCGTGGGGCGGATCTTGCAGCGGTACGGCTTGTTGGTGCCGTCGCTGACGAGATAGACGCCGAATTCGCCCTTGGGGCTTTCGGTTGCCACGTAAACCTCGCCCGCCGGGACGTGGAAGCCTTCGGTGTAAAGCTTGAAGTGGTGGATCAGGCTTTCCATCGATTGCTTCATTGCGCCGCGCTTGGGCGGAGAGACCTTGCCATCGGTGCTCGCGACCGGGCCCTGCGGCATTTGCGCAAGGCACTGCTTGATGATCTTGGCGCTTTCGTAAACTTCCTTCACGCGCACCATGAAACGATCATAGCAATCCGAATTGGTGCCGACCGGAATGTCGAATTCCATGCGGTCATAGACATCATAGGGCTGGCTCTTGCGCAGATCCCACGGAATGCCCGCAGCGCGGATCATCGGGCCGGAAAAGCCCCAGGCAATCGCATCATCGCGGCTGACAATCGCGATATCGACATTGCGCTGCTTGAAGATGCGGTTGTCGATGACAAGGCTCATCGCATCGCCGAACAATTGTGGCAGGCGGTTGTCGATCCAGTTGCCGATATCGACCAGCAGCTTTTCGGGGACATCCTGGTGCACGCCGCCGGGGCGGAACCATGCCGAGTGCATCCGCGCGCCGCTCGCCCGCTCGAAGAAGTTCATGCAGTCTTCGCGCAGTTCGAACACCCACAGGTTGGGCGTCATCGCGCCCACGTCCATCACATGCGCGCCGATATTGAGCATGTGATTGCAGATGCGGGTCAGCTCGGCGAAGAGCACGCGCAGATATTGCGCGCGGATCGGCACTTCGAGATTGAGCAGCTTTTCGATCGCCAGCACATAGGAATGCTCCATGCACAGCGGCGAGCAGTAATCGAGCCGATCGAAATAGGGCAGCGCCTGCAAGTAAGTCTTGTGCTCAATCAGCTTTTCGGTGCCGCGATGCAGCAGGCCGACATGGGGATCGATCCGCTCGATCACCTCGCCGTCCAGCTCCATGATCATGCGCAGCACGCCATGCGCCGCCGGGTGCTGCGGGCCGAAATTGATCGTGTAATTGGTGATGACCTCGCCTTCGGTGGTCGGCGATTCTTCGAGTTGGAAGCTCACTTGCCGCCCTCCTCTTTGGCCTTTTCGTCACCGGGCAGGACGTAGTCCGCGCCTTCCCACGGGCTGAGGAAATCGAAGGTGCGCATTTCCTGCGCCAGTTCGACAGGTTCATAGACCACGCGCTTTTCCTCTTCGGAATAGCGCAGTTCGGTGTAGCCCGTCATCGGGAAGTCCTTGCGGAAGGGATGCCCTTCGAAGCCATAATCAGTGAGGATGCGGCGCAGATCGGGGTTACCGGCAAAGGTCACCCCGTACATGTCGAACACCTCGCGTTCGAGCCAGCCTGCATTGGGCCACAGCGTCGTGATGGTCGGCACCGGCGTGTTCTCGTCGGTCGAACACTTCACGATCACGCGGTGGTTCTTGGTGAGGCTCAAGAGCATGTAGACGACTTCGAAGCGTTCGGCGCGCGCGGGATAATCGGCGCCCGCAATCTCCATCATCTGCTGATAGTGGTGATCATCGCGCAAGGTCCGCAGCACCTTGGCAATCGCATCGCGCTGGACGCGGAAGATCACCTCGCCGTGGGATTCCTCCGCGGCGATCAGCCAGACGCTGATGCTTTCGGAAATCGCCGCGATCACACCGTCGTTCGATGCAAAGCGCGGAGCGGAATGCACAACCTTCATGAAATGGCCCCTTACCGCTCGATCGTGCCGACGCGGCGGATCTTGCGCTGCAATTGCATCACGCCATAAAGCAGCGCCTCGGCAGTCGGCGGGCAGCCGGGCACGTAGATATCAACCGGAACGATCCGGTCACACCCGCGCACCACCGAATAGGAATAGTGATAATAGCCGCCGCCATTGGCGCACGAACCCATGCTGATCACATATTTGGGATCAGACATCTGATCATAGACCTTGCGCAGCGCCGGGGCCATCTTGTTGCACAAGGTGCCGGCCACGATCATCACGTCCGACTGGCGCGGGGAGGCGCGCGGCGCGATGCCGAAGCGCTCCATGTCGTAGCGCGGCATGTTGACGTGGATCATTTCGACCGCGCAGCAGGCCAGGCCGAAGGTCATCCACCACAGGCTGCCGGTCCGCGCCCATTGGAACAGTTCTTCGGTCGAGGTGACGAGGAAGCCCTTGTCATTGACCTCGCTTTCGAGCGCCTTGAAGAACGCGGCGTCAGGCTGACGCAAGGCGCCGCCCTGAGCGGTGGCGATAGCAGACATGTCTGACAGCCCCTGGGGAGGAGAAACCGTGTTTGTCATTCCCAGTCCAACGCCCCTTTCTTCCATTCATAGGCCAGCCCCACCACGAGGATGAACAGGAACACCATCATCCCGACCCAGCCCACCATCTGGGTTTCCTTGAGGCTTACGGCCCAGGGAAATAGGAAGGCTGCTTCGAGATCGAAGATGATGAAGCTGATCGCCACCAGATAGAAGCGCACATCGAACTGGCTGCGCGCATCCTCGAAAGCCGGGAAGCCGCATTCATACTCAGAGAGCTTTTCTGCGTTGGGGTTGTGCGCACCCGTCAACCGGGAGACCGCCATGGGCGCGACCACGAACAGGATCGAAAGCCCGAAGGCGATAAATATGAAGAACAGTATCGGCAGATACTGGCTGAGGTCGATCACGGCCATGTCCAAGCAATTAATCCCGGGTGGTCCCGTAGGCTTGTAACATAGCAGGCGCAAGAGCGCGACTCGTTGAAAACCCCGCATGAGTGTTGCAGGAATTTCAACACCTCATGCAGTCGAGAGCGCGCCCTGCGCGTTCCGCGCAACCCCTGCGGTGCGGGCTATTTCAGGAGCCGCGCCGCTGCCTTGGCCGATGCCGCGCCAAAGGGCGGCTTGAGCCCTCCAAGCTTGGCCACATCGACCTTGGGCTGGTGATAGACCGCGCGGGCATGGCTGAACTCGCGGAAGCCTTCGACCGAATGGTAACTCCCCATCCCCGATGGCCCGATCCCGCCGAACGGCAGGTCTTCCATCGAGACGTGGAAGATCACGTCATTGGTCGTCACCCCGCCCGAGATCGTGCGGGTGAGCACCCGTTCCTGTTCGCCCTTGTTCTCGCCGAAGTAATAGAGACCAAGCGGGCGATCATGCTCGTTGACATAGTCCACCGCCTGATCGACTGATTTATACGTCGTCACCGGCAGGATCGGGCCGAAGATTTCCTCCTGCATCGCCGCCATGTCCTGCGTCGCATTGCGCAGGATGGTGAGCGGCAATTTTCGCTGGTTGGAATTGCCGAAATCCTCGCCCGCAGGGTTGACCTCGATCACTTCGGCGCCCTTGTCGCGCGCATCTTCGATCAGGCCTTTGAGCCGCGCGAAGTGGCGGTCGGAGACAATTGCGGTGTAATCCTCGTTATCAAGCAGCGTGGGGTACATTGCCGTGGCCCCGGCGACGACGCCCGCAATCGCATCCTGCTCCTTGTCTTCGGGCACGATCAGATAGTCGGGCGCAAGGCAGATTTGCCCGGCATTCATCATCTTGCCCCAGGCGATGCGTTCTCCCGCCTTGGCGAAATCCGCGCTGCGCCCCATGATCACCGGCGATTTGCCGCCCAGTTCAAGCGTGACCGGCACCAGATTTTCCGCCGCCGCCTGCATCACCCGGCGCCCCGTTGCGGTCGAGCCAGTAAAGACCAGATGATCGAAGGGCAGGCTCGAAAAGGCGCCTGCGACGTCCGGTCCGCCGGTGATGACAGCGACTTCCTCGGGCGCGAAATATTCCGCCGTCAGCTCCGCCATCAGATCGCTGGTGCGCTCGGTAAATTCCGACGGCTTGATCATCGCGCGGTTGCCCGCGGCCAACACCTGCATCAACGGGACGAAGGCCAGCTGGAGCGGGAAGTTCCACGGCGAAAGAATGCCGATCACACCCTTGGGCTCATACCGCACCTCGGCCCGCGCGCCGAGCAGGCCAAGCGGAAACTGCACCTTGCGCTTTTCGGTCTTGGCCCAGCGATCCATGTTCTTGAGCGCATCGTGCCCCGCGCCCACCACCGAGCCGATATCGGTGATCATGGTCTGCGCCGCGGGGCGACCGCCAAAATCCGCGCTCATCGCCTTGGCAAAGGCCTCGCCATGCTCGCGCACCAAGGCCATGGCGCGGCGGATGCGGTCCTTGCGCTGCGACATCGGCTCCGGGCGGGACGCCGTGAAAGCATCGCGCTGGCGTTGCAGCAGGGTTTCCATCTCGGCGCGGCGATCATCGGCCATGTCATTCTCCCGTAAGACATAGATGCGTTTTCATTTGCGACGTGTTGTTGCGCAAAGCGCGCAGGTGCGCAAGCGGCGGCGCTCACCCCCACCGTAGCCTGACTGCCTCTGCATTGCGATGGAAAGCGGGATGACGGCCTTTAGCGAGCGCAAAGTGCTAATCGGGTTCGGGCAAAACCGAAACAAGGCGAAAGCGTTCGCACCACAGGAGCATCTCGGGATCGAACCCTCCGTTGCGCTCGAAATAGCTTTGATGCGCGCTACGCCAATAGCCGAGACTTAAGTCGCCTTCGCCCTCCGCAGCAGCAAAATCCTCATCGACCTCCTTGAACCGAATTCGGCGGATCTCGACAGTCTCAAGAATAGCTCTAGGGCGCCCTTTCCCGTCCTCGGCAACCCATTGCGCGCCGACTTGACCTCCCTCGGCATCGGCGGCTGCGCTCCAGCACGTCGCACGTTTTCGGCCAGCGAGTATCAGGTTCAGAAGTTCATCGGCCAATTCGGGACTGTCGCCGAACGCCGAACGGGGTAAGGCGGCCCAGAATGATGGTTCGCTCATCGTGACACTTGCTCGTGGTAAGGCGGGATTGACAAGCTCGTCATAGCGACGTCAGCGCGCTTGGCCAAAGACCCTTGCGGTCGATAGCGGCCAATCTGCTTTTGACCCAAACGCAGTCAAACCCGCCCTCTTTCTCGATGCACAGTAAGGCCCGCATTGCCTGCGTGTGACGATTGGTGCTTCACCACCCCAACCCATCGCCCCCTGCATTGCAAATGCCGCATTGCAACATTACTACCCCGCCCAACCAAGACCCATAAGCTCGCAAAAGGAATCCATGCACATGGCCCAGCTTTCTCCCGCCGATCCGGTTGTGATCCTCTCCTATGCGCGCACCCCGATGGGCGCGATGCAAGGCGCGCTCGCAGACGTTTCGGCGACCGATCTGGGCGCGATTGCGGTCAAGGCTGCGGTCGAACGCGCAGGCGTGGCAGGCGAGGATATTGATCGCGCCTACATGGGCTGCGTGCTGCCTGCCGGGCTCGGTCAGGCTCCGGCACGCCAGGCCGCGATCAAGGCCGGTCTGCCGCAATCGGTGCAAGCCACCACCGTCAACAAGGTTTGCGGCTCGGGCATGCAGACGGTGATCATGGGTGCAGAAGCACTCGCCAGCGGCACCATTGATGTGGTGGTGGCGGGCGGCATGGAAAGCATGACCAATGCGCCCTACCTCCTCAAGAAGCACCGTTCGGGCGCGCGCATCGGGCACGATACCGCCTATGATCACATGTTCCTTGACGGGCTTGAAGATGCCTACGAGCCGGGCCGCGCCATGGGCACCTTTGCGCAGGATACGGCCAATGCCTACCAGCTCACCCGCGAAGAGATGGATGCCTATTCGATCGAATCGCTCGCCCGCGCCAACCGCGCGATCGCGAGCGGCGCCTTTGCCGATGAAGTCGTGCCGGTCACCGTGGCTTCGCGTGCAGGCGACGTCGTCGTCGAACAGGACGAAGCCCCTGCCAAGGGCCGCCCCGAAAAGATCCCGCAACTGAAGCCCGCCTTCGCCAAGGACGGGACGATCACCGCCGCTACCTCAAGCTCGATCTCGGACGGCGCAGCCGCCGTGGTGCTGACCCGGGCGAGCGTGGCGGAGGCCAAGGGCCTTGCACCCGTCGCCCGGATTGTGGCCACCGCCGCCCATGCCCAGGCGCCGGCGCTGTTCACAACAGCGCCGATCCCGGCGATCCGCAAGGTGCTCGACAAGGCGCGGTGGAGCGTTGCGGATGTCGATCTGTTCGAAGTCAACGAAGCCTTCGCCTGTGTCGCCATGTTCGCGATGCGCGATCTCGGCATTCCGCACGACAAGATCAATGTGAACGGCGGCGGCACCGCTCTCGGCCACCCGATCGGCGCCAGCGGCACGCGCATCATCGTGACCTTGATCAATGCGCTCAAGCAGCAGGGCAAGAAGCGCGGCGTCGCCAGCCTCTGCATCGGTGGCGGGGAAGCCACGGCGGTGGCGATCGAACTGGTCTGATGGCGAGGGTTCGCCGGGCAGCCTTACGGGTTGCCCGGCAGCGCCTCGATCCCGAACAGGCGTTCAGCGAGCACCCAGCCCTTGCGCCCTGCGGCATCGATTTCGCACCAACCTGTCTCGCAGCGCAGGTAACGCGCCACGACGCCCGGCTCCGCCCGCCAGCGCAGCGCCGAGGCGGCACGCGGTTCGGCTCGCAGATCGGCAAGACCCTTGCCAATCACGACCACACCGCGCTCCGGTGTCAACTGGCTTGCCGCCACCCAGCCCTGTGCCCCTGCGACATCGCGCACGAGCCGCCAGCCTTCGCGCGTACGTATGACCTTCACCGGCATGCCCTTGCGCTTGTAGACCCATTCGACCGGGTAATCCCGGCTCGGCCCGACGCGCATGTTGACCTGTTCATAACGCAGCGCCGCCCAATAGGGCACGGCACGCTCCTGCGCGCGCACTGGATCACACACCATGGTGAACGCCATCATCAGGCACAGGCTGATCACTGCAAAAAGACGCAATCCCATCATCGCTGCCCCCCTTACGCTGCGAGCGTCCCGGATTTCAAGCGCGCTGATACCCCTTGCGCGCAGGACTGCGCCATTCGCCCGCTTGACCTTGCGCCCCCTGACGCATTAGCCCGCTTGCCATGTCCCCAACCGATCTTCCTGCCACCCGCCCCGCCCGTCCGCTGGCTGGCTTGCCGCGTGTCGTCGTCACCCGTCATCTGATGCCAAGCATCGAGGCGCGGATGCGCGAATTGTTCGATGTGGTGCTCAACGAAGCGGACACCCCGATGAGTCGCGATGCGCTGGTTGCAGCAATGCAGGATTGCGATGTGCTTGTGCCGACTGTCACCGACAAGATCGATGCCGCGATGATCGCGGCTGCCGGCGACCGGCTGGGCCTGATCGCCAGCTTTGGTGCGGGGACGGAACATATTGATCTCGCCGCGGCGGCTGATCGCCGCATCATCGTCACCAACACGCCGGGCGTGTTCACCGATGATACCGCCGATCTCACGCTCGCGATGATTATCGGCGTGCCGCGCCGCGTGCGCGAAGGCACCGCGCTGGTGCGCCGCGGCGAATGGACCGGCTGGGCGCCTTCGGGCCTGCTTGGGCGCAAGCTCGCTGGCAAGGTGCTGGGCATTATCGGCATGGGCCGGATCGGACAGGCGGTTGCCCACCGCGCCCGCGCCTTCGGGCTCGAGATCGCCTATTACAACCGCAAGCCCCTGCCCGAAGCGCTCGAGCGAATGCTCGGCGCGCGCTATGTCGGCGAAATCGATGCGCTGGTGGCCGAGGCCGATATTCTCACGCTGCACTGCCCGCTGTCAGACGAGACGCGCGGGCTGATCGATGCGCGCAGGCTGGGCCTGATGAAGCCGGGCGCCAGCATCATCAACACCGCACGCGGCGAGCTGATCGATAACGAGGCGCTGATTGCCGCGCTTCAATCCGGCCATCTCGCGGGCGCGGGGCTCGATGTCTATCCCGAAGAGCCCAAGGTTGATCCGCGCCTGATCGCGCACCCCAATGTGATGACCCTGCCCCACATCGGCAGCGCCACCGCCGAAGGGCGCGAGGATTCGGGCCACAAGGTGATCGCCAATATCCGCATGTGGGCCGACGGCCACCGTCCGCCCGATCAGGTGCTGACCGCACTGGTGCGGGGCTGAACGCTGCCGCCACCGCACCAGCGCGCGCGTATCAATCCCCCGTCAAAATCCGCTCGACCAGCTCGCCCACGCTCGGCGTGTAGCCGTTCGAGAAGAACGGATCGGTCTTGAAGCGGTAGGCCGCATGGCCGGCGAAGGCGAGATTGTCCGCCGGATCACCGCCATGGGCGATATCCTGCAAGGTCTTCTGGATGCAGAAGCTGCGCGGATCAGCCAGCCTGCCAGTGGTGAAATCGTCGTGATCCTTCCAGCTCGAGAAGGCGCAATGCGACAGGCAGCCCATGCAGGCCTGCTGATCGGTGCGGATCTCGTCGCGCTTGTCAGGGGTCACGAAGACAATCGTGCCATCGGGGGTCTTGAGCGGTTCGGTATGCCCGGCGCGCATCCACGCATCGGCCTTGGCCCGGTCTTCCGGGCGCACCCAGAAGCTGCGTGACTTGCCATCATCGCCAAGCTGCACCGTGCCGTCTTCCTCGCCGCGCTTGAAGAACGGGATCTGGCGTTCGGAACGGTGCATCAGATCATAGAGGAACGGCGTTTTGACCGCGCTCGAATAGAACCCGGTGGGCGAGAACTTGTGGAGCAGCACATCGCCCGGTTCGAGATCGCGCAGCATGTTTTTCCAGGTATCGGGGATCGGGCTTTCGCGGGTCAGCAAAGGCCGCGTGCCGAACTGGAAGGCAATCGCGCCAAGCTCGGGATTGTCGATCCAGTCATTCCATTCGCGCAGATACCACACCCCGCCTGCCATCACGATCGGGACACTATCGGGGACGCCTTCGGCGCGCATCGTCTCGCGCAGCACCTTGACGCGCGGATACGGATCTTGCGGCTGGGTCGGGTCTTCAGCGTTGGAGAGGCCATTATGCCCGCCTGCCAGCCACGGGTCTTCATAGACCACGGCAGCCATCAGATCGGGGACCTTGTGATAGGACCGCTTCCACAGCGCGCGGAAGGCACGGCCCGAGCTGACAATCGGCAGGTAGTTGACGTTGAAGCGCGCCGCGATCTCGGCAAGCTTGTAGGGCATCCCCGCCCCGCAGGTGACGCCGGTGACGAGGCCCTTGGTGCGTTCCAGCACGCCTTCGAGCACGGCCTGCGCCCCGCCCATTTCCCACAGCACATTGATGTTGATCGCGCCCCTGCCGGCGGCGATATCATAGGCTTTCTTGACCTGCGTGACCGCGCCATCAATCGCGTAGCGGATCAGCTCCTCGTGGCGTTCCTGCCGGGTCGCGCCGTGATAGACCTGCGGGATCGGCTTGCCATCCGCATCATAGGAATCCGCGTTGACGGCAGAAACCGTGCCAATGCCACCTGCGGCTGCCCACGCCCCTGAGCTTGCATGATTGGTGGCAGAAACACCCTTGCCGCCTTCGACCAGCGGCCACACCTCGCGCCCGCCATAGAAGATCGGGCTCAATCCCTTGAACAATGAAAATCCCCTTTTGTGCGGCTCTTCACAGAACCGCCTCGCGCATTCCCTTAATCGCCGGGAGCGCACCTAGCAATCTCTGGCGGTGCCCTCAGGATGATGCAAGCTTGCAAGGCTTGATTGCGCTCGCTGCAACGCGCGATTTGCCGCGTCCGAAGCGGGCAAAATATCCCTGATTATCGGGCAGTTCCGTAAACTCGATCAGCTGGTAGCCGATGGCTTCGAATTCACAGAACAACAGGCTGTGCGGCAGACCATGGCGCCCGGCGGGGCGATCGGTTTCCACCACAATGATTTCGCCGCCTGCCGTCAGCGCGGGCCACATGCGCCACAGGAAGGCGTAAGGCTCGGCGACCTCGTGATACATGTGAACGAGGAAAATCCGGTCAAAACTGTCGACCGGAAGTTGCGGATTGTCTTCCTCGCCAAGCTTGATCGAGATGTTCTCAAGCCGCTCGCGTTCAACCCGGCGGCCGAGCCGTTCAAGCGCATCACGGTTGATGTCCTGCGCCAGCACGCGGCCATCCGCGCCGACCCGATCGGCAAGCCGGACGGTGTAATAGCCCTCGCCCGCGCCGATATCGGCCACCGTCATGCCGGGACGGATATGAGCGAGATCCATGACGATCTGCGCCTCGCGCAATTCGTCGCGGCTGTCTTCATTGCCAAAGGCCGTCGAAACCGGGCGATCAACCGGGCGATCGGGCTTGGGGAATTCGAGCGCGCTGTCAGAGCGCGGCGCGGCTGGCAGCAGCCCGCTTTCGCAGCCTGCGAGCACCGCCGCGGCCAGCACAGCCAAGGCGAAACCCGCGCGAACCATCAGTCCACATCCTCGACATCGGCCTTCTCGCCGGTAACGCGCTGGGCCAGCGCGGCCGCGATGAAGGGATCAATCGCGCCATCGAGCACATCAGCGGGCGTGTTCGAGACCACGCCGGTGCGCAGGTCTTTCACCATCTGATAGGGCTGGAGCACATAGGAGCGGATCTGGTGCCCCCAGCCAATATCGCTCTTGGCCGAATGTTCGGCGCTGGCGGCTTCTTCGCGGGCGCGCATTTCGGCTTCGTAAAGCCGGGCTTTCAGCATGTTCATCGCGATTTCGCGGTTCTTGTGCTGGCTGCGGTCCTGCTGGCTCGCCACCACGATACCGCTGGGCTGGTGGGTGATGCGCACGGCAGAGTCCGTGGTGTTGACGTGCTGCCCGCCCGCACCGCTCGCGCGGTAGGTGTCGATCTTGAGATCAGCCGGATTGATATCAATCTCGAACGAATCGTCGATCACGGGATAGACCCACACGCTCGAAAAGCTGGTGTGGCGCCGCGCCGAGGAATCATAGGGACTGATGCGGACAAGCCGGTGCACGCCGCTTTCAGTCTTGGCATAGCCATAGGCGTTCTCGCCCTTGATGAGCAGCGTGGCCGACTTGATCCCGGCCTGCTCACCCGCCTGATACTCGACCGTCTCGACCTTGAAGCCGCGCCGTTCGGCCCAGCGGCCATACATGCGGAAGAGCATCTCGGCCCAGTCCTGGCTTTCGGTGCCGCCTGCGCCGGCATGGATTTCGAGATAGGTGTCGTTGCCATCCACCTCGCCCGAAAGCAGTGCCTGCACCTTGTCAGCGTCAGCACGCTCGGCCAGCCCGGCCAAGGTGGCCAGACCATCTTCGATGATGCTGTCCTCGCCTTCGGCCTCGCCCATCTCGATGAATTCGATGGCATCGGCCATTTCGGCGGAAATCTCGTTGACGGTGCCGATCGCTGATTCCAGCGTCTTCTGCTCGCGGCTGATCGCCTGCGCTTCCTTGGGATTGTCCCACAGCGCAGGATCCTGCACGCGCGCATTCAACTCGTCGAGGCGGCGCAAGGCGCGCTCCCAGTCGAGCGACTGGCGCACCAGCGCCAGCGCAGCCTCGATCCGATTGATGTAAGAGAGGGCCTCAGCCCGCATAGATCACCTTCATGCTCACACGCGACAATTCCGGCTCCGCTTAGCGGGGAGCGCGTGATTGTAAAGCAGCGAGCCTATTTGCGCAGTTTGCGCACCGCTTCGAGCGTCTTGGCGACATGGCCGCGATAATCGCCGCTGGAATAGACGGTTACGATCTTGCCATCGCGCCCGATCACATAGGAGGTGCGGTTGGCGAGGCCCGAGCTGCCCATCGCGACATCATAGGCCGCGATCACCTTGGCGTTGGCCACGCCGACCGGGAAGGCATCGCGGCATTCCTCGCGGCTGAAACGCTTGAGCGTGGCGATATCGTCATTGGACATCCCGATCACGCTGGCGCCGAGCGCCTTGAACTGCGGCATGGCCTCGGCAAAGGCATTGGCTTCAAGCGTGCAGCCGCTGGTGAAGGCCTTGGGGTAGAAATAGAGCACCACCGGCCCCTTCGCGAGCGCGCTCGAAAGCGAGAAGCCGAATTCCTTGCCGGCAAGCGCGGCCTGCGTCGAGAAGGTCGGGGCCTTGGCGCCTTCGGCCAGTTCGGCTGCGGCGGGTGCAGCAGCGGTGAAAGCAAGGGCGAAAGCGGCGGTGAGCGGGGCGAGTTTTGTGTTCATGAGCCTTCAAACCTTCCAACAGACAAGCGGTTCCGCACACCCAGCCTAATAGAGCCCGCCTTTTTCCTCGGCGAGATTGCGCGGCATCGCATCGGGATCATCGTCCTCGCTGGCGCGCAGATTGGCGCTGCCGGCCCGGATGAGCGCAAGGATTTCGTTACGCCGCGCGGCGATTTCGTCCTGACGGGTGTAACGATCCGGCTCGGTATCGGGCTTGAAGGCTTCCCAGATGATCGCCGAGCGGGGATCATCGGTCGGCCAGCCATCGAACACCTGCTTGCCCGACCGGCGATCAACCCGCACCATCCGCACCCCGGCCGGGGCAACCGCGGGCACATCCGACCACTTGTCGCGCGACTTTTCGATCAGGCTCTTGATGATCGGGGCGGCAATCGTGCCGCCATAGGCATAGCCGCCCATGTTGCGCGGCTGATCAAAGCCAACATAGGCGCCCGCCACGATCGCCTGCGTGCCACCGATGAACCACACATCCTTGGGGCCGGTGGTGGTGCCGGTCTTGCCGAACAGCGGCAGGCCAAGCGGATTGAGCACCGTCGCCGTTCCGCGGCTGACAGCGCCGCGCAGCATGTGCATCACCTGAAACGCGGTGCGCGCGTCCATCGCCTGCTCACCGCGCACACCAAAGCGCGGCATCGGCTTGCCATCCCATTGCGGCATCGAACACCCGCGGCATTCCCGCTTGTCCGCCCGCCACAGCACTTTGCCGCGGCGATCCTGCACGTAATCAATCACGGTGGGCGGGTTGAGCCGACCATGGTTGGCGAGCGCGGCATAGGCGGCCACCATCCGGCTTACCGTGGTTTCGCCTGCGCCAAGCGCGGTTGAGGGATAGGCCGGGAACTTGCCGATATCGAGCTTTTCGATCGCCTTGACGACATTGTTCATGCCCGCAGTCATGCCGATCTGCACCGTCATGATGTTCTGCGATTGCTCGAGCCCGTAGCGCATCGGATATTGCCCGCCGCTGCCGGTGCCGCGGATGCACTTCTCGCCCAGGTTCGCGCCCTGATAATAGCAGAACCGCGAGTTATCGATCTGGGTCGATGGCGTCATCCCGCTATCAAGCCCGGTCGCATAGACGAAGGGCTTGATGGTCGAGCCCGGTTGGCGCATTGCTTGCGTGGCGCGGTTGAAGTCCGAGAGGCGGTTATCGAACCCGCCCTGCATCGCCAGCACCCGCCCGGTCTGGGCCTGTTGCACCACCAATGCGCCTTGCGCTTCGGGCACGGTGCGCACCTGCCATGCGCCGCCCGAAGGGCTCGCCACGATCACATCGCCGGTTTTGAGCCGATCCGGCAACCCGCCGAGGGGCGCTTCGGTCCCGTCGGAAAAGCCGATCCGCGCCGAAGATCCGTTGCGCTGCGTGACCACGCCAACCCGCCAATTGCGATAGCGGATGCCAAGCGGCGAGGCCGCAAGCTGGCTCGCCCAATTGCCTTCGCTCACATCAATGGTGGCCAGCGGGCCTGTCCAACCCCGGCCGCCGTGATAGCGCAGCAGCCCTTCGCGCAGCGCCTCGCGCGCGGCATCCTGCATCCCGGTGTCGAGCGAGGTGCGCACCCACAGCCCGCCTGCATAGACGCTGTTGGGGCCATCTTCGGCCGTCTCGCCAAACTGATCAATCAGCTGGCGGCGGACCTCCTCAAGGAAATAGCCCGCATCCGCGCTGCGTTCAGCGCGCTGCTGTACCAGGCCAAGCGGCTTGGCGAGCGCAGCGCGGCGTTCAGAGCCTGAGATAAAGCCATTGGCTTCCATGCGATCGAGCACAAAGGCCCGGCGGGCCAGTGCCGCCTGCTCCTGCCCCTTGCGGCCATAACGCTCGGGCGCCTTGGGCAAAGTTGCAAGGAAAGCCATTTCATGCAGCTCAAGCGCGTCAACGTCCTTGTCAAAATAGGCGCGCGCGGCCGCCTGCACCCCGAAAGAACGCCGCCCGAGCGGGATCTCGTTGAGATACAGTTCAAGGATCTGCTCCTTGGTCAGCACCTGTTCGATGCGCCCGGCGAGGATTATTTCCTTGAGCTTGCGCGTCACCGAATATTCATCGCCCAGCAGCAGGTTCTTGGCGACTTGCTGCGTGATGGTCGAACCGCCGACCGCGCGTTCCCCCGAACCCATCTTGAGCGTGTAATCGACCACCGCATTGGCAGTGCCCATGAAATCGACCCCGCCGTGGCTGAAGAAATTCTTGTCCTCAGCGGCAAGGAAGGCTTCGATCAACTTCTGGGGGAAATCCGCATATTGCAGCTGCACCCGGCGCTCACGGGCATAGGAATGGACAATTTCGCCATCAAACCCGCGCACCACCGTCGGCAGCGGGGTTTCGTAGGTCAGCAGCGCCTCGGCCTCGGGCAGATCGCGCACCAGCCACACGAACATGGCGATCCACAGGAACAACCCGAAGGCGGCGGCTCCGGCAGCGATCCGGAACATCAGGCTTTCACGCCACCTGCTGCGGAACCATGCGACAAGCCCGCCGATATCGCGGTTCACGCGGTACCGGAAATAGGCCCAATTTGGCAGGCCAGTCGAGGCGGAGGCAGGCTCGGTCATGCGGGAGAGGCGCGATTAGCACGCAGGCGCGCCCAATTGCCAGCGTGTTTCGCGGATTATCCCTCCTCGCCCGCGCGGCGCGCGAAATAGATGCGGATGGCCCGCGCCAGCACCGCGGCATAGGCCTGTCGCCCTTCCGGCGTGGTCAGGCGCGCCCGATCGGCATCATTGGTGACAAACCCGCTTTCAAACAGCACCGAGGGAACATCGGGGGCCCGCAGCACCGCCAGCGCGGCCGAGCGCTTGGGCTGGGTCACAAAGGGCAAGACCCCCGCGCCCTCGCGCAGCACCACGCTGGCGAAAATCGCGGCGTCATCCTGCGTGCGCTGCTGCGCCAGTTCGACAAGAATGGTGCTCACCACCGCGCTTTCGCCCGTGACCACCAAACCATTGACCCGGTCCGCGTTGTTTTCGCGCGCGGCAAAGCGCGCGGCGGCCTCGCTCGAAGCCTCGTTCGAAAGGGTGTAGACGCTTGCGCCGCCCACGCCGTCCGCATCGCCTGCGGAATCCGCATGGATCGAGATGAACAGATCCGCGCCCAGTTGCCGCGCCATTTCCGGGCGATCCGCCAGCGCCAGGATGCGATCATCCTCGCGCGTCAGCGCAACGCGGATCGTGCCGATCTTCAGCAGCTCGGCGCGCAGCGCTTTGGCGATGGCGAGGGTGATGTCCTTTTCGGCAAAGCGCGCCCCTGCCTCATCCGTCCCGACAGCACCGGGATCGCGTCCGCCATGCCCGGCATCGATCACCACCAGCGGGCGCGAGGGATCTTTCGGGCCGGCCACACCCGGCAGCGCCAGCGGGCCTGCCGGCGCTTCCAGCGCAAAGCGCAGCACATAGTCGCGGCCCCATTCGGGCAGGATAATACGCTGGCCGAGCGCGGCCACACTGCCCAGCACAACGAGCGGCAGGCCAAGCATGAGCAGAATGAATGCGCGCAGGCTCATCGTGGCAATTGCTTAAGGCCTTGCCTTTAAAAAGCGCAATAGAGTTGCTTGGATTAACCCACGGTGCTAGCAACCCGAGATAAGGGCTCAAGTATGGTCAGCAATCGCGCTTCCGTCTCTTTGATGCCCGCCGGCCGGACATTCTGATATCCGGCTCCAGACAGGTTGATGCAGTGACGAGACGCTTTTTCCCGCAGATTTGCACCCCGCCCGCTTCGTGCGGCGGCGTGTTTGCGGGCCAAGCCGCGGCGGTTTGCCGCAATCCCGTTCCAGCAGACACGAACTTCGCGCCTTTCGCTTTCCGCGAATCCGGTGTGACAACCAACCCCGGCCTTGGCTTTGCCCGCGCCGGTTCCCAACACAATACGCGCCCCCTTTACGCCCCCATGCGGGCAAGGCCGGGCGCATGGAGAATATTCAATGGCAACGCGCATGCTTATCGATGCGCGCCACCCGGAAGAAACCCGGGTGGCGGTTCTGCAAGGCAACCGGATTGAGGAGTTCGACTTTGAATCTGCCGAACACAAGCAGATCAAGGGCAATATCTATCTTGCGAAAGTAACCCGGGTCGAACCGTCGCTTCAGGCGGCCTTTGTCGACTTTGGTGGCAATCGCCACGGTTTCCTCGCTTTCAGCGAAATCCACCCCGATTACTACCAGATTCCCAAGGCTGATCGCGAAGCCTTGCTCGCCGAAGAGGCCGAAGCGGCCGAAGAGGAAGAGCGCCTGCGCGCCGAGGAAGAAGAAGAAGGCATTGCGCCCGGCGACGAATATGACGCCGAGGATGACAGCGGCGAAGCGCTCGCCGAAGATCTTGCCGAAGATGGCATCGAGGAAGTCGACACCTCCGACAAGGATGATGTCGCCACCATCGAAGGCGGCGCGGTCGAAGATGGCGGATCGGACGACGAGGACGACGACAGCGACACTGCCGAAGGCGATGAAGGCCGCGAACGCGGTCGTCGCGGGCGCCGCCGTCAGGGCAAGGGCGCCGACAAGAGCAAGAACAGCCGCAGCCGTGCCAAGCAGGTCGACGAAGTCCGTGCCAAGCGCATGGCGCTGCGTCGCCGCTACAAGATCCAGGATGTCATCCAGCGCCGTCAGGTGCTGCTGGTGCAAGTCGTCAAGGAAGAGCGCGGCAACAAGGGCGCGGCGCTCACCACCTATCTGAGCCTTGCCGGGCGCTACACCGTGCTGATGCCCAACAGCTCGCACGGCGGCGGGATCAGCCGCAAGATCAACTCGACGAGCGATCGCAAGCGCCTGAAGGAAATCGTCGCGGAGATGAAATTGCCGCGCTCGATGGGCCTGATTGTCCGCACCGCGGGCCTTTCGCGCACCAAGCCGGAAATCCGCCGCGATTTCGATTATCTCGCCCGCCTGTGGGACGAAATCCGCGAAAAGACTCTCGCTTCGGTCGCGCCGGCGTTGATCCATTCGGACAGCGATCTGATCAAGCGCGCGATCCGCGATATCTATAACAAGGAAATCGAGGAAGTCGTCGTCGAAGGCGAGGATGGCTACAAGTCGGCCAAGGCCTTCATGAAGCTGTTGATGCCCAGCCATGCACGGCGGGTGAAGGCCTATGTCGATCCGGTGCCGCTGTTCCAGCGCTATGGTGCGGAAGATCAGCTGCGCGCGATGTATGATCCGATGGTGCAGCTCAAATCGGGCGGCTACCTGATCATCAACCCGACCGAGGCGCTGGTTTCGATCGACATCAACTCGGGCCGTTCCACCAAGGAACACGGCATCGAGGCGACCGCGCTGCACACCAATCTCGAAGCCGCCAAGGAAATCGCCCGCCAGCTGCGCCTGCGCGACATGGCCGGGCTTGTCGTGATCGACTTCATCGACATGGAGTATTCCTCCAACATCCGAAAAGTCGAAAAGGCGATGAAGGACGCGCTCAAGCATGATCGCGCGCGCATCCAGGTCGGCCGCATTTCCAGCTTCGGCCTGATGGAAATGAGCCGTCAGCGCCTGCGCACCGGCGTGCTCGAAGCGACCACCCGCCCCTGCCCGCATTGCGACGGCACCGGTCTGGTGCGCACCGCTTCATCGGCAGGGCTTTCGGCGCTGCGTCTGATCGAGGACGAAGCCGCCAAGGGCAAGGGCACGCAGATCCGTCTGGCCGCCAGCACCGAAGCGGCGATCTACCTGCTCAATGAAAAGCGCGCCGATCTGGTCGAGATCGAACAGCGCTACGGCGTGGCCGTCGAAGTCGTTCCCGAAGGCGAGAACGAAGGCGCGAAGATGACCGTTTCGTCAAGCGGTCCGCGCCCCTCGCAGGCCCCGCGCTTTGATCCGATCATCGAGGACGAGGAAGACGATCTCGATCTGCCCGAAGAGGATGAGGACGAGGCCGAAGAAGAGACCCGCAACGAACCGCGCGAACGCGGCGACAGCGATGACGAAGGTGGTCGCCGCAAGAAGCGTCGCCGTCGCCGGGGTGGCCGTAACCGCAAGCGCGAAGATGGCGAAGGCAGTGCAGGCGGCGAAGACGGCGGCACCGATGATGCCGGCGACGATGGCGAAGGTGACAGCGAGTCCGAAGCCAGCGGTGATGCCGCCTCCGAAAACACCGGCGAAGATGGCGGTGATCGTCCCAAGAAGCGCCGTCGGCGCGGTGGGCGCGGTCGCAACAAGCGCCGTGGTGACGAAGGCGAAGGCACTGGCGAGGCCAGCACCGACAACGACAGCGACGCAAACGACGCCGAAGGCGAAGCTGCCAGCGATGCCGAGGTCACTGCGCCTGCCACTGCGCCTGCGGTTGAAGTGGCGGATGAGCCGGTCGCTGACGAGGTCCCTGCCGAAAAGCCCAAGCGCAAGCGCGCGCCGCGCAAGCCCAAGGTTGCGGTTGATACCGCCGAAGCGGCTGAGAGCGTCGACGTGGCCGAGCCTTCCGCTGCTGCGGAAGTCGTGGAGACGGCAGAAGCGGCAGAAGCGGTAGAAGAAGCCCCTGCCGAAAAGCCCAAGCGCAAGCGTGCGGCCCCGCGCAAGAAGGCCGCCGCCGCCGAAGCCGCTGATGAAGCCATCAGCGCGCCCGTCGCCGAGGAACCGGCCGCCGCACCGACCGCAGATGCTGCACCCGCAGCCGAAAGCGCCGATGCACCCGAAGATAACGGGGGCAAGCCGCGCCGCGGCTGGTGGCAACGCACCTTCGGCGAATAATCCGCACCAACACTGGATCATGCAAAAGGGCGGGCGCAGGCAACTGCACCCGCCCTTTTCATGTCAGCTTGCGCGCCGCGCCCCACTCCATCCATCCGGCAAAGCGCGGCGCTTGGTGCGTGTAGCCCTTCCCCAGCGTTTCGACGGCGAAGCCTGCCTGATCGAGCGCGGCGCTGATCGGGCGTGTCAGGTGACAGCCCCCGGCAAGGCGCTTCCACACAGGCTCGATCCGCTCCTGCCAGCGCGCCACGCTGCGATCGGGTGCGAGGCCATGCTCGCAGAACAGCAGCGCGCCGCCGGGCCGCAAGATGCGGCGCATTTCGCCCAGCACCTGCGCCGGATCATGCACCGAACACAAGGTAAAGGTGCACACCACCGTATCAAAACGCCCATCGGGAAAGGGGATCGCCTCGCCGCGCGCCTGCCGGATATCGGCCTGCCAGCCCTTGGCTGCGGCAGCCTGCCGCGTCGCATCGAGCAGGCCTTCATGCGGATCAATCCCGGCGTAGGAAGTGATCGCCTTGGTGTCGTAGAAGGCATGATTGATCCCGCCGCCGCAGCCCAGCTCGAACACATTGCCCTGTGCCAGTGGCACCACGGCCGCGCGGCGCTTCATCACTTGCCCCTGCGAACAGGCGCAGGTGATCAGCTTGGGCATGATGCGCGCCTCGTACCATGCTGCCAGTCCCATTCCTGCCCCTCCCCTTTTGCCCTCTTTCCCGCCACGGCAATGCGTGGCACGTTACGGGCTCACCGCCAAGCGCCACGAGATGACAGGATTTTGCCATGACGACGACCACCGCGAGCAGATCGCCCTTCCGGTTCCATCCAACCTTGTGGATCTGCGCGGCGATGTTGCTGGCTTTCCCGGCGCTTGGCACCGTGATGAGCGAGGAAGTCAATTGGGGGGCGGAAGACTTCGCGATCTTCACCCTGATGCTCGCCGGGTTGTGCGGCGGGATCGAGGCGGCGTGGTACTGGCTTGATTCGCCGCGCTGGCGCATTGGCGGCGCGCTGTTCGGGGTGCTGATGTTCCTGACGCTGTGGGCGCATCTGGCGGTGGGCCTGTTCGACTAGGCCGGAACCTCCGCTCCGCGAAAATCGAAGACCCGGCCCGATTGTTCGGGGGTGAGCGCGGCAAGCACGCCGAGAAGGTTCGCCGCCGCATCAGTCGGCGTGGTAAGCTGCCCTTCGGGCAAACCGCTCTGGAAGGGTTGCGACAGCGCGCTGTCGACCGTGCCGGGATGCAAGCCGGCAACCACGCCTTGGGGATGGGTGCGCGCCATTTCGAGCGCGAAATTGCGCAGCAGCATGTTGAGCGCCGCTTTCGAGGCGCGGTAGGAATGCCACCCGCCCAGACGGTTATCGCTGATCGAGCCGACCCGCGCGCTGAGCGCAGCGAAGACAAAGCGTTCATCCTTCGCCATCAGCGGCAGAATATGCTTTGCAATCAGCGCCGGGCCGATGGTGTTGATGGCGAAGACTTCGGCCATGACATCAGAATCAAGCCGCTTCAGCGTGCGCTCCGGCCCGGTGCCATCGGCCAGCGTCAGCACCCCGCTGGCGATGATCACCCATTGCGGGCGCTGATCGCGCATCAGATTGGCCGCATCGGCAATGCTGGATTCGTCGGAGAGATCGAAATCGAACGGACGGAACGCCTTGCCCCGGGGGCCTTCTCCGCGCCTTGTGCCGGTATAGACCAGTTCGGTGCCGCCCGCAGCCAGCGCTTCGGCAACCGCGCGTCCGATCCCGCCCGACGCGCCGAACACGGCGGCGCAGCGCGGCCAGACCTCGGGCGATTTTCCTAATGCGTTCATATCACTTAAAGTCGCGGCATGGGCTTAGGGTTCCGTCATTTTGGCCTGCTATTTGACCGCGTGTGCCAGCCCCCCCCGTTTTTGCGCCTATGACAGTGTCTCATATGTCTCCATCATGTCAGGCTTTGCGCCCTGCGCGCCGCGCTCAACACATATGCCAATCCTCGCAAGCAAGCCCCGCTTGCCTCGTGTCACAACTCCGCTAGATAGGCTTCGCACAGGTTCATGGGGATCCGAATAGATGGCGACTTTCACTCTCCCGGCAAATTCCAAGATCAAGCCGCAGGGCAAGGTGCACAAAAGCACCGGCGGACGGGTGAAGTCGTTCAAGGTCTATCGCTACGATCCCGACAGCGGGGAAAATCCGCGCTACGACAAGTTCGAGATTGATCTCGATGAATGCGGGCCGATGGTGCTCGACGCGCTGTTCAAGATCAAGAACGAGATCGATCCGACGCTGACCTTCCGCCGTTCGTGCCGCGAAGGGATCTGCGGGTCGTGTTCGATGAACATGAACGGTAAGAACGGCCTTGCCTGCACCACCGCGATCGAAGATCTCAAGGGCGAAATCCGCATCACGCCGCTCCCCCATATGGACGTGATCAAGGATCTGGTGCCTGATTTCTCGCACTTCTACGCACAATATGCCTCGATCAAGCCGTGGTTGCAGACGGTGACCCCGACGCCGTCGGGCAAGGAACGCCTGCAATCGCCCGAACAGCGCGAAAAGTTGGATGGTCTTTACGAGTGCATCCTGTGCGCCTGCTGTTCGACCTCGTGCCCGTCCTACTGGTGGAATTCGGACAAGTTCCTTGGCCCGGCGATCCTGCTCCAGGCCTATCGCTGGCTGGCCGACAGCCGGGACGAGATGACGGGTGAACGTCTCAACGAGCTCGAAGACCCGTTCCGGCTCTATCGCTGCCACACCATCATGAACTGCGCGAATGTCTGCCCCAAGGGTCTCAGCCCGGCCAAGGCGATTGCCGAAACCAAGAAGATGATGGCCGAACGCGCCATCTGAGGCGTTCGGAGCAGCAGCATGGCGGACGCGGGCGAAAGAGCCATTCCTTTTGAATATCGCCCGCTCGATGCCGCCGATTGCGGCGGCGAGGCAGGCTGGTTCACCTGGAACATGGTGGATCGCACCCGCTTCAACACCGCCGTACTCGGCGAGATGCGGGTGCGGCGCGAAGGTGCGCTCTGCCGCCTGCGCATGTTCCCCGAACGGCGCCACACCAATCTCACCGATAATGTCCACGGCGGGGTGACGCTCGCGCTGATCGATATCTCGCTGTTTGCCGCGATGCATATCAATGGCAGCGGCGAGGCGGGCCCTTCCGTCACGGTGGAACTCTCCACCCAATTTGTCGGCGGCGGCGATCCGGCGCGCCCTCTCGATGCGGTGACGGAGATCATTCGCGAGACCGGCAAGATGCTGTTCCTGCGCGGCCAGTGCGTGCAGGTGCGCGCAGACGGGCACGAGGACATCATTGCCAGCTATTCGGGCATCATCCGCAAGATGCGCTCGCGTGCGCCGTGACCGGGGTGCTTGCGCGCTATGACGCGCTGATTGCCTCGGGCGAATTGCGCCCCGATCCCGATCAACGTGCCGCTGCCGGGTGGCTGGCGCAGGTACAGGCCGCGCTCGAAGCGCCGCCGCCCCGCCCCGGCCTGCTGGCGCGGCTGATCGGCAGCAGCGCCACCACGCCGGCGATCCGCGGGCTTTACATGTGGGGCGGTGTCGGGCGCGGCAAATCGATGCTGATGGACCTGTTCCATGCCTCGCTGGCGATCCCGGAAAAGCGCCGCGTGCATTTTCATGCCTTCATGCAGGAAGTCCACGCGGCCCTGCGCGAGGCGCGCAAAAGCGAAAGCGGCGATCCGATCCCGCCGGTTGCGGCCAAGCTCGCTGCCGGACTGCGCGTGCTCGCGTTTGACGAGATGGTGGTGAACAATTCCGCCGATGCCATGATCATGAGCCGGCTGTTCACCGCCTTGATCCGCGATCACGGGCTGACGGTTGTGACAACTTCGAACCGCGCGCCCTCGGAACTCTACAAGGACGGGCTCAACCGCGAGCATTTCCTGCCCTTTATCGCGCTGATCGAGAGCGATCTTGATGTGCTGACGCTGGACGGGCCGACCGATTACCGGCTCGACCGGATCGGCGGGCTTGCCACGTGGCACTCCCCGCTGGGTGATGCTGCAACCGCCAAGGTGCGCGAGGCCTTCTTCCGGCTGACCGACTTTGCCCCCGAAGACGCGGCCCATGTCCCCTCGCAGGACTTGGCGGTGGGCGGCGGGCGCACGCTGCATGTGCCCAAATCGCTCAAAGGCGTTGGCGTGTTCAGTTTCAAGAAGCTGTGCGCCGAGGCGCGCGGTGCCGCCGATTACCTCGCCATCGCGCGCGCCTTTCACACGGTGGTGCTGGTCGGCATTCCGCAGATGGGGCCGGAAAACCGCAACGAGGCCGCGCGGTTTGTAACCCTGATCGACGCGCTCTACGAACACCGGGTCAAGCTGTTCGCCACCGCCGCCGCCGCGCCGCGTGACTTGTATCGCGCGGGCGATGGCGCCTTTGAGTTCGAACGCACTGTCAGCCGGTTGATGGAAATGCAGAGCGATGCCTATATGGCGCTCGGCCATGGGCTTGAAGGCTAGGCCGCAGCCGTCAGGCCGCTTTGCGCCCGGCGTCGCTTTCGAACCATTCGATCAGCATCGTGAGGACATGGCGTAGCGATTGTTCCTGATCCTCAAGCCGCGCTTCAAGTTGGGCCAGCGCAGCCTTGAGCGCCGGATCACCCCATGCCGCGCTGTCCTCTTCGCCGGGTTCGCGCGCGGGCGCCGCGCCCGTGCGCCGCAGCCGCCGCAGCGCTGCTTCCAGCTCCGCCGTGCGTGCATCGCGCCGCGCCAGCATCGTCGCGGCATCGGCGAGCATGGCAGAGGCCGCTGCCCGCGTATCGACCGGCGGTTCCGGCTCGATGCTGAGCGCGCTCGCCAGCGGGGCCGCGCCGCGGGTTTCATCGGCGGCCATCTCGTCAATCACCGCCTCAAGCATGGCGCTGGTCAATGCGCCCTGCTCCTCGATCGCGCCCAGCAGCATCACCCGGTTCATCACCTGATTGACCCGGCGCGGAATGCCCTCGGTGTGCCGGTAAATCCCCGCCATCAGATCAGGGCCCAGTGCCGGGTTGCTGCCTTGCCAGCCCACCTGCCGCAGGCGATGCGCGACATAAAGCCCGACCTCATCGCCGCTCAAGCCTTCAAGATGGTGCGAGGCAATGATGCGCTGGCGCAATTGTTCAAGCGCGGGATGCTGTGCCAGCGTGCGGCGGAATTCGGGCTGACCCAGCAGCAGGATTTGCAACAGCGGACGCGTGCCGAGCTGAAAGTTGGAGAGCATGCGCAATTCTTCGAGCGCGGTGAGATCAAGATTCTGGCACTCATCGACGATCAGCAGCGCGCGGCGCCCGGCGCGGGCTTCGTCTTGCAGGAAGCGCTCGATGGCGGCGAGCACGCCCGCCTTGTCCTGCCCTTCTGTCGCCAAGCCAAAGGCAGCGGCCACCATGTGCACGAGGCCAGCGCCATCCAGCGCGGTGGTGACCAGCTTGGCCGTGGTGAGTTCGGCAGGATCAACCTGCGCCATAAGATGCGCCACAAGGGTCGATTTGCCTGCGCCGACTTCGCCGGTGATGACGATAAAACCTTCGCCCTGATTGAGCCCGTAACCGAGATAGCTCAGCGCGCGGCGGTGGCTCGCGCTCTCGAAATAGAATCGCGGGTCAGGCGTCAGCTGGAACGCGCGGGCCGCAAGACCATAGAATTGTTCATACATCAGCGTGAACCCAAGGCATTCGGACATGGCGGCACAATCAGGCCGGTGGGGCGCAAGCTCTCGCAGAAAGTGGTGAATAATGTGTTAGTTAATCGCTGGCCAGCACACAGGCCTTGGGGCAAGCGCCGGGCAAAGCGGGATCGGTCAGATCAGCATTTCCCTTGCCGGGCCATGGCCAAGGAACCCGCTCGGCGATGCGCTGGCGCCATAGGCTCCGGCGCAAAAGATCGCGACCAGATCGCCCACATCGGCATGCGGCATCATTGCATTGTCTGCGAGCCGATCAAGCGGCGTGCACAGGCACCCGACGATGTTCACCTCTTCGCTGGCAGGGGCATCAAAACGGGTCGCAATCGCCGAGGGATAATTGCGCCGCACCACCGTGCCGAAATTGCCCGAGGCGGCAAGCTGGTGATGCAGCCCGCCATCGGTGACAAGATAGGTGACCCCGTGGCTCTCCTTGCGATCAATCACGCGGCACAGATAGACCCCGGCCTCACCTGTCAGATACCGGCCAAGTTCGAGGCAAAGGTCGGTGTCCGCGAGGGCTGAGGGGAGGTGCGCGACCCGCTCAGCAAGCGCCGCGCCAACCTGCGCCAGATCAAGCGGGGTGTCGCCGGGGAAATAGGGAATGCCAAAGCCGCCGCCCATGTTGAGCTTGGGCAAGGGGTGACCAATCGCTTCGGCAAGCGTGGCGGCAAGATCCAGCACCTTGCCCTGCGCCTCGATGATGGCGTCCGCACTCAGCGTCTGGCTGCCGGTGAAGATATGGAGCCCGCGCCACTCCGCGCCCGCGGCAATGACATGGCGGGCAAGCGCGGGCACCTTGTCGGCATCGACCCCGAAAGGCTTGGCCCCGCCGCCCATTTTCATGCCCGAACCCTTGAGCTCGAAGCTCGGATTGACCCGGATCGCGATGCGCGGCGGTTTGCCGAGCCGCGCGCCAATCGCAAGGGCGCGCGCCGCTTCGCCTGCGCTTTCGCAATTGAGCGTGACGCCCGCCTCAATCGCGGCGGTCAGTTCATCATCGCGCTTGCCCGGCCCGGCAAAGCTGATGCGCGGCGGATCAATCCCGAGGCGTTGGCAGATGGCGAGCTCTCCCGCCGAGGCAATATCGAACCCGTCCACCAGCCCCGCCATATGGGCAACCACGGCGGGCAGCGGATTGGCTTTGACCGCGTAATTGATCCCCACCCGACACGGCAAAGCCGCGCGCAACTGGGCGACGCGGGCATCGAGCAAGGCGCGGTCATAGACAAACAGCGGCGTATCGCCCGCTTCGGCGACAAGCGCGCTCGCCAAGCGACCGGCAATCGCAAGCTCGCCATCCAAGGCGCTGTAACCGGGCGGAATGGGCCCAACAGGCTTCACGCGGGGAACCTTTCGGCAAGTTCACGGGCCAGCGCGGTGCGATCGATCTTGCCGTTGGGATTGAGCGGCATCGCCTCGCGCCAGTGAATATGTTGCGGCTGCATGAAGGTCGGCAGCTCGCGTTGCAAGGCTTTGGACAAGAGATCGGCGGCATCCTCGCCTTGTCCGGCGGCGCGGCGCACCACCAGATGCACGCTCTGGCCAAGCCGGGGATCGGCAATGCCGAGCGCCACGGCTTCGGCGACAAGGCCGGTGGCGAGCGCGGTGTCCTCAATCTCCTGCGGGCTGATGCGGTTGCCCGCGCTCTTGATCATCGCGTCGCGGCGCCCGGCGAAATAGTGCAACCCGGTGGCATCGCGCCGCACCCGATCACCCGACCATACGGCGATGCCGCCATATTCCGAGGCAGCGGGGGCTGGCCGGAAGCGTTCGGCGGTGCGCACGGCATCCTGCCAATAGCCCTGCGCCACCAGTGGCCCGCAATGCACCAACTCGCCTTCCTCATCCGCTGCGGCCACCTCGCCCGCGTCATTGATCACCAGCACCTCGGCAAAGGGGATCGCGCGGCCCATCGATGTCGGGTGCTGATCGACCAGCGCCGGATCGAGATATGTCGAACGGAAGGCCTCGGTCAGCCCGTACATCGGATAGAGCGCAGCATCGGGAAAGCTCGCGCGCAAGCGGTGCACCAGATCTGCCGTCAGCGCGCCGCCACTGTTGGTCAAGCGCCGCAGCGACGCTTTCGCCGCGTCTGGCCACGAGGTTTCCGTCAATTGCACCCACAGCGGCGGGACCGCGGCCAGCGTGGTGATGGCATGCTGCGCACAGGCCTTCACCACATCGCGCGGAAAGAGGAAATCGAGCGGCACCACGCTACCGCCGGCATACCATGTCGAAAGCAGTTGATTCTGGCCGTAATCGAACGACAGGGGCAGCACCGCCAGCGTCACATCATCGCGCGCGAGCGTGAGATAATGCGCCACGCTCACCGCGCCGAGCCACATATTGGCATGGCTGAGCATCACGCCCTTGGGACGCCCGGTCGAGCCCGAGGTGTAGAGGATCGCCGCGAGGCTTGCAGGGTCCGCATCCGAAGGGCCGCAGCGCCGGCCGAGCGCCCCGGCCTCGACCAGCGCCGTGCTTTCATCGACCACCCGGCATTCCTCAGGCACATCCTCCGGCGTCAGGCTGGCAAGGCGCGAGGGCGTACCCAGCAGCAATTGCGCGCCGCTATCGGCAAGGATATGCGCCACTTGGGCACGTTTGAGCAGCGGATTGATCGGGACATGCACCAGTCCCGCCCGCGCCGCGGCGAGCGGCATCAGGCAGGTGAGTTCGCCCTTGGCAGCCCATGTCGCGACCCGTGCGCCCGGTTCAGGCAACGTATCGATGAGCCACTGCGCCAATTCGCCCACCCGCCGTGCCAGCGCCTTGTGATCGAGCGTGCCGTTGCGCAGCACCAGAGCGGGCTGATCGCCGCAGCCAGCGAGCCCTGCCCGTTCGGCAAGGTGATCCAGCGGCAGAGGGGTCGCATCGGGCATCATTGCTGCGCGGTATCACCATCGCGCGGATATCTGGCAAGCCTTGAATGGTGCGCGCCATGCTGCGCCCGATGGATAGGCCCGCCGCGCAATGCTTGCGCCCCGCGCCCCCGATAGCTAAGCGACGCGGCCACACCGTGCGCCCGCCGCGTTTTTCCAAGACGCAGCAAGGCGCATCGCTGAGGATGACAGGGCTAGGGCAATGACAGATCTGGCAATTGACCGCGAACTCAAGGCCTTGATTGCCGATGTGCTGGGCCTTGATCCGGCAACCGCGCAGGCGTTTGACGCGGAATCAGGCCTGTTCGGCCATTTGCCCGAGCTTGATTCGATGGCGGTTGCGGGCCTGCTCACCGAAATGGAAGACCGGCTTGGCATTGTGATCGATGATGATGACGTCGATGGCGCGATGCTCGAAACCTATGGCGGGCTGCTCGCCTTTGCCGAAGCCAAGCTCGCCGCCGCTGCCTGAAAGACGCGCGGCCCTACCGCTCGAACAGGCTCACCAGCTCGACATGGGTGGACCAGCGGAACTGGCCGACCGGGCGCAGTTTTGTCAGGCGATAGCCGCTCGCCGCCAGCACCGCCGCATCGCGCGCCCAGCTTGAAGGGTTGCAACTCACATAGACCACCCGCGACACAGTGCTAGCGGCGATCTCAGCGATCTGGGCACGGGCACCAGCGCGCGGCGGATCGAGCAGGATACCATCGAAGCGGTTGAGCTCCTCAGGCTGGAGCGGCGAACGGAACAGGTCGCGGTGGAGCGCCAGCACCCTTCCCCCGCTCATCGCCCCCGCCGCTTTGCACGCGAGGTGCGCCGCCCGCTCCGCTTCGACCGCCAGCACCTTGCTTTCCTCTCGCAGCGCAAAGGCGAAGGTGCCAAGCCCGGCGAAGAGGTCAGCCACAACCCGTGCACCCGCCAGCCATCCGGCGGCATCGGCGGCCATCACATGCTCGGCATCATGGGTCGCCTGAAGGAAAGCGCCGGGCGGCAGGCTTACCGGCACGCCCGACAGGGTCACGGTCGCCGGTTCGGGCTCCCAGACGGTTTCAGGACCGTAGCCTTGATCGAAGGAAAGGCGCGCAAGGCTCTGTTCCTGCGCGAAATCGAGCGCCGCTTCGGTCGGCCCGAGCCCCTCGAGCGGGAAGTGCGTGAAGCACGCCTCCACGCCCTGATCCGCCAAGGTCAGATCGATGCCGACAATTCCCTTTGGCCCATGCGCCGCCACAAACCGCCGGAGCGGCGCGATCAGCGCGGTCAGTGCGGGGTGCAGCACCGGGCATTCGGCCAGATCGACGACGCGGTGCGATCCGCCCTCACGGTAACCCAGCACAGCGCCCTTGGCCGTGCGCAGTCCATGGAGGCCTGCGCGGCGGCGGGTGGCAGGCGGGGAGAGGTGGACGGGGAGCAGCTCGGCAGGTTCCAGCCCCTGCCCCCGCACCGCGTTGACCACCCGGCCCTCAACAAACCCGGCGAGCACCGTGTCGTCCGCGTGCTGCAGCAGACACCCGCCGCACACCCCGAAATGGCGGCAGGCGGGCGCAATGTGGTGCGGGCCGGGCGTGATCGCGCCAGCCTCGTCCACCATGTCGCCGGTGACGCCGCCTGCGATATGGCGGCCCGAGACGGTCACGCCGTCGCCTTTGGCGGCGAGGCGGATGATAGGTTCAAGATCGGTCACAGGCAGGCCGCTAGCGCCTCGGACACCTGTTCGGCAAGCTGCGTCGGCGTGAAAGCCGCCCCGGCCCGCCGTGCGACCTCGCCGTGGAGCCACAGCGCCTCGCAGGCGGCGATGAAGGGATCGGCACCGTTCGCCATGCGGCTCGCCGCAATCCCGGCAAGTACATCGCCCGTCCCGGCCACCGACAGCCAGCTGGGCGCGGGCTGCCCAAGCGCGAGACGGCCGTCAGGCGCGACGACGAGGCTGTCCGGCCCCTTGGCGAGCACGACCATGCCGCTGACCCGAGCCAGTGCCAGAGCCCGGTCGCGACGGGTTTCCGCGATGACGCCAAAGCTGCGGCACAAGGTCTCAAGCTCGCCGTCATGCGGGGTGGCAAGCATCGGAACTTCGCGGGTGAGCATCGCGGGGGTGAGCAGCATCAGGGCATCGGCATCGAGCACCAAGGCGCGCGCCTGCGCCAAGGCTGCTTCAAGCCGCGCACGCGCTGCATCATCGCGGCCCAGACCCGGCCCGACCAGCACAGCGGCGATGCGCGGATCGGCCAGCGCCTGGGCCAGTGGCGCGGTATCCGTCACCACATCGGACGGCGTGCGCGGATCGGCCTGAGGAGCAAGCAACTTCACATAGCCCGCGCCCGCGCGTTGGGCCGCTTGGGCGGCGAGCAGGCTCGCCCCCGGCATGGCTCCGCTAAGGATGCCAAGCAGCCCCCGGCGATATTTGTGGCTGTCCGCCGCAGGGGGGCTGAGGCGAGGCCGTTCGATCAGTTGCGCGGCACCCTCAACCGGCGCGATCCCGATCGGGACAAGCCGCATCTGCCCCATCAGCGCCCGGCCCGGCAGGCTCCAATGCACGAACTTCCACGCGCCCAGCGCGAGGGTCAGGTCATAGGTGGGCAGGCGCTCGTTCAGCACCGCGCCGCTGTCGCTGGCGATGCCCGAGGGCACATCGACCGCGACCTTGGAGCGATGCCGCGCCGCGAGATCGCGCAGCAGCAACGCGTGCTCGGCGATCAAGGGCCGCGCCAGGCCGGAACCGAACAGGCAGTCGACGAACACGTCGCCCCCCGCCCCTCCGGCTGTGCTGACCGGCCCGTTCCACCGCCGCCGCGCTTCTTTGGCGGCATCGGTTGCGGGCTCGAGCGGAGCGATCACGGCCACCGCATTGCCCGCCTCCCGCAAGAGGCGAGCGATGACATAGCCGTCTCCGCCGTTGTTGCCGGGGCCACACAGGACCGTCACCGCGCGTCCCGCGGCGATCCGGCGGATCCACTCGGCCGCGCCGCCCGCCGCGATCTCCATCAAGTCCGAAACGCTGGTGCCCGCATCGAACAGCGCCTGTTCGGCCGCGCGCATCTGCTGCGCCGTCAGGACCTGTGCGTCGGTCATGACGCGGCCCTGTGCGGGCAGGCGTGCCCGGAATCAGATATCAGCGAAGACATGGGTTTCCGACTTGGCACCCGGATGGGTGATCGCCCCGTATCGCGCCTTGCCGACGACCTGTTGGTACCGCCACAGCGCGCCCGACTGGTAATCATTGGTGCGCGGCTGCCACTTGGCGCGGCGCGCGGCGAGGACGTCCTCGGCGACCTCGAGATCGATGGTGCCCGCAGTCGCATCGATGCTGATGATATCGCCATCCTCGACGAGCGCGATCGGGCCGCAATCGGCGGCTTCCGGGCCGACATGTCCGATACAGAAGCCGCGCGTCGCACCCGAGAAGCGCCCGTCGGTGATCAGCGCGACCTTTTCGCCCATGCCCTGCCCGTAGAGCGCGGCGGTGGTCGAAAGCATCTCGCGCATGCCGGGGCCGCCCTTGGGTCCTTCGTAGCGGATCACAATCACGCAGCCTTCGGCGATATCGCGGCTTTCAACCGCGGCGAAGGCGTCTTCCTCACAATCGAAAACCCGCGCCGGGCCGGAAAATTGGAGGCGCGCCATCCCGGCTACCTTCACGATCGCGCCATCGGGGGCGAGCGAGCCCTTCAGACCCACCACCCCGCCCGTCGGCGTGATCGGGGTCTTCACATCGTAGAACACCTTCTGATCGGGGTTCCAGGTGATTTCTTCCAAGTTCTCGCCGATGGTCTTGCCGGTGACGGTGATCGGGTTGGGATCGATGAAGCCGCCGTCGAGCAGCGTCTTCATCGCCATGTAGACCCCGCCGGCCTCGTGCATGTCCTTGGCGACATACTTCCCGCCGGGCTTCAAGTCCGCGATGTAAGGCGTTGATTTGAAGACTTCGGCAACGTCGAACAGATCGAAGTCGATGCCGCATTCGCTGGCCATGGCGGGCAGGTGGAGTGCAGCATTGGTCGAGCCGCCGGTGGCAGCGACCACGCGGGCGGCGTTCATGAAGGCCTCGCGGGTGCAGATGTCGCGCGGCCGCAGATTGCGGGCGACGAGCTCCATCACCTGCTTGCCCGCGGCGACGGCGATATCGTCACGCGAACGATAGGGCGCGGGCGCCATGTTGCTGTTCGGCAGGGACAATCCGATCGCCTCGCCGACGCAGGCCATGGTGTTGGCGGTGAACTGGCCGCCGCAGGCGCCATGGCCGGGGCAGGCGACCTTCTCGAGCGCGATCAGCTCGGTCAGCGGACAATTCCCGGCGGCGAACTGGCCCACGGCCTCGAACACGTCGACGACGGTGACGTCATTGCCGCGGTGGGTGCCGGGGAGGATCGAGCCGCCATAGACGAAGATCGAGGGCACGTTCAGCCGCAGCATCGCCATCATCATGCCGGGCAGGCTCTTGTCGCAGCCCGCAAAGCCGACAAGCGCGTCATAGCAATGGCCACGCACCGAAACCTCGATGGAATCGGCAATGATCTCGCGGCTGATGAGCGAGGACTTCATGCCCTGATGGCCCATCGCGATGCCATCGGTCACGGTGATGGTGTTGAACCGCCGCGGCGTGCCGCCGCCCGCAATCACGCCTTCGCGGCAGATATCGGCCTGGGCGTTCAGGGTGGTGTTGCACGGCGCCGAGTCGTTGCCCGCGCTGACGACGCCGACGAAAGGCTGGTTGATCTCTTCCTCGGTCATGCCCATCGCGTAGTAGTAGGATCGGTGCGGGGCACGCTCCGGGCCGACCGAGACATGGCGGCTGGGGAGACGGGACTTATCGAAGGTGCGCGACATAAGATTTCCTGTGAAGGGCGATTTGTGAAATCTCCCCTGCCTTCAGGGAAGCGCTGACGCAACCCTTTGCGCAACATCCACCAACAGTGCGGCCCAGCGCGCATGATCTTGCGGGGTCTGCACCAGATCCTGCCGCAGCTCGACCCCGAGATAGGCGCGCCCCTCGGCTTCGGCATGGCGGTTCATGGTGTAGTTGAGATCGCGCCCCGAATAGGGGAGGTTGTCGCCCACATTCAGCCCCTCGGCGGCGAGCAGCGGGATGGCGATGCGCGCGGCACGATCGTCCCTGTTGTAGAGCACGCCCACCTGCCACGGGCGCGGCTCGTCACGGCTTGCAAGGCGCGGGGTGAAAGAGTGCAGCGATAGGATCAGCGCGGGCTCTGCCGCCGCCAGCCATTGTTCCAGCGCGCTGTGATAGGGGCGGTGAAAGCGGTTGAGCCGCCCTTCCCTGTCCGCGCCGATATTGCCGGGGATCGGGTGGCCGTCACTGGCTTCGGGAACGAGGCCGGGGGCGTCCTCCTCACGGTTCAAGTCACAGACGAGACGGCTGACGGCGGCGATATGGGCGGGGATGACGTGATCCCGCGCCAGCCTTTCAGCGATGGCCTCGGTGCCGATATCGATGGCGATATGTTCGTCGAGCAAGTGCGCGGGGATGCCGAGGTTGATATCGGCGGGCACGTGGTTCGAGGCATGGTCGGCAGTGCAGACAATGTCGCCGCGCCGGGGCGTGCCGAGTTGGCGGAAGGCCTCAGTCATACCCCCTCACCCCGTTCGTGCTGAGCTTGTCGAAGCACCGCACTTTCCTCGACGGTCGCGGAAGCGAAGAACGGCCCTTCGACAGGCTCAGGGCGAACGGAAATGAGCGCAATCACCGCAGCCGCCCTGCCATCGTCCACCAGCCGGACGGCATCGCCGCCTGTGCCGCATCGCGGGCCTCGGCGGTGTCGTAGAGCGCAAAGCAGGTCGCACCCGAGCCGGACATGCGGGCGAGCCACGGCTGGGTGGCCTGGAGAGCCGCCAGCACCTCCGCGATCACCGGGCAGAGCGATATGGCAGGGGCTTCGAGGTCGTTGCGCCCTTCCCTTGCGATCTTTGACGCAGGCCCTTCGGGGAGCGCGCCGCGATCCGCGCCATCCCCAACACTGGCCCACGCCTTAAACACCGGCCCGGTCGAGAGCGGCACGCGCGGGTTGACGAGCAGCACGGGGGTTCTGGCGAGATCATCCTCGACATCAAGCTGCTCGGTGCCGGTGCCGAGGCCGATATGGGTGCGGCTGAGCACGCAGGCGGGCACATCCGCGCCCAGTTTCGCCGCCCGCGCTGGCCAGTCATCGGGCAGGCCGTGGAGCGCCTCGACGATCCGGAACAACGCCCCTGCATCCGCCGACCCGCCGCCAAGACCAGCCGCTACCGGAAGATTCTTTTCCAGCGTCACCGCCAACCCCTGCGGACGCGGGAGCGCATTGAGGGCACGCGCGACGAGGTTGTCGAAGGGATTGTCGAGCACCGCCGCGAATTCACCCAGCGTGGTGACGCTATCCTGCGCGGCCTGTGCCGCCGTCAGCACATCGCCCGCATCGACGAAGGCGAACAGCGTCTCCAGTTCGTGATACCCGTCCTCCCGCCGCCTGCGAACATGCAGCGCGAGGTTGATCTTGGCGTAGGCGGTTTCGCGCATTCTAGATCCTCCCCGAAGCGGGGAGGGGGACCGTCCGAAGGACGGTGGAGGGGCACTCGCGCATATCCGAAAGAGGCACCTGCCCCTCCACCACGCTGCGCGTGGTCCCCCTCCCCATGCTGGGGAGGATTACCACCATCACATATTCGGATAGTTCGGCCCGCCGCCACCTTCCGGCGTTACCCAGTTGATGTTCTGGTTGGGGTCCTTGATGTCGCAGGTCTTGCAGTGGACGCAGTTCTGGGAGTTGATCTGGAACTTGGGCGCGCCGGTCTTCTCGTCGGTCAGCCATTCATAGACCCCTGCCGGGCAGTAACGGGCAGACGGCCCACCGAACACTGCCAACTCGCTCGTCTGCTGCAAGCCCAGATCGGCGACCTGAAGGTGCACCGGCTGGTCTTCGGCATGGTTGGTGTAGCTGTAGGCGACATTGGTGAGACGGTCGAAGCTGATCACGCCGTCGGGCTTGGGGTAGTCGATCTTCGGATAAAGATCGGCGCGGCCGGTGTAGGTATAATCCGGCTTGTGCTTCATCTTGACGGGCAGACCCACGCCGAGCGTGCGCATCCACATGTCGACGCCCGCCAGCACCGTGCCGATATCGCCGCCATACTTGGCGACTGCGGGCTGCGCGTTCTGCACCAGCTGCAATTCCTTGGCGATCCAGCTGGAACGCACCGCTGCGTCATAATCGGCCAGCTCGGTATGGGCGTGACCGGCTGCGATCGCCGCGGCGATGCTTTCGGCCGCCAGCATCCCGCTCTTCATCGCGGTGTGGCTGCCCTTGATCCGCGGCACGTTGATGAAGCCCGCCGCGCAGCCGATCAGCGCGCCGCCGGGGAAGGCAAGCTTGGGCACGCTCTGCCAGCCGCCCTCGTTGATCGCGCGCGCGCCATAAGAAACGCGCTTGCCGCCCTCGAGATATTCGCGGATCGCCGGGTGCTGCTTCCAGCGCTGGAATTCGTGATAGGGCGAAACCCACGGGTTCTTGTAATCGAGCGCTGTCACGAAGCCGAGCGCCACCTGACCATTCGCCTGATGGTAGAGGAAGCCCCCGCCCCAGCTGTCGCTTTCCGTGAGCGGCCAGCCCTGGGTGTGGATCACGCGGCCGGGCTTGTGCTTCTTGGGATCAATGTCCCACAATTCCTTGATGCCGATGCCATAGACCTGCGGCTGGCAATTGGCCTCAAGGTCATACTTGGCCTTCATCTGCTTGGTGAGATGGCCCCGCGCGCCTTCGGCAAAAAGCGTGTACTTGGCGCGGATTTCCATGCCCGGCTGGTAATCGCCCTTGTGACTGCCATCAGCGGCAACGCCCATGTCCTGCGTGATCACGCCCGCGACGCGGCCTTCCTCGTCGATGATGACTTCGGCGGCCGGAAAGCCGGGGAAGACCATCACGCCCAGCCCTTCGGCCTGTTCGGCGAGCCAGCGCGCCAGATTGCCGAGCGAGCCGGTGTAGCAGCCGTGGTTGCTCATCAGGGGCGGCATGATCGCATGGGGGAAGGAGGTCTTGCCGGCTTTCGAGAGCACCCAATGCCAGTTATCCGTGACCGGCGTTTCCGCCATCGGGCAGCCCATGGTGCGCCATTCGGGGAGCAGTTCATCCAGCGACTTGGGATCGACCACCGCGCCCGAGAGAATGTGGGCGCCGATTTCGGAGCCTTTCTCAAGCAGGACAATCTCCAGCCCGTCATTGATCTGCTTCAGCCGGATCGCCGCAGCAAGGCCCGCCACCCCGCCGCCGATGATGACGACATCACATTCCATCGATTCCCGTTCGCTCATCGGTCTACCCGGTCCTTTGTTGGCCTGACTTTCCGGCTCATATGCCTAACGGCTTGCCGGATTTGATCGTTCCCGCACTTGCTAACTGCGATTCGGACAGTCAAGACCTCGCTTGTACAGCATGGCGTCCCATCCCCCATCCTTGGCCCAAGAAATTGATGCAGCGCTCGCGTTCTGGAGCGCGGCCGGCGTTGATTGCGATTTCAGCGATGACGCTAGGGCATGGTTGGCTGATCCGGCCGAATGGGCCGCGACCCCGGCCTCCCCGGCCCACACTGAGGGGGCCGCAGGTTTGCCCCCGGCTGCTCTTGGTCGCAAAACAGCGCAGCCTTCGTCCCCACCGCAAGAACCCGCATCACCGCGGCAACCATTGTGGGGCGATTCGCCGCCGGAGACGCTCGAAGCGTTCCGCGCATGGTGGCTGACAGCCCCTGCGCTCGGCACCGGCGGCTTTCCCCGCATCGCGCCACGCGGCCACGCGAACGCCAGGCTGATGGTGGTCGTGCCCGATCCCGAAAGCGGGGATAGCGATACCTTGCTGAGCGGCCCGCAAGGACGCTTGCTCACCGGGATTCTTGGCGCGATGGGGCTTGCGGCGGAGGACTGCTACCTTGCCTCAGCCCTGCCGCGCCACACCCCGATGGCGGATCTGGCGGGCCTCGCAAGTAGCGGGCTCGACACCGTGACGATGCATCACATTGCGCTGGTCGCACCGCAGCAGGTGGTGATGTTCGGTCAGGGCCTGAGCGCCTTTGTCCCGGCGGCTGGGCACGATGGCGATCATGGTTTACGCGGCCTTCACCGCACCGGAGCCAATCCCCCGGTGCTGATCACAGAAACCTTGGAAAGCATGCTGGATATGCCGCGCATGAAAGCGCGGTTCTGGCGCAGATGGATGGATTTTTCGGCATGACCGGCACGGGACGGGGGACAAAGCGCGCGCTTGCTGCGATGACCATGGCGCTGATGGCCGCGCCGATCGCAGCGCCAGCTTCGGCCCAGAGCAATGATCTGATCGCCCGCTATGATCGCAGCGATGCCGAGCGCGGGGTGATCCCTACGATCCTTACCGCCGCTGATCGCCAATATTACCACGATGTCTTTGGTGCGATTGACCGGGAAGACTGGCTCGCGGTTGACGCGCTCCTTGCGCAGCGCCCGGGTGGCCTGCTGCACCAGATCGCAACGGCGGAATATTACACCCACGCCAACAGTCCGCGCGTCACCGCCGAACAGGTGGCGCGCTGGTTCGAGAGCGGCACCCATCTGCCGCAATCAGAGCAATTGAGCCGGCTCGGCGCGAAACGCGGGCTGACCTATGCGCCGCCGCTGCCCTACGCCCAAAATCTCGTGCGGCACGCCTCGGCACCCAAGCGGATCCTGCCGCGCACCGTCGAAGACGGCACCATCCCCGCCACAACCAAGACCGCCATTCTCGACGCGATCAAGACCAACAACCCGGCCGGCGCCCATGCTGCTTTGCTCCAGGTCGATCCGATGCTCAGCTCCGATGCGCGGGCTGAATGGCGCCAGCGGGTCGCCTGGGCCTATTACATCAACAATGATGATAATGCCGCGCTCGACATGGCCGAAGCCGTCGGCATGGGCACGGGTGCATGGGTCGCCGAAGGCGATTGGGTCGCAGGGCTTGCCGCATGGCGGCTTGGCCAATGCGGCCGTGCCGCCGATGCTTTCATTCGCGCCGCGGGCCGCGCCGCCAACCCCGAACTTGCCGCAGCCAGCAATTACTGGGCGCACCGCGCGCTGGTGCGCTGCCGCGAGCCCGGCAAGGCGCAGGAATTCCTCTACGCCGCTGCCCGCTCGGACGAGACGCTTTACGGCATGCTGGCCGCCGATCAGCTCGGCATTGCCCTGCCCGCCGAAACCATGCTGCGTCCCTTGCGCGCCGAGGAATGGCGGATGCTCAGCGCCCGGCCCAATATCACGATTGCCGCCGCGCTGACGGAAATCGGACGGCCGGGTCTTGCCGATGATGTGCTGCGCCATGAAGCCCGCATTGGCCCTGCCAACAATTATCCCGCGCTTGCCCGCCTTGCCCGCGAACTCGGCCTGCCTGCGACCCAATTGTTCCTTGCGCACAATGCGCCGCCGGGGATGCGGCCCGAACAGGCACTGCGCTTTCCGGTGGCGCGCTGGCAGCCGGTCAATGGTTGGCAGGTCGATCCGGCGCTGGCCTTTGCCCATGCGTTGCAGGAATCGAACTTCCGCGCCAATGCCGTCAGCCCCGCCAATGCGCGCGGCTTGATGCAGATCCTCCCCGGCACCGCGCGCGATCATGCCGGACGGCTCAATCTCGGCGCAAGCTATGCCGATCTGCACAATCCCGAAGTCAATCTCAGCTACGGCCAGCGCCATCTCGAAATGTTGCGCGATCACCCGGCAACGGGGGGCACGCTGCCCAAGATCATGGCGGCCTATAATGCCGGGCTCACGCCGGTTGGCCGCTGGAATTACGAAGTGCGCGATATGGGCGATCCGCTCTTGTGGATGGAATCGATCCCCTATTGGGAAACGCGCGGCTATGTCGCCATCGTGATGCGCAATTACTGGATGTATGAACGCGCCACCGGCGCCGCTTCCCCGAGCAGACGGGCGCTGGCACAAGGACGCTGGCCGACTTTCCCGCAAGGCTCTACGGTACGGTCAGCCGCGCTGATCCCCTGATCGGGCGCGGGCGACCTGCGCTGCCAAGGAGAACCGAGCGCCATGGCGATTGATGAAAGCCGCCGGTTCACACCCATCCATATCGCGGTGCTGACCGTGTCGGACACCCGCACCCCCGAAACCGACACTTCGGGCGATATTCTGGCAAGCCGGATCACCGCAGCGGGCCATCATCTCGCCGCACGCATGATCGTGAAAGATGATGCCGCTAGTCTTGCCACGCAGTTCGAGGCTTGGATTGATGATCCGGCGATTGATGCCATCGTCAGCACCGGCGGCACGGGCCTCACAGGGCGCGATGTCACCCCCGAAGCGCTCGGCATGATTGCGGGCGCGCGCGAGATCCCCGGCTTTGGCGAGCTGTTCCGCTGGCTGAGCTTCAAGACCATCGGCACCAGCACCATCCAGTCGCGCGCCATGGCAGTGGTGGCGCGCGGAACCTATATCTTCGCCCTGCCCGGCTCGAACGGCGCGGTGAAGGATGGCTGGGACGGCATCCTTGCCGAGCAGCTCGACAGCCGCAACCGGCCCTGCAATTTTGTCGAACTGATGCCGCGGCTGAAGGAAGTCTAGCCGCGTCTTAGCCGAAGCCTTCACCCGCTTCGTCCGGAGCAAAGCGCACAAGGCGGCTATCGATCAGCGCGGCGGTGCGATTGATAACCGCGCGCTGATAATCCGGATCCTTGATCATCGCGAAGAAGGCACCCGCGTTGGGATATTGTGCGATGAAGCCATCATCCCAGCTTTCGTCTTCGGGCCCGGTGACGATGGTTTCAAACCGCCCGCGCCACAGGATTTGCCCGCCGAGCTTGCGAAAGATCGGGCCGCTGGTGATGCCGTATTCCTGATAGGCGCGCCGCCCGCTCCAGCCCTTGCCCGCGTGCTCATGGCCTGCGGGATATTCGGCCCGTTCCCGGTAGCGCAGCAGGTTGAGCATGTTGATCGGCGTGTCGCGCGGCAGATCCTTGAAAGCCTGAAAATTGGCGGCTGAAGGATCAATAAAGGTGTCACGCATCCTGCCATCCCTTCCCTGTCAAATCGCACTGCATGTAAACCGTATCGAGCGTGCGGCCGAATTTCTGCCCGACCCCGCGCAGCCGCCCGACATGGACAAAGCCGCACTTGGCATGGAGGGCGACCGACGCCGGCTCACCCCCGCCAACCACCGCGATCATCTGGGCAAAGCCGCTGGTGCGGGCCGCGGCGATCAGCGCCGGGAGCAGCACTGATCCGATCCCGCGCCCGCGCGCATCATGGGCAACATAGATGCTATCCTCGCAGGTGTGGGCATAGGCCGCTCGGTCGCGAAACCGGGCGGCATAGGCATAGGCCATGACCCCGCCTTCGCCTTTGCTTTCGGCGACAAGGAACGGCCAGCCCTTGGCGGCAAAATCAGCGATCTTGCCTTCCCAAGCGGTGGCATCAGGGGCCGCCGTATCGAAGGTGGCGGTGCTGTGCGCCACGTGCCAGGCATAAATCGCCGCGATGGCCTGCGCGTCGCTGGTCCGCGCAGGCTGGATCACAAGATCAGGCGAGCTTGTATTCGGCAAAGCGGTCCCGCAGGTCTTTCTTGCTGATCTTGCCGGTGGCGGTGTGCGGAATATCGTCGACGAATTCGACGGCATCGGGCAGCCACCACTTGGCCACGATCGGCTTGAGATGTTCGATGATCTCGCCGCCTGTCACCTCGGCGCCGGGCTTCTTGACGACGAACAGCACCGGGCGTTCATCCCACTTGGGATGGGCGATGCCGATGCAGGCGGCTTCGGCCACAGCCGGGTGGCCGCAGGCCGCGTTTTCGAGTTCGACCGAGCTGATCCACTCTCCGCCTGACTTGATCACGTCCTTGGTGCGATCAGTCAGCTGCAAGGTGCCATCGGGATGGAGGATGCCGACATCGCCGGTATCGAACCAGCCATCATTGCCGACGGCGTCTTTTTCTGCCTTGAAGTAGCGCTTGATCACCCACGGCCCGCGAATTTGCAGCGCGCCCGAGGTTTTGCCGTCGCGCGGCAGTTCGGTCACCATATCATCGAGATCGACCGTGCGCAGTTGCACGCCGAAGATCGGGCGGCCTTGCATCGCGGTTTTCTCGACCTTTTGTTCGAGCGTGAGGCTGTCCCAATCCCAGGTCGGCCCGCCAACCGTGCCGATGGGCGAGGTTTCGGTCATCCCCCAGGCGTGCTGGACGCGGGTGCCGTTTTTCAGCAGGCGTTCGATCATGAAGCGCGGTGCAGCCGAACCGCCAATCGTCGCGGCTTTGAGCGGTGGCAGATCAAGGCCGTTGGCATCGCAATACTGGAAATGCGCAAGCCAGACCGTCGGCACGCCGGCGCTGTCCGTCACCCCTTCGCGCAGCATCAGATCATGCAGCACCGCCGGATCATTGACTGCCGAGAACACGAACTTGATCCCGGCCATCGCGCCCGCATAGGGCAGGCCCCAGCTGGCCGCGTGGAACATCGGCACCACCGGCAGCATCACCGACGATGCGCTGAAGTTGAAGGCCGCCGGTTGCAACCCGGCGAGCGCGTGCATCATGGTCGAGCGGTGCTCATACTGCACACCCTTGGGATTGCCGGTGGTGCCGCTGGTGTAACAGATCATGCAGGGGTCGCGTTCGTCACCCGGCACCCATGCGAAATCGCCATCCTGCGCGCCGATCCAGTCTTCAAAAGCCGGGGCATAGGCGCCCGAATCAAAGCAGATGTAATGTTCGACCGTGGGCCAGCGCGTGCGCATCCGATCAACAATCGGCTGGAAGGCGCCATCATAGATCAGCACGCGATCTTCGGCGTGGTTGACGATATATTCGAGCTGATCGTCAAACAGGCGCGGGTTCACCGTGTGGAGCACCCCGCCCATCCCGGCCACGCCATACCAGCTCACCAGATGGCGCGCATGGTTCATAGCAAGGCTGGCAACCTTGTCGCCTTTCTTGAGGCCGAGCGCGAGCAGCGCCTGCGCCATCTTGAGCGCATCGCGGCGAATGCCCGCCCAGTTGGTGCGGGTTTCCGAGCCATCGGCCCAGCGGCTGACGATTTCGCGCTCGGGCGCTTCACGCGCGGCATGATCGATCACCGCCGTGATCCGCATCGTGAAATCCTGCATCGCTCCAAGCCGCTGTTCGGCCATATTTTTCTCCCATGAAATGCGGCGCGCCGCGTGCTCGTGAAGCGGTCGCGCCCTTGAAGATGTGATGCGGTTTCATGCCTTGCGCTGCGTCGCTTGGCAATCGCCTGTTATCTGCCGCGTTAGCTGTCAGGCAACAAGCCGCAGGCTGGGCCGCGTTTTGATCGGCACAAGTTCAACTTGGCTGATGCCCGCCACCGCCGCGAGCCGTTCGGCCAGATCGCCGTTGAGCGCGAAATTGCGCCCCAGCCGCACCGCCACCTGTTCGCCGTCCTGCATGGCGAGGCGCACCACCACTTCGCCATTGGCTTTGGGCTGGTTGAGCGTGGCCTGATCAAGCTCGATCTCCAGTTCGAGCAGCGCCTCGATGCTGGCGATGTCGGCGCTCAGTTGCATCGGCATCGCGCCGCCTGCCGCCGCCAGCGGGCGCGCCCCGCGCACGGTCATCCGCGGGGGCTCGCCCGGCCCCGGCGCATCAAGTTCCATCGTCAGCAGCAGGCATTCGCCCGAGGCGGCCCATTCCTCGAACTTCGGCACCAGCGCCTCTTCAAAACAGGCGGCGGAAAACTGGCCTGACAGATCGGAGAAATCCGCCCGGACAAACTGCCCGCCCTTGCGGGTGCGCGCCTTGGTGATGCCTTCGACCATCGCGGCCAGCACCACCTGCGAACGCCCGCCCGCAGGCGCGCCCGCTTCCATCACGCTCTGATAGGTGCGCGCGCCATGGGCCGAGGCAATATCGCGATATTGCTGCACCGGATGGGCAGAGAAATAGAACCCGAAATTCTCGCGCTCTTTCGCCATCTGCTCGGCGCGGCTCCAGGCCGGTGCCGGCGCAAGCCGCAGCTCTTCGGGCGGAGCATGATCGCCGCCAAACAGCCCGACCTGCCCGCTCGAACGCTCGCGCATCGCCGCATCGGCGACTGCCATCAGCATATCGGCGTTGGCGTAAAGCAGCGCGCGGTTGGGTTCGAGCGCATCAAGCGCGCCCGCACAGATCAGCCCTTCAAGCTGGCGGCGGTTCATCGTGCCTTGCGGCAGGCGCTCGAAGAAATCCTTGAGGCTCGCAAACGGCCCGCTGGTGCGGCGTTCGGCAGCAATGGCTTCCATCGCCTTTTCCCCGACATTGCGGATCCCTGCGAGCGCGTAGCGCACGGCATAGCCGTGATCGGTTTGCTCCACGGTGAAGCGCGCATCGGAATGGTTGATATCGGGCGGCAGGATCGCAATCCCGCCCTCGATCCCCGGATAGCGGCGCGCATCATCGACAAAGACGCTGAGCTTTTCCGACTGGTGCATATCGAAGCACATCGACGCGGCGTAAAATTCTTCGGGGTAATGCGCCTTAAGCCACGCGGTCTGATAAGACAGCAGGGCATAGGCGGCGGCGTGCGACTTGTTGAAGCCGTAGCCTGCAAACTTGTCGATCAAATCGAACAGCTCGTTGGCGCGCGCCGCATTAATATCGGAAACCGCCTTGCAGCCTTCGACAAAGCGGCCGCGCTGCGCATCCATTTCGGCCTGCACCTTCTTGCCCATCGCGCGGCGCAACAGGTCGGCATCGCCCAGCGAATAGCCCGCCAGGATCTGCGCGGCCTGCATCACCTGTTCCTGATAGACGAAGATGCCGTAAGTCTCGGCCAGAATGCCTTCGAGCTTGGGATGCGGATATTCGATCGGCACCTCGCCCGCCTTGCGCTGGCCGAACAGCGGGATGTTGTCCATCGGGCCGGGGCGGTAGAGCGAGACGAGCGCGATGATATCGCCGAAATTGGTTGGCTTCACGGCTTTGAGCGTGCGCCGCATCCCTTCGGATTCGAGCTGGAACACGCCCACCGTGTTCCCCGCCTGCATCAGATCATAGACCGCCGGATCATCAAGCTCGAGCCGGTCGAGATCAATCGCAATGCCGCGCTCGGCCAGCAGATCGACGGCCTTCCGCAGCACCGACAGCGTCTTCAGACCAAGGAAGTCGAACTTCACCAGCCCGCTTGATTCGACATGCTTCATGTCGAACTGGGTCACCGGCATATCCGAACGCGGATCGCGATAGAGCGGCACCAGCTGCGCGAGCGGGCGGTCGCCAATCACCACCCCGGCAGCGTGGGTCGAGGAATTGCGCGGCGCGCCTTCCAGCTCGAGCGCCAGATCAACCAGCCGCTTCACCTCGTTATCATTGTGATATTCGCGGGCGAAATCCGCCGCGCCATTGAGCGCGCGCGGCAAGGTCCACGGATCGGTCGGATGGTTGGGCACCATCTTGCACAGGCGATCGACCTTGGTGAACCCCATCTGGAGAATGCGCCCGCAATCGCGCAGCACGGCGCGGGCCTTCAACTTGCCAAAGGTGATGATCTGCGCGACGTGATCAGCGCCGTATTTCTGCTGGACATAGCGGATCACTTCGCCGCGCCGCGTTTCGCAGAAATCAATATCGAAGTCCGGCATCGAGACGCGTTCGGGGTTGAGGAAGCGTTCGAACAGCAGCCCAAGTTTCAACGGATCGAGATCGGTGATCGTCAGCGCCCACGCCACCGCCGAACCCGCGCCCGAGCCGCGGCCGGGGCCGACCGGAATGCCCTGATCCTTGGCCCATTTGATGAAATCGGCCACGATCAGGAAGTAGCCGGGAAAGCCCATCTTCACGATCACGTCGATCTCGTATTCGAGGCGATCGAAATAGACCTTGCGTTCCGCCTCGGTGAGATCGGGATAGGCGGCAAGGCGCGCTTCAAGGCCCTTGCGCGAATCCTCGGCCAGCATGCGCGCTTCGCCTTCCAGATCGCCCGCGAGGCTTGGCAGGATCGGCTTGCGATAGGGCGGCGCAAAGGCGCAGCGCTGCGCAATCACCAGCGTGTTGGCGATCGCTTCGGGAAGGTCTGCGAACAGTTCCTCCATCATCCGCGCGGATTTGACGAAGGCCTGCGGATTGGAACGCGGGCGGTCTTCCGCCTCGACATGGGTCGAATGGGCAATGCAGAGCATCGCATCATGCGCCTTGTGCATATGCGGCTCGGCAAAATTGGCCGGATTGGTCGCCACCAGTGGCAGATCGCGCGCATAGGCCAGATCGATCAGCGCCTCTTCGGCGCGCTCGCAAATGGCATCGCCATGGCGCGCCAGTTCGACATAGAGCCGCCCCGGAAACAGGCCTTGCAGCGTATCGCACAGCGCGGCGGCGGCATCGTGCTGGCCATTGGCGAAGAGGCGGGTCAGCCCGCCCTCGCCCGCACCGGTCAGCGCGATCAGGCCGTCGGTGTGCCCCGCCAGATCAGCGAGCGTGACATGCGGTTCCAGTTCGAGCGGGCGATCAAGATGCGCCTTGGACACCAGATGGCACAGATGGCCGTAACCGGCTTCGTCCTGCGCAAACAGCGGCAGGTAATCGATAGAGCGGGCGGATGATCCCTCCACCCCTTCGCGCGCCACGCCCAGCAAGGTGCCGATGATCGGCTGGATCCCCTCGCCCTTGCAGGCGGATGCAAAGGCGACGACACCATAAAGCCCGTTGCGATCACAGATCGCGATGGCGGGAAAGCCGCGCTCCTTCGCCAGCTTGGCCAGCGCCTTGGGATCGATGGCCCCTTCGAGCATCGAGAAGGACGACAGCACGCGCAGGGGAATGAAGGGAGCAAAAGCCATGGGGCAAATATGGGCAAATCACGCGCGCGCGCCAAGGCCCGCTTCCACAGGAAACTGGCCCATCATCGTCATGGCGAGGAGCGCAGCAAAGCGGCAATCCAGAGCGCAGCGCAATCCGCTCTGGATGGCTTCCCCCGGATCAAGTCCGGGGTCGCAATGACGGGACTACAGCAGCTTTGCGATATCCGTGGCGATGCTCGCGGGGGTATCCTGCGGGCCATAACGCTTCACCACCTGACCTTGCCGATCGATCAGGAACTTGGTGAAGTTCCACTTGATCGCGGTGGTGCCCATCAGCCCCTTGGCCTCTTTCTTCATCCAGTCGAACAGCGGCGATGCGCCCGTGCCATTCACCTCGACCTTGGCCATCAGCGGAAAGGTGACGCCGAAATTGACCTTGCAGAATTCGGCGATTTCATCCGCGCTGCCCGGCTCCTGCGCGCCGAACTGGTTGCAGGGAAAGCCGAGCACTTCGAAATCCTGATCCTTGAACTGCTGGTAGAGCTTTTCAAGCCCATCATATTGCGGGGTAAAGCCGCATTTGCTCGCGGTGTTGACGACGAGCAGCACCTTGCCAAGCTTGTCAGCCAGCTTCAGTTCCTCGCCGCGATTGGTGGTGACGGTGAAATCTGCGATTGTTGTCATGGCCTATCCCCTTCGTACAGCAATCCGTCCTTGAGCCGCACCACCCGGTCCATCCGCGCGGCAAGGCGTTCATTATGCGTGGCGACGAGCGCGGCCGAACCTTCGCCGCGCACCAGTTCGAGAAACTGGCCGAGCACGGCATCCGAAGTATGCTCGTCAAGATTCCCGGTCGGCTCATCCGCCAGCACCAGCGCCGGGCGATTGGCAAGCGCGCGGGCCACCGCGACCCGCTGCTGTTCGCCGCCCGAAAGCTGGCTCGGCCGATGGGTCAAGCGCGCGCCCAGCCCGAGACTGGTGAGCAATTGATCCGCACGCGCTTCGGCATCAGACCGGCTCACGCCAAGGATCATCTGCGGCATCACGACATTCTCGCGCGCGTCAAAATCGGGCAGCAGGTGGTGGAACTGGTAAACAAAGCCGAGATGTTCGCGGCGCAGCCGGGTGCGTTCATCACTGGCAAGCGTTTGCGCATCCTGACCGACAAGGGTGATCGCCCCTTCGAAGCCCCCTTCCAGCAGGCCGACGGCTTGCAGCATGGTGGACTTGCCCGAACCCGAAGGCCCGAGCAGCGCGACGATCTCGCCCGGCATGATCGCAAGATCGACCCCGCGCAGCACCTCGATCCGCTCACCCCCCTGCTCGAAGGTGCGCTTCAAGCCTTTGAGGGCCACGATCGGTTGACTTCTATTCATAGCGCAGCACCTGCACCGGATCGGTGTTGGCAGCCTTGAAGGCCGGGTAAAGCGTGGCGAGGAAGCTCATGACCATCGCGAGGAGCACGATCCCGGCAATCTCCCACGGATCGGTGCGCGAAGGCAGCGTTGAGAGGAACCGCACTTCGGGATCCCAGATCTGCTGGCCGGTGGCAAAGGCGATGAAGCTGACGATGCTCTCGCGGAAGTAGAGCACGATGAAGCCGAGCGCGAGGCCCGAGAGCGTGCCGATGGCGCCGACGGTGGTGCCGGTTGTCACGAAAATCTTGAGCAGGGATCGCCGCGTCGCCCCCATCGTGCGCATGATCGCGATGTCGCGGGTCTTGGCGCGCACCAGCATCACCAGGCTGGAGAGGATGTTGAAGGCCGCCACCAGCACCATGAAGCTGAGCGCAAAGAACATCGCCACACGTTCGACCTGCAAGGCTTCGAACAAGGTGGCATTGATCACTTTCCAATCGGCAATCACGGCGCGGCCGATCAGCTTGTTTTCAAGCGGTTTGAGAATCTGTCCGACCCGATCCGCATCCTCGACCTTGATCTCGATCATGCCGATGGTGTCATCCATCAACAGCAAGGTCTGGGCATCGGTGATCGGCATGATCACGAACTTGCTGTCATAATCATAGATCCCGACTTCGAAGATCGCGCCGACTTCATAGCCGACCTGCCGGATCGAGGTGCCAAACGGCGTAGTCCGACCCGCCGGATTGATGATGGTGATGGTGTCGCCCACCCGCGCGCCGATATTCTGGGCCAGCCGCGATCCGATCGCGACCTTGCCCGAACCGGCGGTGATATCCGTAAGATTGCCGAGCAGCACCTTGTCCGACAAAGCGGTGATATCCTCTGCCGTGTTGCCGCGCACGAAGATCGCTTCAACCCGCCCGCCAAAACTGGTGAGCAGCGGTTGTTCGATCAGCGGGCTGGCGCTGACGACACCGGGGGTCTCGCGGATATCAGCGAGCACGCCTTCCCAGTTATCGAGCTTGCCGCCATAGGCCTGCACGATGGCATGGCCGTTCAGCCCCACGATCTTGTCGAACAGCTCATAACGAAAGCCGTTCATCACGCTCATCACGATCACCAGCATCGCCACCGAGAGCATCACCACGCCCACGGAAATCCCGGCAACCAAAGCGATGAAAGCCTCGCCCTTGCCGGGCCAGAGGTAACGCTTGGCGATCATCCATTCGAAAGGGGTAAGCATCGGGGGGCGGGGAACTCGCTTTGCAATCTGCGGAGCATCGCCTCTAAAGGCCTTGGCTGGCTTGCACAATCGCCTTCGCGCCATGTGGCCCGCGCGAGACACTTGCGCCAAAATGCAATGCAGCCATGAAACACCGCGCTCCTGACATTAGTTTCCCTTGTAATTGAGACGTCACATGGCCAATAGCAGGCCAGCCACGGGGCGCGCGCAGCAGGACATTTTCGGTGATGGCGGCAACTTCCACCAATTTCACCCATCCCTTCTTGGATTTAGATGGAGACAAGCTGCGCGAAGAGTGCGGCATTTTCGGTGCGATCAACGCCGCCGATGCAGCCGCCGCGACGGCGCTGGGGCTCCATGCGCTCCAGCATCGCGGTCAGGAAGCGGTCGGCATCACCAGCTTTGACGGCAGCGAATTCTATTCAAGCCGCGGTCTTGGCCATGTTGCCGAAAATTTCTCTTCTGCGGAAAGCATCGCGGTGCTCCCCGGCCACATGGCCGCCGGCCATGTGCGCTATTCCACCACGGGTGGTTCGGGCCTGCGCAATGTCCAGCCGCTTTATGCCGATCTCGCCACTGGCGGCTTTGCCGTGGCGCATAATGGCAATATTTCCAACGCGATGACCTTGCGCGCCGATCTGGTGCGCAAGGGTTCGATCTTCCAGTCCACCTCCGATACCGAGGTGATCATCCACCTTGTGGCGACCAGTCGCTACCCGACGCTGGCGGATCGCCTGATCGATGCCCTGCGGCTGGTCGAAGGTGCCTATGCGCTGATCGTGATGACGCCCGAAGGCATGATCGCCTGCCGCGATCCGCTGGGGATTCGCCCGCTGGTGATGGGACGGATGGGCGATGCTGTGGTGTTCGCCAGCGAAACGGTCGCCTTTGATGTCATCGGGGCCGAATTCGTGCGCGAAGTCGAACCGGGCGAAATGGTGCATGTCGATTTCTCAGGCGAAGTGCAAAGCGTGCGCCCCTTCGGCCATGTCAGCCCGCGCCCCTGCATCTTCGAACACGTCTATTTCAGCCGCCCGGACAGCCTGTTTGCCGGCCAAAGCGTCTATGAAGTGCGCAAGGCGATCGGCACCCAGCTCGCCATGGAAGCGCCCTGCGATGTCGATCTGGTGGTGCCCGTGCCCGATAGCGGCGTGCCGGCCGCGATCGGCTTTGCCCAGCAATCGGGCATCCCGTTCGAGCTTGGCATAATCCGGTCGCACTATGTCGGGCGCACCTTCATCCAGCCTTCGGACAGCGCGCGCCATTCGGGCGTGAAGCGCAAGCACAACGCCAATCGCGGGCTTGTGGCGGGCAAGCGGATCGTGCTGATCGACGATTCGATCGTGCGCGGCACCACCAGTCTCAAGATCGTCGAAATGATGCGCGAAGCCGGTGCGAGCGAAGTGCATTTCCGCGTGGCCAGCCCGCCGACCGCGCATAGCTGCTTCTACGGGGTCGACACACCCGAACGTTCCAAGCTGCTCGCCGCGCGCATGGAGCTGGATGCGATGCGCGATTTCATCAAGGCCGATAGCCTCGCGTTCATCTCGATTGACGGGCTGTACCGCGCCGTCGGGGCAGCCAAACGCAACGCCGCCTGCCCGCAATTCTGCGATGCGTGCTTCTCGGGCGAATACCCGACGTCGCTGACCGATCTGGCGATGGCCGAGCCGAAAGCCGCCGAACTCCCTTTTGCCGATCCCAAAGCAGCCTGACATCATGACACCTGACACTGTAAAGCCCCTCGCCAGGCAGACTGCCCTTGTCACTGGGGCAAGCCGCGGCATTGGCGCGGCCACGGCCAAGGCGCTTGCCGAAGCCGGCGCGCATGTCATTCTGGTGGCGCGCAAGGTCAAGGCGCTCGAAGCGGTCGAGGATGAAATCCACGCGCTGGGCGGAACCTCGACGATTGCCCCGCTTGATCTGACCGAGCCGGAAAGCGTGACCCGCCTTGCCACCGCGATTGCCGCGCGCTGGCAAAGCCTTGATATCCTGTGCCTCGCTGCGGGCTATCTGCCGGAATTGACCCCGGTCTCGCAGATGGAGCCCAAGCAGTTCAATCAGGCGCTGCTCACCAATCTGGTGGCCAATCAGGCGCTGCTGTCCAATTTCGATGCCATGCTGCGCCGTGCCCCGGCGGGGCGTGTGATCGGGCTGACCAGCTCGGTCGCGCGCAACCCGCGGGCCTATTGGGGCGCCTATTCGGTCACCAAGGCAGCGTTTGAAAACCTGCTTGAAACCTATTCCGCCGAAGTCGAACGCATCTGTGCGGTGCGTGTGGCGATCATCGATCCGGGCGCGACCCGCACCGAAATGCGCGCACGTGCCTTCCCCGGCGAAGACCCGCAAACGGTCAAGCCGCCCGAGCAGGTGGCCGCGCGGATCGTCGCGCTTCTGGCGAGCGGATTTTCTGCGCTGCACCGCGAACGGATCGATTGAGCGGGCCTCACCAAAACCGCGCTTTTGCAGGAAATTTGTCCCTAGCGCGCCGTTAACCGCATTTGCCAACGCGTCCTTAAGCTTACTTCGCCAAAGGTGACGGCCGATCGAGCGCGCCAGCGTCCGATCACCGCCCGGAACGAGGATGCACAGCTATGCCCACATCACCCGATCCCTATTTCCAAGCAGCGCAGGAAGATCGCAGCGCTCCGCGCACCAAGCTGATGATTCCGGCGACCTTGCGGGCATCGGGCGGGCGGGCGTTCCAGAGCGTGGTGCACGACCTGTCGATTTCGGGTTTCTCAGCCGCCTCGGTCAATCGGATGCACGAAGGCCAACTGTGCTGGCTTACCCTGCCCGGCCTCGAAGCCTTGCAGGCGCAGGTCGTGTGGTGGGACAATTGCATCGTCGGCTGCGCCTTCAGCGAATTGCTGAGCCCGATCGTCCACGACAATATCCTGCAACGCTACAGCAATATCGGCATTTACCGTCAGGTGATCTGAAGCGGGCCTGCCGCCCGGCCTATTTGACTTCGGCGGCGATCTTGCGGCTCAGATCGAGGAACTGCCCGCGCTCCGGGCCACCGCTCGCGTCCTGCCAATTGCCGATATAGGCGAAGACCACCTTCTTGTCGGGGAAGATGGTGATCCCCTGCCCGAAGATCCCTTGCGCGCCATAGGTGCCTTGCGGGTAGGTCCACCACTGGTACCCATAGCCAAAGCCGCTGTCGCCGAAATCAACCGCGCTGTCCGTGGCCTCGGCAAACCAGCCTTGCGGCACGGCTGCCCCGCCGCCTTCGAGCGCAAACTGCCCCATGCGGGCATAATCCGGCAAAGTGATCGAAAGACAGCAGCCGCCAATATTGCCGCCGCGCGGATCGACCATCCAGAACAGCCCGCCCGCAAAGCCCGCCGGGTCGACGATCTTGGTCTTGGCATATTCAGCGAGCGGCTTGCCCACCGCATTTTCGACCAGCACGCCGATCAGGTTGGTCTCGCCGGTCTTGTAAACCCACTTCGCCCCCGGCTCCGCCTCACGCGGGAGCGCCTTCATCTGCGCCACGATCGCCTCGGGGCCAAATTCGACGACAAAGCGATTCATCTGGGCCACATCGCTCTTGGGATCGGTGTAATCCTCGTTCCACTTGACCCCGCTCGTCATCGTGGCGAGCTGGCGGACGGTCACGCCCTCATAGGCTGAACCGGCAAGGCCGGGGATGTATCGGGTCACCTGATCATCGAGGCTCTTGATGAAGCCATCCTTCACCGCCGCGCCGAGCAGCGTGGCCGTGAAGCTCTTGGCGACGGAGAAGCTGGTCCAGCGATCGGTCGGGCTCATCCCCAGCCCATATTCCTCGTGCACCACCTTGCCATCGACCAGCACCATCACCCCGGCGGTGCCCGTCGCCTTCATCAAGGCGGAGATTTCGGCCTGCAAGGCGGGGCTCAGCGGCGTGCCCTTGGGTAGCGGGCGCGCGGCGCTGGGTGGGGCGACTTCGTGCCCGGCGAACCATTGCTCCATCGCCCGGAAGCGTTCGGCGCGCTGCGCATCGCTCCAGAACAGCACCTGAAGATCAGACTGATCGCGTGCGGGAGGCTGTATCAGGCGGACAGCGGGCGTCGCCGGCCCCTGCTGCTGCGCAGCGGCTCCTGTCGTCGCCAGCAACACCGCCAGCGCCAGACCCGAAACCGCACCCCTGATGCTGCCCACCGTGATTGCCATGCTCATCTCTCTCCACTCTGCTTGGCGAGAGGCATAGGCGGTTGCGGGCAGCGGCGGCAAGCCCTTCTCAGCTCTGCTTGATCGTCTTGAGCGCGGCCAGCGCCCGCTCGCGCGCGAATCTGTGCGATACGATCTTGCGCGGATAGCCCGCAGGCCTGCGCCCGAATTCCTCGGGATCGTGGATATAGGGCTGCTCCAAGCCTTTCAGCTCGGGCACATAGGTGCGGATATAGCGCGCCGCGTCGAACTTCTCTGACTGGCTGAGCGGGGCCATGATCCGGCTGAACATGTTGGAATCGACGCCCGTGCCCGCCATCCACTGCCAATTGGTGGCGTTGGAGGCATAGTCGGCATCGCAGAGCGTATCCCAGAACCACTTTTCCCCTTCGCGCCAGTCGATCAGCAAGTGCTTGATGAGGAAGCTCGCGGTGATCATCCGCACGCGGTTGTGCATCCAACCGGTCTGCCAGAGCTGGCGCATCCCGGCATCGACGATCGGATAGCCGGTGCGGCCCTGCTGCCAGGCTTTCAGATCGCGCGCGGCGGCCTCATCCGTCGCCGGGTCGCGCCATGGGAAGCGGTCGAAATCCTCGCGGTAGTTCTGCGTGGCATAGGCGGGGAATTGCAGGATCGCATTTTGCGAATAATCGCGCCAGATCAGCTCGCTCTCGTAGGTTTCCCAGCCTTTGGATTGGCGGTCTTTCAGGGCATGCCAGATCTGGATGGGCGAGATTTCGCCGAAATGGAGATGCGGCGAAAGGCGCGAGACCTTGTCGATGCTCGGCAGGTTACGCATGTCGTCATAGTCGTCGACATCAGCTTCCCACGCGGTAAGGCGCTTGTGCGCGGCCTCCTCACCGACCTCCCAGAACTCGCGCATCCCCGCAGCCCAGTCGGGCTTGGTGGGGAGCAGGTTCCATGAGGCGAGATCGTCCGAGGCGGGCCAGCTTGCGGGGGCTTCCAGCTTTTCGGGCGCGGGGAGTTCATCGCGCGGCGGGAATTCGGCGCGGACGGCGCGGCTGAAGGGCGTGTAGATCTTGTATTGCCCACCGGTGCCGGTGGTGATGCTGCCGGGCACCATCAGGTAATTGCCGTGGTGCAGTTGCAGGTCGTGGCTCTTGGCCAGCTTGCGCTCAGCATTGAGCCACCACGGCTCGTAATGGCAATTGGCGTGGATCGTGGTCGCGCCCACTTCTGCCGCCAGCCTGGTCAGCGCCTCGACCGCTTCCCCGCGCCGCAGGATCAGCTGGCTACCCTTGGCTTCAAGGCTCTTGGCAAGGCTCGCCAGCGAATGATGCAGCCACCAGCGCGAGGCGCCGCCATAGGCATGGTGCTTGGGGCTTTCATCGTCGAGGACATAGACCGCGATGACAGGGCCGGTCTTGGCCGCGTGATAGAGCGCGGGATTGTCAGCCAGCCGCAGATCGCGCCGCAGCCATACGATTTGGGTCATTGGAGTCCTCAAGTCTGTCGTCATTGCGAGGCGGCGCAGCCGCCGTGACAATCCAGTGGGGGTGCATACCGCTCTGGATTGCTTCGCTTCGCTCGCAATGACGTATCACGGGCGGGGAAGTTCCTCGCACTTCACATCGGGCAGTGCGAGGGCAAACCGATCACGCACGTTCGGATCATTGAAGCGCGCATCGCGCAGCACCACCGAGCCATCGGGCGCGCGGGTGAGCATCGGCGCACGCGACCAGAACAGGAAAGCATCAGCCTGCGAATTGGCACGGCGCGTCGCAGTCAGATCGGGCAGGCGGCACTGGGTGGCGCGCGATTGGACATAACCGTGGCCGAAGGGCGCGCCGTCCCAACCGCTCGAAATCCAGCGCCCGTCGTAAAGCTGCGCCACCTGTTCGCGCTGCCAGAAGAACAGCGGCACGGGCGCGGCGATATGCGCCTGCGGATAGGGTTCGCTCGCCACCCCGCGCGTCTGGTAATGGAACCAGGTGATCGCACCGTTCAGTCCGACATAGGCGAGCGCTGCGGCGACGCCGATCTGCCCCGCGCGCGCCCACTCGGCCCCGGCCTTCTCCCGCCGCCGCGAAACCCACAGGCTCGCGATCAGCAGCGCCCACAGCCACGGGTCGATGATGAAGAGCGTGTCGCCGTAGAACCATTGCGACGAGAACGGCTCCAGCAGGCGAATGCCATAGACGTTGAGCCAATCGAAGAAGGGGTGGCTGAGGCACCCGATGAAGGCCATCGCATAAAGCCAGCCGAACCGCACTGGCAGCCGCGCCTCGGGCCGGGTGCCGCGGTTCGTCTGCCAGCGGTCCCAAACCCACAGAAGTCCTGCCAACACCAAAGGCAGCAGCACCAGCGCGGGCGGGCCATGGGTGATGCCGCGGCGCAAGCCGAGATGCTCGGTGCCCTCCAGCCAGAAAAAGCACGCTGCATCCACGTCCGGCAGGTTCGCGCCGATGATCAGCGCGGGCATGGCGAGGCCCGTGGTGCGCTTCAGCCCCGCCTGCCCCAGCACTGCGCCGACAAGGCTATGTGTCAGATTATCCATCGCTTTATGCCATAACGGCATCTGTCCGGTGACGCGAGTGCAAATGCGCTTGGAAAAAGCGCCGTCCCTCGCCTATCGCAGGGCCAAAGCGTTACGGAAGAGAGACCGCATGACCGATCTGCCAGACACCGCCGCCCCTTTTATCCGTCCCGATATGCAGGGCTTCCTTGCGATGATGGCGCAGGCCAATGGGCCCAAGCTGGCCGACATGACGCTGGAAGAAGCGCGCGCGTCCTATGTGGCGCTGCACGGGATCGCGGATCGTCCGGCGCGCGAACTGGCGGTGATTCGCGATTGCACCTGCCCCGGCCCTGCCGGTGACATTGCGCTGCGGCTTTACGATGCGCGCGCGCACCGCGAAGGGCCGACCCCGGTGATCACCTTCTACCATGGCGGCGGGTTTGTGATCGGCGATCTCGCCACCCACCACGCGCTGTGCAGCGAAATCGCCGCGCTGATCGATCTGCCGCTGGTGGCCGTCGATTACCGCCGCGCGCCCGAAGCCCCCTTCCCCGCCGCGATCGAGGATTGCGAAGCCGCGACGCGCTGGATCGCCGGCAGCCCGGCCGAGTTGGGCTATGAGACGAGCGGCCTTGTCACCATCGGCGATAGCGCCGGGGGCAATGCGACAGTCGTGATCGGGCAATTGCTCGCCGCCCGGCCCGCAGCCGTGCCGGTGGTGCTGCAAGTGCCGCTGTTCCCGCTGATCGCCGATGCGATCGGTTCGGCGAGCATGGCGGCCTTTGCCGAAGGCTTCCTGCTGACAGGCGAGACGATGGCCTTCTTCGATGCCGCCTATGCCGCCGACCGCAGCGATCCGCGCGGTTTCCCGATCCTTGGCGATCACAGCAGCGCACCGCCGACCGTGCTCGTCACCGCCAGTCTCGATCCGATCCGCGATTCGGGGCGCGCCTATGCCAAGGCACTGGCCGATGCGGGCCGCGATTTCGTCTTCCTCGAAATGAAGGGCGTGACGCATTCCTTCACCAATTTGCGCGCCGCCGTGCCGAGCACGCAGGCCGATCTGGAACGGATCATCGCGGCCATGCGCCTGATGCTCGGAGCCTAGGCGCATGGAGCATCTGCCCTATCGCCCCTGCGCGGGCTTCATGCTGATCAATGCCGATGGGCTGGTCTTTGTGGGTGAGCGGATTGACCCGTCAGCCCATGGCTATTGGCAAATGCCGCAAGGCGGGATTGATCCCGGCGAGGATATCGCCGCAGCAGCCCTGCGCGAGCTCGAAGAGGAAACCGGCATCGCCGCCAGCCTTGTCGAAGTGCTGGCGCAAACCGCTGCGCCCTTGCGCTATGATCTGCCGCCCGAACTGCTCGGCAAGGTGTGGAAAGGCCGCTATCGCGGGCAGGAACAGCATTGGCTGCTCGGGCGGTTCCTCGGCGAGGAGCACCACATTGATCTCACCGCGCATGAACACGCCGAATTCCGGAGCTACCGCTGGATCGAGCCGCACCGGCTGCCCGAGGTGATCATCCCGTTCAAGCGCCGCGTCTATGAAGCGCTGCTTGAGGAATTCGCCCCGCTACTCGGGTGATCAATTGCTGGCGGGCTTGCTATCGCCCGTGTCAGCCGCAATGCGCGGCTTGACGCCGCTGGCAAGCCGCGCCCGCAGCGCTTGGGTTTCCGGGCAGGTCGCCCCGCACAGGCTTTCAAGCTGGGCGAGGCTGCGCTTGGCCTTTTCGAGCGCGCCGCGTTCGGCCAAGGCTTCCCCCTCGCCCGACATGGCAGCAAAATTGCGCGGCTCGCGTGCCAACGCCTCGCGGTAATAGGCAATCGCCTTGCCTTGCAGGCCGACTTGCCGCGCAGCTTCGCCAAGATCGACAAACAGCGCGGTGTGCCCCGGATCAATCGCCAGCGCGGCTTCGAACGCATCAATCGCGGCCTGCGATTCCCCCTTGGCAAGCGCCGCCCGGCCCTGTTCCTGAAGGAGAGCCGCCCGTGCATCAGGAGTGCGATCACTGGCGATCGTCACACTCGCGGTTGTCACCAGAACCAGCGACAAGGCAGCAGCAGCGGGCGCAAAACGCATTACGAGCTCCTTCATAGCATCAAGCCGGGAACCATCTGGTTGGGCCATCATGCGGCGAAGCTAACACGGCGCTTTCAGCAAGGCGACAAAAAACCCGTCGGAGCCTGTGGTTAGCGGATCGAGCCGCTGGCCAGCCCCGCGCGCGGTTGTCGGCGCGGCCAGCGCCAAGGGTTGCGGCTGCCAACCAGGATGCCGCGCGAGAAAGGCTGCGATCCGATCTGCACCCTCGCTGTCGAGCAGCGAACAGGTAACAAAAGCGATCGTCCCGCCGGGGCGCACCAAGGCCGCGGAAATATCGAGCACGTGATCCTGCAAGGCGGTGAGACGGGCAAGGCTGGCCGGATCCAGCCGCCAGCGCGCGTCCGGCCCGCGCCGCCATGTGCCACTGCCCGAACAGGGCGCGTCCACCAGCACATGATCGGCGGCGCCGGACCAAGCCGCCAGCGCTGCCAATTCACGGCCCGGATCAAGCAAGACCGTGTATGCAATCCGCGCCTCGGCCCGCGCGGCGCGCGGCGCGAGATTGCCGAGGCGGCGCTTGTCCGTATCAGCCGCGATGATTGTCCCGGCGTTGCCAAGCCGCGCCGCCAGCGCCAGCGTCTTGCCGCCTGCCCCTGCGCACAGATCAATCACGGTATCGCCCGGCGCAATCGGCAAGGCCTCGACAATCAGCTGACTGCCAAGATCCTGCACCTCGATCAGCCCTTCGGCATAGGCGGGCCAGCTTTCCACTGCCGTCCCGCTGGCAAAGCGCAGGCCATGCGGCACCTGCAGCGCTTCACCCGCTTGCGGCAGCGCAAGCTGCGCCCGGTCCGCCTTCAATGCATTGACCCGCACATCGAGCGGCGCACGCCCGCTTAGCGCGGTCATGATCTCCTCGCTGATGCCTGAGGCGGTGAGCGCCGCGATCAGCCAGTCTGGAGCCGCGCCGCTCTCGGCCACCGGCTCACCGGGAGCGATCACCGCCGCGCCATAGGGGCTGCCATCAAACAGCGGTGCAAGCTCCGGGCGCGTTGCCGCAAGGCGCAACATCGCCGCGCGGCCATTCGCGGGGATCGGCCCGCAGGCGCGGATCGCATCATAGACCAAATCACGGATCGCCCGCCTGTCTTTCGATCCGGCAAAGCGGTGCGTCTTGAACCAATCGGCGAGAATCCGATCAGCCGGAGCGCCCTGCGCGCGCGCAGCGACAATCACCGCATCAAGCAGTTCGATCGCGCTCTGGACGCGGGCTGAGGGGGTCATTGGAAAGCCCCCTCCTTTTCAAAGGAGGGGGTTGGGGGTGGTTGCGCATGCCGCAGGCTCATGCGCCCCGGCACACACCACCCCGCTGCGACCAGGCGGCAAGCCGCCAAGCCTCGCGCCCCTCCTCTCAAGAAGAGGGGAGACGTGAGCCCGCGCTCAGCGCGTCGGGTAATTGGGAGCCTCGCGGGTGATGGCGACATCGTGGACATGGCTTTCCGAAAGACCCGCATTGGTGATGCGCACAAATTGCGCGCGCTCCTGCAAGTCGCGGATCGTGGCCGAGCCGGTATAGCCCATCGCGGCCTTGATCCCGCCCACCAACTGGTGAACCACATCGGCTGCGGGGCCCTTGAACGGCACTTGCCCTTCGATGCCTTCGGGCACGAGCTTCAAGGCCGAAACATCCTGCTGGAAATAGCGGTCGGCCGAACCACGCGCCATCGCGCCAACAGAACCCATGCCGCGATAGGCCTTGTAGCTGCGCCCCTGATAGAGGAACACTTCGCCCGGGCTTTCGGCGGTGCCCGCCAGCATCGATCCGATCATCACACTCGACGCGCCTGCCGCCAGCGCCTTGGCGGCATCGCCCGAGGTGCGCAAGCCGCCATCGGCAATCACTGGCACGCCCGATTTGGCGGCTTCGGCGGCGCTTTCCATGATCGCGGTCAATTGCGGCACACCGACACCTGCGACCACGCGCGTGGTGCAGATCGAGCCCGGCCCGATCCCGACCTTGACCGCATCAGCCCCGGCATCGACCAGCGAACGGGTGGCCTCTGCCGTCGCGACATTGCCCGCGATCACCTGCACTGCATTGGAAAGCTTCTTCACCCGCTCAACCGCGCGGGCGACTTCGATATTGTGGCCATGCGCGGTGTCGATCACGATGACATCGACTTCGGCATCGACCAGCGCTTCGGTGCGGGCAAAGCCTGCCTCGCCCACGGTGGTCGCCGCAGCAACCCGCAGCCGCCCGGCGGCATCCTTGGTTGCGTTGGGATAGGTCACGGCCTTTTCGATGTCCTTGACGGTGATCAGGCCGATGCACTTGTAAGCCTCGTCCACCACCAGCAGCTTTTCGATGCGGCGATGGTGCAGCAGGCGGCGCGCGTCTTCCTGCGACGTGCCGAGCGAGACGGTGGCGAGATTCTCCGTCGTCATCAGCTCGCGCACCGGCTGGAGCGGGTTTTCGGCAAAGCGCACGTCGCGGTTGGTCAGAATGCCAACGAGTTTGCCGGAATTATCCGTCACCGGAATGCCGCTGATGCGGTGTTGCTGCATCAATGCGCGCGCTTCGCCCAAAGTCGCATCCGGGCCGATGGTGATCGGGTTGACCACCATGCCGCTTTCATAGCGCTTGACCGCGCGGACAGCGGCGCATTGTTCGGCCACTTCGAGATTGCGGTGCAGCACCCCGATACCGCCCAGCTGCGCCATGGCAATTGCCATGTCGGCCTCGGTCACGGTGTCCATCGCCGCCGAAAGCACCGGAATGTTGAGCGCGATGTCGCGCGTCAGCCGCGTGCGGGTGTCGGCCATGCTCGGCAGCACGCTGCTTTCCGCCGGGCGCAGCAGCACATCATCGAAGGTCAAACCGAGAGGGATATCCATAGCTGCCACTTTCACAATTTGCGCGCCGCGTCTGATGCGCGGCTGATGCGGAGAGATTCGTGGCGGCCCATGTAACCGCGCTTTGTGACAAAGGCTAGGGTGCGGGGCTAGGGTGCGGGGCTCGCCTGTGCAGGCGCGGCCAAAAGCGGTGCCGGTTGGTAGCGAGCAGGGTCGGCAATCTGGCGGATCACGGCCTCGTGCAGCAAAAGATCATCAATCGCCCCGCCCAGTTCGATCTGCTCGGCCGTGTCCGACGGACGGTGGTAATCGCGCGCGAGAAACGGGCCCAAGGCCTCGCGCCCGGCAAAAGCGCTCGACACCAGCACCGCAGGCACGCCCTGTTGCAGCAGCACCCAGCCATCCTGCCGTTGCAGGAAGCTGTCGGCAAAGTCGCGATTGCCGAGCATGCGCTTGGTCTTGGTGAGGTGTTCGATCACCAGCGGTTCGAACGGGGCGCGGCCGCGCCCGACAATCCCGACCGGGGCGCCCGCCGGGGCGACCGCCACATTGTCGAAATTGAAGGCCGCGACAAAGCGATCGAGAGGGATCGGCGGGCTCGCTGCGAAGGCCCGCGCACCGAGCAAGCCGGTTTCCTCGGCGGTGGTGGCGAGCACATAGATATCGCGATCAAGTGGCGGGCCGGCTTTGAGGCGGCGTGACAGTTCGAGCATGACAGCAAGCCCGCTCGCATTGTCGACCGCGCCCTTGCAGATGCGATCAGCCGCCTCGGGCGGGCCGCATTCGCCAAGGTGATCCCAATGCGCCATCAGCAACACCGCCGCGCCATCGGGGGCCTTGCCGGGGATCATCCCGATCAGATTGTGGCTGACGAATTCGCGCCGCTGCGAGGTCGCCTCGATGCTGACCCCGATATCAAGCGCCAAGGGCACGAAATCACCTGTGCCCGAGGCCAGCATCAGATCGCGCCAACGCGCTTCACCCAGCACTCGCACCAGTTCCGCCTCGGTCATGAAGGCGCTCAGGGTGTTGGCAGCGTCATTGACGATGCGGACGCGTTCTTCGTCATTTTGCGCGCGCAGCTTGGCCAGCGCCGCCTTGTCGGACACCACAGTCAGCACCGCACCGGCATTGCGGGCAAACAGGGCGCTGCGCAGGGCATCGTCCGTGCCCTTGGCATCGGTCACAATGATGATGGCGCCAGCAACCTGTGCATCGCTGAGCGCTGCGGGATTGGCTCCAGCAAACCACACCTGTGCACCGGTATCCGGCCCGCCCTGCGCAAGTTCACGGCGCCGCGGGGTGATTGCGAAGCCGGCCTCAGGCGGGATCACCACCGTGCGCCTGCCGATGGTGAAGGCGAGCCGGCTCGCTTGCGGCAAGGTCGAGACAAGCTCGACCGGCGCGCGCCATGCACTGCCGGGATCATTGGTGCCCGATACCAGCCCGATTTCCTGCATCCGCCCGGTCAGATAGGCCAGCGTGCGCGCCTCACCGATCGTGCCGGGCTTGCGCCCGCCGAATTCATCGCTCGCCAGAATGGTCACATCATTGAGCAGCCGCGCGGCGATGGCGGCGCGCTCGGCAGGGGGCACGATGCCCGGCATGGCGCGCATGCACCCGGCCAGCGCCAGCAGCAGCGCGGCCAGACCCAGCAAGCGCCCCGATGCCCGGCTCATTCGGCGGTCCACCCCCCGTCGATACTGTAATTCGCGCCGGTGATCCCGCGTGCGGCATCCCCGCACAGGAACACCGCGAGCGCGGCGACATCTTCGGGCTGGATGAATTGCTTGGTCGGCTGCTTGGCGAGCAGCACATCATGCATCACCTGTTCGCGGGTCATTATGCGCGCAGCCATCGTATCGGGGATCTGGTTTTCGACCAGCGGGGTCCAGACATAGCCCGGCGAGATGCAATTGGCGGTGATGCCGTGGGTCGCGAGTTCAAGCGCGATCGTCTTGGTGAAGCCCGCCATCGCGTGCTTGGCCGCAACATAAGCGCTTTTATAGGGCGAGGCGGTGAGCGAATGGGCGCTGGCGGTCGCAATGATCCGTCCCCAGCCTTTCGCCTTCATCCCCGGCACGGCAAGCCGCGTGGTGTGGAAGGCGGCGGACAGGTTGAGCGCGATGATCGCATCCCACTTTTCCGGCGGGAAATCCTCGACCGGCGCGACATGTTGCATCCCGGCATTGTTGATAAGGATATCAACCGGGCCAACCTCTGCCATCATCCCCGCGATTTCGCCGGGCTGCATCAGATTGGCGCCGTGATAGGTCGCGCCCAGTTCGGCGCACAGGGCGGCGATCTCGCCCGGGTCGCTCAGCCCGTTGAGCACGACCTGCGCGCCTTCCGCCGCCAGCGCGCGGGCAATCGCAAGGCCAATGCCCGAAGTCGATCCCGTGACGAGAGCGCGCTTGCCTGCCAGCATTTGGCTCTTGAGCATTGGGTCCGACTCCTGCACCTGTGATGACCTTGCTGGGAAGAGGCTTTTGCCGCGCAAGGGGCGACTGTCCAGCAAATTACGCATCGATCCCGGATGTGCGGCAAGGGAGGCGAAAATCATGCGGTTGGGGCCATTCGACACCTCGGAAATCAAGGTGCGCGGCGGCGGCGGGGGTGGCGGTGCCGCAGGCGGGCTCGGATGCGGCACGCTTGTGATCGCGCTGATCGCGGCTGTGGTGTTCGGGGTCGATCCGATGCAGACCATCGGCATGATCGAAGGCGTGCAGCAGCAGTTGCCCGCCGACAATGCCCGGGCCGCCATCAGCGAGGATGAGCTGTGCTCCTCCAGCGCCTATGCCACCGAGGCCTGCGCCGCGCTCGCCAGTCTCAACCGCACCTGGGAGCCGGTGTTTGCCCGCAGCAATGTGCGCTTCGAACAACCTGAGCTGGTGCTCTATCCTTCCGGCCCGGTCGCGACGCGGGGCTGCGGCAATGCCTCTTCGGCGGCGGGGCCGTTCTACTGCCCGGCGGATCAGGGCATCTACCTCGATACGACCTTCTTCGATCAGCTCGCGCGAATGTCGGGCGCGCGCGGAAACTTCGCGCGGCTTTATGTGATCGGGCACGAATATGGCCACCACATCCAGAACATCACCGGGATCAACCGGCAAATCCGGGAGGCCCAGCAGGCCAATCCGGCCGCAGCCAACCGGATGCAGGTGGCGATGGAATTGCAGGCCGATTGCCTTGCCGGTGTGTGGGCAGGTGCCAACCGCGACTTGCTCGAACCCGGCGATCTCGAAGCGGGGATGATGGCGGCAAGCGCGATCGGCGATGATGCGCTGATGCAGGGATCGGGCCGCGCGATCAATCCCGAAGCCTTCACCCATGGCACCAGCGAGCAGCGCATGGCAGCGCTTCGCCGCGGGCTCAGCCGTGCCGACCCCAACGCCTGCAACACCTATACCGATAATCTGTGAGGCGCCGCTGCCTGATTGCGCGTGTTACCATGTTCTGGTAACGTCTAGGGCATGGGAAAGAACACCTCGATCGTGCTCGGCGAACACTTTGAAGCCTACGCCCGCCGCAAGGTGGAATCGGGGCAGTTTGCGACCATCAGCGAAGTGGTTCGCGACGCCTTGCGACGGGCGGAGGAGCGGGAGAAGCGCATAGAAGCCCTTGATGCAGCACTGCAGGAGGGACTGGATAGCGGACCCGCCGAAGAGTTCGACTTCGACGATTTCCTTCGCGAGATGCACGCCGATTACAAGGCTGACTGATGCGCCTGATCGTCTTGCCCAGTGCGCGGCGCGACCTGGCAAACATCTGGTCGGACACGGCGGACAGGTGGGGCATTGAACAGGCGGACAGCTACCTTGCGGCGATCAACGCCCGCTTCGGCGGGATCACCGACTTTCCTTCCAGCTATCCCGAATATCACAGCAAGCACGGCACCTTCCGCAAGGCCGCCAGCGGAGAGCACCTGATCTTCTATGTCGTCGGCGACGGCGCAGTCGAGGTCGTAAGGATCCTCCACAACCGCATGGATGTGGGCGAATTGCTCGATTAGCAACGGTGCAAGAAGCGAGAACTCGGTCGACTGACGCATGATTGGAGCATCAAGATGAGTATGGGGCTTGGACTAGGGCTAGGTCTTGGCCAGCAGCGCCCAGCAACTCGGGCGTTCAAGCAGGAGAATGGCGGACCGGAGCTGCTGTTGCAGACATCCGTTACTTTGCATTCAAGCACCGTGTCCGAAGGTACAATCATAAGGCACCTCCACCAGCCATGGATTGAAATCGCAGAGCATCTGAAACGCGATCCGAAATTTCTTTTCGAGTTTTCGAAGCATCCAACTCGCTTCGAGGAGTTCCTGGCGGCGTGCTACGATCGCGCGGGATTCGATGAGGTAATCCTCACACCCCGGAGCGGGGATCGCGGACGTGACGTTATTGCCACAAAGCGTGGCCAGTTCTCTCTGAGGGTCCTCGATCAAGCAAAAGCCTTTAGTGAAGGCAATCTGGTCCGGCACGATGACATCAGGGCCATGCTACATGTCATCCAGCACGACAGAGCTGCTTCAAAGGGCTATGTCACGACCACGTCCGACTTCGCTCCAGAGATACTGGCCACTGACGGTGAATTTGCCGGATATATGCCCACCCGACTAGAGCTTCGAAACGGCAAAGCTATCGCCGAATGGATCGAAGCTCTAGCGAGTAGCGCCAAAGATCAATAAACGCGCGCCTTGGGCTCGATATACTCGATATCGTCGGTCAGGGTGTATTCGTGCACCGGACGGTAATCGATGCGGCTGTTGCTGCCGCGGCCGCCCCAGCCGTCGAACCAGGCGATGGTGTGCTTCATCCATTCCTTGTCGTTGCGATCGGGGTAGTCCTCGTGCGCGTGGGCGCCGCGGCTTTCCTTGCGGTTGGCGGCCGACGCCATCGTCACGTTGGCCTGCGCCATGAGGTTGTCGAGTTCGAGCGTTTCAATCAGGTCGGAGTTCCAGATCAGCGACTTGTCGGTGACGTGGATATCCTCCATCCGCTTGTTCTGCTCGGCCAGCTTGGCCACGCCTTCGTCCATCAGCTTCTGGTCGCGGAACACGGCGCAGTGCTTCTGCATCGCCTTCTGCATCTCCGCCCGGATCTGCGCGGTGGGCGAGCCGCCTTGCGCATAGCGGAAGTGATCGAGCCGGGTCAGCGCGAGGTCGGCGCTGTCGGCCGGAAGTTCGGGCTGCTTGGCATTGGGCACCAGATTGTCGCGCAGGTGATGCCCGGTCGCCCGGCCAAACACCACGAGATCGATCAGCGAGTTCGAGCCGAGGCGGTTCGCCCCGTGGACCGACACGCAGGCCGCCTCGCCCACGGCATAGAGGCCGGGGATCACGGTATCCGGGTTGCCATCCGGCCCCAGCGTCACGACCTGCCCGTGATAGTTACACGGAATGCCGCCCATGTTGTAATGCACCGTCGGGGTGACAGGGAGCGGCTGACGGGTCAGGTCAACACCCGCGAAGATCTTGCCGCTTTCGGTGATGCCCGGCAGACGCTGCGCCAGCACATTGGGATCAATGTGATCAAGGTGCAGGTAGATGTGATCGCCTTCCGGCCCGACACCGCGCCCTTCGCGCATTTCCAGCGCCATCGAACGCGACACCACGTCACGCGACGCCAAATCCTTCGCCGACGGCGCGTAACGCTCCATGAAGCGCTCGCCTTCGGAGTTGGTGAGATAGCCCCCCTCCCCGCGCGCGCCTTCGGTGATCAGCACGCCCGCGCCGTAGATGCCGGTAGGGTGGAACTGGACAAATTCCATGTCCTGCAAGGGGAGCCCGGCGCGCAACACCATCCCGCCGCCGTCGCCGGTGCAGGTGTGGGCCGAAGTCGCGGTGTAATAGCAGCGGCCATAGCCGCCGGTCGCCAGCACCACGCTCTGCGCGCGGAAGCGATGGATCGTGCCATCGTCAAGGCACATCGCCATTACGCCGACGCACTGCTTCACCCCGCCCACTTCCGACATGATCAGATCAAGCGCGAAATATTCGATGAAGAAGTCCGCGTCATACTTCAGGCTCTGCTGATACAGCGCGTGGAGCATGGCGTGGCCGGTGCGGTCGGCCGCGGCGCAGGTGCGCTGCACCGGCGGGCCAGCGCCCATGTTCTGCATGTGGCCGCCGAACGGACGCTGATAAATCGTGCCATCGGCGTTGCGGCTGAACGGCACGCCCGCGTGCTCGAGTTCATACACCGCCGCAGGCGCCTCACGCGCGAGATATTCGATCGCGTCCTGATCGCCCAGCCAGTCCGACCCCTTGACGGTGTCGTACATGTGCCAGGTCCAGTGATCGGGGCTGTTATTGCCGAGCGAGGCGGCGATCCCGCCCTGCGCCGCCACGGTGTGCGAGCGGGTCGGGAAGACCTTGGTGATGCAAGCCGTCCTGAGACCCGCTTCGGCTGCGCCCATGGTCGCGCGCAGGCCCGATCCGCCTGCCCCTACAACGACGACATCATAAGTGTGATCGATGATCTTGTAAGCGCCCTTCAGGTGCGCGCCGCCGACATCATTGGCGGTGCCGGGTGCTGCTGCGGTAGCCATCAGGCCTGACCTCCGAATGCGAGTGCGGCCACGCTGAAAATCGCAAAAGCGCCGCCGCCGATGGTTGCAAGATTGAGCGCCGAAAGCACGGCGAATTTGGTGCCGGTGTCGTGGACGTAATCCTCGGTCACGACCTGAAGTCCGAGCCGGGCGTGCCAGAACAGGCTGATCACCAGCAGGATCATCGGCACTGCGGCGACCGGCTGGGTCAGCCACTTGGCGACGCTGTCATAACCGAAATCGCCCAGCATCACGAAGCTGATGAGCAACCACGCCATCAGCACCACATTGCCGATCGCGGTGGTGCGCTGCACCAACCAGTGATGCGCGCCGTGATGCGCCGAACCAAGGCCGCGCACCCGGCCAATCGAAGTTCCGTTACCCATGTCTCGCTTGCCCTACTTGGTCAGCATCACGGCCCAGAAGGCCATGGTCAGCAGCACCGCGATTGCCGGTGAGGCAATCGACCAGAAACGATTGGTGGTGAGTTCGTATCCCGCGCCAATATCGAGCACGAAGTGGCGCAGGCCGCTCATCAGGTGCGTGAAAAAGGCCCATGAAAGCCCGACCAGCACCACCAGCCCGATGGGCGAACCCATGGCAGCCTGGAACGTCGCATAGGCTTCGGGCCCGCTCGCCAGCGCACCAAGCCACCACACCAAAACACCAAGGCCGACCAGCGCCATGCCATCGCCCGTCGCGCGGTGCAGGATCGAGACCAGCATATGCGGGCCCCAGCGCCAGATCTGCAAATGCGGAGAAAGCGGTCGTGTCTTCATGGTCACCTTGAATGATCCCCTTGTTGCTTCCCACTTAGCGAAGGCCGCGCGTCTGGCAAGCGCCCTTGCGCTCGACAAGTCTTGCAAAGTTTTGGATAGGGCATTGCATGGGACACATTCTTGTCACGGGATCAAGCCGGGGAATTGGCAGGGCTGCACTGGCTGCGCTCGCCGCCAGAGGCGCAGCGGTGATTGGCCATGCCTCGCGCACGCAACCAGCCGCAGCGGGGGCGCCGCCGATCATCGCGGCTGATTTCGGCGATCCGCTGAGCGTGCAGGATCTGTGGGATCAGGCGCTCGACATGGCAGGCGGCGCAATCGACGTTGTGGTGAACAACGCCGGGCGATTCGAAGCCAACCGGCTCGACCGGTCAGGTCTCGAATGGCTGGATGCGTGGGAAGATACCCTGCGGGTCAACCTCACCAGCGCCGCGCAGCTTTCGCGCCTTGCGGTGCTACACTGGCAGGAGCGCGGCTTTGCCGGGCGGCTTGTCCATGTCGCCAGCCGCGCCGCCTATCGCGGCGATTCCCCCGCGCACTGGCATTATGCCGCAGCCAAGGGCGGGATGATCGCGATGCACAAGACCATCGCGCGCGCCTATGCCAAGGACGGCATCCTCAGCTTTGCCGTCACCCCCGGCTTTACCGACACCAGCATGGCGGATGATTATCTCGCCAGCCGCGGGGGGCCGGGCCTGCTGGCGGACATTCCGCTGGGCCGGGTGGCAACGCCGGAGGAAATCGCCGCGATCATCACCTTCTGCGCGCTCGATGCTCCGCCGAGCATGACCGGCGCGGTGATCGACGCCAATGGCGCGAGCTTTGTCCGCTAAGATGGCCTCTCCTGACACCACCTGGAAGCTCTCGCTCTTCGCGCCCAAGAAGATCGTACAGGACGCGCTGCTGGCGCATGATCTGATCGAGGATTGGGACCCCGACCTCGTCATCGCCGGGCGTGAAGTTGCCGAAGACCAGCCCGATGACTGGGTGCTCGAAGGGTGGCTGCCGCGCAAGCCGGGCAAGGCCGAAAAAGCCGCGCTCGCAGGGTTGTTCACGGGCAAGGCCCCCAAGGTGGTGATCGAGGAACTCCCGCCGACCGACTGGGTGACCTTGAGCCAGCAAGGCACCCCACCGATCCGCGCCGGGCGCTTCCACGTTCACACACCTGAATATCCCGCCGACCCGCAAGCGATCGACTTCACCATCCCTGCGTCGCAAGCCTTCGGCACCGGCCAGCACCGCACCACTGCGGGCTGTCTCGAAATGCTCGGCACCATGAAAGCGAGCGGGCTGATCGCGCGCAACATCGCCGATATCGGCACCGGCACCGGGCTGCTCGGCTTTGCCGCGCTGGCGCTGTGGCCCCATGCCAAGTGCACGCTCACGGATATTGATCCGGTCTGCGCGCCGGTGGTCGAGGAAAACGCTGCTCTTAACGCCATCCCCCTTGGCCCGCGTGCAGGCGAGGCGGTGATGATCGTGGCTGACGGCATGGACGATCCGCTGATCACGGTGCGCGGGCCGTATGATCTGCTGATCGCCAATATCCTCGCCGGGCCGCTGGTGGAGCTGGCGCCGGATTTTGCCCGCGCGGTGGCACCGGGCGGGAGCCTGCTGCTCGCCGGATTGCTCGCGGGTGAACAGGAAGCGGCGGTCAAGCAGGCGATGCGGCGCGCGGGCTTCCGTCCGGCAGCGCGCCTCCAGAATGGCGACTGGGCGATTTTGTGGCTGCGGCGCCGGAGGGGATGGAGCCACGCGCGCTAGGCGCGCAGCCCCTCTTCCAGCAATGCCAGCGCATGGCGGATGAAGGCGGCCATATTGGCGATGCGATCATCCGCGGCGGTTTCGAGCAGGCGGGTCCGCGCCCCGCCCGGCCCGGCAGATTCCCATTGAGGCCTTACGCGGCAGGGCGAAAACAGCCTGCGCGATGCTAAGACTTGCCCTCATCCTCGCCCCCATCGCGGGTGTCCTCATCCGCTTCTGCCTCGCCCAATCCGCCGCTGGCCGTCTCGATCCCGGCGCCCAGCGCTACGCCCAGCGCAAGACCCAGCCCGATATTGTCAAACAACAGCCCGAAAACGAGGCCCAGCGACATCCCGATCGCAATACCGGACCCGGGAGAAAAGTCTTTCATCCTGCCTCCGCCACAATGGCCGCCCAGCCCGCCTCGTCCACCACTTCGATCCCGAGTTCGGCGGCCTTCTTGAGCTTCGATCCCGCGCCCGGCCCCGCAACCAGCAGATCGGTCTTCGGGCTGACAGAACCCGCCGCCTTCGCGCCCAGCCGCTCGGCCTGCGCCTTGGCTTCATCGCGGCTCATGGTTTCGAGCTTGCCGGTAAACACCACGGTCTTGCCCGCGACCCGGCTGGCGACGGTCTTCACCTCGTAACGCGGCGGGGTGACCTGCCCGAGCAGGTCTTCCCACACCGCGACATTATGCGGCTCGTGGAAGAAATCGCCGAGCGCCTGCACCACGCTCGGGCCGATGCCGTCGATGGCGGTGAGCTCGCCGAGAGCCTGTGCTGCCATATCCCCGTTCGTGTCGAGCATCGTCGAGACACGCTCGCGCATCTGCCTCTCGACTTCGCTCGAGGCGAACGGCAGGCGGGGCGCATTGGCAAACATCGCCAAAGCCCGCAGCACCGGCAGTTCGTGCAGATGCTTCATCAAATCCCGCGCCGTCACCTCGCCGACATGGCGGATGCCCAGCCCGAACAGCAGCCGCGCCGCATCGGGCGCGCGCTTGGCCTCGATCGCAGCCAACAGGTTATCCACAGACTTGTCCTGCCAGCCCTCCAGCGCGAGGATCTCGCTGCGCCGCTCCCGCAAGCGGAAGATATCCGCCGGGCTTTCGAGCCAGCCAAGCGCGAAGAACTGCGCGATGGTCTTCTCGCCCAGCCCTTCGATATCGAGCGCCTTGCGGCTAACGAAATGTTCGAGACGCTGGGTGCGCTGCGCGGGGCAGATCAGCCCACCGGTGCAGCGGACATCGACCTCGCCTTCCTCGGCCACGGCCTCGCTGCCGCATTCGGGGCAGTGATCGGGGAAGGGAAAGGCCGGGCGCGGTTCGTCGCGGGTGAGGTTCTCGACCACCTGCGGGATCACATCGCCCGCGCGCTGGATCACCACGCGGTCGCCGACGCGCAGGCCCAGCCGTGCAATCTCGTCGCGGTTGTGGAGCGTCACATTGGTGACGGTCACCCCGCCGACCAACACGGGCGCGAGCCGGCCCACCGGAGTCAGCTTGCCCGTCCGCCCGACCTGAATGTCGATCCCCTGCACCACGGTTTCGGCGCGCTCGGCCGGGAACTTGTGCGCGAGCGCCCAACGCGGGGCCTTGGCGACAAAGCCCAGCCGCTCCTGCCAGTCGAGCCGATCGAGCTTGTAGACGACGCCGTCGATGTCATAGGGCAGATCGGGCCGCGCCGCGCCGATGGCATGGAAACGCGCCACCAGCGCATCCGCCCCGCCGACCACGCGCGCGAACAGCGGCGAGACCGGGAAGCCCCATGCGCGCAAGTGCTCCACGACCTCGGATTGGGTCGCCCCCGGCACCTCGCTCGCCGCACCCCAGCCATGCGCCCAGAAGCGCAAGGGGCGCCTGGCTGTGACACTCGCATCCTTCTGCCGCAAGCTCCCCGCCGCCGCATTGCGCGGGTTGGCGAAGATCTTGCCGCCCGCTTCATGCTGCGCAGCATTGAGTGCGGTAAAGGCCTGTTTTTCCATATAGACCTCCCCGCGCACCTCGAAGATGGCGGGCCCATCCCAAACCCCGTTCGCGTCGAGCGAAGTCGAGACGCCCTCTCCGAACAGGTCTCTCGACTGCGCGCGAGACGAACGGAGGTCTTTCGGAATATCATCGATGAACTGGACATTGGCCGTCACATCCTCGCCCACCTGTCCATCACCACGCGTCGCGGCGCGCACCAACACGCCATTCTCGTAGCGTAGCGAGCACGAAAGCCCGTCGATCTTGTCCTCGGTGGTCACCGCCAGCGGCTCGTTTTCGGGCAGGTTGAGAAAGCGCCGCATCCGCGCCAGCCAATCAGCGACTTCCTCGGGCGAAAAGGCGTTGTCGAGGCTCATCATCCGAACCTCGTGCGCCACCTTGCCGAGCGGCGAGGCGGCGATGGCGTGGCCAACCTTGCGCGACGGACTGTCATCCCGGATCAGATGCGGAAAGGCGGCTTCGAGTTCGGCATTGCGGCGGACCAGCGCGTCATATTCGGCGTCGGAAATCTCCGGCGAGTCTTCCGCATGGTAAAGCCGATCATGCTTCGCGATGGCGCGGGCGAGGCGCATCAGTTGATTGGCGGCCTCGGCCTCCGAAAGGGTTGCAGGATCGCTCATCTGCCTAGTCTTCACCCTTCAGCACCGCCAGCATGGCAGGTTCGTTCGCCGCATAGGCCGCATGGCCGGGGGTGATGATGGCAAAATGGCTTGCCCCCGGATTGGCACGGACCATCACCTTGGCCCCGCCGGCCGCCATCGCCGCCCGGGTCGTGGCGGAGGGATCGGGCAACCTTGCCTGCACGAACAGCAGCTCGGCCAGTCGCGGCGCGGCAGTCGCGGGCGAAATGGCCTTGTAGCGTTCGGGGAATTGCTGCGGCGCGCCGCCGATGAAGGGATCGACCGCGGCAAACTGGCACAGCCTGTCAAAAGCGTCCCGTTCAGCGGCGACATCGCCCGGCCCGTCGAGCACGATCGCAGCGCGGGCCGTGATCGGTGTGCGGGTGCCCAGCGGGCCATCAGCGCCTTGCTGCATCGCGAGCCATTGCGCGGGCAGCGCCCCTGCCGAATGGCCGACCAGCGTGATCCGCGCGCGATCAATCGGGTGACGCGCCGCAACCGTGTCGATCAGCTTGGCCGATGCCGCCCAATCGGCGAAGGAACCCGGCCAGCCGCCGTCATCCCCGACCTCGCGATAATCGACATTGAGCGTCGCAATCCCGAGTTGCTGCCAGCGGGTCGCGAGCGGGGCCATGTAGGCTTGGCTGGCGATCCCGGTTGTCCAGCAGCCGCCGTGATAGATCACCGCGAGCGGGAACGGGCCTGTGCCCTCCGGCAGCCGCAATTCGGCAAAGCCGCGCGGGTGATCGGCATAGCGCAGGATCGCTTGCGGAGCCGACGCGGCGAGATTGGCATCGGTTCCGAACAGCGCCGTGTTCGGCTGCACCGGTGCAGGGGACGGCTGGCTGACGGGCGCCATCGGAGTGCAGGCTGTTGCAAGCAGGAGGATTGGCCCTAACCACCCCCAACCTTTTCCTCTGACGAGGAGGGGGCTTTGTCCGAACGCCATCATGACTCCCCCTCCTCTAAGGAAGAGGGGGCTAAATGTGCGGTCTGCTCGTTCCCCATTACACCCCCTCCAGCAGGCGGTCTGCCTGCGCGCGGGCTTCGGGCGTGACTTCCGCGCCAGACAGCATCCGGGCAATTTCCTGCCGCCGCCCTTCATCATCCAGCAGCACCACGCTGGTTTTCGTCACCATGCCCGATGAGGCCTTGGCAATCATGTAATGCTGGCGTCCGCGCGCGGCGACTTGCGGCGAGTGCGTCACCGCCAGCAATTGCCCTTCCTGCGCAGCCAGCCGTGCGAGGCGTTCGCCAATCGCGCTCGCCACCGCGCCGCCGACTCCGCGATCAATCTCGTCGAAGATGATCGTCGCCGCCCCGCCCTGTTCGGCGAGCGCGACTTTGAGCGCGAGGATGAAGCGCGACAGTTCCCCGCCGCTCGCGATCTTGGTGAGGGGTGCGAAATCCGCACCGGGATTGGTGGCGATGAGGAATTCGGCTGCGCTCATCCCGCTCGCATTCCAGCGCTCTTCGGGAAGCTGCGTCACCGCCGTGCGGAACCGCGCGGCATCCAGCTTGAGCGGGGCGAGTTCGGCCGCGACCACGCTGTCCAGCCGCGCCGCCGCCTCGATCCGCGCCGCGTGCGCGGCTTCGGCCAGCGCGACATATTCGGCGCGCGCTTCGCGGGCAGCGGCTTCGAGCGCATCGAGCTGCGCTTCGCCGCCTTCGATGGCATCAAGCTGCGCACGCATCTGCCGCATCAGATCGGGCAGATCATCCACCTCGCAGCGGTGCTTGCGCGCGGCGGCCCGCAGTTCGAACAGCCGGGTTTCGGCGCGTTCGAGTTCGAGCGGATCGTGGAGCAGCGCCTCGGCTGCGACTGTCAGCCTGTCTTCGGCCTCGCTCGCCTCGATCACCGCGCGATCCAGCGCGGCGAGCGCTTCGGCGAGCAGCGCATGCTGATCGGCAATGCGGTCGAGCTTCCGCGCCGCGACCCGCAAGGCAGCGAGCGGCGAATCCGAGCCTTCCCAGATATGGCGCAGGCCTTCGAGATCGCTCGCCAGCTTCTCGCCCTTCTGCATATCGGCGCGGATCCCGGCGAGGCGCGCTTCCTCGCCCGCCTGCGGTTCGAGCGCGACCAGTTCGGCAAGATGGGCGACCAGCAGGTCTTCATCCGCCTTGGCCGCGGCCACGGCATCGCGCGCTTCGGCCAGCTGCGCCTCGGCCTTGGCCCAGGCCGCGTAGCGCCGTTCCAGCGCGGCAAGGTCCGTCCCGGCATAGCGATCGAGCAGCAGCCGGTGCCCGCGCGGGTTGACGAGGCCGCGATCATCGTGCTGGCCGTGCAGTTCAACCAGCGCGGGCGCAATCTCGCGCAGCAGGGCGACGCTGGCGGCCTGATCATTGATGAAAGCCTTTGATCCGCCATCGGCCTTGATCAGGCGGCGGATGATCAGCGGCTCGCCCGGTTCGATCGTGATCCCGGCTTCATCGAGTGTGAGCGCGACAGCGGCGGGCAGCGCGGCGAATTCGAAGCTGGCGGATACGCTCGCCGTGTCCTCGCCGCTGCGCACTAGGCTGCTTTCCGCGCGGTCTCCCAGCACCAGCCCAAGCGCATCGAGCAGGATCGATTTGCCCGCTCCGGTCTCGCCGGTGAGCACGCCAAGCCCGCGCGCGAACACGAGGTCGAGCGCTTCGATAAGGACGATGTTGCGGATCGAAAGCCGGGTCAGCATGAGAGCCAGAGCCTTAGCCCAAGCGCAACGGCGCGTCACCTGTGATGGCAGCGCCTATGAACAGGCCTCAGCCGGGCTGCACATCCGGGGCGTGCTTCTGGATCAGCTTGTAGGCGCGTTCATACCACGGATTGCCGGGGTAATTGGCGCCCAGCACGGCGGTGTACTTCACCGCTTCTTCGGGGACGCCAATCGCCAGATTGCTTTCCGCCAGACGATAGAGCGCTTCGGCGGTGTGGCTGGTGGTGTCGTATTTCTCGATCACGTTGCGGAAGCGGATCGCGGCCGCAAGCCACTGGCCCGAACGCTGATAGAGCCGCCCGATCTCCATTTCCTTGCCCGCCAGGTGATCGGCCACCAGATCGAGCTTGAGCCGCGCATCGGCGGCATATTCGGTTTGCGGGAAACGGCGGTTCACTTCCTCGAGCGCGGTCTGCGCCTGTTCGGTGATCTTCTGATCGCGGTTCACATCGCTGATCTGCTCGTAATAGCTGAGCGCGATCAGGTAATAGGCATAGGGCGCATCCTTGTTGCCGGGGTGCACCGACAGGAAGCGCTGCGCATTCTGGATCGCCTTGTTGTAATCCTTGGCGATGTAATAGCTGAACGCGCTCATCAGCTGGGCGCGGCGCGCCCACGGCGAATAGGGGTGCTGACGCTCAACCTCGTCGAACAGGCCCGCCGCCATCAGCGTGTTGCCGCGATCCAGCCGCCGCTGCGCTTCGGCGTAGAGCGTCTCCACATCGCGCGCGACAAAGGCGACATCCTTCTGCGCCTTGCCGCCGCCGCAGGCCGTGGTGGTGGCAAGGAGTGCCCCGAGAAGGGCGGCGTGCGCGAGGCGCTTGGGAAGCTGACGTGTCATGCCGCAGGCCTATAAAGCCTTGCGCGCTGAACGCCAAGTGAAGGCTGATGCCCTATGCCCAATGCCGAAGGCTTGGGCATGAGAGGCGGAAGCCCGGCCGGCGGGTCGACTTTTCGACCCGTTCGACGTCACGGGTCGCATGGAGCGTTTGCGCCAGCAAACGCGGAACGGCGCGGGACGTCAGGCCCCTCCCCGACATTTTCCTACTCGCCCGTTTTGTGTTCCACTTCCCGCGCCATGACCAGACGCGCCAAGCCCCAGACCACCCGGCTGCCTGTGCCAGCAGGCGAGCTGCCCCGCTTCACCCCCGTCCCGCGCCGCTCCACCCGCCACGATGGCTGGACGCCCGAGCGCCAGCGCGACTTCATCGCCGCGCTTGCCGATACCGGCTCGGTCGAGGCGGCGTGCAAGGCCGTCGACATGGCACAGCGCGGGGTCTACGCGCTGCGCCGCCAGCCCGGCGCCGAAGGCTTTCGCGCCGCGTGGGAGGCCGCGCTCCAGCTCGGCGTGCAGCGGATCGAGGATGTGGTGATGGACCGCGCGCTGAACGGCGTGGAAGAGCCGCTCTATTCCTACGGCAAGCTCGTCGGCACGCGGCGGCGCTATAATGACCGGCTGCTGATGTTCATCCTGCGCAACCGCGCGCCCGAGCGCTTCGCGGCCGGCGGCGGGCCGAAGGGGCTGAATGCGGTCGGCAAGGCCGAGCTTGAACGGCTCAAGAAAGAATGGCGCGCCGAATGGGAGAGCGAGCAGCGCCAGGTTTCTGCCGAAGAGGTGCGCGCCAATATTGATCGCAAGGTCGAGGCGATCCGGCTGCGCTTTCAATACGAAGCCGAACACCGTTGGGCCGCTCTCAGCGAGGAAACCCGCGCGGCCTGGGCGCATTTCCTGTCCCTGCGCGACCGTGATCTCGACGCGATGAACGCCGATGCCAAGACGCGCGACGTGCTCGATGTGACATGGCATGCGCCTCGCGATCACTTCGACCCGCCGGAGCGGTTGCGGCTGGGCGCTGAAAAGGGCGAGGATCAGGGGGCCGGGGCGCCAAGCCACCACCCGCCCGAGGGCTGGTCCTACCGCCAGCCGAAGCCCCCTGTGCCGCCAAGGACGGCGTGGACGCTGAAGGATGAGGGGTTTGATCTTTAGGGGGTGAGGCGCGCTAATCCTCCCCTTCAGGGGAGGGGAACCACCGCAGGTGGTGGAGGGGCGAGCTAGGGTGAAGGCGCGCAGCGCAGGCGTTTGCGCAGTTAAGGCCACGCTGAAAGCCGGTGCGCGCCATCGCATCACCGCCCACGGCGGGCGGGTCGCCCCGAAGCGTCAGCGAGGGGTGAACCGGTTCGACGTTGTGGCCGCGGCTTTGCCGTGGCCATAAAGCACTTCGGTCTATATGTCCGTTCTACGACCGGCGACGGTTTACTGGATAGTGCTCCATTCTCTGAACCGCACTGCGGCATCGCGAAAACGCACGAGGTTGCCAACCTCGCCCATCAAGAGCGCATCGCCCGATGATATGGGCTGGGTGTCATCATACACTGCCACCCTCTGTACAGATTCAAATTCCGTTGTCCTTGCCAAATCGTAGAATTGCTTGAAGCGGCGAGCTATCGCCTCGCGGTCAGCAATTGGTTCGATAAAGGCGATTGGATACGCCTGCTGAATGTCCAGAACTACCGCTGAGACCCTATAGCGACTTCCTAGGTGTCCATTCACTTCTTCATTCGTTCGCACTCGGGCTGGACCGACAGTGTCTAACACTTGGCTGATAACTGAAGACTTGAAGTCTCTCATGGGCGCAAGTTCGGACTTCAAAAGAAGATCAGCGACGAGACGCGACGCGCAACCTACGGTGGACATAACAAAGCCTAGCTGATCGGCATCCACACATGCCCTTTTCACCCGGAAATCCTCGATTTCACAACCATAGGCGCTCACCTGCGGCGCAAGCGATTCAGCGAGCTTTGGGGTGATCCGTACCCCACGCGATGAAAGCAACATTGCCGCATAACTATTATCGTGTACTATGAAACCGTTCTGCGACGGGCTTACGACGACCATCACTGCGTGACCGGTATGATAAACCTGCGGGAGCTCAACTTCGTAGCCCTGCTCTGTTTTGAAGACACGAGTTAGGCGGCAAATGCTCTCGTGAAGAATGCGGTCGCCAATAGTATTGGACATCAGTCAAACAACCTGTCTTGCTCGGGAAGGTAGGGCGGCCTCTCATAGATGCCATGGAATGTGATATTTGCGCGGCGAAGGAAATCGTTGAACCATTGCACATGGTACAAGTCGCGATTGTCACGTTCGGCAATGTCACAAGGCCATTTAGTCCAATGCGTCACGTCGACCACCTCCCCCGTCTGATTATTGTGCATCCGTGCCGGGTTAACGTCCAATGCAAAAATCCGCTGACCATAGATCAGCGAGAACGTGCATTTCCTCGGAAGCTTTCGAACATGAGCCGTCATGGCGAGGCGCAGGTTCCAAACCGGACTGCTCGGTGCGATTACCTTCATGTCACAGGTGCTATAGTCGCCGTGCCCCTTGTCACGCCAAGTCATCGAGTCCTGAATCAGCTTTGGCGTTGCCAAGACTTCCGAGACGGTCTGATGAAAACCACTTTGAAACAGAGCCGACGCCCCCTGCGCTACAGCTTGCCCTTATACCTCAGATGCTTAGCAAACATACCCCTAACTCAAAATACGGACTTTGATGATCTCAATTGATCTTCAATGTGGCACCATCGTCCAGCGTGAGGCTAGAAGAATGAAAAACCAGCCGCGCCAAAGCCGCGGCCATTAGACCGCCTTCGGCTAACTGCTCGCCGGACTGACAGCATTAACCTTCTGCGCCCCGGCCCTGCCCGGCAGCACCCTCTCCGAGATCGCCCCTCACCCAACCGTCGCCCCGGGCTTGACCCGGGGGGTATAGCGATAAGAGCGGAAAGAGTTCGATCTGACCACACCTGTTGCACGTTTCAGGATCAGAGAACGTAGGGTTCGGGCTGGAAAGGCCGATTTTGTCGAAACTTGAACGGCTGGCCTACTAACAAGGACTCATCGAAGCGGAGATGCCTCTAGCGAGCGAAGGGCAGCTAATCGATCAAGATCCTTCAATTTGCCCGCGTCTTGATTTTGCTTCGACCACTAAGTGCGTCCGCGCTGCCAAATTCTGCCAACAAAATCTCGAGCTTCTGCCAGCTCAGCATCCGTTTCCAAATTTCTAGTTTCCAAAACTTTTTCGACAAACCCCGGCCCATGGGAGCCTAGGGATTGGCAGAATCCTTCCAACTCTCCGACAGGCACGATCCAAAGTCCGATCGCAGCGCATTTTTCGGCAAGCTGATCATATTGTATAGTCGGCTCTCCACTTGGAAGTCCGCGACGACCGCTCTGCTTGAGAGCGCTCCAAGGCGAAACCGTCTTGAAAACTCTCTTGATTTCGTTCTCTTTAGCTCGCGGAAATTCATCCGTGCCGGCCACATCATCGATCAAGTCGCCAATCATGCCTTTCACTTGAGTAGCATTCAGAGGAGGCCTCTGGCTCAGGACGGAATTGTAAACTGACTGCCAATGAGGGCGTAACTCAGACCACGTCCCACCAAGCTTCTCGACCAAAGTCTTGAAAGTGGTTTCGTCGTTCAAGGCGTCGATGTCGGCGATAACCGAAACGGGGACGTCTAGCGCCCTTAGGGTGTCTGCCAATTTCGACATCCGATGTTTGCCAGCCGTGTGGACGAAAAGCACGTCGGGACGACGCTCTCCAGAGATAGAGGGCAGATTGAGAATTGCTTGATAGAACATGCAGTCGGCGTCGGATTCACACACTATTACATGCTCAAAAAAGATGCCATCGAATACCTTTGAAAAGCGGGTCAGAGTATCTTTAGCGACGGCCTGAGTTTGGCTTTTGCTCAGTTCTTTAACACGATTGATTTTGCCCTCACGACGGATTCGTATTATGCGTACTTTATCCGAACCACCTTCGATAAGGCCGTCAAGAATATCAGTGCTGTGCGTCGCAATAAAAAGCTGAGACTTGGTGCGTCGTCCCTCTGCAATGTATTTCCCCAACAGTCTCGCTTGAGGTGGATGAAGGAAGGCTTCCGGCTCATCCAAAAACTGGATTGAATGATGGCTAGCCGCAAGGATATGCAAAAGCACGGCGGCGAAACTTCTCATGCCGTCGCCCTGACTATCGAGTTGGACGCTGGTGCGCTGAAGCTCCTCCACAAATTCGCGCGAGAGTTCGTCTTTTCCGGACGCGAGCTTTGGCTTTTCACCAACGTAAAGAGGGAAATTGCCCCCACCTGCCCGAAACGGGATCAGGTCAGCTCCAAAAGCGTGCCTAAATTTTGCGCTCACCTCAGCAGCAAGCTTCTCATCCATTAGAAGCGTATGGATCGGATGTGTCGGCGCATCGCTAAAAAGCGCAATTGCACTCGCCGCATCAGAATCTTGAATTCGTGTCTCAGTCGCCAGCCTTTTTGCAAAGAACGGCGCGACAGGATGCCTGTCACTAGGGTTATCGAACCACGAAATTTGGTTATGATAGATATTGAATCCGATACCTCCGTATCGCAATTCACCGCCGGACTGCGACTTTTGAGAGTGAAGATCTAGATAAGCTCGTAGTGAGGCGGAATCTCCCGTTTTCTTCAAGCTAGCTGAGTGCACAATTACGCCTGGCTGCGTCCTCGCCACCATAGCCTCCATTTCTCGAAGTGTTGCACTCTTGCCAGCGTTGTTAGGGCCAACGAATACAACAATGTCGTCGTCTTCGAAGGATAGAGTCGACCCATCCGAAAAGGTGATGGCCTCAAACGCCAACCTTGGCCGTTCAAGGGCGGCAACGGAGTGAGTTGGATTGTTGCTAGCCATTTTCTACTCCGCAATTAAATTGCTCAACTTCTTACCTAAGCGTCTAGATCAAGGATTTACGGTTGCGCTGCGTATCGCAATCAACGAATGCTGGCATTTACGAATGCAATAGCGATGGCAACAAATAAAATTCTATACTTTAGAATGTTATGGTTCGGCAGGGCTTCGCCAGCCGAATAGCAGTTTTTCCGAGTAGCTAGGAATTCAATTCTGCCACCACCCGTGCAAGCTGCGGTGAAAGCCTGCAACAGCCATCTTTGCGCAGAATGAAATCAGCCGGGGCAAAGGTATGGTCGCGCACGAATTGCAGGATTTTCACGTCCACAGCTGAGCGCTCCAATTCGATCATGTCGAGCGCCCATGCGTGACTGCCTCGCTTGCTGTTGTGCATGATCCCGATGGTGAGATCATATCCCTCAGCGATGGCTTCGATCGTAAGCGGTGTTCTCAGGCCACATGAGCGTGTGGGGTGAGCTCGTCTATCCGCGATGCGGGGTGGCCATTGGCGAGCCTGGTGAGCGTCGCGGCCAGCCATGTGTGTGGGTTGATGCCGGTGAGCTTGCAGTTTTCGATGAGCGTGGCGATCACCGCCCAGTTGTCGCCACCCTCGTCGGAGCCGGCGAACAGGGCGTTCTTGCGGCCCAAGGCGAGCGGACGGATGGCGCGCTCAACGGCGTTGTTGTCGAGATCGATGCGTCCATCGTCGAGGAAGCGCGTCAGGCCATCCCAGCGTTTGAGGGCGTAGCTGATCGCTTCGCCGAGCTTGGCCTTGGCGC